>NZ_JAUXOV010000001.1 GCF_030684215.1 Pseudotabrizicola sp.
GCGCGCAGCCGCCCTTGCGATCCTCCTGCCTGTTCACTTCTCCCCGAACCTGCGTGCATCTTCAGCATCGAGTTGGGGTCGGAGAGCGGCGCGCAGATCGTCGAGGCCGGTGGCCTGCAGGTCGTCGTTGAAGTCGCCACCCCGCGGCGACAGCATCAGCACGGCGATGCCCGCCGCAGCCGTGCGCGCGGTCAGGACCGCGACAGCCTTGTCGCCCGCGGCATCGGCGTCGCGGGCGATGTATAGCCGTTGCAATGTCGGCGGTAAATCGAACGCGCCCAGATGACCGGCGGACAACGCCGCCGCCATCGGCATGCCCGGCAAGGCCGCGCGCAGCGACAGCATCGTCTCGATCCCTTCGCCGACGGCAAGGACGTTCTCCGCCACACCGAAGCGCACGGCATGGCCAAGGAGATTGCCCATGGCCCGCCGGGGCGCCGCGACCAGCGCCTTGCCCGATCCGTCCGGCGCGAGCCAGGTGCGGTGCGCGCCGGTGATCCTGCCCTGCAGGTCGGTGACAGATGCGATCATCGCCGGACGCCGCTCTGCTGGGGCGCCATCGTCGGGTCGATAGTAGCAGTGCGGGTGGTATAGCAACGCCCCCGCATCATGGACCGGCGCGATGCCACGACCGGCCAGATAGATCTCGACCGGCGTGCCCGGGATCGGCTGCGCCATGGTGATCAGTCGCCGTGCCGCTTCGGGCGATCCCGTGGCGGCGCGGATACGGGCAGAATTGCCGGGTCGGCCAAGCTCGGGCTGCGGCAGGCTCAAAAAGCGCCGCGCCTCCTCGGCGACATCACCGAATGAGGTCAGGCCGCAGCTCTCCCGGATCACGTCGAGAAGGTCGCCGTGCTCGGCCGTGGCGGCATCGGTCCAATGACCGGCAGCACCGGGGCCCGCCTCCGGCCCCTTCAGCCGGACGAACATCGACCGCCCCGGCGTGTTGCGCGCATCGCCGACAGTCCAGTACTGACCTTGCCGCTGCCCATTCGGGAGGTAATGCTGACACACGGCCTCGGCGTCCCGCGCGAGGCGACGCGACAGCTCCGCTGCATCGCGCGCCATCACGAAAACCCCACCGCTGTGCCAAGGTTATGTTGCCCAGACTCGCGAAAACTCCTGCAGAAACGCACCAGATACCGCCACCGCAACATAACAAGCGCCGCAACATGTTCGGTCTTATGTGGAATTCCACATAAGACCGACAGCGCAACAGGCGAACACGGCGATCTCCTCGACATCATTCGCGAACGGACGGGCATCACCCGCTTTCCCGACCTTCTTGCCGAGGCGCGCGCGCATCTTGGCCGTCCGCAGCCGGTTCTCCCAGATGCCAATTCTCCGCGCAGCCGAAAATCCCCTTCGGGTACACCCGCAGCGGCATCGCGCTTGTTTGCGGCCTCTGTGTCTTTGGCTGGCTCTCTGGCAGAAGTCTACCTGCGTTCCCGGGGCATCACCCAAGCGGTGCCGAGCGCGGCCCTGCGCTTCCACCGGAAATGCTGGCATCGGGATGAGGGTCAGACCAAGCCAGTGCCCAGACCAGCGATGATCGCCGCGGTCACCGATGGGGCAGGGGTCTTGCAGGGTGTGCATCGCACTTGGTTGGCTCCTAACGGTCAGGAAAAGGCGGCTGTCGAGATTCCCCGTCGGGCAATGGGTCACCTCCTCGGTAATGCCGTCAGGATCGCCCCCGCAGATCAAACTCTGGTGCTGGGCGAAGGCATCGAGACCATGTTGTCCGTCCGCGAGGCGGCACCTTCTTTGCCCGTCTGGGCGGCGCTCTCATCGTCTCACCTCGGAGCTGTCATCCTGCCTGCGGGGCTGCAGCGCCTCTACATCGCCATCGACCGCGATCCGGCAGGGCAACGTGCGGCGGAGAGGTTGACCGCCAGAGCATCCGAAGTCGGGGTTCAGGTCATCGTGCTGGAGCCGCAGCTCGGAGATTTCAACGATGATCTCCGCGCCCACGGCGTTGAAGCGCTGCGCCAGCATCTGGCTGCGCAGATCGGCTCTGAGGATCAGCACCGACTGAAGATCTGAGCCCACGAGCGCAAAAACAGTCTGGCAAAGCGGGGCAGGCGGCGCACATCGCCCAAGGGAAATTCGGCCGTGGTCTGTTGCCATGCCCCGGCTGTCAAACCCACCCGACACCCGCACGTCCTTCAAGAGATGGGCAGGCGGCCGTCAAAGGGGCCGCCCCTTCAAGGACGGGGGGCAACTGATTTCCGCCGCGGGGGACGAGCCCCCGCTTTGCATCGCGAGACATATCAGCCGCCCCCCGTCCTCCTCCACATGCGTTCCGGCCCCGAAGGCGGGGTGAAGGGGCGTCCCCAGTGACAGCTTTCGCAGCCCATGAAGGCCGCGCGGGATGTCGCGCGGGCCCAAGCAGCCGGAGGCAAAAGACCATGACGACCCAATTCCAGAGCGAGGATTTCCACCGCAGCCCCGCCCTTTCCCAGACCGCCTGGGCGCTTCAGGAGCTTCAGCTCTACGGCACACGGGCGTTTCAGGACGAGGTCGATCTTCGCCCGATGCCGGAGCCCGAGCGCCTCATCGACGCCGTCACCGATATCTTCGATGCCATCGTCGCAACCCTTGGCGACACCCGCATGGAACCCGACCTCGAAGAGCTGCTCTGGGGCCAGGTCAACCTCTTCCACCGCGCCGCGGCCCGGGTCGAACGGTTGCTCGACGACAATGAAGTGGCGCAACACCGCCTGCAGCGCGAGCAGGACGGCTCCGAGGTGAAATCGACCGAGCTTGAGCGCCTGACGGCCGAGGGCACCAGCCTTGTGGAACGGCGCCATTGTCTGGAAGCCTTCCGCGACCGCAGTGCCGAGGCCTTTGAAGTCCACACGGGCTCAACCTGGCGGCCCCGCTCCGGATCGATGGTGAACCACCGGCACCTGACCGCGGCCCTGATCGACAGCCGCGACTTCCTGACCGCCAAGCGCCGGTCCGAGACCGAGGTGATGCTGCCCGCAGGCCCCAAGGTCGCCCTCACTGGTGGCACCGACTTCAACGATCATCGCCTGATCTGGGGCAAGCTCGATCAGGTCCAGACCAAGTATCCCGACATGGTCCTACTGCACGGTGGCAGCGGCAAGGGGGCCGAACTCATCGCTGCCAAATGGGCCGAAGCCCGGGGTGTGACGCAGGTCGCCTTCAAGCCTGACTGGACCAAGCACGCCAAGGCCGCACCCTTCAAGCGCAACGATGCGATGCTGGATGTTCTCCCCGTGGGCGTCCTTGTCTTCCCGGGCAATGGGATCCAGGAAAACCTCGCCGACAAGGCCAAGAAGCTAGGCATCCCGGTCCTGAAGTTCGAGAAGGGGGCGTGAGCCCCCTTTCTATCCACTCCACCGCGCCGTCGAATTTTTCTAGTCGCGGCCATGGGGGTTCATCGCTAAGTTGATGAAATGCATAGTCAGGGGTGTTTATGACTGCCATCGACCGAATCCTACAGTCTTACCGTGACGCTGCAGTTACCGAGCGTGAAAAGGGCACCTATTTTGAACGGTTAGCCCTGGTATTTTTCATGAACGACCCTGTTCAGTCAGAAGAATATGAAGCGGTCTCAACTTGGTCAGATTGGGCAAAAGCCAACGGCCGTGATGGCAAAGATGTTGGCATCGATTTGGTTGCAAAGTTGCGCAATGAGGATGGCTTCGCGGCAATACAGGCAAAATTTTACGCCGCAGATGCCCGTATCCAGAAGGTCAACATCGACAGTTTTATTTCGGCCTCTGGCAAGGAGCCATTCCGTAGGCGCGTCGTTCTTGACACGACCGAAAAGGAATGGGGTACCAATGCCGAGGAGATGATCCGGGACCAGGCAATCCCGGTCGTGCGCATCGGCCTGACAGACCTGCGTGAAAGCCGGATCGACTGGACGATTTTTGAGGCGCGCGGCGAAATCGTCCTTAGCGCCAAGAAGACCCTGCTGGACCATCAGAAGGATGCGCTGGCGGACGTCAGCAAGGGCCTCTCTGTGGCCGACCGCGGCAAGATGATCATGGCCTGCGGCACAGGCAAGACCTTCACGTCGCTGAAAATCGCCGAAGCTGTCGCGGGCAAAGGCAAGCGTGTTCTGTTCATGGTGCCTTCGCTGGCATTGATGTCCCAGACCGTGCGCGAATGGACGAACGACACCGAAACGCCGATGCGCGCCTTCGCGGTTTGCTCCGACGCCCATGTTGGCAAGCGCCGCAAAAGCACCGACGACATCGCAGAAATCGAAATCCATGACCTGGCGTTTCCAGCCACCACAGATCCGGTCAAGGTTGCCAAAAAAGCTGGCGAGGACGATCCGGAGCGGATGACCGTCATCTTCTCAACCTATCAGTCCATCGTCACCTTGATCCGGGCGCAGGAAGCAGGTCTGCCTGAATTTGACCTGATTATCTGCGATGAGGCGCACCGGACCACCGGCGCCACCCTCGACGGCGAGGAAGAGTCGAACTTCGTCAAAATCCACAGCAATGATAATGTAAAGGCCCGCAAGCGCCTCTACATGACGGCGACGCCAAGGATTTTCGGCGACAACGTTCGCAGCAAGGCAGACGAGGTTGGCGCGGAACTGGCGTCGATGGATAATCCAGCCCTGTTTGGGGACACGCTGTTCTATCGCGGCTTCGGCTGGGCTGTGCAGAACGGCCTGCTGACTGACTACAAGGTCATCGTGCTGGCGATGGACGAGGGCCTGGTCAGCGCGGCCGTGCAAAAGCGCCTTGGCGATGCGGGCAGCGAATTGGTGCTGGACGACGCGACCAAGATCATCGGCTGCTACAAGGCCCTGACCAAGATCGACTTGAAGGCAGATGTCTCGACCGATCCGCACCCGATGCGGCGTGCGCTGGCATTCGCCAAGGACATCCGTAGTTCCAAGCTGATCCGCGACGAATTCACCGCTGTGGTCGATGAATACCTTGGGCAAGACAGCCTGGTCGAAACCGAAGAGCCAACCAGCCACCTCCAGTGCCAGATCGAACACGTCGATGGCACCTTCAACGCCAAAACGCGCGGCGCTCTGCTTGACTGGCTGAAGGCCGATGCAGGTGACAACGTTTGCCGCATCCTGACCAATGCCCGCTGCCTTTCTGAGGGCGTCGATGTCCCTGCGCTTGACGCCATCATGTTCCTGCATCCCCGCAAGAGCCAGATCGACGTCGTCCAGTCGGTCGGCCGCGTGATGCGGAAGTCGGACGTCACGGGCAAGAAGATGGGCTATGTCATCCTGCCCGTAGGCGTTCCCGGCGGAGTGCCCCCTGAACAGGCGCTGGCTGACAACGAACGCTACCGTGTCGTCTGGCAAATCCTGAACGCCCTCCGCGCTCACGACGAACGCTTCGACAGCACCATCAACAAGGCATCCCTCGGCCAGGACATCTCGGACAAGGTCGAGATTGTCGGCATCAACGCCGAGTCCGAGGAATTGCAGTCCGTCACAGCCGTCGTGCAAAACCTGCCCAAGAAGACCAAGGCCGCCAGTTCCGGCATCGGGTCGGGCAGCGGCGGTCCTGGCGATGATGTCATCGAGGGGCCGGAACCCACCCAGACCGAAATGACCTTCTCGATCGACGAATTCTCCCGCGCCATCATGGCCAAAATCGTCAAGAAATGCGGCACCCGCGACTATTGGGAGGACTGGTCCGCCTCCATCGCAGAAATCGCGAAAAACCACATCACCCGCCTGACCGCCCTGCTGAAAGACCCGGACACCGAGGCCCGCCGCGCCTTCGATGCCTTCCTTGGCGAACTGCGCGACGATCTGAATGACACCATCTCCAAAGGCGACGCCATCGAGATGCTGGCCCAGCACATCATTACCCGGCCCGTGTTCGAAACCCTGTTTGAAGGCCACAAGTTCACCGCCGAAAACCCTGTCTCGCGCGCCATGCAGCGCGTGCTGGATGTGCTGAACGAGGCCAACCTCGACAAGGAATCCCGCGACCTCGAAAAATTCTACGCCAGCGTCAAGCTGCGGTCACAGGGCATCACCGATCCCCAGGCCAAGCAGAAACTGATCGTGGAACTTTACGACAAGTTCTTCCGCCGCGCTTTCCCCCGCACCACCGAAAAGCTGGGCATTGTCTACACCCCGGTCGAGATCGTCGATTTCATCATCCATTCGGTGAACGAGGTGCTGCAGTCCGAATTCGGCCAGACCCTCGGCTCCCCCGGCGTCCACATCATCGATCCCTTCACCGGCACCGGCACCTTCATCACCCGGCTGCTGCAATCCGGCCTGATCGCGCCAGAAGAGATGGAGCACAAGTTCCGCCACGAGATTCACGCCAACGAGATCGTGCTGCTGGCCTACTACATCGCCGCAATCAACATCGAGGCGGTCTATCACGGGCTGCAGGGCGGCGAGTATGTGCCGTTCGAGGGCATCTGCCTGACCGACACCTTCCAGATGTATGAAAGCGACGACCTGATCTCGCACTACATGCCCGACAACTCGGAGCGGCGGAAGCGGCAGAAGGCGACGGATATTCGGGTGATCGTGGGCAACCCGCCGTATTCCTCCGGCCAAAACAGCGCGAACGATAACAATGCAAACGTCGCCTATCCGACCCTTGATGGCCGCATCCGGGACAGTTATGTGTCCCGCTCCACAGCTGTCAATAAGAACGCACTTTACGACAGCTACATTCGGGCGATCCGCTGGGCATCAGACCGGATTGGTGATGCCGGGATCGTGGCCTACGTAACAAACGCAGGATGGGTAGACGGCAACGCAGCAGACGGTCTTCGGGCTTGTTTGGCTGAAGAATTTACGGACCTTTATGTCTTTCATTTGAAAGGAAACACTCGAACGAGCGGCGAACGGGCGCGACGTGAAGGCGGTCAGACCTTTGGCTCAGGTAGTCGTGCGCCAATTGCGATTAGCATCTTTGTCAAGAATCCGAACATTTCGGAGAACGGCCGCATCTTCGTTCACGAAATTGGCGATTATCTTGATCGAAAGCAGAAGCTCGCAATTATCTGAGAACGGCAGTGCAAAAGTTTGCCACGGAAGTGGCGGGATAGTCCTGCTGCGGGCAGAGTAAAACTTTGCCACTTTGGCCCTTTCTGGCGACAGGGAGGGCGGGGGTATTTTAATCGTGGAACTCTATCGGAAGGTCCGTCTCGCGCGTCGGGGCGGCATGAGCGAACGCGCTGCAGCGGTTCACTTTGGGATCTCGCGGGCGAGCGTAAATAAGATGATGAGCTTTTCGGTTCCGCCCGGATATCAGCGAACGGCTCAGATCAAGCGGCCCAAGCTGGATGCATTTACGGGCTTCATCGACCAGTGGTTGCAGGAGGACCTCACCCGGAACCGCAAGCAACGGCATACAGCCAAGCGTATTTTTGAGCGGCTGCGGGATGAACACGGGTTCAAGGGCGGCTATACGACAGTCAAGAACTATGTCCGTGAACATGGTCGGCGCAGCCGTGAAATGTTTGTGCCGCTGGCCCATGCCCCTGGCCACGCCCAAGCAGATTTTGGCGAGGCGATGGTGGTGATCGGCGGCGTGGAGCAGAAGGCGCATTTCTTCGCGCTGGATTTCCCCCACAGCGATGCGTGTTTTGTTCGGGCCTACCCGGCAGCCGTTTCCGAGGCTTGGATTGATGGCCATGTCCATGCTTTTGCCTTCTTCGGCCGGGTGCCGCAGTCGGTGCTCTATGACAATGACCGGTGCCTGGTGGCGAAGATCCTGCCGGATGGCACACGCAAGCGGACCAAGCTGTTCAGCGGGTTCTTGTCGCACTACTTCATCCATGACCGTTACGGTCGTCCGGGCAAGGGCAATGACAAGGGGGCTGTCGAGGGCCTGGTTGGATATGCGCGGCGCAACTTCATGGTGCCCATCCCCCGTTTTGCGACATGGGACGCCCTGAATGCCTGGCTGGCGGAACAATGCCGCAAGCGTCAGGCGGACGTTTTGCGTGGGCACGGCGACAGCATCGGGCAACGCTTGGTTCGTGATCTTGAGGCGATGATGGATTTGCCCGCATCGCCGTTCGACACCTGCGATCAGGCCAGCGGCCAAGTGAACTCGCAGTCCCTGGTGCGCTACAAAACCAACGATTACTCGGTGCCGGTTGCCTATGGTCATCGTGACGTCTGGCTTCGCGGTTATGTCGATCAGGTGGTTATTGGCTGTGGCGGTGATGTCATCGCCCGCCACCCCCGCTGTTGGGATCGCGAAGACATGGTCTTTGACCCGATCCATTATCTGCCCCTGCTGGAGCAGAAGGTGGGCGCCCTCGATCAGGCGGTCCCTTTGGCCGGTTGGGATCTGCCGGAAGAGTTCGCAACCCTGCGCCGCTTGATGGAAGCCCGGATGATCAAGGCGGGTCGGCGCGAGTATGTGCAGGTCTTACGGCTTTTGGAGACATTCGAGATGGCAGACCTGCAGGTTGCCGTCAAAAATGCCCTGCGGATGGGGGCGATTGGCTTTGACGCCGTCAAGCATCTCGTGCTGTGTCAGGTCGAGAGACGGCCGCCCAAGCTGGATCTGGATGTCTATCCCTATCTGCCCAAGGCCAACGTCGGCACGACATCCGCGGCCAGCTATATGTCCCTGATGCGGGGGCGGGCAGCATGAGCGACGCGCCCCAAATCCTTCTGAACCACCGTCTGAAGTCCCTTCGGTTGCCAACCGTTCTGCGGGAATACGGCAAACTGGCCACGCAGGCCGCGGCGGAAGGGCTGGACCATGTTCAGTTCCTCGGGCGTCTGATCGAGTTGGAGATGATCGACCGGGAACGCCGCATGATCGAGCGCAGGATCAAGGCCGCCAAATTCCCTGCCGTCAAAAGCCTGGACAGCTTCGACTTCAAGGCGATCCCCGCCCTGAACAAGATGCAGGTGCTGGAACTGGCGCGTTGCGAATGGGTCGAGCGGCGCGAGAATGTCATCGCGCTCGGCCCAAGCGGAACCGGCAAGACCCACATCGCCCTCGGCCTTGGACTATCTGCCTGCCAAAAGGGCCTGTCCGTGGGCTTTGTCACCGCCGCCGCACTCGTCCATGAACTCATGGAGGCGAGGGACGAACGCAGACTGCTGCGGCTTCAAAAGCAGATGGTCAGCCACAAGCTGCTGATCATCGACGAGTTGGGCTTCGTGCCGCTCAGCAAAACCGGCGCTGAACTCTTGTTCGAGTTGATCTCGCAACGCTATGAACGCGGCGCAACATTGATCACCAGCAACCTGCCCTTCGATGAATGGACCGAAACTTTTGGGTCAGAGCGCCTGACCGGCGCGCTTCTGGATCGGCTGACCCACCACGTAAACATCCTTGAGATGAACGGCGAAAGCTATCGCCTCGGCCAGAGCAAGGCCCGCCAGGACAAGGCATAACCGTCCACCCAAATTCCACCCAGTTGGCCCTGACGGGCCAAAGCATCCGGGCAACCGCCAGCTCAATGACAAGCGCGGTCGCCCGGATGCTCGCGCTCCCTCACGCGACAATCTCCCTAACCCCAAAGTGGCAACATTTTGCGCTGCCCTTTGGCTCACTTTTACTCTGCCGTTGACA
>NZ_JAUXOV010000004.1 GCF_030684215.1 Pseudotabrizicola sp.
TACCTTTCGCGAAGCGGCGCGGCTGATGAAAAGCTTCCTGCCCGGCCATCCGCCCCATCACACCACGGTGCGTGACTGGTTGGGAAGAGTAGCCACGGGGCTCGAGAAAACCCGAACGACTTCAGGCGATTCCGTTGAAGCACCGCTGAAAGGTGGTTTGACGGTTTTTCTGGACGGTGCCCATATCCGGTGTCGGCCAGAGTATCAACAGCGGCACCTCGATCTTGTGGTCGGAAAGATTGAAAGCCACAATATGTGCAGAAGATTTGGCCTGGTTGCCAATGCGACCGCATCGCCAGGCAGCCGTATGCGAGAAGAGCTGTCAGGCTTTGGATGGAAACCGGGCCGTCTGTTGACGGTGATCTCGGATGGTGAGCTTGCGCTCCCGAACCTCATTCGAAATGCCATGGGTGGCGACGGCCAAGTGAAGCATATCCTCGACTGGTGGCACATTTCGATGCGTGTGCAGCATGTCGAGGCAGCCGTTCAGGGGCTCGTCCAGACAAAGGGCTTTGCAGGCAATCCAGTGATGTTCCAGCGACCCGCTAAAAGCCTCCGCTGGTGGCTTTGGCATGGCAGAGCACGGGTCACGGAAACATATTTGAAGGGGCTCATGCACGATTGCACCCGCCTTGCGGAAGAACCTCTGGCTGTCCGCACCGCTGCCGCTCGTGTGCAGGCCCGATGCGAGACACTGTACACCTGTCTCGCGAACAACATGGAATCCCTTGTCGACTATGGCCGACGGTACCGTAACGGGCTGCCCATCTCGTCATCTCGTGCTGAAGGGTCAGTCGATGACATTGCCAATGCCCGCATGGGAAAGCGCAGAAGGATGCGGTGGTCGCCCAAAGGAGCTCACCGAGTAGCCGTCACAAGGGCCGCAGTTCTCGATGGTCGGCTGACCGTCGCAAACAGAAAACGCGCCGCATGACCCCCATGTTTCGTCCACTCCCCCTCCTGGTTCAGTTGGTGCTCTCCACTTTTCCCGGGCAAGTCCACTTTCCAACTTGGCGCACTTTCGCAGCGCTGCTAAGAGTGTCCGCACAGGCCTTGCGACCTTGAGCGCCGTCCCGGTCAGAATCACTGGTCGGACCAGGCGCCTAGAACAGTATATGGTATTTTGGGGGCGGAGACGGTCATGAAGCCGATCAGGACCCACATTGACAAGGTGATGTCAGCCTCGCAATCGGCGTCGGCACCGGCGCAGTCATTTCTTGCCGCCTCCTGGCGCCGGTCTATCACAATTCACGGGCTCGACCCGGGTCACTCTGCGCCCCCGGACCGGATGGACGCGACATCGTTGTCCTATCGACGTCAGGCGCTGGACCAGTTCCTGCAGATTGCCGCGCCCAAGCTTGACCAGCTGTTCGGGTTGGTCGGACAGTCGGGCTGTGCAGTGCTGCTGTGCGATTCCGACGGCGTGGTCCTTGACCAGCGCTGTCGCGACAGCGACCGCCCTGTGTTTCAAAGTTGGGGGCTGTGGCAGGGCGCAAGCTGGTCTGAGGCCAACGAAGGCACCAACGGCATCGGCACCTGCCTTGCAGAAAAGCGGCGCGTGATCATTCACCGCGACGAGCATTTCATGGCACGCAACACCGCGATGAGTTGCATGGATGCGCCAATCTACGGCCCCGACGGACAGATCGTCGGCGCGCTCGACGTGTCGTCTGCCCGGTCCGACCAGACCGAGGCCTTCAACCGGCTGATCGCGGCCATGGTCGCCCAAAGCGCCCGGCAGATCGAGGCAGACACCTTCCGCGCCGCGTTTCCCAGGGCGCGCATCCTGCATGCCGATGCCGATGACACCGAGGCCGCAACGCTGCTGGCAGTCGATGCGGATGACATCGTGATCGGCGCGACTCGCGGCGCTCGACGGGCTTTCGGGATGGCAGCTTCGGGGCCCATCGCGCCGGTTCCCGCCTCGGATCTGTTCGGACGCGATGAAGGCCGTCGTGGATTTGAAAAGGCCGAGCATGCCGCCGTGATTCGTGCCCTGACACGGGCCGGCGGAAATGTCTCGCAGGCTGCCCGCGAACTTGGTGTGGGCCGCGCGACGCTGTACCGGCGTATGAAACGGCTGGGGATCGGCGAAACACCGGCGGACCTGTCTCAGGACTGAGACAGATCGCCCCCGGCATCACCCGTCCCCCGGCTGACAACCCCTGCCCCACCCGCCATCTTGCCCTCATTCCCCGGCGGAGGACTGGGGTATGAGGAGGAAACCATGAACGAGATGACTCAGACTGCGGCGCAGCACGCCTCGCCGTTCAAGACCCGTTACGACAATTACATCGGCGGCGCCTTTGTCGCCCCGGTTGGCGGGCGCTATTTCGACAATGTCACGCCGATCACCGGCGCCGTGATCTGCCAGGTGGCGCGGTCCGACAAAGCCGATGTCGATCTGGCGCTTGATGCGGCTCACGCCGCCAAAGATGCCTGGGGCAAGACTTCGGCCGCTGATCGCTCGAACATTCTGCTGAAGATCGCGGATCGGATCGAAGCCAATCTTGCCCTTATCGCCACCGCCGAGACCTGGGACAATGGCAAGCCGATCCGTGAGACCATGGCCGCCGACATTCCGCTGTCGGTCGATCATTTTCGCTACTTCGCGGGCGTTCTGCGCGGGCAGGAAGGCACGATGTCGGAAATCGACAGTGACACCGTGGCCTATCACTTCCACGAACCGCTGGGCGTGGTCGGCCAGATCATCCCGTGGAACTTCTCGATCCTGATGGCAGCGTGGAAGCTGGCCCCGGCGCTGGCGGCAGGCAATTGCATCGTGATGAAGCCCGCCGAACAGACCCCGGCGGCGATCATGGTGCTGATCGAAGTCATCGGCGATCTGCTGCCCCCGGGCGTACTGAACATCGTCAACGGCTATGGCGCCGAAGCGGGCGATGCGCTGGTGCGCTCGGGCCGGATTGCCAAGATTGCATTCACCGGCTCCACTGCCACCGGCCGCAAAATTGCCGAAGCCGCAGTGAGCAGCCTGATCCCCTTTACATTGGAACTGGGCGGCAAATCGCCAAACATCTTTTTCTCGGATGTGATGGCGGCGGATGATGCGTTCCTTGACAAGGCGGTCGAAGGCTTTGTCCTGTTTGCCTTCAATCAGGGCGAGGTCTGCACTTGCCCGAGCCGCGCGCTGATCCAGGAAGACATCTATGAAGAGTTCATCGCCCGCTGTATCGCCCGGGTCAGGGCGATCAACCAGGGCGATCCGCGCGAGATGGCCACGATGGTGGGCGCGCAGGCAAGCAAGGCGCAGCACGACAAGATCATGTCCTATTTCACCATCGGTCGCGAGGAAGGTGCCGAAGTTCTGATCGGTGGTGATTCCGCCCGGTTCAACGGCGATCTGGCGGGGGGCTACTACATCCAGCCGACGATCCTGAAAGGCCACAACAAGATGCGGGTGTTCCAGGAGGAAATCTTCGGCCCGGTCGTGTCGGTGACCACCTTTAAGGACGAGGACGAGGCGCTCGCCATCGCCAATGACACGATGTACGGCCTTGGCGCCGGGGTCTGGACCCGCGACGGCACCCGCGCATACCGCTTTGGCCGCAGTATCCAGGCGGGTCGGGTCTGGGTGAACAACTATCATGCATATCCGGCACATGCGGCCTTTGGAGGCTACAAGCAGTCGGGCATCGGTCGCGAGAACCACAAGATGATGCTGGACCACTACCAGCAGACCAAGAACATGCTGGTCAGTTACAACCCCAACAAGCTCGGCTTCTTCTGAGGTCTTTTCAAATCATTCCGGACGGGGCCCGCCATCGTGCGGGCCCTTGCCCTTTGACGGGCGCCGCGCGCATCTACGACCTTCGCCGCCTTGTCGAAGCAGCAAGTTGGGCGCAACCTGTTGCGCATCTTCAGATGAGAGGATCGGTCAATTCATGCACATCTTGCCATGCGCTGCAGCCCTTGGGCTTTGCATCTGTGCCGGGCCGGTTCTTGCCGGAAGTGAGGGCCTTGGCAGCCTGAACCCTGACGAGATGAGCCTGGAGCGGATGGTGGAGGATGCCGGTCAGGGCAAGACATCAATGACGGTCTGTGCGTCTGGCTATCTGATGACCAAATCCGGTCGCCATGAGGCCGCACGCGAGGTGTTTCAGCGCTGCGCCGAAGAAGGTTACACTGGTGCGATGACCTGGATGTCGCAGCTGGAGGACAACGGACTGGGCGCTCCGGAAAACCCCGACGCCGCCGCAAACTGGAACAGACGCGCCGCCGACCGCAGCGATCCCGGCTTATGACTTCCACCTCAGGATGACGCCTTAGCCAGTCGGTGCATGTGACGACATCACGATCTTCGAGAACATCGATGACAGCGCGACGCTCGAGGTCGATGATGATCGTCCCGTAGTTCTGCG
>NZ_JAUXOV010000046.1 GCF_030684215.1 Pseudotabrizicola sp.
GAGATCATGTTCGGAAGGCTCAAGGACTGGCGACGAGTGGCAACGCGCTACGACAGATGCCCGAAGGTCTTCCTCTCCGCTGTCGCCATGGCCGCAACCGTCCTCTTCTGGCTTTGATCATCAATGAGTCTGGAGCCTAACGACGTCGCTATGCACGTGCCATAAACGATCATCCCAACTTCAGGCAGGCGGTGCCAACCGAGCCGTTACCATATACACCTCCAAGGTCAGGGTGTTGCGACGACCGGTTGAATCCGCCCAGTATCTGTCGATCAAATACACCGAACGACTGGCGGATGCGGGCATCGAACCTTCCGTGGGCAGCGTCGGCGACAGCTATGACAAGGCGCTGGCCGAGACGATCAACGGCCTGTTCAAGGCCGAAGTCATCCATCGTCGCGGTCCCTGGCGCAGCTTCGAAGCAGTCGAATACGCAACCCTCGAATGGGTCGACTGGTTCAACAACCGCCGCTTACTCGAGCCCATCGGGAACATCCCGCCCGCCGAAGCCGAAGCAAACTTCTACGCAGCTCTGGAGACTGAAGCCATGGCCGCGTAACTAACCGAAATCAGCCTCCGGCAAACCCGCCGCGGTACAGTATCACCCTTGCTATTAAACAAGAATCGGCTGCATGGTTCTGCAAATGCTCCCCGTTCTGTGGCATTTTCCGTATTTGCGTGATCCACATTACGGGCCTTTAACTACCGTTTGATTAAGTGCCACTCATGGTTTGTGAAGCTCGAGACGAGGATATGATTGAGGAAGCTGTACGTATCCTGCTGTCGCCCCCGCAGGATCCAAGAATTATTGTGCGCTTCCTGGTTACACATTGGCCTGATGCCTCCGCGCTCCAAGTAATCTATGTGATTGCGATGGCTGCTGGTGCCGTTGAACATATGTTCTCTAGACCCGAATCCCGAGATGCAGCTCATAATGCTTGGCGAATGATAGGAATAATTGGTGTCGACTTATACACAATGGAATGCCTCGGTTTGCCCAAATTGACAGCAAGGGACTTGCTCTCCTTTTGGCGGGAACATGACCGCTTCTTTCTGGACTGAGTGGCTCTGTTGATGGCGTGAATGCCCCCTCCTGACGGCATTGCAATGTGCTAATTTGTTGATTTTAAACCAGAACTGAATCGAGTTTTTCATCGAGAATTGATCCGGCTTTGAGTATGGATTTCGGGTCAGGCGGGGCTCAAGATGTGTGTTGTCTCCTTCTTTTTCTTTGCTGCGGATGCAGCGGCTGAGCTTGCCTTGAAGCGGAAGCTGTCATTTCCGGTTTCGAGTATTTGGCATCGGTGGGTGAGGCGGTCGAGCAAGGCCGTTGTCATCTTGGCATCACCAAAGACGGTGGCCCACTCGCTGAAGCTGAGGTTGGTGGTGATGACGACGCTAGTGCGCTCGTAAAGCTTGCTGAGCAGATGGAACAGCATGGCCCCGCCGGAGGCGCTGAAGGGCAGGTATCCCAATTCGTCCAAGATCACGAGGTCGAGCTTGGTCAGGCCTTCGGCAATCTGTCCGGCCTTTCCCTTGGCCTTTTCCTGTTCGAGGGCATTGACCAGTTCGATGGTGGAGAAGAAGCGGACCTTTCGGCGGTGATGTTCGATGGCGTGGATTCCGAGGGCGGTGGCAACATGGGTTTTGCCGGTTCCCGGACTGAACTGATGCGGTGGATGCCCCCACCCGCCGGCATCGGATAGCATGACGGTTGTATATTCGCTTAGTGGAGGGCACATCGATGACATCAAAGATCAGTATTTTGGCGATCGACTTGGCAAAAGGCAGTTTTCAGGTC
>NZ_JAUXOV010000028.1 GCF_030684215.1 Pseudotabrizicola sp.
TGCCGATATCGACACCGACGACGGCAAGGTCTTCGAGGCTTCCTGTCTTCTTTGCACACATGGCTACTTCTCCTTGTTGCACGGTTGATCCCTCTTCAGGGTAACCCAACTGTGGGGAAGCAGCCGACACATCCCTTTAGCGGGTCTCGGGACGATCGGCGGCCTGAACGCTCGCCGGGCGGCATCAGTGGTCAGGCGGGCGTCAGGGTAATGACGCGATCGCTGCTCGCATGCAGCAGCGAAGTATCGTGGCTGACGATAACGATGGCCATTTCGTGCTCTGCGGCAATGGCAGTCATCAGAGCGATGGTCTCCTTTTGCGTGACTGGGTCAAGCCGAGAAGTCGGCTCATCTGCAAACAGTAGCACCGGGTCAAGCAACAACGCGCGCAATAGGGCGATCCGCTGCAACTCGCCGCCTGACACCGCCGAGGGAAGTCGATCCAGCAAGTCGGCCGACAGCTTGAGCCGGTTCAGCAGCGGGGCGATGCGGCTGCGGTCAATTGCATGCCGCAAGATAAGATCATTCAGCCCGGTCCCCAGCGTAATGCGGGCTGGAAAAGCGGCGGGAGGGTCTTGCCACAGCTTTTGGAAGCCCAGCTTGGGAACCTCTGGTCCGCGCAACAGACTGCCCTGATGCGGCATCAGACCCAGAAGTGCATCACCAAGACTGGATTTTCCGCAGCCAGACGGTCCGGAAACTCCCAGAATCTGCCCGCGCGACAGGCTGAAGTCGACCGGCCTGAACAGGGGCACTCCAGCGCGCGCTACGGTCAGGCCCTTGGCCTCCAGCAGGGCTGGACCCTTGGGCGCGGGGGCGCGACGCGGCCACCGACCGGGATCAGACGCGATCAGCACCCGTGTGTAGGGATGTTCAGGAGCGCCCAGAATTTGGGCAGCGGGCCCACGCTCGACAACCGTGCCACCTTGCATCACAAGGATCTCGCCGCCCAGACCAGCGGCCAGCGCCAAATCATGTGTGATGGTCAAAAGCCCGCCCGCTTGCAAGCCGTGCCGCAGCAGCGCCAGCACAGCATCGCGTCGGTCGGCATCCAGTCCCTTCGTCGGCTCGTCGGCGACGGTGATCGCGGCACCCCCGGCGCGCGCGGCGGCAAAGGCCAGTCGCTGCGCCATGCCGCCCGACAGTTGCCATGGAAAGCGACGCTCTGCATGTTCCAACCCGAGGGTTGCCAGATCGCTGCGGGCGCGGGCCTGGGGGTTGGTGTCTGCCGCAACCAGATCATGGACTTCTGCCACCTGCTCCAGGCCGCGCATCAAGGGATCAAGCGCCAGCCATGGCTCTTGCGGCAAAACAGCAATGCGACGCCCCCATAACGCACGGTTTCCTTGCGGTTGACTGGGGTCGAAGGCATCCAACCCGACACGCAACTGCCCCGACGCCACCAGCCCTTTGGGCAGCGTGCCAAGGATCGCCTGCGCCAATAGGCTTTTGCCCGAACCGCTTTCGCCCAGCACCGTGACGGCTTGCCCCATCGGTAGGGTGATCGAGACCGGATCGACCAGACAGTCAGCCCCGGCGTTAACAGTGATGTCTGTTGCGATCAGCAATGTCATTTGCGGGCTCCGGCAATCAGGTTCAGCGCCAGCAGCAGGGTGAAACAGGCCAGCACGGGCTGCAGCAGTGCAAAGGGGGCCTCGCGCCAGCTGGGCAGCAATTCGACCATCATCAGACCAAGCTCGGGCGTGGGTGCGCGCATGCCCACGCTCACAAAGCCAAGGGCGGCAATCGCCGCGATGGAATTGGCGACGCCAAAGGCTATGGTGGTGCGCAGCATCGGGCCGATTTCGGGCCACAGGATGCGGCGAAAGATCCAGATCGGGCCAAAGCCCTGAAGGGTTGCCGCAACGGCTGCCGGGCTTGCCAGATGGCTACGCGCGGCGCTACGAGTCAGGCGGAAGAACTCGATCCACTGCACGGCCGCAAGCCCCGCCCAGAAGGCCAGTGGGGTAGAAGACAGGATAACCCCCATCATCAGCACCATCAACAGCGCGGGCAGTGCCAGCATGCTGTCAGCGAGGAGCGACAGTGCCCGGTCGATCCAGCCCGCCCGCCAACTTGCCAGCGCGCCAAACGCTATCCCGATAGCCGCAGCCGTGGCCGTAGCAGCGAACGCCAAAAGCAGGGACAGTCGCAGCGCATGCGCCAGCCGTGAAAACATCGACCGGCCCAGATGATCATAGCCGAAAGGGGCCGCCGCCTCTGCGCCTGACAGCGCCTTTGTCAGGGATTGCCTGAACGGTCCCAACGGATCGCCCAGCGGAGCCAGCAAGGCAAAGCAGATCAGGGCTACGAGCAGGCCCCAGCCAAGACGCGAGGCGGTCATGCCTGCACCTCGCGCGGATCTATATGGCGGACGATCAGATCAACCACCGCGTTCAGCAGCACAAACCCCAAGCCCATAACCAAGGCCGTGCCCTGTACCATTGGCACATCGCGGTGAAATACCGCGTGGATCAGCGCATGACCGATGCCCGGCCAGCCAAAGATCGTTTCCACCACCACCACACCTTCGGCCAGCATCACAAATTGCAGCCCCAGATAGGTGACCAGCGGTGCTGCAATGTTGCGCAGGCCGTGGCGGCGCAGGATTTGGGCCTCGGTCAGACCCTTGGCACGGGCAAAGGCGTAGTGCGGGCTGGCGGCCACTGCCGCCATCGCATCCCGTGCGATACGGGCTGAGGCGGCGGCAAGCCCCAAGGCCAGTGTCAGCGCGGGCAAAACGAAATGCGCGAGACTGCCGTGGCCTGCAGCAGGCAACAGGCGCAACTGCACCGCCAGTACTACGATCAGCACCAGACCCAGCAGAAACTGCGGCACGGCCCGGAATCCGGCTGCCACCACCAGCAGCACCCGGTCAAACCACCCGCCTGGATGCAAACCCGCGAAGATTCCCAAAGGCGGCCCGATCAGCATGGACAGCCCCATCGCCGCAGCCGCCAGTTGCAGGCTTGCCCCCAACTGGTGTGCGATTTCCTGCCAGACCGGTTGGCCGGAAACCAGCGACCGGCCCATATCAAGCTGCGCCAGATCGCCCATCCAGCGCAGGAACTGCGCGAACGGCCCCGCCTCCAGCCTCAGTTCGGCGCGCACGGCATCGGCCAGATCGGCGCTGACGAGATCATAGCCATAGCGCGCGGCGGCAATGCGGTAGGCCATGTCACCCGGCATGGCCTGCATCATCAGAAAGGACATCACTCCGACAACCAAAGCCACGCCTCCCGCCTGTATCAGACGGAAGGACAGGGCACGAAGCACTGTGTTCACTCGGCAAACTCCGCCGATTTCAGGCCAAAGGTGCGCTCGTAAGGGTCAATTACAATTCCTTTGACCGTATTCGAGATCGCCGCCGTCTGCTGATACCAGGCGATGGGAAGGATCGGCATTTCGGCATGCAGCGTCGCGGCCAGCGCGCCTTTGTCGGCATCGCTGCCGCCCTCAGCCGCCATTTTCCGGACTGTTGCCGTGAACTCTGTATTGTCCCAACCCATGGCTCCCCAGTCGCCCGTTGGTGCATAATCCTGCATCAGGGTGCCGACGGGATCAGGCACCAGCCCGAAATTCCGTGCAAGCAGAGCAAGTTGAAGCGTACCCGCTGCATGTTTTGCCGGAATCTCCGACGAGTTTGTTGAGTTAATCGTCACTGCGATGCCAACCTCGCGGAAGAACTGCTCCAGAACGGCGGCGGTCAGCGGCAGTTCGGGCCGGTCCGGGTAGGTCAGTAGTTCCACCTCAAAGCGCTGGCCATCCTGTTCCAGAATACCATCCACACCGGGCAGCCAACCTGATGCTGCAAAGGCGGCCTTGGCGGCTTCGATGTCATAGACCAGAGGGGGCAGAGCTGCATCATGCCAGCCTCCAAGCGCAGGCGGGAACATCTGGCTGGCTGCGGCCGGATAGCGCAGCACCGCCTGCGCCAATCCCGCGCGGTCAATGGCCAAGGAAAGCGCCTGTCGTTCCGCCACCGTATCAAAAAAGGGCGACCCCGTGTTCATCTTCAACAACAGGACGCGCGGCATCGAGACCGCTTGCACCGTCAGCCCCTCTACCGCCTGCAACCGTGTGACCGACGCCGGGTCAAGGTTGACCACCAGCTCGGCATCGCCGGATTCCGCCATCAGCGCACGAGTCTCGGCACGGGTTACGCTGGTGTAGCGAACGGCCGGGATCTTGGCCGGTCCGCCCCAATAGGCGTCAAAGCGTCCGGCCTCCAAAGTCATCGGCGGCTCCAGGCGTGTCACCTTGAAGGCGCCGGTCCCGATCACAGCCGTCACGCTGCCGTCGGCGGCATAGGCGGCAGGGGCCAGAATTCCGGTGCGGTATTCGGCCAGAAAGGCAGGCAGGGCGGCAAAAGGCTCGGTCAAGGTGATGACAACCTCCTCGGCTTCGGCGGTGATGCCAGAGATCGGGGCTCTGACCAGGATGCCTTCCTTGGTTCTTGACCAGTTCAGGGCCATCGCAGCCGCGTCGGCGGTCAGGACAGAGCCATCGTGGAACTGCACGCCCTGCCGGATATTGAACCGCCAAACCAGCTTGTTATCCGACACCGTCCAGACGTCCGAAAGACCGGGCAACAGGCCACCGTTTGCATCCGCGTTCACCAGCGTTTCCATCACGTCCATTTTCAGGAAGATGTCGCCCGACAGCACCGGATCCGGCGACTTGATCTCGAACGGTGCGGCCACATCCAGCGCAGCAGTGTCGCCAAGAGCAACACCCGGAGTCAGCGCCGCAGACAAAAGTAGCAAGGCAAGAGAACGACGCATCTGAATCTCCGTTATGTTATAAAGTAACTTTTTTAGTTGAAGTGTGATCGGGCTACAAGTGCGTATGATCGTTAGCGTGGAACATGGTGACTGTTTGGTATCCTTATTGGTGCGACGGCCGCGAGCTTGGCATCTACCTTGACCAGCCAGACAGCTCGGCAGGTCGGTCAAACGATTGATGTCGACCAAGGGCGTGTCGCAGAGAGCGTAGGGGGCATCAACGTCTGAACCGTGAAGGTGCCGCTCACGCCCGCGCCTCGCGCAGGGTCTTGGGGCTGTTGCCTTTCGCCCAAGGCGACCCGATACCCATGCTCTTTATCAACCTCGCGACCGTGCGGCGGGCGACGTCAAAGTCCTCACGAAATCGCACGCTCACCATAGGCCTGGCAGTTCGCATTCCGATGCGCGCCAATGAACGACACCATCACTTCGACCGGCGCTCGAGTTCCGCCATCGCAAAATACGCGTTCGCCAGTGGGCTTTAACCAACGGCGCCTTCACTGGCTCGCCCTTGCGCAGGATCTCGTTTGCTTGACGCAACTCGCGGTTCTCGCGTTCCAGGGCCTGCATCTGCACGGCCATCTCGCTGGAGACGCCCGATCGTTTGCCACTACCAACCTCGGCCTTCTTTGCCCAGTCATTCAGGATCTGCGGTGCAGAGACAATCTGCGCGGCAATCGACATGACCGCCTGCCAGCACGACCCATGCTGAGCCTCATTGTCGAGGGCCAAATGGACGGCACGTTCACGCACTTCAGGGGAAAACTTGTTCGTTGTCTTGCTCATGATGCAACATCTTACTCCGGAGGTGGAGTCTCCGGCAAACCCGCATCAGTTCAGTTCCGACCGTCATTCGCTTGTCGATGGCCCATATCATTCTGCCTGTCAGGTTGGCGGAATTGACTCCGCAACCCGTGCGTCAGATCGGTCGTTTGTCCCCCATCTGCAGGCCCGCCGCCTGCGTGCTGTAAAGCGCGATCCGCTCGGTATGTTCAGCGACGCGGTCAAGCCACCGCAGCGCGTCGGTTTCTTGAAACACGTCCGCGGGGCTGATCAATCCCGCATGTTCGCGCAAGAGTGCCCCACGTCGATGCCGCAGCGCAAGGCTTCGGATGCGTGCAAGCAGGCGGGCGGCCTGACCAGCCTTGTGCGGCTTGGCTAGAGCTGCGGCAATGACCCGTGCAGGGCGGGCCAGTCGCGGACTGTTGGCCAGACGGGAGATGCGGTCATGCTCTGCGCTGCGCGCGGTCAAGCGGGTGATATGGTCGGTCAGATGCATCAGCGCGGCCATCCGGTTCAGCGGCTCTGGCCGGTCCGGGGCCAAGTGTAGCTGCGAAAGCCAGGTCTCGAGCGCCTTGCGGGCAGGCTCCACCCGGCCGGGCAGCGCGGCCAGCGGGCGCAGGTCGCGCACGCCTTGGGGTGTCAGTGCCGCCTGCAACGCCTTCCCGATGGCCTCGGTGATGGCCGTCGCCGTGCGCGCGGCGGCGTCCAGCGCGGTACCACTGTCTGCCAGAAGCTGCGGATCCAACGCAGCAGCCAGCGTGACCGGCCGGTCCGGCACCAGCCATATTACCAGCGCCGCGAAGGGCTTGGTCAATGGCAAGAACAACGCCGCACCTAACACATTCAATCCGGTGTGAAACAGGACAATTGCTGTCTGATCATCCGGCCCCGTTGCCTGATTGTGCAGCAGTGGCGCCAGCAAATCAATCAACGGAAGCGCCAAGGTTGCGACGATCAAATTGAACAACAGATTGGCCAGGGCTGCGCGCAGCATCTCGCCACTGCCGCCCAGACTGGCCAGAAGGCCAGTCAGGGTGGTGCCGATGTTCAGGCCGACCACCATCGCTGCAGCCTGCCCGAAGTTCAGCGCGCCCGACCCCAGCAGGACGAGGACCAGCGCAATCCCTGCAGATGAGCTTTGCATGATCACCACAAGGCCCAGACCAATCGCGACCATCACCAGCCGTCCGACCCATGTGTCCGCAGGGAGCCAGTCGGATGTAACAAGGTTATCAACCCCCGCCGAGGAGGCCTGCATCAGGTCCAACCCGATGAACAGCAGCGACAAGCCTGCCAGCATCCGGCCCCACCGCGCCAACGGTCCTTCGCCAAGAACTCCCATAAGCGACGCGACGAACAAGACAGGCAGCGCCACGATCCCCAACTTGAGCTTCACCCCAACGATCATGATGATCCAGCCGGTCGCTGTCGTGCCGATGTTCGCGCCATACAACACGCCCAGCGAGTGTGAAAAACTGATCAGCCCCGCGCCGACAAATCCGATGGTCATGACCGTGACGGCCGTTGAAGATTGAACAACAGCGGTGATGCCCGCCCCGGTCAGAACGCCGCGCAACGGGCTGGAGGTCATGCGCAACAACCAGCGTCGCAATCCATCCCCGGCAAGCGAACGCAGCGCCGCCGTCAGTGTCGCCATCCCGAACAGGAAAAGCCCGATTCCGCCCAGAAATCCCAGGATTCCATCTGTCATGAAACGATTCTTTCGCTGGCGATTTCTCTGTGCAATCCAAGCTCTCTCGCTATTGATATCTATATTCCGAAAGTGGCCATCCGCGTCACCTCCTCAGGCCAAGCCGGATCTGCTTTTCGATTTCGATCAGCGCGAAGAAGGCAGCGCCGATGGCCACGATCAACAGCCCGTCCATCAGCGGAACGGGCCTCGTGCCCAGCACCGCCTGAAACGGCGGCAGGTAAGTGACAGCGAATTGTGCGGCAGTGACTGCGATGACCACCGCCCAGACAACCTTTGTGCCCTTGACGGCCTCCCATGTCAGCGAAGTGCCGTGCATGTTGCGAATGAAGAACAGGTTGAATATCTCCAGCACCACCAGCATGTTCATCGCCATGGTCTGCGCCAATGCCAGCGAATAGCCTTGGCCAATCGCATAGGTGAAGATCCCGAATGTGGCTGCAAGGAACAGGGTCGCGATCAAAACAACCTGCCAGACCAGCCCACCGGAAAGGATCGGGGCATTGCGCGGGCGGGGCGGACGCGACATGGTGCCGGTCTCGGTCGGCTCGAATGCCAGCGCGAGGCCCAGCGTGATGCCGGTTATCAGGTTGATCCACAGGATCTGCACCGCGGTCACTGGCAGCGCCATGCCAGCCAGCAGGGCCAGCACCACAACCATCGACTCGCCCGCGTTGGTGGGCAGAGTCCAGCCGATGACCTTCTTCAGGTTGTCATAAACCGTCCGCCCCTCGCGCACCGCCGCAGCGATAGAGGCGAAGTTGTCATCGGCCAGCACCAGATCGGCAGCCTCTTTCGCCGCCTCCGAGCCCTTCAGGCCCATGGCAATGCCTGCATCAGCGCGCTTGAGTGCCGGCGCGTCGTTCACCCCGTCGCCTGTCATCGCCACTGACAGGCCGTGGGCCTGCAGCGCGGTCACAAGGCGAAGTTTGTGTTCTGGGCTGGTGCGCGCAAAGATATCGACATCCGTAACCTCAAGGGCCAGTTGCGCGTCATCCAGCTTGTCCAGATCGGCCCCGGTCAGCACGCGGTGCGGGTTCGCCAGGCCGATCTGTGCGGCAATGGCAGCAGCGGTTCCGGCATGGTCGCCGGTGATCATCTTGACCCGGATGCCTGCCGCCCGGCACTCGGCGACGGCCGTAATCGCCTCGGGGCGCGGCGGGTCAATCAGGCCGACAAGGCCAAGGAAGGTCAGCCCGCCCTCCAGTGCTTTCGCGTCGATGCCGTCACCTGGTTCGGCTCGTTCGGCCAGCGCCAGCACACGCAAGCCCCGCCGCGCCAACGCCTCGGCCTGGTCGTGCCAGCGATGCATGTCGATGCCGCCGCACATCCTCAGCACGCGTTCTGGCGCGCCTTTTACATGGGTCAAGCGGCCTTTCGGCCCATCGGTCAGCACCGCCATGAAGCGGTGACGGCTGTCGAAGGGGATGGCGTCCAGACGGTGCGCGGCGTAGTCGCCGCCAACCTTGCCTGCAAAGGCAAGAAGCGCGCCCTCCATCGGGTCGCCCTCGACCGTCCAGACCCCTTCCTTGCAGTGAAGGGCGGCGTCGTTGCACAATGCCGCTGCCTGGGCGAGGGCCGCCAGATCACCTGCCGGGGTGATGGCGCCTTCGGGCGCATAGCCCTCGCCTGCTATGGCAAAGCTGCCGTCTGGAGTTTCAGCCGCAGCCACCACCATTTCGTTACGGGTCAAGGTGCCGGTCTTGTCGGTGCAGATGACGGAGACCGAGCCGATGGCCTCGATCGCGGGCAGTCGGCGGACGATAGCATTGCGGCGCGCCATGGCCTGCACGCCGATGGCAAGGGTGATCGTCATCACTGCAGGCAGGCCCTCGGGGATTGCCGCGACAGCGACGCCGACCACGGCCATGAAAAGATCGGCAAAGGGCATATGGACGACGTAGTAGCCCCAGACCAGCAATAGTCCCGCCACCAGCAGGATCAGGAACGACAGCCAGCGTGCGAAGTGGTCGATCTGCGCGACCAGAGGGGTGGTCAGTTGTTCCACCCCGGCCAGAAGCCCGCCGATGCGCCCGATCTCGGTGGCCTGACCCGTTGCCACCACCAGACCGCGGGCGGTGCCTTGCGTGACCAGCGTGCCCGACCACAGCATTGACCGTCGGTCGCCAAGGGCGGCATCTGCCGCGACCGGGGTCTGGCCCTTTTCCACCGGCCCCGACTCGCCAGTCAGGATGGCCTCTTGCGCGGCCAGCCCGCGCGCTTCGATCACCCGCAGGTCGGCGGGAACCTTGTCGCCCGCCTCCAGCAAAACGATGTCGCCGGGTACAAGGTCGGCCCCATCCACCGATACCCGGTGCCCATCGCGCAACACGGCAGCGCGCGGTGCCAGCATCCCGCGGATTGCGGCCATTGCCGCCTCTGCCTTGCCTTCCTGGATAAAGCCGATGATCGCGTTCGCCAGCACCACGGCGAGGATCACGCCGGTGTCGATCCAGTGCTGCAGGGCTCCTGTCACCACAGCCGCACCGATCAGGACGTAGATCAGCACATTGTGGAACTGCCGCAGGAAGCGGACCACCGGCCCGCGCCCCTGCACTTCCGGCAAGCGGTTAGGCCCATGTTCGGCCAGCCGCCGTGCCGCCTCGGGCGCGGTCAGGCCATCAGGCGTTGCGGCAAGACCGGCAAGGCAGTCAGCTGCTGGGGTGGCGTGCGGGTTGTTTAGCTCCATCATCGCGCCGTGTAGCCGCCGTCGATGACAATCTCTGCCCCGGTGACGAACTTCGCCTCATCCGAGGCCAGCCAGACCACGGCCCAGGCGATGTCGTCGGGTTCGCCCATTGTGCCGATGGGATGCGCGGCCCCCGCTGCCGCCTTTGCCGCCTCCAGATCAGGGGCAGTGGCGCGCAGGTGATTTTCCACCATCGGCGTCCAGATGTAAGCGGGATGGATCGAGTTCACCCGGATCTGTTCTGCCGCATAGGTGATGGCGTCATTCTTGGTCATCAAACGCACGGCACCCTTGGAGGCATGATAGGGCGCGATGCCACCGATGCCGATCAGACCGGCAATAGAGGACAGGTTGATGATCGACCCCTTTCCAGCCGCGCGCAGATGCGGGATTGCGTGTTTGGTGCCAAAGAACACGCCCTTCACGTTCACCGCCTGCACAAAATCCCATTCCGCCTCGGTCACCTGATCGGTGGGCTTGGGGCTGCCGGAAATGCCCGCGTTGTTCACCAACACATGCAGGCCACCAAACCGGGCGGCTGCGGCGTCGATGGCGACTTTCACTCCGGCCTCTTGCGCCACATCAACCGGCCAGAAAGCGGCGTCATGCCCCTTGGCGGCAAGTTCGGCGGCCAGTGTCGCGCCTTCGGCCTCAAGCATGTCAAGGATGCCAACCTTGGCACCTTCCTCGGCCATCCTGATGACACAGGCGCGGCCGATGCCGACGGCACCTCCGGTCACGATGGCGGTCTTGCCTGCAAGTCGGTTCATAGCAATCGTCCTTTCGCTGTTCTGGTGATCGTCAAGGGGTCACCCCGTTGCCCGGCCCTCGGCCGCGATTTCGGGGAAGTCTCGCCGGTCCTCGGCGATGGCGCCGGACAGGAGTTCCACCGCCCGGTGGGCCGCACCCTGTAACGGCTCCAGCACCAGATCGACGCCCGCGCCGAACAGCGCCGCACCGCCTGCGGGTTGAAGTCCACGCCCAGCATCCTGATGCCGCGTTCGTGCAACCGCAGCCCGATGGCAGTGCCAAAGCGGCCTAGACCGAAGATGATGATCCTGTAGCCGCTGGGCGCATGCGCCCCCGCTTCGATCGGCTCTCGCGTCGTGTTCTTGCGCTCGAAGATGCCAAGCAACGGCTCGGAGCGCCCGTAAAGCTGATGCGAGTAGGTGATCATGTAAGTCGATGCCGCGATGGTCACGAGGCCCAGCATGGTGACAAGGCCAAGCGCATTTTCGGTCACATGCCCGATGCCCGCGGCCGTGGCCAGAAGCAGGGCCACTTCGGCAAAAGAGGTCAGTATCGGCATCAAGGCTTCCCATCGGCATCAGTACCGGTCGGTCCATTGCTGTGCTGCCGCGGTGTTGTCTGATGCAGCCGCAGGAATTCGTGCAGATCGGCATTGGCGATGCGCCAGCCCTTGCCGATATCGATTGCGCGCAACTGACCGAGTTTGATCCAGTTGCGAACGGTCGCCTCGGCCACTTTCAGGCGGTCAGCGACTTCCTTGACGGTTTGATACTGATCCAGCGGCATGGTCATCTGCTTCTCGTGGGGTTTTGTGAACAATAGCGAAAAATTGTCGCTTTTGATTGATCTGCATCATTTCACGACGCGATCCTGAGTGTTTCACTTACCTTCAGTCTCAGGATGGGAGGGCATACCGTGAAAAAGATCATGCTTGCGACCGATTTCTCGGAACGGTCCGACCGGGCGCTCAGACGCGCAGTCATCCTTGCCCGGGCGCATGATGCCGTTCTGGACATTGTGCATGTGGTCGATGACGACCGTCCGAGCCGGATCGTCGATCACGAGGTGAACGACGCCCGACAACTGCTTGGCGAACTTGCCCGCAGCCTTAAGGATCTGGACGGTGTGTCCTGCAGCACGCAGATTGTGCAGGACAGTCCTTTTGCCGGGATCGTCAGGGCGGTGGGCGAGGCACGCCCCGACCTTCTGGTCATCGGGCCACATCGCCGGCAGATATTGCGGGATGCCTTTGTCGGCACCACGGCCGAACGTACGATCCGCGCGGCATCCTGCCCGGTGCTGATGGTGAACGGCCCGCCCGTCGGCCCGTGGCGTCACGTGCTTCAAACAACGGATCTGTCCGACACTTCAGAGAAGGCCTTCAGGTGCTTCATCGGTTTGGGCCTTGGCGCAGAGGCGCGCTCATCTGTTCTGACCGTGTTCGACGCACCCGCCCTGCGTCTGGCGATGTCAGACAGTATGGGAAAGGAAGGAGAGGAAGATTATCTGAACACGCTGCGCGCTGATGCGCGCCAAGCCTTGGCCGAGTTCATGGCGCGGCTCGGGTGCGGACAGGAGGAAAAGGTTGTGCGACGTGAGGAAGCGGCCGTCGCCACCGAAATCCTCAGGGCGGCGGAAGAGTTGAAAGCAGACCTGATCGTCGTTGCGACCCAAGGCAAAGGTGCAATCGCCCGCATGGTTCTTGGCAGCGTGGCCCAACAGGTCCTGAAAGACGCGCAATGTGACGTCCTGATCATCCCGCACGAGACGGCCTGACTGGCGCAGTGCCGCCTGTAGAAATTCTACACCGCAATTGTCAAAGGAGAACCCACTGTGCTTGATCGCATTGCCTACCTCCCTCTGAATGCCCATCCTGAAACTGCTTCCGACGCTGCGATCCTGGGCGCAATCCGTTTTGCGTCCGCGCTTGGCTGCAAAGTGCATGTCTCGACTTTCGCGGTGGAGTTTCCTCCGGTTCCGTCGCCGATCGGCGGATATCTCATCAACGTCGAGGCGCTTTCACGCGCAGCGGAGGCGCGCAGTCGGGCAGAGTGCAAACGTCTGCAAGCGCTTGTCGAGACGGCTGACGGGCCAGGCATAGAGGTTTCCGTCACCAGTCATGAAGTCGTGGTGGGGGAAGCGCCGGCATCGGCCGCGACTGAGGCGCGCTATTTCGATCTGTCATTGGTGCTTTGGTCTGCCGAGCCGGTGGCGATACAGGATATGGCACAAGCCCTGATCTTTGGTTCCGGTCTTCCCGTGATTCTTGTTCCCCCGACCGTTGCGGCAGCAACCGTCGATCACATCGCCATTGCCTGGGATGAAAGCCGCGTTGCGGCGCGCGCGCTTGGCGATGCATTGCGGATTCTTCGGCCAAGGGGAAAAGTCTCGGTCCTGACGGTGCAAGATGAAAAGGCCCTGAACGGGACCGGACTTGCGCAGACGCTTGCATCGGCCCTTGTTCTGCGAGGCTACGATGCAAGAGCTGTCAACCTGACGCTGGACGGCAAAAGCATTGCAATGGCCCTGCAGGATGCGGCGCTTGTCGAAGGCGCGCAGATTCTGGCAATGGGCGGCTTCGGCCATTCTCGGATCCGCGACTTCATCCTTGGCGGAGCAACGAAGGGCGTTTTGGGCGATCTGAGGATGCCTGTTCTACTCGCGCACTGATCGTCACGTTTTGCCCATACCGATGTTACCCATACCGATGGCCATCAAGACGAAGTAGAATGCCCGGCATCCGCGCCGCCAAAGTGGGTGCTGCGGCTGGCCAGAAACTTGCGCTGTCATGCAGGGTCGTATCCGTGGTTGATGATGATTTGCCGGGCAAGCGAGGCACAAGGTCTGGCGCGCGCAGGTGATCCTCACCACGCGATTTCCGATCAGGCCGGGGCCCACAATACCACCTTGCTTGTCTGCGTCCTGACTGGGGGCAGTCCCGAGAATGGCATGGGCCGGCGGACAGGAAAAGAGCGTCGTGCCAGGGCCGCCACACCCGATCCGGCGGTCACGCCACGCGAAATCGAGATCGCTGGCGGCAGAAGGCGCTGGACCATGGCCCGGATGGCTGCCGGAAGACCGGACCTTGTCGCCGGGGGCGTTCCCGCAGCGGGCTTTTTTCCAACCGGCGGCAGACAGCGGTGCTGAGAAACTCAGGATGGTATGCATCAATGGCTTCCTTTCAGACATGTTGCGAATTCCGTCCGACCGTTTGCAGCCTATGGAATCCGTTGGTGTCGCTCAGGTCGGTGGAGTCGATGCCTCATGTGCCTTGCTGTCCGGGTAATCGGATCGACCGCTGATGGCCACGCCATCCGCGACAAGATCGCTGGGATGAAGGATAACCTGATCCCCAGCCATGACCCCGGACAGGACCTGCGCAAAGCTCTCATTGCGTTCGCCCAGGGTGATGATCCGCAATCGCGCCCGCCCGTCCTGCACGGCGTAGGTTGCCCAGTCTGATCCGTCGCGGAACAGGGCGCCAACCGGGATCGACAGCACACCGTCGCCTTTCCAAAGGTTGATATGGGCGATGACGCGGAACCCGTGGCCCAAGAGCTGCCAATCCGCCGGATTGCCGTGCAGGGTCAGGATCACCCTTACCCGCTGCTCGTCAATGCCAAGCGCCGAAACCTTGGTTCTGGCCGAAGGTTCGATTCGCTCGACCCGCGCAGCGATAGGCGCGCCGCCCCAGCCGGTGATCTGCGCCTCGGCCCCTTCGCGCACCCGCACGACATCGCGCGACAACACGTCCACCGCGATTTCAAGGTTGCCGGGATTGCCGATTTCCATGATCGGGGTGCCAGGCTGCACCACCTGTTCACTTTCGCTCACGACGCGCAACACCCGCCCGGAAACCGGGGCAATGATATCGATGCAGGTCGTATCAGCGCAGTATGGATCGCCGGTACCAAGCACCGCTTCGGCGCTTTCCAGTTCGCGACTGCGCACCGCAAGATTGGCCTTTGCGCTGTCCAGAGCAGCCTGGGCGGTTTTCTGTTCCAGAATGGCGGCGTCCAGCACCCGCTGCGAGATGGCCGACCTCTCGAAAAGCGCGCGTGACCGGGCTGCCTCGGCGGTCTTGAATTCCAGCGCGGCCTCTGCTTGTGCCAGCTGTGCCGCCGCAAGATCGACCGCGGATTTTGCCGCCGATCTGGTCGCCTCGGCAACGCCGCGAGCGCGGGCATCCAGCAGCGCCGGGGCCGTCGGGCCGATCACCGCCACCACGGTTTCCTCTGCCAGCACCGGGTCGCCCGCGTGCAGATCAATCCGTCGCAGCTTGCCACCGATCGTGGCCGAGATGGTGAACACCTCGCGGATGCGCGCCTCGCCTTGCTCGGTGACTGCCACCTCGATGGTGCGTGGCGCGATATCGACCAATTCGACCTCGACCGGCCGGGGTAGGAAGGCCCAGATGATCCCTGCAAGCAGGGCCAGAACAACAACTGCAAGGATCAGGTGGCGCATGGCTTATTCCCTTGTTTTCAGAACCTCGACCAAGTCGAGGGTGTTGATGCGCCCCCGGATCGCCCACGCCGAGGCCAAAGCGGCGGCACAGACGACCACACTGGATGTCACATAGACATCGGGCCCGATCACGAACGGCACGCGGTAAAGATCGGACGAAAACGCCTGCACCATGCCAAAGGCGATGGCATAGCCGAACAGCCAGCCAAAAGGTTGCGCCAGCAGCACGACCGTTGCCAGTTCGCCAAAGAGAATGCCGGAGACCTCGGCCCGGGTGAAGCCCAGAACCCGCAGGCTAGCAAGTTCGCGCCCCTGTTCGGACAGCGCGATGCGGGCAAAGTTGTAGACGACCCCAACGGCAATGATTGCCGCAAGACCGACATAGACGGTAATCATGACGGTGATGTTCTCCGCCAGCGTTTCCTTGAAGCGCGCCACGGTCAGGGCTGTGACCGCCACGAAGCCGGTCTTGGGGGTGGCCTTCGCGGCGGCGTAAAAGGCATCTTTCCGGGCTTCGTCGATCTGCAGGGCAGCACCCGAAATCAACGCTCCTTCGCCCATCGCCCGGTTCAGCGCAGTGAGGTCCATAGCCACCCCAAGACCCACATAGCCCAGCGACAGTCCGCTGACCGGCAAGGTGACCGTGCGGCGCGCGCCTTCCAGAAATTCGACTGTCACGCGGTCACCGGGGCGAACGGCCAAGGCTTCGGCCAGCGCTTCGGACAGGATCAGCCCGGCCTCTGGCATCGCCATCGGGCGCAGATCAGGGGCCAGCACGCGTGACAGGGTGGGCGTTTCTGGCTTGCCCATGATTGACAACTTGCGCGAGAGGGCGCGGTGGCTGATCCGGGCGGCCACCGCGCGGAACGGCTCTGCCGCCAGAACGCCCGGCATCTGGCGAGCGGCAAACAGCGCGCGCGCTGGTTCGGGCGCGCCAAACGCCACCAGCGCATCATGCCGTTCAGCACGGGCGAAGGTGACGTCGATCATGTGGTTGATCGACCCGAAGGACCACAGTGAGGCCACAAGGATCGCCACAGCCATGGCAACGCCAAAAGTGCCGGATGCGGTCCGCAGCGGCCAGCGGAACAGGTGCCGCGTCACCATCACACCGGTCTGGCGAAGGGCGAACAGCCGATGAAAGGCCCCCATCCGGGCCCGGTAGTCGGCGGGTGCGGGCGGCGACATCGCCACGGCGGGTGGCAAGGCCACGGCAACGCGCACGGCCAACAGTGCGCCCGCTACGGCTGCGGCCACAGTAACAGCGGCAGCCAGCCCATAGATCTGCGGATCGCGCGTGAAGATCAGGAAAGGGAAAGAAAAGAAGCGGGCGTAAATCTGCGCCATGCCAACCCCCAGCCAGACTCCCGCCGCCACGCCCATCACAATGCCCAGCAGCGCGATTGCCACCACGAATTCGACGTAATGCAGCGCGATGGCCCGCGACGAATAGCCGATGGCCTTCAGTAGCCCGATCTGCTCGCGTTCCAACGCGATGAGACGTGACAGAGTGATGTTGACCAGCATCGCCGCGACCAGAAGGAAGATCGGCGGCAGCACCTTGACCATCGCGCTCAGCTGCTTCAACTCGGCATCCAGAAACGCGTGCGAGATTTGCTCCTCGCGCGCCACCGCACCGGCCCCGCCGTAGGGTGCGGTCAGCCGGTCAAGCGCCTCGATCGTGCGATCAACGGACGCGCCGGGTGCCAGTTTCAGAACCACATTGGAAAAGGCCCCGGTAAGATCAAAGGCCGCTTCCAGCGCCGGGCGCGGTAGCCACGCTATGCCGAAACGGCGCGGATCGGGCATCATCTCGCCCGGCCCCAGCGCATAGATGAACTCGGGCGACAGGGCGAGTCCGGTCACCACCAGTTCACGTCGCTTGCCGTTCATCAGAACCGTCAGCGACGCGCCCGGCCGCAGCCGGTGGGCTACTGCAAACCCCTCTGACACCACCACCTCACGGGCCGATTGCGGATCGGGCAACCGACCTTGCCGCAGATGCAACAGATTCAACCCGCGGTCGGCGTCTGCGGGCAGAGAGACCAACATCATCGTGCCCGGCTCTGCCATGGTCGGCATGTCAAGCAGCGCCAGCTTCACGATCCGGGCCTCGGCGGCAAGCACGTTGTCGACCTCGCGGATATCGCCCAGCAAGGCGCGCGGTGCCCGCGTCACATCGGCAAAGACATCGGCAAATCGGTAGTCATCATAGTAGCGCGCCCGCGTTTCCTGCAGCGAAGCATATGCCCCGTTTCCAAGGATCAGCGTCGCCACCCCGGCCGCCAGTACCAGCGCAATCGCCAGCACCTGCGCCCAAAGACGGCGCAGATCGCGCAAGACCTTGCGGCGCAGGGGCGAGATCACCATGAGACCTCCGCCGGGCTTTTCTTGGTGGCGTTGATGGTCTCCTCGACAATCCGCCCGTCAGCAAAGCGCAACACGCGGTCGGCAATTTCCCGGATCGCCGCATTGTGGGTGATGACCAGCGTGGTCGCACCCACGCTGCGATTCACTTCGGCCAGCGCCTCAAGCACCTTGATGCCAGTGGCTGAGTCCAGCGCACCGGTCGGCTCGTCGCACAGCAATACCTCAGGATTCTTGGCGATGGCGCGGGCAATCGCCACCCGCTGCTGCTCGCCGCCTGACAACTGCGCGGGGAAATGGTCGCGGCGGTCTGTCAGGCCGACGAGGGCCAGGGCATCGTCGGGTGACATCGGGCGGCGGGCGATTTCGGTTACCAGTTCTACGTTCTCGCGCGCGGTCAGGCTGGGCACCAAATTGTAGAACTGGAAGACAAAGCCCACGTGATCCCGGCGGTATTGCGTCAGCCCGCGCTCATCCAGGGCGGTCAACGGATGGTCTTTGAACCACGCCTCGCCCGCCGTTGCCGTATCAAGCCCGCCGACAATGTTGAGAAAGGTCGATTTGCCCGACCCCGACGGGCCAAGGATTACAATGAACTCGCCCCGCGCCGCACGAAAATCCACCCCGCGCAGAGCATGCACCTCCTGCGCGCCGCTGCGATAGACTTTGGTCAGGCCTTTGGTTCGAAAGATGATCTCGGGCATGGCCATCCTCCTGCGCTGTTTTGGTTCGCGAAAGTCCTAGCGGGTCTTGTCGGCAGATGGAGGTTTGCGTCCTTCCTGGCCTTTGCGAAACGGGGTGATTGTGTCTGATGGGCCGAGGCATTCCCGGATCGCGGTCAGATCAAGGGTTTCGTCGGCCTCGAGCCGGGTGACGAGCTGTCCGATCTGGTCGCGGTGCGCTTCGATGATCTGCGTCGCTTG
>NZ_JAUXOV010000061.1 GCF_030684215.1 Pseudotabrizicola sp.
CAGCGTCCGGCTGACAAAATGGGCGCTAAGGCAGGCTTCCATCCCGACGATGCAGCGTGGGAGCTGTTCGAATGTGGCACTCAACGCCAGCCGCTTGATCTGTTTGCGTATGACCAGCTGGCCGGCGCGGTCGAACCCGACCAGATGAAACGTGTCCTTGCCGACATAGACACCGACGACGGCAAGGTCTTCGAGGCTTCCTGTCTTCTTTGCACACATGGCTACTTCTCCTTGTTGCACGGTTGATCCCTCTTCAGGGTAACCCAACTGTGGGGAAGCAGCCGACACATCCCATTAGCGGCCGGTCGAGACGACCACGATGCCGCGGTGCAGCCTCCCCGAATCGGTCACACAGGAATGCCGCAGCAATTTCTGGATTTCTGTGTCCCTGGATGCAGATACTGGTGTCGTTCGACGCACTTGCGCGTCCTGCGCTATCGTCGACGGGAAGGATACAAGGCCTGAAAATGGCGAGTTTCCGTCCCACTCTCAGGCTCACACTGCCGCGCTATCAGGCAGATGCCGAAAGGCGAAGAAGCACTGCAAGGGCTTCCGTTGCTCTATCCTCTGGGACGAAGACATGGTCGTGTAACGCGGCGGCGATCATATTACAGGGAATGTTTGCAGTGCCGAGTGCGGCAGAGAAGCCTGCCGTCAGCCCCACGCCAGCAAGTGAAGAAAAGACCTGCAGCGTGATCTGGCACATTGGCATTTCGAAGGGTAGACCCTCTGCCTCGGCCAAATCGACTGGCAAAAGAACCGAAACACCCTCCGCCTCACGGAAGAGACATATTGCTCCATCGCGCATCGCAGTTGAAAGCGGGAGATCATTCAGAGCACAGAAAACGAAGCGACCTGGCCGCAGCTCCGGGGTCATCTTGGCAATCATCGCCTCGCGATCTTTGACGGGTTCTCGCATCGACAACTCCAAACATTTGCGACGATTATAATGCCTAATCTACGCTGACGAAGATAGGTTGGAAATCAGTGTTGAGCTCCTTGCAGTTTCGGGCCGACAGCATTGCAATTCATCTGCACATTCGAGGCCCTGCACTGAGCCACGCCCGAATGTTGGAACTGGACTCGAAGGAGCCTTGCGGAAGTGCGAAACCTGCCCGTTGACCCACCCGACCCATTACCGCCGCTCAAGAGCGTGAAGCCGCTGCGGCGCGGCGTTCCCTAAAGCGGTCGCACATCACGGAACGTCGCATTTTAAGGAGATGACCGTCCTCCTTTGTGGATCATCGCAGACCCACCTTGGCACATCGATGCCGTCGGGGGGCGGTCATATCATCAGAGCCTGTAGCAGCCTGAATCTATAAATACTTTCAGGCGCACGCAACCGTCAGCACACACGTTCCGTGAATGAGGCGGGGTCAGGTGAATTGCCGTGGTAACATTCGCAGGGTGGTCACGATTTTGGAATGACATACTTGAAGGTCTTCATTCCAGGCAATAGGCCACTTGGGTCCTCCGCACAACTGTTGAAAATATGGGACGACGGTATCTGGATAGACCCCTCCGCGTGCATACTTGTGCCGTTGTGCTCGACTTTGCTGGAATTGCTGGTTGCAGCAACGTTAATGTTTCCATTCACGATCAACGCCACGTTCGATGCCGTGAAATTCGAATTTACGCTGACACCGCTCATCGTCATGATGTAGACTTTGCGGTTAATATCACAGTTTTTAAGAGGATCGCCGATAACAGACCCTTCATCTGCATTGATGACAGAGGAAGAAGATATCCTAGTGCTGACAAGAAGCGAATTGTCTATGCGCGCGTTTGCGCCAACATCAAAGCCGCAGTTGGTAATGAGAACGACATGACGAATGGTTTCGATCGTGCTACTGTCTTCAACTGAATTTTTTCGGTTCTTTGTTCCACCGATAGAAATCGAGGTGGCTGGACCGTTGCCACGATCCCTGCAATCTACATTATAAACCAGTCCAGATGGGATATTTCCGGACGTATTGAACATTAAATCGTTATACTGCGCTGGCGTAAGAGAAACGACCGACCCCTTAACCAGGTTCTTTGTTGCTGAAACACTCAAGATTTTTGCATCAGAAAGCGGAGTGAGATTTGAAGCAAGAGGCTTGTTCGCAAATACCTCCCTCTTTAAATCAGAAGCTGTTGAAAGCATGGCGGCAGTCACTTTATCGATATGGTCTGCTACTTTGGGCAAACTGAGATTCATCGTGAACACAGCCTTCTCTATCCCTAGATTAGCACTTTCGACACATTTGCCTTTACACATTTCCAGATTGGGCATTGAGACGCCAGACCCAGCATCAAATGTGTTTTGCTGTGGCAACCAGACCGCCGTTTGGCTGTGCACACAGTAACTTTCTCCGATGCGATTGCCAGATGTGAGGGTCACTTGGCCTTTGGCGTAAATTCCGTCAGATGATGTGCAACGCCCAGGCTGCCCATAGTATGCGACGCTCGTGACACTAAAATCGAATTCGGAGATCCCGACCATCCTAAGCAAAGTCGTTTTAACCGGATTTTCGACGCTTGCGTTGCGGTGCAGGGTTACTTTCACTGCATTGGGTGTGCCGCTCACCACTGTGCGACTGGATGGGTCGAAACGGACAAGCTGGATGTCTTGCACTCCGTTTGACGTTTTGCCGAACATACTGGCAGGGATATTCTGCTCTGCCGACGCAAGTGCTGCGGTTTGCACCTCGAAAGTGCTCTTATTACTTGAAAGAGCGACAATTCCAGCCTTGGATGCGGAATCGGCCGCAAGAATAAGGTGCTCTTTTTGTCGATACAGATTGGATGCGTCAATCGCTAGGCCGGCGACCATGCAGCACCCGACAATGCCGACAACGGAAAGCATGGTCATGCTTCCAGACTCATTTTTCAGAAACCGAGAAACGGCTTGTCTTGTTTTGAGTGCTGGCGAAATGATATTCATCAGACAGGCTCCATTACAACTGTGGCGGTTGCTGAAATTTTGTCGCTGATTGCAAACTTGATAAATCCGAAGGGGGCCGCTGTCGCAGCATCTGTCGCAACTGTTACTGTCACAAACCCATCTATAATCGAGACATGTGCCGTCGCAGGTGATGCGCTCGTACCAGCCGCCTTGACAGCGTGCGTTTGTGCCTCTTCTGCTGTCAGCGCATAGCGCGAGACAATTCGTGCAGTGTCGCGCGAAATATCCATGAGCATTGCTTGCTTATTATAAACCATGCTGGCATCCGCGATCAGAAACATCAAGGCCATAAAAACTGGCACCATCATGACAAACTCGACAGTCGCGGAACCACGTTCATCCCGCCATATACGCGAATGACGATAGTTTCGGATGCGCCCTCTGAAACTTTGCATCAAATTTCCCATCACAATTCTCCGATTTTCTTTCTTGTGATAGTTAAATGTGACAGAATTTAGGCTTACGCATGGCGCAATCCCGATTGTCTATCTCATCTATTCTCAGCCCTGCTCATTCACCGAAGCCTGATCCGCTTGCGGCTCTTGGCGGTTTCGAGGCCGGGGAAGCTCTCTAGTTCACGCTGAACAACGCCATTCGTTGAAGGAAAAGCAAGCTGAGAACCTGCTCCCAGACATGAATGCACCGCGCAACGCGCCCAGGATGAGGGCCAAAAAGCCCTGAGGTGGGCAAGGATCTTGCGGATGTTGTGCCCGCAGCCGCATATTACGGCGAAGATGGCGTCGCCGAACGTCCCTTTCAGCGGGCACCGCGACAGACGCCCGTCGCTTTTCATGTGTCCGATCTCGGGATCGATGGCGCTGCGCCGTCGAAGCCGCGGCTTCAGCTTCGGCGTCAGGCCCCGGCGTGTTCCGCTGATCAACACTTTCGTGCCCGATCCCTCGTGGCCCCGATATCCGCGATCCACGACGGCCAGCGCGTTCATCTGGCCGGTGAGGATTTCCACCTGTTCCAGCGCCTCGGGCAAGGTATGGCCGTCGTAGGGATTGCCCGGCAGGGACCGCATGCCGACGATGAAGCCTTCGTCGATGGTGGTGGCGAGGCTGACCTTGGTGCCGAACTCAGAGCGCTTGCGGGCCTTGATTTCGGGAACCAGCAACATGACGATGGGGCTTTGCAACCGCGGGATGAAGGGCAACCTGAATTCGGGCTATTTCAAGATGGTGATGTAAGGGAAAACTAGAAAGCGGAGTGCAGCCGTGCCGAAGTAGCGGCCCGGGCCCAATCTGCCACACACCTGTTTTCGGAAACAGAGTGTTCCCCAAGGTGAGGCCTTGAAAGGTTGATCGGTGCCAGGGTGTTGCTTTACCGTTCCTTAACGCACGCGACGCAATGCGTTTTGGTCCTATGGCGGAGGCACGCACATGAGCGATACCGGGAAGGTTTTTACCTATCAGACAAACGGCTTGTCATACACGGTGACCGTGTACGAGAAAGACGGTAGTTTCTTTGCAGACATTAAGGTCACCGAAGGCTCGATGGATGTGAATGCAATCTACTTTGGTGACGACGACTTCTCGGGGGCAAGTGCAAGCCTGAGTGGTCCGCTGAACATGAACGGCGGCGGTGCGCAGTATGAGGGCGAAACCGTTCAATGGGATCAGGCGATGAAGCTCAGCGATCCTGGCTTGGGGCATGCAGGCACTGACAAAGACACCTTCCTCGCGGAGGGTGACGTTTACACCGTGTCGCTGGACATCTCTAGCCTCGACGAAATCGACTTTTTCGGCGTCCGTGCCACCTCGACCTCGACGCCTGAAGGGTCCATCAAGGGTGTCGCGGGTGATCCGGAAACGACCGACGATCCTGAAGAACCACTGCATGACAAGGTGTTCTTCGACAACGGTACCGACGAAAATGGAATGTCGCTTGGTGGCGTCTTCATCCTTTCGGAAGAACCCGAAGATAACGTTTTCGACGTGTCGTCGCTGCCTGAGGGAACCGAGCCGACCTTCGCAAACTATGTCTCGTACTTCGAAGAACTCGGCGGCGATATCGGCAGCGTGGCATCCGTCGCGTTCTACGAAACTGACGAGGACGGCAATCCGGTGGAAACTTTCCGGATCGACGCACCCGACGGCGGCTGGGCCGACGGAGATGCAGTTATCGAGTCCTATAACGCCGCGATCGAGTCGATGGCCGACGAAGACGCTGGCGAGGACCTGATCGCATCCCTGTCAACCGGTACACTTGCTGAGGATGCCCCATACGTCGAAGACGATTACGAGCTTGAGGAAGCCTTGGTCCACTAGGTTCGAGGCCGCCGCCGCTGGCCCTCACCAGCGGTAAAGTGGGCGTTGACACGATCGGTCGCGCAAGCCGATTCGTGTCAACGCTTTTTCACACGCCGGGCAACGCCAAACGCTCGGAACCGGCTAGGGCAACAGATGAGACGGTCATCCGGGCGGGCGGAAGCGCACCCGCGCTGCTTCGGGACCCCGGCCGTTCACCGAAGAACGGAGGCTCAAACCGTGCACAGCTGATCGCCGAATGCGAGCAGTCGCGAAATTTTTAACGCATCTACAGCGACAACACCCGCTCCGAATAGTGAACAATGCGGGCCTAAGTTCTCCGATAATGCCATATTTTGAGCAAATAATCGCCACCAAAGTTGCTTAGCTGGCAACAAGGGCAATCAACACGTTGCCAGAGCCGGCAAGTGAACGAGGGCGAAGCAATGGACTATTATGTTCGGACGGACAGCAGTACGGCGGGAAACGCTGAACTCAACCTCACCGGAGCGCCATCCTTCCAGATTACCTTTGTTGCGCAGACACCGTCGGGCGATCCCGGCGACCTATGGCTGGAGGGTGCGCCAGACCCGACGACGCAGGTGATGATCAACGGACAGCTCTACAGTTTTTCCGTCAACTGGACCGCGACGCTGCCGACAACCAACAATCAGGGCGCCAATCAGGTTCCAACCCAGTTTCGGGGGGACGAGATCATGCGCATCGCGGTGCAGGATTATCCTTCTCCGGGTAGCGTGACCTATCTGGCATTTATGCCCTACGAGCAAGCGACGGCTGCCGAAATGAACGCTTTCGGCAATGGGGCGATTGCGGTTCAGAATGTCAACACCAGCCCTGATCCTGTGCCGGTCTGCTATGTCGGCGGCACCCGGCTTGAAGGGGTCGATGGGGCGGTGGCTGTTGAGGACCTTCGGGCGGGCGATCTGATAATGACGCGGGATAGTGGGCCGCAGCCAATCCGCTGGATCGGCTGGTCTGAACACCGCTGGCCCGGCACTGATGAAAAGCTGCGCCCTGTCCGTATTCCGGCAAGGTCGATGGACGGTCAACTGCCCTATCGCGATCTAATGATTTCGCCTCAGCACCGGATCCTGCTCTGCAAAGAAAGCTTTGCTTTCGTGGATACGGATGAGGAGTGTTTCGCACCAGCCCTCAGTTTTGAGGGATATCGCGGGGTGGAGAGAGATACCTCGTGCCAGACCGTGCGATACTATCACGTGCTCTTGGATCGCCATTCCGTTCTGACGGCGGAAGGGCTTCTTTCCGAGAGTTTTTTTCCGGGCCCGGTGGCCATGCGCAATCTGAGTTTTGAAAACCGGATTCAGGTCATGACCATGTTTCCAAATTTGGCAAAAGACCCAGAAGCAGGATACGGAAGACTATGCCGAAGGACGCTGACCAAACGGCAGGCTGTCGCCGTTCTTTTCGCAGCGACGGCGTGAAGGAGTGTGTGGTTCAACCGATGGTGTCGGAACATCATCCTGGTTGCAAGTCCGCTGTAGTTTAGGAACTGCCTTGCGGCAGTGCAACATCCCCGCTGACCTCTAGACCGCTGACCTAGCCAAGACCAGCCCACAGCGGTTGGGAAAGCTGCGCTCAGGATCTGCAGCGCAGCTTTCCCAACCTAGATTTCGATATTCGTTGCAGCGAGATCTCTTGTCCGGTGACAGCAGTGCGGACCTTTCAGCCGTTGACTGGCAGCTTTGGCTATATGCTGCTCGTGCAATGCTGCGAGGTCACAGGCGGCTCTCCCGCCCTCACCGACGTTTGAAGTCTTCCCACTAGCCTAGATTGCGCTCCTGTCGGAGTGCGACCATGGCCGCAAAATCAGCCAAATCCGTGCTTGCCAAGCCAGCACTCACAACCTCGAAGAGCCGCCGGTCCTCCCTTGTCATGCCCTTCTTGGGCCATGCAGTTCGAATCCTCCCCACGGCATCCGAAAACCCGCGCCACCAGTCCGACTTCCCCTTCTTTGAGCGGCCGGATATCGCGGCAACGAGTTGGTCAGGGACAGAGGCAACGTCTGAAACCGTCTGAGCGCGGATCATGAGCAGGTCCATGAAGCGCTGGAATTGCGACGGGTTGATCCGTGGAAGGACCGGCTCCAGAACTGCAGGCAGCCATTGGTTTGGCGTGATCATCTCCGGCGCGATCACAACGCCGGTCATATAGCCGTCAAGCCAGTCCACCGAAAGCTCGGTGCCCCGCAGCAGGGCTGCGACTTCGCCCTTCATTTCGGGGGTGGGTGCTTCCTGCGCCAGTTCTTCAAACGTCAGGCCTGGGTCAAAGTCCGGATCATCACGGACCCAAGCTTCAATCGTCTGTTCGTGCACATCAAGCATGACGGGGATGGTCTTCAAACTGCGGCCTTCCAGCAGGGCCATGGCACAGGCAGCAAAGCCTGCCGCATCCGGGTGGTGAGCCGTTTCCAAGACATCAGCGGATCGGGCCAGAATGCGTGCCCACCAATCGCGTCGGGTCTCCAACCATTTCCAAAGCGCCGTCTCTGCGGATTTCGCGCTACGCGCCTTATCGAGAACGGCATGGGCAGCATCGCTGTCTTCGAACCAGCTTTCGATGGTTTCGTGGCGATCCCACCACTCCTCGCTGGCGGTAATCAGATCGCC
>NZ_JAUXOV010000025.1 GCF_030684215.1 Pseudotabrizicola sp.
CGACTGGTCAACCGGGGTCTACAACCCCGATGTCGAGATCAGCCGCGACACGACCACGCTCTATGCCTCGGACCGCGACGTCTTCCTGTTCCTCGTCGACGATCACAACCCGATCGAGGCGGGCCGGCTGCCCGATGGCTCTCCCGATCTCTACTTCCGGGGCTTTTACTGCTGGAACTCCGAGGTGGGCGCCAAGACGCTGGGCATAGCGAGTTTTTACCTGCGGGCGGTGTGCCAGAACCGCAACCTCTGGGGCGTCGAGGATTTCCAGGAGATCAAGATACGGCATTCGAAATACGCCGCTTCTCGCTTTGCCCATGAGGCGGCCCCGGCGCTGACGCGGTTTGCCAATTCCTCGCCGCAGGGGTTTGTGAACGGCATCAAGGCGGCGCGGCAGCAGATCGTCGCGCGGACAGATGAGGATCGGGATGACTTCCTTCGCAAGCGCGGCTTCTCGAAGGCAGAGTCCGGCAAGATCATCGAGAAAGTGCTGATGGAAGAAGGCCGCCCGCCGGAGAGCATCTTTGACTTCGTGCAGGGCATCACGCGGCTTGCGCGCGACAAGACCCAGCAAGACGCCCGCCTCGACATGGAAGGGCGCGCGAAGAAGCTCCTCGACCGGGTCGGCTGACGCCGGGCCCGACAACGCGACCGCCCTCGCGCGCGGCGGTCGCGCTTTCCTCTTCCACATGCATGCCACTGGCTCCGCCCCGAGAGGGCAGGGGGCTTCGGCCCGCGCATTTCAGCGAGAATCCCCATGACCCCCCAGGAAGAAACCATCGTCCTCGAAGCCCGTGACATCCTCGGCCGCTACCTGAGCCAAAACCCGGTCATTGGCAGCTGGCAGGCGCTGCTGGACTATAGTGCGCTCAGCGTGCGCGGGCCGATCGAGCGCTTCCACGTCCTCTACCTTGACCGCAAGAACCGCATCATCTCCGATGAGCTTCTCTCGACCGGCACGGTCGACCATGTCCCGGTCTATCCGCGTGAGAGGTGATCAAGCGGGCGCTGATTCTGAACGCCAGCGCCCTGATCCTGATCCACAACCACCCCTCGGGCGATCCGACGCCGTCGGAGGCGGACCTCAGCATGACCAAGGAGATTCAGAAGGGCTGCAAGTATCTCGGCCTGACGCTGCACGACCACATCATCGTCGGAGCTGGGTCCGAGGTGAGCCTGCGGGCCTTGGGCAAGATCTGAGACTTGCGGTGACCAAATCCCGCCGCTCCTTCGAGGAAGAGGGCGGCGGTTTGGTCTTTGACGGTTTGAGGCGGGAAGAGAGGCTTCCTGCGCCGTCGGAGATCCCGACATGTTTGACCATTCGTTTCCGGCATCGGCACCCGTGTTCCCGGTTCCCCCGCATCCGGCGTTTGACAACGCCGCTGCGGATACCGACCTGGCCTTTGCCCTGACCACTCCTGACCACAGCTCGGGGGCAGCGATGTCTGGCACCGCGCGGCCCCTCGTACTCGACCGGTTCGCTACGCTGGCCGAGGCCATGCGGGGGGCAATCGTCCATGCGGACCAGATGGCCTGCGACGCGCCGCCGCAAATGCTGGCGATCCTTGATCGTGAGGACCGTCTGGTTCTGGCCGGGGCCGCAACCGATGGCGCGGTGGCCTGGTGCCGTCCGGTGATCAGCGCCGCCGAGGCGCGCGCGGTGGTGAGCGAGGCCAGCCAGTTGCGGGCGCACGCAAGCAGCACTTCCGACTGGCAGGAGCATGGTCTTTCCCAAAAGTTGCGGCAGCGTGCCGACCTTCTCGAGGCGCGGCTGGTCGACCCGCTCTGGCGCGCCTTTGCTGCCCGTGCACTGCAGGTCGCCGCATGACGCCGCAGAGTCAGGGGAGGGCAGGGGGGTCTTGCGAGCTGTGCGGGGCGAGAGAGATCGCGCCCGCTGGCTCTACCCCTTCCCTCATTTCCGGAGATTGTCATGACCCACGTTGAACCCACCCTCGCGGCCCCGATGCCGCCGTCCAGCATCGACTTCGCGCAGGTCTTTGTCGCCCAATCTGAACGCAGTGCCCGCATCGATGCGCTGCGCCCCGCCAACCGGGACCGCCTGTTCGACGGCTTGACCGCCGCCGGCATCACCCATGTCACGGTGACCTTCGACGGCGAAGGCGATAGCGGCCAGATTGAAAACATCGGCGCATGGGCTGGCGACAAGGCTGTGGACTTCCCCGCCGTGGAAATCCCCTACGCCGCCCTGACTTGGGACAATCCCGAGGTCGAGATGCGTCAGTTGTCGCTCGAGGATGTTGTCGAGCAACTGGCCTATGACTTTCTTGCCGACACCCATGGCGGTTGGGAGAACAACAACGGCGCCTATGGCGAGTTCTGCTTCGATGCCTCGGCCCGCTGCATCCACCTCGAGTTCAACGAACGGTTCACGTCGTCCGAACTCTTCACCCATGAATTTTGAGGGGGCGGCAATGGCACATCCGTATCACCACGCCCTGTCTTCGGTGAAAAAATGGGGCGGCACCGTCGACGATTTCCAGTCCATCCATGCTTGGTTCGATGTTATCCCGACAATCAAGCTGTTTTTGTTCTCCTGGCCGGGGTTTGTCGTGGTTGTCCATAGGAGGGCCCCCGCCGCCCGCGTAGCGCGGATACGCGCGCAGCGGAGCGGGCGGCGGGGAGGTACCTGTGGGCTACCGCGACATTTTCCGTGCCGCTTCGACTGTTTCTCCAACTTCCTGTGCCGCGTCTGCGACTGGCTCGCCCAGTTCGACGAGAAGCTGTTCGATGCGGAAGGCTATTCCTGAATGCCGCTCGATCTCTCGTGTCCAACCCCGGCAACGCGCATCCTCTGTCAGATTAAGTTCTAGGCGATGGCGCGCCCGCAGTCTCGGTGCATAGGAGCGGGTGGTGACGAATTTGGCGCAGTTCAGGTAAAGGTCGCATTCACAGGGTCCCTCTTCCGGCAGCCGCAGACAATGGCCGAGTTCGAGCTCGGTCTTCAGGAAGTTGCACTTCAGCCAATCGACCGTGTTCTGTGGAAGGCGTTGATTGCGGATGATCTCGGCCGCGGGTCCGGCGATCGGCGCATCGGGTTTCAACACGGACTGATAGTCAGCGAGCACCGCTTCATCGCTGACACGGATATACACCATCGACATGTGCGGGCTTTGATGCCCAAGCACGTCCATGATCGTCTGCATCCGTGCCCCACCTTCGGCGAGTTCCGTGCCGACCGTGTGGCGGAAGCGATGTGCCGAGATGAGGTTCTGCCCTTTCCCATCGACCAGACCAAGTCGGTGAGAGATGTCTTTGAGTGGATAGTTGAACAGGTAGTCGGGCGAAATCGCGACACCGCGGCGGTAGAAGAGCAACTTGACGTAATGGCCGGTTCTGGCATCTGGAACCGGGCGTTCGTCCGACTTTGTGCGCAGGTCGATGACCTTGCGAAGAGCGTCAGCAGCCTCAGGGTGAAGCGGCACAAGCCGTTCCCTATAGGTCTTTCCAGCAGGAATCCGCAGCCGATGCGTCCCGTCGGGATAGGCGTCCAGACAGTCGACGGGCAATCTTGCGATCTCTGTCCGACGGGCGCCGGACCAACGCGCGGTCAGGATTGCGGCGCGCTGGAAATCGCAGGGAAGCTTGCGGACCTCATTCATGAGGGGGCCAAGCTGTTCGGCAGGGATATACCGGGGCAGGCGCTGCGGAAGGCGGGGAAGATCGCGCGTGTTCAGAACTGGTCGCGTCGGGAAATCCGGCCATTCCCAAGCCGCGCCCTCGCTGAGGAATTGCGCAACATGAAGTGCGCGCGATCTCTGGGCGGTAATCGACAGGGTACGATTGGTTCTGGCGCCCACTTGGCTTCTCAGATCGATCAGGAAGGCAGTCATCACCTCGGACGTGACATTGGCGAACTTCTCGATCTTTGGATCGTGGCGAACCAGGAAGTCGACAAAGCGGCGGAGTGACACAGCGCAGTGGTCGACCGTCACCCTGGAAAGGCTGGTGCGCTTGATCTCCAGCCAGCGCTCGATGAAAATACCCATATCCGGCCTCGGATAGACATAGGGCCTCCGCTTGTCGGCGGTCATGCGTGGTCGCGCGATGCCGTTGCCGAGGTGGTGCAGGACAAGCTGTGTCTGTCGGACATATCGGTGCCAGAAATGGGCGGTCGTCTTGGCCTTCTGCGGGTCATAGCCATGGAAGCGCTTCATCAGGGAAGACGCCGCATATGCAGAAATTGCATCGTTCAACACGTCAAGGTCGTTGGAGGTGATAAGTTCAGGCGAACGTATGCCGGTATGAAGCGCGATGCGAGAAACCACCCAGGTGGTCGACCCCTGTGGCGTCGTCTGGTGATACCCCATCGCTTTCTGGCGCTTGCGGAGATCCGGAATACCCAGATCGATGCCCAAGTAATTTGCGAGTTGGGCGGCATACATGGGCGAAATCGACAGGAGGAACCCATAGTCGAGGCGCAGGCGGTCCGTTAAGGCGAGGTAGTAGAGATATTGCCGCGCCCAGAACGAGGCGGGGTGTTCAGGTGTGAAGGCGGATGTTCCGTGAAGTCGCCCGAGCCGAACCTCAAGCGGTTGTTCGCACCAAAGAGCGAGATCGGGAAAGGCGACGACGAACTCTCGACGTTGAGCGATATAACGGTTCTTCATATAGCGGGTCATGTCGAGGCCGCGGATGAATGTGCGATATTCCTCCTCCTCGCAGTGCGACGGTGAGATATCAGTCGGGAAGGTTTGCAGGGCAGTCGGTGGTGGAGTCGTCATGGCTTTAGCCCCATTGCACGGCTGTACTCGGCGAGCACTGTGGCGTCGGACACGCGCGTGTAGATGCGGGTCGATTCCGGTGATGCATGCCCGAGCCGGCGCTGGAGAGTCAGCTCTCGCATGCCTGCTTCCCACATGCGGGTGGCGTGGGTATGCCGCAGCGCATGCGGTGTGACGCCGGGAGATTTGATCCCGGCGCGCTCCGCCGCTCGCGCGAAGGCTTTTGCCAACGCGGCATAGGACAAGGGCTCAGATCGCCTCGTGCCGTTTCCGCCGACCAGAAAGATGAACGGCGTGTCTGTCTCGCGGGGACGGTCGCGCATAACATAGCCGCTGATGGTATCGAGGGCCTGCCCGTCATGCAGGTCGACGACACGCTCGACGCGAGACTTTCCGCGTGCCCCTTTCGGGTGGTCATCGCGACATCGAACGGTCACGCGCCGCCGCCCATAGGCGATATCCTCGAGATGCAGGCTGAGCGCCTCACCCGGCCGCAGGCCGCCATGAAGCATCAGGAGCACGAGGGCGCGATCGCGCAGGCAGGTCAGCTCGGCGAGGAGACGTTCGATCTGGTCGTCATTCATCGGACGAGGCAGGCGGTGAACGCTGCGGACACGGATTACGCGCACGCTCGCTGAGCGACGGGAAATGCCTTCAAAGAACGGTCGGTGCCGATCGGTGACCGAAGGCTTGTTGATACTCTTGCTGACCCGCATCGGGTTTGGCGGGGTCAGCGTCCCTGCGATGATCGCCCAGTCGCAGAACGACGACATTGCGGCCAGTGCTCGATTGACCGTTGCCGGTGACAGCCGATCTGGGCCAGGCGCAGTTGCGGACCGGCCGGGGCGCATATCGATCCGGTCGTGCAGGTAAGCGATCAAATCGACGGCATTCGCGATGTTGAAGCCCTGCCACTCGAGCCCTCGGGCTTCGAAGAACTCCCACACGCGCCGCAGGTCGTAGGCGTAGGAGCGAATGGTGTTCGGGGATGACCCTCGAGCGTCGAGATAACGGAGGAAATCGTGAATCGGTTCAACGGAATTGCCTGCATCATCACGGACAAAGTAGAGAGGGACAGTCCCCTCTGGAGTTCTGGTGACTTGCATAATCGGTCCTCGGAAAAAGGTGAAAACTTCAGCCTTGGAGGTGAAATCGCAAGTGTCCAGATAATTGATAGCTCAAAAGCCCACTGTGCAGACTTTCGTCACCGCGCGATGTTTCATCATTCGGCTGGGATCTGGCTCTCGGAGGCAATCTTTGGCCCGACGATCACGCTCTCCACCGGCCGGATCATTCCGACCCGTTGGGTCGGAGAGCAGCATGTGCGGGAGGACCTCGGGTTCATCCCTTGTTTCACGGACTGGTTGAAACCTATTCGGCCTGAACCGTGGATGGGCCGCGCCGAGAGGATCGAAACCCTCGTCGATCCGCATCTGGCTCCGCCTTTCGTGGAGGTCCGCTGAAATGTGCCGGGCCTATCAAGACCTGTGCGTGCCGCCGGAGGCGACGAACCTGATGGTTCTGCGCGTGGCGATCCGGCGCCTGCACCCAGACACGCTCGCCGTCCGCAGCTGGCGCGCGGCGCGCAAGCGATATTACCGCGATCTCCTCACCGCCCATCAGGCGGCTCAGGACCAGCCGAGCGTGCAGCCGGACTGACGCCCGCTTCAACTACCAATTCGAAATTTCCATCTCGCTCGGCCACGGAGGCCGGGCGTCCTCGCATCTGGAGGGCCCAATGGCCGATTATTTTACCCACTTCTCCTGTCTGCTCGACGTCGGCACGCCCGAAAGGGCCGCGCGCGCGCGCGACTTTTTCGCCGCCCTTCGCGACGACGATGATAAGTCGGAGGAACCGCAGTTCCACGGCTTTGACTGGTCGGTTCAGGACGGCCCGAAGAGCGGCGTTTTATGGATCGGCGACGACGAAAGCGGCGACGTCGAGGCCGTGACCGCGTTCATCCTGCGCTTGGCGGAAGAGCTCGATCTGTCTGGCCTCTGGGGCTTCGAGCATTCCAACACATGTTCTCGTCCGCGCCTGGACGCCTTTGGCGGTGGCGCACATCTGATCGACCTCGGAGCGCGAAAGGTCATCGGCTGGGTGAATACCCAGATATGGCTGGCCGAAGCGTTGAACGGGGAGGAACTCGATGCCTGACATCATATGCACCACCGTCTACCAGTTCCCGGAACTGTCCGATGCGGCCAAGGAGAAAGCCCGCAGATGGTATCGCGAGGCTGCGTTCCACGACGATTGGTGGGATGTGGTCTATGATGACTTCGAGCGCATCTGCGACATCCTCGGGGTCAGCCTGAAGCGCCGTTCTGTTCGGCTGATGGGGGGCGGCACCCGGCAGAAGCCCTGCATCTGGTTTTCGGGGTTTTCGTCACAGGGAGACGGCGCTTCCTTCGAGGCGACGGTTGGACACGCCAATGGCTGCGCGCGCGAAATCCGCGCCTACGCACCGAAGGATCAGACCCTGCACGGTATTGCCGACCGCCTGCAGGCCGCTCAGCGGCAGAACTTCTATCAGCTCAGCGCCGATGTGACGCATCGCGGGCGGTACTACCACGAGTATTGCATGACCATCGACGTATCGCGCGACAGCCCGACGGGTCAGCCACCGACTGCGGGCAGTGAAGAGGCCATTGTGGAGGCGCTGCGCGATCTCGCCCGCTGGCTCTATCGGCAGCTTGAGGCCGAATATGACCATCTGACCTCGGACGAGGTCGTCGAGGAGGGGATTGTTATCAATGAGTACACCTTCACCGAAGGAGGGCGGCGCTTTGGGTGACGGGCGCTCGGCAGCGCCCTCCTTGCGTCGACACGCAAAGTCGCCTATATATCTTTCCTGATCGGGGAAACATTATGCCAGCAGAACTCACCATCAACGAAGCAGCCCATCTTGCGGGCGTTTCGACCAAGCTAATCGAGAAATCGGTCGAGTCGGGAATCTTGCATGCCGAAAAGGTGACAGACGTGTTGACGCGTCGGTTGACTCGCAGATTGCCGCTGGCTGCTGTTCCCTATCTCTCGGCGATCAACGATGAATGGCTTCGCGATCTTCCCATCTCCCGAAAGCGGCGCATCTGGACGATTGTCAGCCGTAGTCGTCTTGTCGGCGAGGCTCGCCTCGCCGAAGTGCGTCTGAACGAGACCATAATCCTGAACCTTGAGGGTATGGCAGGCACACGCACCCGGAACGCTCTGGCGTACCACGCGGCACGTGATGCCCATCTTGTTGCCGATGACGATATTCTTGGTGGAACGCCAGTCATTCGGGGCACCCGCCTGACGGTCTATTCCGTTCTTGGGCGCCTTGAAGGCGGCGATACGGTCGCGGATCTCGTCGAGGACTACCCCGACATTCCGGAGGCGGCCTTCCTGGCCGCTTCGACCTACGCCAAAACCCACCCGCTGCGCGGGCGCCCGTCGGGGCGGCCATGGGTGCCGGATGCCCCTGTCCGGCACTGAGTGATGCAGTTCTTCATTGATGAATGCATCTCGCCACAGGTTGCGGCTCGGCTCAACGAAACAGGGCAACATGCCGCCGTGCATCCCCGCGATATCGGCAGGCGTGGCGATCCTGACCATGTGGTCCTCCGCAACGCCATTGTGGAGGACCGGATCATCGTCACCGAAAATGCCCGGGATTTCCGTGGACTAGTCGGCCGAGAAGACCTTCATCCAGGTCTTCTGATCCTGCCTTGTGTTTCCCGGGATCGTTGCTTGCAACTGCTTCAGACAGCAGTAGCATTCTTGGAGACCGTGGCCGCTGGTGCCAGTGAGACCCCGGCCGATCACATGATCAACCGGGTGATCGAAGTCGATTCTGCAGGCCAATGCCGGATCTATCGCCTGCCGGAAATTGATTGAAGGGGCCGTTGCCCGACCGACAGCTTGTATCCGGCGAGATCGGAGAACTTCCTTGCAACTTCCGCGACCGCGTCCTTGCTGACCCCCATCTCGTCGATGAACGATTGCTGCAGTACGGGCGACACTTCGGACAGGAAAGCGAAGACGCTGCAATCGTAGGAATCGGCACTCTTGATATCGGCGATTTTCTCGGCAAGCTGCGCAGCCGTCACCAGCACGCCGTAGGGTGCGCTGACTGTCGACATCACCTTTGCGGCAACCGAGGGCATGGCATCAACTCTGTGCAGATTTCTGTCCCGTGAACGTAGTCGATGTCCCTCAACAAAGCAATAAAGCCCCGTTTTCGCTGGTTTTCACCTATTTCCGTCGATCCACTTCGACATCAGGCCCTTATCGCGAAAGCATTCATCCGGGACAGCGCGGCGCTTGATTCGAGCGAGACGCTCGGCAAAGGCGACCTGCTTGGATGACGGCAGGCTGTCGAGCGCGGAGAGGGGTTTCATCTGCGCCTGCGCGTCGATCCAGGCGCTTAAGGAGCGCCGATCCTACTGAATTTCCCAAGGCAGGAGGGTCTGGTTCCGCAGGGCGAGGGACCGCGCATAGGCGATCTGGCGCGGGGTTGCGGGCAGGGCAAAGGTCGTGGCTTCCATGGGACATCTCCCTTGTGGCGTTGAGTTTGCATATAGAACATTACGGGAACAAAATCAAGCCGCGCATCCGTAGTTCCGGGGTTTGAGAGGCAGAGGGGAGCGGGAAAGGGCTAAGCCGAAGGGGGACAGAGAGAGTGCCCCGCCGGTTTGTCCTTGTCCCAATCTGGAGAACCCCGATGACGTTTCAGACTTCTGTTGCAACCGCGCTGCCGCTGGTTGCCCCGCTGCAATGCCCCGACACCGCCGACGCTATTTTGATCGTGGCGCAATCCCTGCAGCCGGATCTGGCGCAGGGTTTTCAGATCGACGCGCTGCGCCTGCGTCTCGAAATGGAGCGCGCCTTTGGCGGCTCCGATACCAATGGTGTCTGGGACTGGAAGCTCGCCTATGAGGCGGGCGAGGTGGCGTTGGTTCTCTTCCTAAGGAAATTCGGCCGCGCCCTTATGGCCCGGGCGGGCTCGCCCGCTGCCTTGCTGCCCATCATCGCCAAGGTAGCTGGTCTCTTGCCCACGCATACCCGGCGCTCCGAAGAGATGGAGCGCTTTCAGCAATTCAGCACACCGCTGCCTATGGGGCTGGCGGCCCTTACTGCTGCACAGATCACGTCCCACGATCTGGTCCTCGAGCCTTCGGCCGGGACCGGGCTTCTGGCAATTCTTGCCGAGATTGCGGGCGGCGGCCTCGCTCTGAACGAGTTGGCAGACACCCGGGCTGACCTTCTTCGCCTGCTGTTCCCGGGCCGCCCGGTCACTCGCTTTGACGCCGCGCAGATTGACGATCATCTCGACACGAGTTTTCGCCCGAGCGTCATCCTGATGAACCCGCCCTTCTCGGCGGTGGCCAATGTCGACGCCCGCACCACCGAGGCGACGGCCCGACATTTGCGCTCGGCCCTCGCGCGTCTGGCCCCCGGCGGACGGCTCGTCGCCATCACAGGGGCTGGTTTCGCGCCCGATGCGCCCACCTGGGTGGAAACCTTTGCCCGCCTAACCGAGTCCGCGCATCTGGTTTTCACCGGCGCAGTGTCGGGGGCGGCTTTCGCCAAGCATGGTACCACTTTCGAGACCCGGATTTCGGTCTTCGACAAATGCCGTGGTGGCGAAATGGGTGGTGTCACGGCTGACTTGCGCCAGCTGGCCTCTCCGGATGTAACGCATCTCCTCTCCCGGATCACCGCTGACGTTCCGCCACGTCTCGAACTGGATCAGGCCGCCACGGCAAGGCAGAGCCGTTTTTCCCTCTTCCCGGGAAACTCTGCCCCCTCCACACGCAAGGCCATCGGAATTTCTCGCGCGACTCCGGTCGTCCAACCGGCCCAAACCATCGCGGCGATCGAGGCTGAAGAGCTCGCCTACACCCTGCGCGGGGTGCGCGAGAACGATGATACCGCGCGCATCTCGGATGCAATTTACGAGACCTTCCGCCTGCAGGCGATCGCCATCCCCGGGGCGGAACCGCACCCGACCAAGCTGGTGCAATCGGCGGCCATGGCCTCGGTCGCGCCCCCAAAACCTAGCTACCGCCCCAGGCTGCCAGCGACCATTCTGCGCGACGGCCTTCTGTCCGATGCACAGCTTGAGACGGTGATCTACGCCGGCGAGGCGCACGGCGCACATCTGGCCGGATCGTGGACCGTCGACGAGACCGCCGACATGGTCTCGGCCGCGCCCGATGACGCCGCAGACGCTGTCCGCTTTCGCCGCGGGTTCTTTCTTGGCGACGGCACCGGCGCGGGAAAGGGCCGCCAATCCGCCGGGATCCTGCTCGACAACTGGGCGCAGGGTCGCCGAAAGGCGCTCTGGATCTCCAAGAGCGACAAGCTGCTGGAGGATGCGCAGCGCGACTGGTCGGCGCTTGGCCAGGAGCGCCTGCTGGTGACCCCGCTATCGCGCTTTGCGCAAGGCCGCGACATCCCGCTTTCTGAGGGCATCCTCTTCACGACCTACGCCACACTGCGGTCCGAGGAGCGAGGGGCCAAGAAATCCCGCGTCGACCAGATCGTCGACTGGCTGGGGCCTGACTTCGATGGCGTGATCCTCTTTGACGAAAGCCACGCCATGGCGAATGCCGCAGGCAGCAAGGGCGAGCGGGGCGATACCGAGGCCTCGCAGCAGGGGAGGGCGGGCCTGCGTCTGCAGCACAAGCTGCCGAATGCGCGCGTGGTCTATGTCTCGGCCACCGGGGCTACCTCAGTTCACAACCTCGCCTATGCACAACGCCTCGGCCTTTGGGGTGGGGAAGACTTCCCCTTCGCAACGCGCGCCGAATTCGTCGAGGCCATCGAGGCGGGCGGCGTCGCTGCGATGGAGGTCCTCGCCCGTGACTTGCGCTCCCTTGGCCTCTACACCGCCCGGTCGCTGTCCTATGACGGTGTCGAATACGAGATCCTGGTTCATGCGCTCAGTCCCGAGCAGCGAAGCATCTACGATGCCTATGCCGGGGCTTTCGCGATCATCCACAACAACCTCGCCGCTGCGATGGAGGCTGCCAATATCACAGGCGACAGCGGCGGCACCCTCAACCGGCAGGCCAAGTCCGCCGCGCGTTCGGCCTTCGAGTCCGCCAAGCAGCGCTTCTTCGGCCACCTTCTGACCTCGATGAAAACCCCCGCCCTTATCGCCGCCATCGACGCCGATCTCGTGGCGGGGCAGGCGTGCGTCATCCAGATTGTCTCGACGGGCGAGGCGCTGATGGAAAGGCGCCTGTCGGAGATCCCGACCGAGGAGTGGAACGACATCCGCGTCGACATCACCCCGCGCGAATACGTCCTGGATTACCTCGCCCATTCCTTCCCGGTGCAGCTCTACGAGCCCTTCACCGACAGCGAGGGCAATCTGTCGTCGCGACCCGTCGTGCGGGACGGCCAGCCTGTTGAATGCCGTGAGGCTGCCCGCAGGCGCGATGCCCTGATTGAAAAACTGGCGTCGCTGCCGCCCGTGCCGGGGGCGCTTGACCAGATTGTCCAGCGCTTCGGGACCGACCTCGTAGCCGAGGCCACAGGCCGCTCGCGCCGCATCGTGAGGAAGGGCGAGGGTCCTGCGGCGCGGCTTGTCGTCGAAAGCCGGGTAGGTTCGGCCAACCTGTCTGAGACCGCCGCCTTCATGGATGACCAGAAGCGCATCCTGATCTTCTCGGATGCAGGCGGCACGGGGCGTAGTTACCACGCCGATCTCGGAGCCAAAAACCAGCGCCTACGGGTCCATTACCTCCTGGAACCCGGCTGGAAGGCCGATGCCGCAATCCAGGGCCTTGGGCGCACCAACCGCACCAATCAGGCGCAGCCGCCGTTGTTCCGGCCGGTCGCCACAGATGTGAAGGCGGAGAAGCGGTTCCTCTCGACCATCGCGCGCCGTCTCGACACGCTCGGTGCCATCACGCGGGGTCAGCGCCAAACCGGCGGGCAGGGGCTGTTCAGACCCGAGGATAACCTCGAGAGCCCCTATGCCCGCGATGCCCTGCGTCAGCTTTATCGCCGCATCTATCGCGGCGATGTGGCGGGCTGCTCGCTCGGCGCATTCGAGGATGCGACCGGTCTCAGCCTGACCGATGACAATGGGCTGAAAGACGAGTTGCCGCCGATCACGACCTTCCTCAATCGCCTGCTTGCGCTGACGATTCATATGCAGGGCATTCTGTTCACCGCATTCGAAGACCTTTTGGCGCAGCGCATCGAGGGCGCCATCGCCGCCGGGGTCTACGACCTCGGGCTGGAGACGCTCCGCGCCGAGAGCTTCCGCGTGACCGATGCGCGGGTCATCTACACCCATCCCGGCTCCAGCGCCGAAACCCAGCTTCTGACGATCGCAGAAAAGCGGCGCAACTCACCGACCTCCCTCGTGAATGCGCTCGACTGGCTTGACGACCCCAAAGCGCGGCTTCTGGTCAACAGCCGGTCGGGGCGCGCTGCGGTGCAAGTGCCCGCCACCAGCCTGATGCTGGACGACGGCACCATCGAGCCGCGCCTACGCCTGATCCGCCCAACAGAGGCCAGCACCTTCTCGGTCAAGATGATGTACGACACCCATTGGCTGGAGGCTGATCGTACGGCCTTCATTGCCGCCTGGACAGCGGAACTGGCTGAGGTGCCGGAGTTCTCGGAAGCCACGCTGCACATCGTCGCGGGGCTTCTGTTGCCAATCTGGAAGCAGCTGCCGCAGGACGAAACCCGCGTCTACCGGCTGCAAACCGACGATGGCCAGCGCATCATCGGCCGCCGGGTTTCGCCCGCCTGGGTCGCGACCACGCTTACGGATGACGCGCCGAAGCTTTCCGCGGCGCAGGTGCATGCCCTCATTCTGGAGGGCAAAACCGTGGTGCGGCTGGCTGAAGGGATGGAGTTGCACCGCTCCCGGGTCATGGGCGTGAACCGGATCGAGCTCTCCGGGTTCACGGAAGCGCAGAAGGACCGGCTCAAGGCCGATGGCTTTTTCTCGGAAATCATCGCCTGGAAGCTGCGCCTCTTCTGTCCGACGGATTCTGGCGGTGTGGAAGTGCTCGATCACCTGCTTGCACGTTTCCCCGTCCAGGGTCTACATGCACGCAAGGGTTGTTAATCGTGTGTGCCATGTCATTGGAAACAGAAGATCTGTTGCGAGACCTCTCGCAAAATGCCGAAAGCGTTTGCCGCCATTATCTTCCCGCCGGGAGGCGGGAAGGCTCCTACTGGATGGTCGGCGATCTGCAGAACAATCCAGGGAGATCGCTGTTTGTCCGGCTGACTGGCCCCACGTCGGGGGCGGGCGCTTCTGGGAAATGCACCGAACATGTTGCGGCGCTTGTTATGTTGCGGTGGCGGTATCTGGTGCGTTTCTGCAGGAGTTTTCGCGAGTCTGGGCAACATAACCTTGGCACAGCGGTGGGGTTTTCGTGATGGCGCGCGATGCAGCGGAGCTGTCG
>NZ_JAUXOV010000079.1 GCF_030684215.1 Pseudotabrizicola sp.
TTCGCGACAGAGAGGACAGCATGGAACGGAGAAAATACGCCCCCAGAGTCTGACGGCCCTTATGGTCAGCAAGGACCTTGCCGCTAATGAGACCAAGGCGCGTGCCTAACCCCATCAAGGCCACGGCCCGCGAGCCGATCAACAGGCCGGATACATATGAGCGATTTCCGAAGTCGTGCCAAATTCTCAATTGCGAACAGCAGCCGACACATACAAAAGGGCCGAGCACGTCGATCTGGCCCCGTGCAGTGCCGAACTGACCTCATGGTTCAGGCTGACAGGCCGCCTCGAGCCCAAACCTGTCGTTTGTCACTGGAAAGAGTTGCTCGGTTGCAAGCTATAAATCACACGCTCGTTCGGCACACAGTCCATCGTATCTCTCATTCCAGCAAACCGCGGATCGCTGTTTCAGACTGGGGGCGTCCAAAGAGACGAAAACGCGATAGATGAGGCAAGGCAATGATGGGGACGCCCATCTTGGTGCGGTAACGGTGAATGGCGATGTTCCCCCATCCTGCGGAGGCTGATGCCTCATGGCGTGCATGCAACCAACCCACAACTGCCTGCGATGCCTCTGTTGAGCAGCAAACGATCAGCTCGAGGCCTGGCCGTTGCAATGGCTGCACCCAGAACTGGCGTCCCAGCTCGAGCGCATGGTCACGTTTTTCTTTGGTCAGATCTTTCCAACTCGGCGTGCGGAATGGACATACGACACCCGTCAGGACCTCATCCGGCTGCGCCCCGAAAAATGAGAACGCCCGCAACGCCTGATCCGTTATTGGTGACCGCGTTGTGTGCCGCTCCACGGAGTAAGAGTTGCCTCTTTCATCGGATACGTCGCGCAGAGCGCTGCTCGATGGCGCCCGTCCGGGATTGAGAGAAAGAAAAGCGATGCGCCCGGTCTGCAGGGTTGCCCACGGCCCATAGACGAAACGAAAACCGTCACGCAGTGAAAGTGTCGCTTCCATCGCGACGAGACGCTGATGCCAATGCTCACGGTTCACTTTGCACCTCCCAGAAGGTCATTGGCAGCAGATTGGGCACGAAGCGCAGCGTCCATTTCAAGGCAGCGATCAAGCCAATCCTTGTCGAACTGACCCAAAGCAGGCTGATACTGGGCGAGCCATCGGCTGAAGCCGTCATCCAAGCGCCCATCGCGGAGCGCTATCTCGACGCTGCGCGCAATGCTTTCGGCCCGGACCCAGCCGATTCCGCCGAGAGATAATGGTTCCAACCTGTCCACGGCATTGATCAGCGGACCATCCTCCACGAAAAAATCCAAGGGGGTCATCAACCAAGCACGCACGCTGGATGCACTGACTGGTTCGACACGAAGCAAAGGCACCGTTTCGGAAGGCGGATCTTCATCAAGCCCCGCCCTTCGTGACCGATAAACCGGCTCCGCATCACAGGAAACTTCCCAAATATCCCCAGAGAGATCTATTTTCGGGGCGTGAGGGTAGCTTGTCGCAATCTGCTGCACGTCATCCTGCATGTCCGGCAACGTCAACAGGTGACCGTCGATTTCCAAATCGACGCTGCTGGTCCTAACGAGATATGCGCCAACACTTAAGGGGCCGGTTGGCCCGATCGCCAGATGCAGGTCCCAGTAAGCCATCGCCTGACCGGGTCGCTCCTCTGTTTCGCCAGCTTGGTTGGTCAGTCTGAAGGGGCCGGACAGCCAACCAAAGGGCAATCGTGCAACCGCAACCGTCGGAAGTGGTGGCGCCGCGGTCTCAAGCCAAAGCTGACGATCCGTCGGTTCCGTGGCCCTGAAGCTGCCCGTAGCCCCCTCGGTGCCAAGATCTACAGCAAGCTCTGGGGGCAGCTTGGCATTCCACCCAGCCTGTAGTCTTTCGGCCCTCTGAAAATGACGAGCTAGGTCGAGGTTCCGTGCAGCGACTGCAGCATGATCATTGATGAGGGCCGAAAGACGCTGCTCCGGCAGAGGCATGCCATCGTCTGGCTGTATGTTGCCCGGCACCGTAAGATCAAGGGCGATCAGCAATGCGCCCTGACTGTCGATCGGATCACGACTGGCCATCAGCGCGAGATGCTCGATGAGTTGGAGATAGACGGCCGTCCAGCGCAGTGGCTCGGGGCGGTCTGAGCTACCCCCTGAAAGTCGGACAGTGACGGAAGCTACGATCTGAGGTCTGCTGATCCCCAAGACGAGGAGATCAGAACATGTCGAAACGCAGGAACCATGACGCGGCATTCAAGGCGCGGGTGGCGTTGGAGGCGCTGAAGGGCGAGCGCACGGTGTCGGAATTGGCGGCCGCCTATGAGGTTCATCCGACGATGATCCATCAGTGGAAGAAGGCGCTGCTGGAAGGCGCCGCGGGCATTTTTGAGCGTGGCGGTCAGGCGGCGGCCACCGCCGAGATTGCCGAGGAAACGGTCCGTGATCTGCATGCGAAGATCGGAGAACTGGCCGTCGCCAACGATTTTTTGTCACGAAAGCTCAAGCCCTGGACCGGGAAGTGAGGCGCGGGATGATAGAGCGTAACCACCCCCAGCTGTCGGTCGGAGCGCAGTGCCGCCTGCTGTCGATCTCGCGGTCGTCGTTTTACTATGCTCCACAGGGCGAGACGGCGATGAACCTCGACCTGATGTTGCTGGTCGACAAGCAGTTTTTGGACACGCCGTTCTACGGTGTCCGGCAGATGACATGGCACCTGCAGAACGAGGGCCATGCCGTGAACGAAAAGCGCATCCGGCGGCTGATGCGCCTCATGCAATTGATGCCGATCTACCAAAAACCCAATACCAGCAAGCCCGCCAAGGGCCACAAGACCTACCCCTACCTGCTGGGCGGCCTGCGGATCGACCGGCCAAATCAGGTCTGGTGTGCCGACATCACTTACCTGCCCATGCGAAAGGGCTTTCTTTATCTGGTGGCCATCATGGACTGGTTCACCCGCAAGGTTCTGGCCTGGCGGATATCGAACACGCTGGAGGCCGAGTTCTGCCTTGAGGCACTGAACGAGGCCATCCACAAGTTCGGCGCGCCTGACATCATGAACACCGACCAGGGCAGTCAGTTCACATCCTTCGACTGGACCGACCGGCTGAAACGGGCCAAGACTAAGATCTCCATGGACGGCAAAGCCCGCTACTTGGACAACATCTTCATTGAGCGCCTGTGGCGATCCCTGAAATACGAATGCGTCTATCTGCACGCCTGGGAAACCGGGTCCCAAGCCAAGGCGGGTGTCGGACGCTGGATCACATTCTACAACCACCAGCGGCCCCACGCCGCCCATGGCGGACAACCACCCGCCGTGGTCTACTTCAACGCAACCCAAACCGATCAGCAGGTGCAGGCAGTAGCTTAAATCAGCCGGAAATCTGTCCAAGAGTTGGGGGGTAGCTCACCTGATCGTACGCCGAGAGTGATGCTGTTAAGTGACGCCTGAACAACTTCCGGCTCTGGCCAGGCGCGAAAGCTCCAATCAGGCTTCCGGAAAAGGCGGAAACACAGACGTCGTCCGATCGCGCGCAGACCGAACGGACCCAAGGGATGCCCTTCGATTGACGAAAGCGCCAGGACGCCTCAGTTGTCGAGGGAAGTGAAAATCTGGATCAACTGCAGGATCTTGTAGCTTTCAGCTTCGATCACCACGATCCGGTCGTCAACGATCGCATAGCGCTGTCCATAGGGCAGCGGTGGCAGGTCATAACGCAGGAAA
>NZ_JAUXOV010000042.1 GCF_030684215.1 Pseudotabrizicola sp.
CGGCCGCGCCTCTCGGAAGGTCGCGTGATCCGCGACGAGAACGGCTACCGGGTCATGGACACGGAATGGCACCGCATCACCTGCTTCAACGGCCTCGGCAAGACGGTCGCGGAGCACTGCGAAAAGGGCATGAAGGTCCTCGTCCACGGTCGCATCCACTACACCAAGTGGACCGACGCAACCGGCACCGACCGCTACGGCTGCGAGATCATCGCCGAGAAGGTCGACTTCCTGAGCCGTCCGAAGTCGGCCGAGAACGAAAACCCCGAGCTGGTCGACCGCGACGATGAGATCCCGTTCTGAAAAGAACGGGGTCTCCCCCTCGGGCCCGGCGGGGAAGCCCGCCGGGTTTGGCTTTGCCCAGCCAAGATGCGGCAAAGCCTATCGGGCAAAAGTCAGTAAAAGGCGTGACGGCCCCCACTCATCATGAAGGAAGCAAGAACGCGGCCATCGGACGGTTGGCAGCTTGCGAAGACGGGGCGCCATTGGGCGGGACGCTTCAATCGCTTTTGTGCTGCTTTCTGCCGTACGGGTGGCGTCAAACATCTGGTCCGCTCGATTTATTGCCGCTACGCTCTCCTCATGAAACCCGCAGACAAAGATCGGATTGCCGCCAGTCTGGCCAAACTTATGGCCGTGATGTGCGTGCGCAACACCGGATTGGAAGCGCTGCATGCGGGCATAGTTCCGGTCACCCGGACGGGCGACTATTCCGATGTCTTCGTTCTGGATGCTGATGGCCGCAAGATCCCTTGGGCAGAGATCTCGCACTTCGACGATGAACAGATGCGTTCCCTCATGCGCGAAATCGTCAATCGGCTCTACACGTTTCACGTCAGCTGCGATGATCCGGATTTTCTTGCACAGACGGAAAAATGGATGGCCGTAGCGGGGAAGTGGGATGAGCCGGAACTTGATCGCAAGTTTCTGGGGGCGATCAAATACGAGCCTTGAGGGAAGCAACGGTGTGTTCGTGTCGGCGTGTCCGATCGTTAGCCTTCAATCTTGTGGGGCCATGTGTTTTGATAATCACGTCGGCCGAACGCTTTCCCATTAAGCAAGCGCTGCTTCCTTGACCTCTACGCGGTAACAGCCCTTTTGAAGTAAGCAGGCGGAGGCACGAGAACTGCCTCCGCCATGGTTTGATCAATCGAAGCGCTTGATTTCGCTGTAGGCACCCGCGACGCGCAGCGTCACGCTGACGGGCGCGTCGCCGCGATTGCGCCAGAACCAGCCGTGGTTGCCGGTGAAGGCGGCGGTCAGTTCACCGGCTGCTTCAGCCACAGCCCGGCCCTTTTCATAGCTGATCTCATTACCCGACCCATCGCCGTGCAGGTCGAAGTTGATTTCGCCACCTTCGACCTTCCATTCAAACGGAGCGACGGCACCTTCTTCCATCACCAGCTTGATCTCGATCCCTTGACCGGGGTCCAGCGCAAAGGTGATCTCGTCTTTCCACTCTGGCGCGACGGCGGGAGCCTCCTGCGCATGGGCGGTGCCGACGAAGGCACCAAAGATCACGTCCATGAGGCTCGGCTGCAATGAGGACTGCGGCTCGACCTGGCCTTCCATCATCAGACGGTCGGCTTCTGCCTCCTCGGCAAGCTGCGACTTGATCTCGCCCATGTCAGTCAGGCCGAGGAGACCGCCTACTCCTGTCGGGTCGATCCCGTATTCCGACGGCCACACGACGGTGACCAGCAGAGCAGCTGCCACCCCGGCTGCAATGGCTGTGGAGCGCCAGAGTTGGCGCGCGGTCGGCAGATCATCGAGGTTGGGTTTCTGTGCATTGTGCATGATTTATCCTTTCAAGAGAGCGCGAGGCCCGTCAGTTGATAGAAAACAAGGAGGAAGCCCGCCGACATCATCACGACATTAGCGGTATAGGCCTGGCCCCAGAACCGGGGCGATCTGCGCCAGAAGCCCATCGCAATCAGGATGATTGACAGGGCAAGCAGCTGACCCAGTTCGACACCAATGTTGAAGGCGATCAGATTGCCCAGAAGGCCATCGGGCGCGATGTCATAGTCGAGGATTTTGGTCGCAAGGCCAAAGCCGTGCAGAAGGCCAAAGGCCAGTGTCGCCGCGCGGGTATCGGGTTGCATCCCGAACCAGCGCTGAAACGCACCTAGGTTGTCCAGTGCCTTATAGACCACCGAAAAGCCGATGATGGCGTCGATGACATAGCTGTTGATCTGGATGCCAAACCACACGCCGGTCAGCATGGTGATCGAATGGCCAAGTGCGAAGAGGCTGACGTAAAGGCCGATGTCCTTCATGCGGTAGAGGAAGAAGATCACGCCAAACAGGAACAAGATATGGTCGTATCCCGTCACCATGTGCTTGGCGCCGAGGTAGATGAACGGGATGGGCAGGAAGCCGGAAACCTCCTGCACGTAACCGGCGTCGCCTTCGGTTACGTTATGGGCCAATGCTGCACCGGCGATCAGTGTCGCGAGAGTCAGCGTGGCAAGGGTAATCCAGATGCGCATAGGCACCCGGGTGAGAAATATCATGATAGGGTCCTTGAGAGAAAAGGTCTGAGGAAGGCCGCGCGGAAGACGCAGGCCGGTTCAGGTCTTCAGACCGTTTCCCGCGGCGGGCGCCTGGGTCCATCCCGGATCGCGCCCGACAAAACCGGCAGATCGTCAAATTCGGCGGCCGTCCGCAAGTCGAAGATCTCGGTGTCCTGCCCAGCCAGAATGACGGACCAGGCATGATCGTGGTCCGTGCCGTCGTGGTGTTGGTGGCTGTCGGCCTGCCAGACCTCGCCCTTTTCTGCGTGCCAAGCGGCATGATCCGCCTCGGCGGCCAAGGTGCCAGGGCCGTGGGTCAGCGCATCCATCACCGGGGCAGACCCCAGTGACAGCAGCAGCAACAACGCCGCCAGCGCTCGCATGACCCAGTTAAACCCGCCCATCTGCTCCTCGGCGCAACCCTGTTCGCAGGGCCGTTCTTGTTTCTTGCGTTATCCCCCCATGGGGGATAGGCGTTACATATGTCAGAACCCCATGCACATGCAAGCCACCCTGCTATCGCCACCCGGCTGAAACGCGCCGAGGGGCACTTGCGCCGCGTCATCGCGATGATCGAGGAAGGCCGGTCCTGCCTTGACCTTGCCACGCAGTTACACGCCGTCGAGCGTGCTGTGGCAGAGGCGAAACGGGCGCTGATCCATGATCACATCGACCATTGCGTGACGGCAGAGGGTGCGCACGACCTGACCGAAATCAAATCCCTGACGAAGCTGCTGTAAATGCTGAAGACCCTGCGCAACCCGACTTTCCGCCATCTGTTCGCGGCACAGCTTGTGGCCTTGATTGGCACTGGCCTTGCCACCGTGGCGCTTGGGCTCCTGGCCTGGAAGCTGGCCGGTGACAACGCGGGTGCTGTGCTTGGCACGGCCTTGGCCATCAAGATGGTGGCCTATGTCACCTTGGCCCCGGTGGCCGCCGCCGTTGCGGAACGTCTGCCACGCCGGGCCTTTCTGGTGGCGCTGGACCTGATCCGCGCAGTTGTCATCGCCTGCCTGCCGTTCGTTGATCAAGTCTGGCAGATTTATGTGCTGATCTTCTTTCTTCAGGCAGCATCGGCCGGGTTCACACCGGCGTTTCAGGCTGTCATCCCCGATGTCCTGAAGGACGAGGATGATTACACCAATGCCCTGTCGCTGTTGCGCTTGGCAGAAGATCTGGAACAACTCGCCTCACCGATGATTGCCGCGGCGTTGCTGACCGTCGTCAGCTTTCCGGTCCTGTTTGTGGGCACCGTGGTTGGGTTTGTCGTATCGGCCCTGCTGGTGGTCACAGCCCGTCTGCCGGATCGGGTGCGTGGCGAGAACAGCCATTTCTGGGCCGATGTGACCAAGGGCATCCGCATCTATACCCGAACGCCCCGCCTGCGCGGGTTGATGGTGATGGAGGCCGCCGTGGCAGCAGCGGGGGCGATGGTCTATGTCAACACCGTGGTTCTGGTCCAGGCGCGCTTGGGTTTGGGTGAGGAGTCAGTAGCGCTGGCCTTTGCGGGCTTTGGGGCCGGGTCGATGCTGGCGGCCTTCCTTTTGCCGCGCATCCTTGATCGGTTGGCCGACCGCCCGGTGATGATCGGCGGGGCCGCATTGATGGTCGCGGGCGTTGCTTTGGTGCCGCTGGTCGGCAGCCTGATCACCCTGATCGCCCTTTGGGCCATCATTGGGTTCGGGTTTTCCCTGACGCAAACCCCCATTGGCCGGATCATCAACCGCTCTACCCGTGAAGCAGACCGTGGCGCTGTGTTCGCCGCGCAGTTCGCGCTGTCGCATGCCTGTTGGCTTGTAACCTATCCGCTCGCAGGGTGGGTCGGCGCGGGGGCGGGACTGACTGCAGCGGCGCTCGTCCTTGCAGGCATCGGGGCATTTGGCCTTTTTGCCGTAATGCGCATCTGGCCGGCGCAGGATGCCAGCGAGTTGGCGCACGACCATCCGGACTTGCCCCCTGATCACCCGCATTTGGCCGAACACGGGGCCCGTCATGCCCATGCTTACGTCATCGACGACCTGCACCGCCGCTGGCCCCGCGCGGCCTGAGAATGTTCGCGCTTGTCGGCCTGTTTCTGGCGGCCTTTGCGGCGGCGACACTGATCCCTGCGCAGTCTGAGGCGGTGTTGGTTGCGATGATCCTTTCTGCAAGTCATCCGATCTGGCTACTTCTGACCATAGCAACCTTTGGCAATGTCCTCGGCTCCGCCATAAATTGGGCAATGGGGCGGTTTCTGATCCGATTTGCCGACCGCCGCTGGTTTCCGTTTTCCCAAGCGCAGATGGGCAAGGCCACGGGTTGGTATTCTCGTTGGGGTCACTGGAGCCTGCTGGCATCCTGGGTTCCGGTGATCGGCGACCCACTGACCCTGGTTGCAGGCGTCCTTCGCGAACCATTCTGGCGGTTCGCGCTGATTGTCACCCTTGCCAAAGGCGGCCGTTATCTGGTGCTGGCCTGGGTCACGCTGGCCCTGTCCTGATCAGCCCGGCGCCGGAACGGCAAAGCCATCACCGCGAAGAACCGCTCATAGGGCGGCAACCCGGTCGCAGCGCTGACACCCAAAGCCTCGGGCAGCACGCCGGGGCGATAGACAAAAGTGCCGAACAGAATGTCATAGACCATCAGTGTCGCGCCGTAGTTCTTTGCCTCATTCACATCGGCCGAGTGGTGATAGCGGTGGGTTTCGGTGCCCGAGAAGATGTAGGACATCCAGCCCATCCGCACATCGACGTTGAAATGGCTGATCAGCCCATGAAGCCCATTGATCATGGAAAAGATCGCCACTGCTTGCGCCGTGTAGCCCATCGCCCACAAGGGCAGGATGATCGCAAAGCCCTGAATGAACACCGCGTTCACCGGATGGAACACGGCATGCATGATCAGATAGAGCCGCGGCGGCAGGTGATGGGCGGCATGGGCAAGCCACAGGAACCGGCCCAGCGGCCCGCCCATCTCGTGCATGGCGCGGTGAATGGCATAGTTGACCGCCTCAAAGATCAGCAGGGCCGCGACAACCTGCGCCCACAGGGGCCAGCCGGTCGCGGGCCCCGGATGATCCCCCGCCGTGGTGATCGCAAACCACGCCAGCCCCGCCGAAATCGCCGCCCCGAAGGCCCCGTTCGTCACCACGAACTTGAGGTCGGCAAGAAACGAGCCCCAGGTCATCGCCCAGCGTTTTTGATAGGGCAGCATGATCTCGATCAGCAGGTAAACCGGCACCAGAAACCCCACCGACTTCGCCCAGATCGAGGCGGGGCCTTCGGTGCTGTTCAGGATGCCTGCGATCCCCACCAGCAAGACCGCCCATGAGGCCGGGTAAAGTCCCCACCGCACAAGGCTGCGCAAACGGGTCTCAAAAGGTACGGGGATTTGCAAATCTGTCGTCATTCTGAAAACTTCCTCTTGGCGGACATGTGTCCGATAGGGGATAGGTGTAGGATAATAAGCGCACCACGACAGACCCGCCCCGCGTTGCCTGCTATCAAACACAAGGCCCCGAACATGTCTGACATCACCCCAGATGACCGCCGCGCCCGCAGGTCCCGCCGCGCGTTGGCAGAGGCGCTTTGGCAGTTGATCCAACAGTCGGATTGGGCGGAAATATCGGTTCAGATGATCTGTGATCGGGCCGATGTGGCGCGGTCGACCTTCTACGCCCATTTCCAGACCAAGCAGGACCTGCTGGATGAGGTCTTTGCGGCGGGCGAGGCGGCCTTGGCCGATCAGGCACAAGATGGCGGACTGGATGGCACGCTTCTCTGGTTGGTCGAACATCTGGCAACCGGCGCCGCCTTCCACCGCCGCCTGCAAGGCTCACCCGCCGGGCACGCGATCATGACGCGCTTTCGCCGCCAGATGCGCGCCCGCTTTGCCGTTGGGCTGACCGCCGAGGGCCATGCGGTCAGTCCGCAGGTGCTGGACTTTCTGACCGGCGGCGTCTTTGCGGTACTGGAAAGCTGGATGCAGGGCGGCTGCCAAGAGGCCGCGCGACCGCTGGCGCAGGACCTGGCGCAGCACATGCGTCGCGGCTTTGTGGCCCCGAGGGCGGGGCAGTTTGTCAAATGATGGCCGTGCTGCTGTCAGAGATGTATCGGCTCTGGCACTGGTTAGCCGGCATTCAGCGCGAGATCCTGTCGGACGTGGCCTCAACCTTGCGGGCCTTTGCCGAGACCGGCGACTGGACTCTTCTTCTGGCCTTTGCCCCGTGGGCCGTGGTCTTTGGCGCGGCCCATGCGCTGACGCCCGGCCATTCCAAGACGGTGCTGGCACTGTGGCTGGCGGGAACAGGCGCGCGAAAAGGTGCAGCACTGCGTACCGCCTTTACGCTTGCCGCCACGCACATCGGACTTTCGGTTATGATCGTGCTGATTGCCCTGCCGGTCGTCAGCATGGCACGCGGCGAGGCCGGACGTGCCCCGGTGATTGAAGACATCAGCCGGACATTGCTTGGCCTGTCCGGCCTATGGCTAATCTGGCAGGGGCTGCGCGGGCAGGCTCATCGCCATGGCGAATGGTTCGGGGTGATGGCTGGTCTGATCCCTTGCCCGCTGACCTTGTTCGTGATGACCTTTGCAGCGGCCAAGGGCGTGACGCTGGCCGGCATCGGGTTTGCAGCAATGTCGATGGTGGGCGTGGCACTGGTTCTGGGGTCAGTCGCCCTTGCGGCCTCCGTTTTTGGACGGCAAGTCTTGGCCCTGTCTCGGGGAGCTGAAACAGTTTCGCGTCTGTTGCTGGTTGTGACGGGGCTTGGATTGGTGGTTGTGGCGGCGCTGGCACTTTCGGCCTGATGGGTCAGGCGGTCGGCCCGAACCGTGCCGTCAGATCGAAAGCGTCACCACGGAAAACCTGCTTTGCGATGGTCAGCGTTTCTGCGCCGCGCCAGGTGCGGCGTTCGACCAGCAGGCACGGCGCACCAGGGCCGATTTCCAGAACCTTTGCTGTCACTGGTTCTGCCGAAATCGCTGCGATCCGATGCTCTGCTTCGGTCCACGGTACATGGGCCACCAACCACGGACCGGGCGGTTGACTGGTGAAATCGGCGGATGCGGCAGTCGGGACGGCGTCGAGAAAGACATGGCGATCCTCGATGAGCACTGGGCTGTCATCAGCAAGATGCACAGATCTGATGAACCTGCTTTGCCCCAAATGATGCCCTTCGGCACCCAAGTGCACGCAACATGGCGGCCGCATCTCATCAAGGAGAGGACGGTAGCCATAGCGGGCGCCGCGTGCCTCGATATCGGCGCGAATGTCGGGAATGGTCAGCACGCCTGCGTGCATCCGGGGACGGGCCACGACGGTTCCGGCGCGGCGGTTGCGGCTGATCAGGCCGGTGGCGGCAAGCGACGCCATGGCCTTGTTCACCGTCATCCGCGAACAGCCGTAGCGCGCCATCAGTTCGGTTTCCGTGGGTAGGCGGTCGCCGGGCTTCCATTCCCCCGACAGGATGCGTGCCTCCACTTCGGCCCGGATGCGGGCATGAAGGGTCGCGGGGCGCGTGTCGGTGGCGTGATCGTGCATGGGTCAGATCATGGCATGAACGCTTGCGTCTGCAAGGTGGCAGGCCGCAGCGCCGCCATGTTGCACGGCCCGCAGGGCAGGCTCCGTCTCACGGCAGCGCGGTTCGACCACCGGACAACGTGTCGAAAACCGGCAGCCGGGCGGCGGGTTGCGCGGGCTGGGCGGGTCGCCTGCCAGCAGAATGCGCGGACGTGTCGCTTCGACGCGCGGATCGGGCGAGGGGACGGCGGACAGCAGCGCCTGCGAATAGGGGTGGGCGGGGTCGGTGAACAATGGTTTCGCGGCCCCCTCCTCGGCCACGCGGCCCAGATACATCACGGTGACCGCCGAACACACCTCGCGCACGATGGCCAGGTCATGTGCGACGATGACGATGGTCAGGCCCAGCTGTGCCTGCAGACGGGCGAACAGGTTGACGATCTGTGCCCGCACCGACACGTCCAACGCCGACAGCGGTTCGTCGCAGATCAGCACTTTCGGCGAGAGGGCGAGGGCGCGGGCGATGGAAACGCGCTGCCTTTGGCCGCCTGACAGCGACCGGGGCAAACGGTCCAGCACCGTTGTGGGCAGAGCCACCAGATCAAGGAGTTCCGCCACCCGCGCCCGACGGGCTTTTGCGTCGCCCTTACCGTGTATTTGCAGAGGTTCCTCCAGCGTCTGTCCGACAGTCTGGCGGCGGCTCATGCTGCCCAGTGGGTCCTGGAAGATGAACTGCACTGCACGGGCAAAGCCCTTGCGGTCCGTGCGCGCCCATTCGGCACGGTCGCGGCCAAGGATCTGCACTTGCCCCACGGTCGCGCTTTGCAGCCCGATCAGCGCGCGGGCAAGCGTGGTCTTGCCACAGCCCGACTCTCCCACGATGCCATGGAACGCGCCTTGCGCCACGGTCAGGTCAACGCCGTCAACGGCGCGAACGAGGCCAGCGGCGGTCTGGAAATGGACCTTCAGTCCCTTGGCGACAATGGCGTCAGTCATGGGTCACGATCCCTTCGGCAGTGATGACAACCGGACAGGCCACGCGATGCGGCACCGCGCCAGTCCCCACCTTGACCAGCGGCGGGCGGTGGGTTCGGCACTGCGGCTGGACCAGTTCGCACCGGTCGGCAAAGCGGCAGCCCGCCTCCAGTTGCGCCTGATTGGGTGGGATGCCGGGGATTTCCTTGGTCCCAGTAGCATTCTCGCTGCGGAAATCGGGGACCGAAGCGAGAAGCCCGCGCGTGTAGGGATGTAAAGGTGCTGTCAGCACGTCGATGGCGCTGCCTTCTTCGGCCACTTGCCCCGCGTACAGCACCGCTACCCGGTCGGCCAGCACCGACACCGCACCAATGTCATGGGTGATCAAGATTACCGCGATCCCGTCTTCCTTCTGGATCTGCCGGATCAGGGCGAGGATCTGCGCCTGCACCGTGGCATCCAGCGCGGTTGTCGGTTCATCCGCGATCAGCACGCGGGGGCGGGCGGCCAGTGCGAGTGCGATCATCGCGCGTTGCAGCATCCCGCCAGACAGTTCATGCGGATAGCGGTCATATCGGTCCTCGGGGTCGGGGATGCCGGAGCGGGCCAACAACGACACTGCTTCCTTCTTCGCCTCCTGCGCTGACAGCCCCGCATAGAGCTGTGCTTGGCGCGCCAGTTGCGGGCCGATCTTCAGCATCGGGTTCAGGGCAGACATCGGGTCTTGAAAGATCACGCCAAAGAAACCGCCGCGCATACGCGACAACTCGGCGGGCGACATTGACAGAATGTCCTTCCCATCCGCCCGCGCTGTGCCGCGCAAATCTACCGCCACGCCTTCCGGCAGAAGGCCCAACGGCCCCAGCGTCATCACCGTCTTGCCCGAGCCGCTTTCTCCCACAATCGCCAGTGTCTCGCCGGGTGCCACATGAAACCCCGCGCCATCGACGGCGCGAACGGAAACGGTGGGGGTGTAAAGGTCAATCACCAGACCTTCGACCTGATAGATTGGCGCGCTCATGCCTCCACCTCCTGCCGGGCGATTTCTTCGGCAGCGCGGGCGGCTTTCTTGCGGGCCAGCAACCGCCCCCGCACCGCGCGCGGCACCTTTTGCAGCGCAAAGGCCTCGCCCAGAAGGTTAAAGCTGACGACGACGGCGGTCAGCGCAAGGCCGGGAATGATGACCAATGCGGCGTTTTCCTCGATATAGGACATGCCGTCGACCAGCATCTGCCCCCATTCCGGGGTGGGGGGTGCTACACCGAGGCCAAGAAAGGACAAGGTGGCAATGGCGAGTACGAGAGCACCCGCATCGGCCGAGGCATAGACCACCACCAGCCCCAGCACATGTGGCAGGATGTGGCGGGTGAAGATCCAGATATGCGAAGCCCCCATCACGCGAGCCGCTTCGATGTAGGGTTGCTGCAATTCGGCCACCACGACGGCGCGGCTCATCCGGGCATAGTTCGCCCACCAGGCCAGTGTCAGGGCGACCACCATCTTCCAGTAGTCGCTCATCCAGTTGAAGTTCTCGCCCGAGAACACCCCCATCAGCGCCAGCGCGATCACCAGCGACGGCAGTGCCAGGGCAATGTCGATGACCGAGATCAGCACCAGTTCGGTCTTGCCGCCGACATAGCCCGCGAAAGACCCGATCACGACGCCGATGGCCAAGGCCGCCACCAGAACGAAGGCCATCGCCACAAGCGAGGTGCGCGCGCCGCCAATGATGCGGCTGAACATGTCGCGGCCCAGGTAGTCGGTGCCCAGCCAATGGTCCCAGGACGGCCCTTTCAGCAGCGCGCCATAATCCTGCGCGGCGGGGTCGTGGGTCATCAGCCAAGGTGAGAAAATGCCGATCAGAACAAAGATGAATGCGGGGGCAAGGATCGCCCAGGGCCAGTTTTTCATGCTTTCTTCGGCCTCCGCAAACGGGGGTCTGCCAGCATGGCCAGCAGGTCCACCAACAGGTTGATCGACACAAAGAACACCACGAACAGAGTCAGCGTCGCCTGCATCCCGATGAAGTCGCGGAACCGGATCGCCTCGATGAAAAAGGCACCGACGCCGTTCAGGCCGAAGACCCGTTCCACCACGATGGCCCCGATGATCATCAGGGTGAACTGAGCGCCGAAAGTGGTCATATAGGGAATGGCGATATTCGGCAGCGCCTCTCGCAGCAGAACCGCACGCCGCGTCAGGCCCTTGGCAAAGCCGGTGGTGGCAAAGGGCCGCGACATGGTGTCTTGCAGGTTCACCCGCACCACACGCGCCAGAACCGAAGCCGGGAACAGCGCAATGGTGATCCACGGCAACAGCCATGAGGTCAGGCCGGAGACACCGAATGTCGGCACCATCCCCAGCCAGACCGAAAAGACTATCACCAGCATGGCGGCGACGAAGAAGTTGGGGGTCGATGCCCCGATCAGCGCCATCCCATGCAGCAGGCGGTCGACAATCCCGCCATTCGACGCCGCTCCCGCAATGCCCATCGCCAACGACAGAACCAGCGCCAGCACGCCACCGCCAGTCAGCAGCGCCAGCGTCATCGGGATACGCTCGGCAAACTCCTCGGCCATCGGTTTGCCAGTGCGCAGGGACACCCCGAAATCCCCGGTCAGGGCATCGCCCAGCCAGCGGGCATAGCGCACCGGCAACGGGTCGTTCAGGCCCAGATCATCGGCGATCTTGGCGATCATCTCGCCATCGGCACCCGCGCCGGCCGCCCGCTCGGCGATCAGCGCGGCCACGTTTCCGGGGGCGGCGGTCACCAACCAGAAAGTCAGCGCCGTCGCCGCCAGCATCAGAAGGAGGGCAAGCACCACCCGCCGCATGAACATGCGTTGCATCGTAACAGTCCTCCTTGGGTCAGGTCAGCCCAGCGTGATGCCCTTGAACGGCAGGTCATAGTCCGTGGCAGGCAACGTGAAGCCCGCCACACGCGGATGCACGGCCCACAGGCGCTGTGTGACCACCAGCGGGCAGGCCGCCGTGTTGGTGCGCAGCCAGTCATAGACTGCCTGCATCGCACCCTCACGGGCATCGCCGCCGGTTTCCAGCGCGGTTGCAACCAGCGCATCCAGATCGGGGTGGACATAGATCTTGCCATCCGGCCCGGTATCGGACGCGGTCACGAACGACGCCCCCAGCGATCCATGCGGGTCATAAGGCGCGCCATAGGTGCCGAAGAATGTCAGGTCATAGTCGAACTTCGGGCGGCGGTCGTGCATTGTGGCGTTGTCCACCGTTTCGATGTTGGTTTTGACGCCGACTTCCATCAGCATGCCCTGGATCATTTCGGCAATGCGGCGTGACCCCGGAAAAGACTCCTCGGAGACGAGGAAGGCAATTTCCAGCGCCGTGCCATCCTTGGTCCAACCCGCCGCATCGCCCGCCCAGCCACCGGCGGTCAGCGCGGCCTGTGCGGCGGCCACATCGCGCGCCGGAACTGGGGTGCGGCTGCCTGCGGTCGGCACGGTTGCGGGGAAGATGTCCACGGTAGGATCGGCAAAGCCTTCGAACAGCACTGTTGCCACCGCTGCGCGGTCAATGCCAAGGAAGATCGCATCACGCACAGCCTTGTCCTGCATCATCGGCGACTGCGGCGAAAAGCCAAGGATCGTTGTCGCCGTGCCCGGCTCGGCCACAATGGTCATGCCTTCACCCGCCAGCGCCTGCGCGCGGCGGGGCGACAGAGCGGCTACCCAATCGCCACCAATCACATCCAACTCGCCAGCCCGCAGCGCGTTGGCGCGCGCCAGCTCGTCTGGCACCACCTTCAGTTCCATGCGCCCAAAGGCAGGCTTGTCGCCCCAATAGGCATCGTTGCGCACCAGCACGGTTTCGGTCGAGGAATAGCTTTCCACAATCCACGGGCCCGTGCCGATCGGCTGGCCAGCCGCCGCCTTGGGCGACAAAAACCGCACCGGGCGCACGATGATCAGTTCCAAGAGCGCCGCAGGCACAGGGCGCTTCAGCTTGACCGTGATCTTGTTCGGCGCGTCAATGACGATGCTGTCAAAGGCATCAGCGATCCCGATCCATGAGAAATCCGCCACGCCCATCCAGCGTTTCAGGTTCCATTCGGCGGCGGTTGCATCAAACGGCGTGCCGTCCGTGAAGCTGACGCCCTCGCGCAAATCAAAGCTGATCGACAGCCCATCCTCTGCAATTGTCCAGGCTGTCGCCAGACCCGGCTCGAGCGCGCCGCCGGGGCCATAGTGGATCAGCGCGTCAAAGACCGCCGAATAGGACGACAGCGTCGAGACGTTCTGCAACAGGTCCAGATCGCCGGTCTCGCCCGCGATGGCGACGCGCAGCGTATCCGCATGTCCGTCGGCAAAGGCGATCCGGGGCAGCACCGTAAGGAAGGACAGTCCTGCCGTTGTGGCAAGGAAAGAGCGGCGATCAAGTTTGAGCATGGCTTACCCCTGTTGGTTGGCTTTTGGCGAAGCCTAGCAGGGCGATCAATAATGTATAGATGAAATGTCGTGGGGGCCCTGCGACCTTGCGAGCTCTCTTCGAAGCCGCCTGTTTCCTTAGCGATTGATGAACATTTGCAAGCTTCCGCGCCAGCATGATCACAGAAGGTGTCGTTCCATTGAGTTCGCCTCTCAAATCATGGCGATTTTCGTCTGTATTGACGCAGCATTCAGCAACCGGCGAACCGTCCACCTCCGACCGCCCTGACTATGTCTTGGCCCAATCCGACTGAGAGTCAGAGCTGCGCTGGTTGCTTTCGTGACGGGTTGAGGGCTGGGAGAGTGGCTCCCGGCGCCTGTCGCGGGAGATTGCCGATGGGCGTTGTTGAAGTTCTGGATCCGGTCGCACCGGCGCGGGCTGGTGGCTGGAAGGTGGATGTGAGCCGGGGTGAGCGGAACGGGCGGGTTTCGTCCGAATGGTTCAACCGGCCCGATGACGAGCGGTAGCTGTCGCTCGATGATCTTTGGGCCAACGTTAAGGGCCGGTCCGAGCGCAGCCGCAGTCGCGTGGTGCAGACGGCTGACATCCGGGTCGAGGCCGCGCGCGACAATCCCGAGCGTCTGCACCTGGTCCTGCCGAAAGCCGAGGCACCCGTCGCGCCCACGCATTGGGCGTTCGGCCAGCTTGCCAGCATCGTGGGGGCGCCTGCCTCCTACCTGCGGCAGTTGCCCGCGCCGCTGGCGGGGATCAACCTACAATACGGCCTCGCCAACCACCGTGCTGAGCAAGTGAAGACCTTCGAGACGGAAGATGGTCGCACCGAACTGCGCGCGGTGACCGGCCCCGACTATGGCCGCATCCATGACCACGAACTGGTTGAAGCGGTGCAACGCATCGCGGGCAATGGCACCGGTGACACGCGCTGGAAGGTGCCGGGCGTGCTCGACTGGTCGACCGGGGTCTACAACCCCGATGTCGAAATCAGTCGCGACACGACCACGCTCTATGCCTCCGACCGCGATGTCTTCCTGTTCCTCGTCGACGATCACAACCCGATCGAGGCGGGCAGGCTGCCTGATGGCTCCCCCGATCTCTACTTCCGGGGCTTCTACTGCTGGAATTCCGAGGTGGGCGCCAAGACCCTCGGTATGGCGAGCTTCTACCTGCGAGCGGTGTGCCAGAACCGCAACCTCTGGGGCGTCGAGGATTTCCAGGAGATTACCATCCGCCACTCGAAATATGCCGCCTCTCGCTTCGCGCAGGAAGCGGCTCCGGCGCTGACGCGGTTTGCCAATTCCTCGCCGCAGGGCTTCGTGAACGGCATCAAGGCCGCGCGGCAGCAGATCGTAGCGCGGACGGATGTGGACCGCGATGATTTCCTGAGGAAGCGCGGCTTCTCGAAGACCGAGTCCGGCAAGATCATCGAGAAGGTGCTGATGGAAGAGGGCCGCCCGCCCGAAAGCATCTTCGACTTCGTTCAAGGCATCACGAGGCTTGCGCGCGACAAGACCCAGCAAGATGCCCGCCTCGACATGGAGGGCCGCGCCAAGAAGCTTCTCGACCGGGTCGGCTGAGGCCGCGCGTCATCCGCTTGACCGCCCAAGCCCGTTGGGCGGTCAGCTTTTCATAATTGCGCCGACGGCCCGCCCTTCGACAGGGCAGGGGCGTCGGTGTTTTCATTTTTCGGAGACTCCTCGTGACCCCGCAAGAAGAAACCGTCATCCTCGAGGCCCGCGAAATCCTCGGGCGCTATCTGAACCAAAACCCTGTCCTTGGCAGCTGGCAGGCTGTTCGCGATTATTGTGCGCTGACTGTGCGTGGCGAGGTGGAGCGCTTCCACGTCCTCTACCTCGACCGGCGCAATCGCGTCATCTCGGATGAGCAGCTTTCGATCGGAACCGTGGACCATGTCCCGGTCTATCCCCGCGAAATCATCAAGCGGGCGCTGATGCTGAACGCAAGCGCCCTCATCGTGGTCCACAATCACCCCTCCGGTGATCCCACGCCATCGGAGGCGGATATCACCATGACGAAGGAAATCCAGAAGGGCTGCAAATATCTCGGCCTGACCTTGCATGACCACATCATCGTGGGTGGGGGCCAGGAACTTTCGCTGCGGGGCTTGGGCAAGATGTGACTCGCCCTTCGGATCAACACGTTCCGCCGCCCCTTCGAGGAAGAGGGCGGCGGTTTTGTCTTTGACGCTTGAGGCGGGGAGAGAGGCTTCCCGCACCGTCGGAGATATTTCCCATGTTCGACCTTCCCTTTCCGGCCCTATCGACCCCGTTTCCGGCTGGCGTCGTACCAGACATCGCGCAAGCCACTGCTGACCCTACGCTGCCCTTTGCCCTGACGACGCCCCATCGCAACCCCCCGGCTGCGATGTTGGGAGAGGCGCGTCCTCGAATCATCGGCCATTTCATGACGCTGGCCGAGGCCATGCGGGGCGCGATCAAAATGGCCGAAGAACTGGAGCCTGATGCCGGACCGCGCATGCTGGCGATCCTTGACCGCGATGAGCGTCTTGTCCTTGCCGGTGCCGCAGCGAATGGCGCTGTCGCTTGGTGCGCTCCTGTCATGACCGCGACGGAGGCTCGGGTCGTGGTTATGGAAGCAAGCCAGCTTCGGGCGCAGGCAAGCCGCGCCGCGGACTGGCAGGAAAGCGATCTCGCAACCCGCCTGCGGCAGCGTGCCGATCTCTTGGAGGCCCGCCTCGCCGATCCACTCTGGCGCGCCTTTGCTGCGCACGCCCTGCAGATCGCCGCATGACCCCAAAGAGGCAGAGGAGGGCAGGGGGCTTTTGTGAGCTTCGCCGGGGCAAGAGAGTGCCCGGCGGGCTCCGACCCTTCCCCCTTCTTCGGAGACCCCCATGACCCAGGTTGAACCCACCCTCCCCGCGCCGATGCCGCCGTCCACGATCGACTTCGCCGCAGTGTTCGCGGCGCAGGCCAAACAAGCCGCCCGCGAGGCCGAACTACGTCCGGCCAACAAGGATCGCCTGTTCGATGCCCTGATCGCCGCCGGCATTTCTCATGTCACGGTCACCTTTGATGGCGAGGGCGACAGCGGCCAGATCGAAAGTATTTCCGCCTGGGCGGGTGAGGTCGCTGTGGAGTTCCCTTCCATCGTAATCCCCTATGCCGCGATCACCTGGGACAACCCGGCGGTCGAGATGCGGCAGTTGTCGATTGCCGATGTCGTCGAGCAGCTTGCCTACGACTTGCTCGCCGACACCCATGGCGGCTGGGAGAACAATGACGGTGCCTATGGCGAGTTCTGTTTCGACGCCTCTGCCCGCTGCATCCATCTGGAGTTCAACGAACGGTTCACGTCGTCCGAACTCCACACCCATGATTTCTGAAGGGGCGGCAATGGCACATCCTTATCACCATGCCCTGTCTTCGGTGAAAAAATGGGGCGGCACCGTGGAGGACTATCAGGCCATCCACGCATGGTTAGATGTTATCTGGACAGGCAAGGCTTTTCTCGACCTGTCGGGTAGCGATAGTCCATAGGAGGGGCCCCGCCGTCCGCGCCGCGCGGATCAAAGCGCTGGCGGTGCGGACGGCGGGGAGGTTCCTGTGGTCTATCGCGGAGACGCTGCGGAACTCACGGTTCAGTCGGTTCATCCAGATCCACCAATAGGCGCTCGATGCGCGCCGCAATACCGATGTGCCGTTCGATCTCGCGCTGCCAGCCCCGTTCTCTGGCATCTGTCGCAAGTGTCAGTTCGAGCTTCCGTCTTTCTCGAAGCCTGCCAGCGTAGGCTTTGCTGGTCACGAATTTTGCGCAGCTGAGATAGAGGTCACATTCACATGGCCCCTCAGAGGGTAGGCGTAGACAGTGGCCAAGTTCCAGTTCTGTCTTGATAAAGTTTGATTTCAGCCAGTCGATTGCCGAGCACGATAATTTTCCCGCGCGTATTGCTTCGGCACCGGGACCAGCGATCATTTCACCGGGGCCAAGCACACTACGATAGTCACGTAGGACTTCGGCGTCGCTGATCCGTGCGTAGACCATGGACATGTGTGGCGTCTGATGCCCCAAGACGCTCATGATCGTGTGCAACTTGGCACCTCGTTCGGCGAGTTGCGTGCCCACAGTATGACGAAACCGATGGCTGGTAACTGTCGGCTTTCCATCTTGATCGACCAGTCCGGCGAGTCTGCACATCTGATTGAGGGGGTATTGCAGCAAATAGTCTGCCGACATCCGCCCGCTGCGGCGAAAGAAGACATAACGAACCAAGTCGCCGGTCTTGTCATCCCGGATCGGGCGGTCGTTGGCTTCGAGCCGACGCTGGATGACTTCGCGCAATACCGTTGCGGCGTCGTCATGCAAAGGCACAAGGCGTTCCCGCATAGTCTTTCCAGCGGGTATCCGCAGTCTGAAGGTCCCGTCGGGATACTGATCCAGGCAGTCCAAGCGGAGTCGAATGACCTCTCCCCGCCGTGCGCCAGACCAGCGGGCGATCAGCAGCGCCGCCCTCTGAAACTCACACTCGAGGCTCGGCAACTGCGCCATAAGGCGCGACAGCTGGTCCTCGGGAATAAACCTTGGCACGCGATGTGCCAACTTCGGCAGATCGTTCGGATCAAGAATGGGTCGGGTCGGAAAATTGGGCCAGTCCCATGCTGCGCCATCAGACAGGAACTTGGCAACTGTGCCCGCCCTTGCTCGACGAGCATTTATGGACAGCGGCGCGCCGGTGCGTGGTGCAATGTCGAACTGAAGGTGGCGAAGGTAGTCGTTGAAAAGCTCCGGATTGATGTCAGCAAAGTTCAAAATGCTGGGCTGTCGCGTAGACAAGTAAGTCACAAAATGCCTCATCGAAACGGCCATGTGATCTACGGTCGGGCGAGCAAGACTGACCCGCTTCCTCTCAAGCCAGCGGTTTGCCAATTCCTGCAGGTCTGGCCTCGGCGAAGCGATCGGCTTGCGTTTGTCCTGGATAATCTGAGGCCGGATGACATCGTTCCCGTTTTGGAAGAGGAGCAGCTGCAGAACGCGGGTTTTGACCCGCCAGCTGCGCTGAAAGCCTGCCGGGAAGTCTTCTTTCTCGTTTCGGAAGATATGAGTGTCGTGCCGTGCGGCGAAGGCGTCGACACCTGCGATCATTTCGTCAAGGTGATGTTGGCGAAGATCGCCAAAAGAGCGGACACCCGTGTGCATCGCAAGACGTGGCAAAACCACGCGGAGCGCTGCTTGCACGCCGGTTGCGGAATAGCCAATCTTCGCACTGTCCGCGACCAGTGCGTCGAGCCCTTCATAGGCGTTCAATGGCTCCATCGTCTCCGCCACGCGCATGTTTCCGACTGCGAACAGGAAATCGTAGTCCAACCGGATTCGGTCGGTCATGGCTGCGTAATAGAGATAGCTGCGTGCCCGAAAGCTGACCGGATAAGTCGGATGGGCCTGCTTGTCACCATTTAGGCAGCCAATTCTGATCGGCAGGGGGGCAGCGAACCAATCCCTGATATCCGGCCAACTCTCAATGAACATGGATCGGTATATCAACCGCTTGCGGCGAAAACTTTCAGCCATCGGGATGCGCGCCAGAAATGCCGCATAGTCAGCTTCGTCTGCGTGCTCAAATATGACAGGGCGGTCGACGGCCGATTTTGACGATACATGGGTCACAGAGCCTCTCCGTCCGTTGTTTGCGAAGGACGGTCCAGCCCTAAGGCGTGTCGATACTCTGCGACCACCACGGCGTCGGAAACCCTTGTGTAAATTCTTGTCGATTCCGGCGAGGCATGACCCAATCGCTTCTGTAATGTCAGTTCTCGCATCCCCGCCTCCCACATGCGCGTCGCATGGGTGTGGCGAAGGGCGTGCGGGGTCATCCACGGCTCTCGGATCTCGGCGCGATCACATGCGCGAGCAAAAAGTCGCGCCAGCGCAGAATAAGACAGCGGTTCTTGACGGTTTACGCCTGTGCCGCCGACCAGGAACACGAAAGGAACGTCAGCATCACCCGGTCGTTCGTGCATGACGTATGTGTTCAGGGTTTCCAGTGTCTCGCCATCATGCAAATCGACTACGCGCTCGACGCGGGACTTCGATCGTGCGCCCTTTGGATGATCATCGCGGCAGCGCACAAAGATGCGTCTGCGCCCGTAGCCTATATCGGCGAGATGCAACCCGAGAACTTCTCCGGGGCGCAGGCCTCCGTTCAGCATCAGCAATACCAGGCTGCGATCGCGGAGATTGCGCGTGGCGGCCAATAAACCTTCGACCTGTTGCTGATTCATCGGTCTTGGAAGCCGCTGCATGGTCTTCAGGCGCAATTCTCTGACCTCAGACCTCTGCCGTGAAATCCCAGTCAGAAACGGCCTATGCCTGTCGCTCACCCGCCAAGACGTTTGATCTTGCTTCTTCGCGATCGGGTTTGCCCCGCTGAACGCTCCGGTGAAAATCGCCCAGCGATAGAAGGCGTCGACCGCCACGAGGATGCGATTGATCGTTGCGGCTGAAAGGCCCTGCCGAACGGCAGCCCCCTCGCTCACCACCAGTCTGATCGAAGTATCCCGGCGCTTGCGGTTGGCGTTTACCGACCGGAGGTACTCGAGGAATGCGGCCGAGAGTTCGGGGGAGAAGGAGGTCCAGTGAATTCCTTGGGTTGAGAGAAAGGTCCAGAGATGAATGACGTCGCGTGCATAGGCGAGGGCGGTGTTCGGCGAATACGCCTTCGCCCCCAGATAGCCGACAAAACTGCAAATCGGGTCGACTGCGTTGCCGTCCATATCTGTCACAAGAATGGTCGCGCCACCGTCGGCGCTTCTCAGTTTAAACATCTGCGCCTCGGTGATTTTGCGGGTCGTGGCAGCCAGCATAGGGCAAAACGCCACCGTCGGCATGCTGTCCACATAAATGACAGCTCGAAAGCCCATTCTGCGGACTTTCGCCACAGAGCCATGTTTCATCATGCGGCGGGAATCTGGCTTTCCGAGACTGTCTTCGGGCCGACGATCACACTGTCGACCGGCAGGATCATTCCGACCCGTTGGGTGGGCGAGCAGCACGTCCGCGAGGATCTGGGGTTCATTCCGAGCTTCACCGACTGGGTCAAGGCGATCCGGCCAGAACCCTGGATGGGCCGCACTGAGAAGATCGAGGTGTTGGTTGATCCGCATCTTGCGCCACCCGTAGTGGAGGTCCGCTGACAAGAGCCGGGCATACCTCAATCTCGGCGTCTCGCCCGGGATCACGCCACTCGCGATGCTGCGCGTCTCCATCGGTCGCCTGCATCCCGACACGCTGGCCGTCCGCAGCTGGCGCGCGGCGCGCAAACGCTACTACCGCGAGCTCTTGCAGGCCCATGCAGAGGCTCAGGTTTGGGCGCACGCCGACTGCGCGTGATCAGCATTTTCTCGACCCGCATGTTCCAATCCGCCCGGCTCTCTGGCCGGGCTTTCTCATTTCTGGAGGCACCATGGCCGACTATTTCACCCACTTTTCCTGCGTCCTCGACGTGGGCTCGCCCGAAAAGGCTATAGCGGCGCTTGATCTCTTGACCCGCCTACATCTCGACGAGGAAGGATCGGACGATCCGGAATACTCGGGCTTTGCCATGACGCAACAGGACGGTCCCGAAAGCTCAATCCTCTGGTTCCATGACGATGAGGGGGAAGGCGATATCGAAGGCGTCATACGCTTCGTGCTGTGCCTAGCGGAAGAGATCGAGCTCACTGGTCTTTGGGGGTTCGAAGTCGCTTACACCTGTTCCCGGCCCCGATTGGACGCCTTCGGCGGTGGCGCGCATGTCATTGATCTCGGAAACCGGAAATCCATCGGCTGGACCAGCACGCATGAATGGCTTGAGGCCGCGTTGCGAGGGGAGGACTTCGATGCCTGAGGTCATCTGCACCACGGTTTATCAGTTCCCGGAACTGTCCGACGCCGCCAAGGAGAAGGCGCGCAGGTGGTATCGCGAACTCGGGCCCTATGACGATTGGTGGGATGCGGTCTACGAGGATTTCGAGCGGGTCTGTGAAATCCTCGGCATTCGTTTGAAGACCACGCCCGTCCGCCTGATGGGCGGCGGCATGCGGGCGAAACCCAGCATCTGGTTCTCCGGGTTCTGGAGCCAGGGCGATGGGGCCTGTTATGCCGAGCGACGGATTATGCGGAGCGGTCAGGTCATCACGCTGTAAACGCGAGGGATTTTCGACAATCCGCTCCGCATAATTCCGCACGGGTTCAGGTCAGCGTGTTTTTCCTTCCGGTCATCAGCATCGCAATCAACGCATCCGGAGCCTTGAACTTTCCGCGACGCAGCTCGGGCGGGATGACCGCCTCTACAGCCTCGAGCTTTTGGGCAGCATCAACGCGCAGATAGGTCTCGGTCGTTCGGATGTCCGCGTGTCCCAGCCAAAGCGCGACCTTTCGGATGTCGCGGGTCGCCTCCAGCATGATCACGGCGCAACTATGCCTGAGCTGGTGGGGCGACACTGAACGCCCCGCCAATGATGGACAGTGCTGAGAAGCTTTCACGACGTGTTTGTCGAGCACATACTCGAACCCGGATCGCGTCATCGCTCTCCCTTCGGCATTGACGAAGATCTCCGGTGCAGGCGCAAGCCCCCGCACGGCAAGCCAAGCCCGCAAGTCTGAAGCCGTCTGCTTCCAGAGCGGAAAGTGCCGATGCTTTCGCCCTTTTCCTCGAACCAGCAGGCTTGGAGTCTGGCCTAGAACCAGATCGGTCAAGGCAGCCCCTACGAGTTCCGACACGCGCAGCCCTCCCGCAAAACAAAGGTGCATCATGGCGCGATCCCTGGCACCCAAGCGCGTCGTGACATCGGGAGCATTCAGAACTGCCTGCACCTCGTCCTTGGACAGGTGCTGGACCAGCTTGCTCTCGCAACGTTTTGTCGGGATCGCCCGGATTTGCGCGACTTGAGCCAGGAGGGCTGGATACTGGTATTCAACGAACCGCATGAACGACTTGATGGCTGCGAGCCGTGCATTTCGCGAAGTGGCGCCATTTCCTCGATCAGTCTCGAGATGATCCAGAAAGGCCAGGATCAATGGTGCGTCCAGCTGCTCGATACTGAGCTGCGACGGGCTGGATCCGACACGCCTCGCCGCGAACTGGAACAGCAGTTTGAAGGCATGCGCATAGGTTTCGCTGCTGTGGGCGCTGAACCCGCGCTGCCGAGGCAGGTAATCCTGCATGAACTGCGTAATGACCGGCGCAAGGGCTGTCATGAGCCGCCCTCCGTCAAAAGTTCCTCGGCTGCGGCAGAGATTTCGGCCAGTAGCTCGGGCGTCCGATGCAGATACCAGTACGTGTACCGGAGGTTGGAATGCCCCATGTACGTCATCAGCGCGACAGCATTGCGCGCGATCGCTTCGCGCCCGGCCCCAGATTTTTCCAGCACCCGTGTCGCGAAGGTGTGGCGCAGATCGTGGATCCGAGGGCGCCTGGACCGACCGGGCGCAATCGCCGCGATGGCAAGGATTTCGTGGAACGCCCTTTGCGGGACAGAGTAATAGATTTTCCTCTTTCCTTCGGAAAGGAAGAGGTGATCGTCGCTGGCCGCGACGGCCAGCCTCAGCTCCATGTACCGGTCGAGAATGGGAGGCACGCTTGGGTGTAGCGGTACCATCCGGCTCTTGCCGAACTTGGTCTTTCGGATGTGCAAGATGCCATCCGGCAGAACATCATTCAGGGTCAGGTTCAAGGCCTCCGATATTCGTAGTCCGGTCGATGCGATCAGGCCAAACAGGACGGCATAGATTTCGCGCCGCACTGGAGAGCTTTCGTTCAGCTGCCTGATCCGAGATGCAACGATGAGCCTCGCCAATTCATCATCCGTGAAGATGTAAGGAATGAACTTGGTCCGATGCGCCTTGAAGATGCCTCCCGGCGGAATCTCATGTGCAGCGTCTTCTGCGTGCAGAAAGGTTGCCAAACGGATGACATCCGTGATGCGGCGATACCGAGTGTCTGGCGTCGACGCACTTTCAGCCCAGGCCACCGCTGTTGCCGTCCTGACGTGTCGCTCACCTCTGGCTTCGACGAACTGGCCGAACCAAGCCAAGTTCTTGGCCGTCTCCTTGAGCTTGAAGCCAAGCGACCTTCGCAATGCGATGTAGCGATTGATTTCCTCGATCAGCATGCAGCCTCCCCCGCCCAGGGCCGGGCAATTTCGCGGAGCAGAGCGAAGTCAACCTTCGCATATTGCATGGTAGTGGACAGCGAGCGGTGCCGGAGGACCGCTCCGACCCCTGCAAGATTGACTCCGTGCCGAAGCATCGCTGTCGCCGCCGAATGACGAAGCAGATGGGAACCGCGTCGACCACTCTGGATGCCCGCCCGGTCAAGAGCCGCCTGAACCAGGCAGTTCACAGCAAACCTCGACATCGGACGCATTGGATTTTGCGCTGTGACGAACACGCGCGGCGTGGCCAATGACGGCCGTCCCCTGTCCAGATAGGCCAGCAGGGCTTCGCCGACTTCTTGCGGAAGAGGCAGCCATTCTTCACGACGGGACTTGCCACCCCTGATGGCAATGCGACCGTTCCGCCAGTCGATGTGATCGAACTCAAGGTTTGCGACTTCGCTTGCGCGCAAGCCGAGTCGGACAAGGAACAGAATGACCGCGCGATCGCGCAGGCGGGCCTCGCCGCTGCAAGCAGCCACGATCCTCGTGATGTCAGCGTCGTTGAGGAAGTCTGGTACTGGTGCAAATTGCCAGCCCGCAAAATTCGGGATGGCCTGATCACGGCCGGCCGGGCAACGTCCAGTTGCGATCAGGAAACGCAGGAATGCGCGAGTGGCGGTCACCGTCATCCTTGCATGAGCAACGCCGTGCATGCCCGCGCGTCCCAGCACAAACTCCCTGATGGCATGGGCGCTATAAGCCTCAGGCGCGTCGCCAAGGACGCGGAACATGTGAACAAGGATGTTCTGATAGGTGTCGAGGCTGCTGTCCATCACCCCACGATTTCGGAGCATCCAATCCCGGAACTCGCCAAGGATCGGCCACCGATCACTCGGCGACGGCGGCTTCGGCAGTTGGTCGACAATACCCAGTTCTTCAAGAAAGCGAACGAAGAGGGCACCTGATCGCAATCGCATGGAGTAGTTCGGCATGGCCCTGAAGGCCGGTACGGATGCTGCGTAGCCGCTGTGGATGGTACTGAGATCATAGCCGGCGTCGTGTATCCAATCCGTCCAATGCCCCAAGTAGATGGTCAGCATCGAAATCGTTGTCTTGGTGTAATTCCGTCCCTGAAGCCAACGGACATAGCCCTCGAAGTAGGGACCGGCGAAATGAAGCCTTGAAAGCGTGAGATACCGCGGCGTGTTCCGCCTTTTCTTGGGGGTGCTGGACATTCGTTCTCCTGACATGGGTTCAATGCCGGAAAATGCCGGCGAACCACTTCTCGCCCAAAAGAACCCGCGAGGGCACAAGCCCGTCGTTATGCGGAGCGGATTGTCGAAAATCCCTCGCGTTTACAGCGTGATGACCTGACCGCTCCGCATAATCCGTCGCTCGGCATAAGACGCTTTATGCGGTGCTCTGCATAAGGCGTGTTTCGAGGGCTACTGGTCCCACGCCAGGGGCGCGGCCGCGCGCATCCGGGACTATGCCCCGACGGACGCGGCGCTGCATGGCATCGCCGACCGGCTGCAAGCCATCCAGCGGCGGAACTTCTACCAGCTCGCCGCTGAGGTCAGCCACCGTGGTCGCTACTACCACGAATATGCCATGTCCGTTGACGTCACGCGCGACAGCTCGATCTGGCAGCCGCCGACTGAGGATGCGGACGAAATTGTGACCGAAGCGCTGCGTGATCTCGCACGTTGGGTCTATCGCCAGCTTCAGGCCGAATACGACTATCTGACCTCAGACGAGGCCATCGAGGAGGGGATTATCGTCAACGAGTACACCTTCACCGAAGGCGGGCGGCGGTTTGGGTGAGAGTGCGAGCGGTTCATTTGATCTTTACAATAAGACCATATGAACTATGTTAGTGGCAATGGAGGACAACATGCAAGTCGCAGAGAAGATCAGAGAACCTGCACAGATCAACGCCGTTGCGCTGAAGGCTTATGCCCGCGTGGCCGATGCTTGGGGTCTCAGCCTAAAGGAAGCGGCCGGCCTTGCCGACATGTCAGAGAGCACGTGGAAGCGCGCAAAGAAGCCGGACTTCGCAGGGGAACTGACAAAAGACCAACTGCTGCGGCTCAGTGCGGTGATTGGAATCTACAAATCGCTTGAACTCTATTTCTCCGAGCCGCTGGCTCGAAGCTGGTTCGCCCGGCCGAACACCGGTCCGCTGTTTGGGGGTAATCGTCCGGTCGACACCGCTATCGACGGCGGTTTGCCTCAGATCCTTGCGGTGCGGACCTATCTTGACGCGTTGCGTGGTGGAGCATGAAGCAGACCGAGATTTCCGATCGCGGTCTCGTTCGCCTCCTGCCCGCCACTTACCACAAGCCGCCAGCTCTGCGCGGTCTTGTCGATACCGATGACGAGATGGATATCTTGGCAGAGATTGAGGGCTTGACCAGCGGCCGTCTTCTGGCGGAACGTGGCCGCAACCCGCATCTCGACCCGCGGGAGCTTGCGTGGCAGCGCCGCAGCCGCGACTTGCGCATCTATGGTGACAGTCATGTCAACGCCGCCTTCACCTACACCCGCGCTGGCGGAAACCGCTTCAACACCGAGGAGCGGGGTGCTTGGTACTGCGCATGGGATGTAATGGTTTCCGTCAGCGAAGTGGCCTGGCACCGGACGCGGGAGCTTGGCTTTACGGGCAGCTTCAATGACAGCGCGCGCTATGTGGAATTGCTGGCCGATTTTATCGGGGTGTTCGACGACATGACCGATGAGCCGGATCATCCTGCCCTGCATCCGGATCCGGCGGTCGGATATCCCGAAGGTCAAAGCTTGGCCCAGCATCTGCGCCGAGCCGGATCCCGGGGCTTGATCTATCCTTCAGTTCGGGCTCCGGCTCCTGGTGGGAATTGCTTGGTCTGCTTTGAGCCACACGCCATCCAGAGCGTCCGTCCGGGCGCGTCTTGGGATCTTGTTTGGGATGGGACACCGCATTACTCGATTAGGGCTGTCGGCTAACAAGTTACAGCGCATGCTCCCTCGGAGGTTCGAAGAAATGAAATCAGCAAATGGCAACAGCCCTGACATTACAAATTTGAAACCATCCGATCACCAGGTGTTCTTCGAAGCGCTGGAGTATCCGTCCTCACCGACGGAAGCGCTGCGGGTCGCATTTCTCAGGCAGAAGAAATCCCTTGGTGATCCGGACGCCAACGCGCTATCCGCTGACTGATACTCGTCACCGGTTGCCGTCGATCCACTTCGACATCAGGCCCTTGTCTCGGAAACACTCGTCCGGAACAGCGCGGCGCTTGATCCGGGCAAGGCGCTCGGCAAAGGCGACCTGCTTGGAGGACGGCAGCTGGTCGAGGGCTGAGACCGGTTTCAGCCTGGCCTGCGCATCGATCCAGGAACTCAAAGCTCGCCGATCCTGCTGCACCTCCCAAGGTACCAGCGTCTGGTTGCGCAGCGCCAGTGACCGCGCGTAGGCGATCTGCTTGGGCGTGACGGGTACTGCAAAACTGGTGTCTTCCATCGGAGAAACTCCTTTGCTGTTTGGTGTTCATATATAGAACATAACGCGAACAAAATCAACCACCGCTCTGCCAAGGATTGAGATCCGAGAGGCAGAGGCAGGATGGGGCAGGGGGAGCTGGAAGGCTGCGCGAGAGCGCCTTTGGCTCTGCCATTTTCCCCAACCTGAGGTGTTCTGATGACCTTCCAACCGTTGATCCCGACCGTGCTGACGCCGGTCGTTGTTCCTGTCCTGCCTGATCCTGCCGCCGCGATCCTTGCAGTTGCCGAGGCGCTGCAGCCCGATCTGGCGCAGGGCTTCCAGATCGACGCACTGCGCCTGCGTCTCGAAATGGAGCGCGCCTTTGGCGGCTCTGATACCAATGGTGTCTGGGACTGGAAGCTCGCCTATGAGGCGGGCGAGGTGGCGTTGGTCCTCTTTCTGCGGAAGTTCGGCCGCGCGCTGCTGGCCCGGGCTGGCTCGCCTGCAGCGTTGCTGCCCATCCTCGCCAAGGTGGCTGGCCTGTTGCCCACGCATACCCGTCGCTCGGAGGAGATGGAGCGCTTTCAGCAATTCTCGACGCCGCTGCCTATGGGACTCGCGGCGCTCGCCGCCGCACAGATCATGCCCCACGACCTGGTCCTCGAGCCCTCGGCTGGGACCGGCCTTCTGGCGATCCTGGCTGAGATCGCGGGCGGCTGCCTTGCACTGAACGAATTGGCCGACACCCGCGCTGACCTTTTGCGTCTGCTGTTCCCGGGCCGCTCGGTCACTCGCTTTGACGCCGCGCAGATTGACGACCATCTCGACGCCGGTATGCGCCCAAGCGTCATCCTGATGAACCCGCCATTCTCAGCCATGGCTAACGTCGATGGTCGGACTACAGAGGCGACGGCCCGGCATCTGCGCTCGGCGCTTGCCCGGCTGGCCCCTGGTGGGCGGCTGGTTGCCATCACGGGTGCGAGTTTCGCGCCCGACGCTCCGGCCTGGGCCGAGACTTTCGACCGCCTGACCGAGTCCGCGCATCTGGTCTTCACCGGCGCTGTGTCCGGTGCTGCCTTCGCCAAGCATGGCACTAGCTTTGAGACCCGGATTTCGGTCTTTGACAAATGCCGTGGCGGCGAGATGGGTGGCATCACCGCTGATCTGCGTCAGCCAACGTCTCTGGATGTAGCGCATCTCCTCTCCCGGATCACCGCCGAAGTTCCGCCGCGCTTTGAGTCGGATCAGGCCGCAACGGCAAGTCAGAGCCGTTCTTCCCTCTTCGCGGGAAACTCTGCCCCATCTACGCGCAAGGCCATTGGCATATCTCGCGCGAATTCTGCGGCCCAACCCGCGCAAGCCATCGCTAAGATCGAGGCCGAAGACCTCGCCTACACCCTGCGCGAGGGGCGCGACAACGATGATACTGCGCGCCTGTCGGATGCCATTTATGAAACCTTCCGCCTGCAGGCGATCGCAATCCCTGGGGCGGAACCGCACCCGACCAAGCTGGTGCAATCGGCGGCCATGGCCTCGGTCGCGCCCCCAAAACCTTCCTACCGCCCGAAGCTGCCCTCTGCCGTGCTGTGCGATGGCCTTCTCTCGGACGCGCAGCTGGAGACCGTGATCTACGCTGGTGAAGCGCACGGCGCGTATCTCGCGGGATCCTGGACCGTCGATGAAACCGGCGACACGGTCTCGGCCGCGCCGGAAAATGCCGCTGACGCTGTCCGCTTCCGTCGAGGATTCTTCCTTGGCGATGGCACGGGCGCAGGCAAGGGCCGCCAATCGGCCGGGATCCTGCTCGACAACTGGTGCCAAGGCCGCCGCAAGGCACTCTGGATCTCGAAGAGTGACAAGCTGCTGGAAGACGCGCAGCGCGACTGGTCGGCGCTCGGTCAGGAGCGTCTTCTGGTGACGCCGCTGTCGCGCTTTGCGCAAGGCCGCGACATCCCGCTGACCGAGGGCATCCTATTCACCACCTATGCCACGCTGCGTTCCGAGGAACGGGGCGCCAAGAAATCCCGCGTCGAACAGATCGCGGACTGGCTAGGGGTCGACTTTGATGGTGTAATCATCTTCGATGAAAGCCACGCGATGGCCAATGCCGCCGGCTCGAAAGGCGAGCGTGGCGACACTGAGGCTTCGCAGCAAGGCAGGGCAGGCCTCCGCCTGCAGCACAAGCTGCCGAATGCGCGGGTGGTCTATGTCTCTGCCACCGGGGCGACCTCAGTTCACAACCTCGCCTATGCGCAGCGGCTCGGCCTCTGGGGCGGCGAAGATTTCCCATTCGCGACCCGCGCCGAGTTCGTTGAGGCCATCGAGGCGGGCGGAGTCGCGGCCATGGAAGTGCTGGCCCGAGATCTCCGTGCCCTCGGCCTCTACACCGCGCGGTCGCTGTCTTACGACGGCGTCGAATACGAGATACTGGAACATGCGCTGACCCCGGAGCAGCGCGGCATCTACGATGCCTACGCCGGGGCTTTCGCCATCATCCACAACAACCTCGCCGCTGCGATGGAGGCCGCCAACATCACGGGAGAGAACGGAACGCTGAACCGGCAGGCCAAGTCCGCCGCACGCTCGGCCTTCGAGGCCGCCAAGCAGCGTTTCTTCGGTCACCTTCTGACCTCGATGAAGACCCCCACGCTGATCGCGTCCATCGAGGCCGATCTGGCGGCCGGACATGCCGCCGTCATCCAGATCGTCTCAACCGGCGAAGCGCTGATGGAACGCCGCCTCTCGGAGATTCCGACCGACGAATGGAACGACATCCGCGTCGACATCACACCGCGGGAATATGTCCTCGATTACCTCGCCCATTCCTTCCCGGTGCAGCTCTATGAGCCCTTCACCGACAGTGAGGGCAATCTGTCGTCGCGGCCAGTGTTCCGCGATGGCCAGCCCGTCGAGTGTAGGGAGGCTGCCCGCCGCCGCGATGCCCTGATCGAAAAGCTCGCCTCGCTTCCCCCCGTGCCAGGGGCGCTTGACCAAATCGTCCAGCGCTTCGGCATCGACCTCGTGGCCGAGGTCACAGGCCGTTCGCGCCGCATCGTGCGCAAGGGCGAGGGTGCCACTGCCCGGCTCGTCGTGGAGAGCCGGGCCGGTTCCGCCAACCTCGCGGAAACCGCCGCCTTCATGGACGACCAGAAGCGCATCCTGATCTTCTCGGATGCTGGCGGCACGGGGCGCAGCTATCACGCCGATCTCAGTGCGAAAAACCAGCGCTTGCGAGTGCATTATCTGTTGGAACCCGGTTGGAAAGCGGACGCTGCGATCCAGGGCCTGGGCCGGACCAACCGCACCAATCAGGCGCAGCCGCCACTGTTCCGGCCCGTCGCGACCGATGTGAAGGCGGAGAAAAGGTTCCTCTCCACCATCGCCCGCCGCCTTGACACGCTCGGGGCGATCACGCGCGGCCAGCGCCAGACCGGCGGTCAGGGGCTGTTCCGTCCCGAGGACAACCTCGAGTCGCCCTATGCCCGCGACGCTCTGCGGCAGCTGTACCGCCGCGTCTATCGCGGGGATGTGGCAGGTTGCTCGCTTGGGGCTTTCGAGGATGCGACCGGCCTCAGCCTGACCGATGACAACGGGCTGAAGGACGACCTGCCGCCGATCACGACTTTCCTGAATCGTCTTTTGGCGCTCACGATCGACATGCAGGCTGTGCTGTTCTCGGCCTTCGAAGAAATTCTCGATCAGCGGATCGAGGGTGCCATCGCTGCCGGGGTCTACGATCTCGGGCTCGAGACGCTGCGCGCCGAGAGCTTCCGCGTGACGGATGCAAGGGTGATCTACACCCATCCCGGCTCCGGTGCAGAAACTCAGCTCCTCACCATCGCGGAGAAGCGGCGCAATACGCCGACTTCCCTAGCGGATGCGCTGGACTGGCTGGAGGACCCGAAGGCACGCCTTCTCGTCAACAGCCGATCCGGTCGCGCTGCAGTGCAGGTGCCCGCCACCAACCTGATGCTGGACGACGGCACCATCGAGCCGCGCCTGCGGCTGATCCGGCCAACGGAAACCCACACGTTCCCGGTCAAGATGATGGAGGACACCCATTGGCTGGAAGCCGACCGCGCGGCCTTCACCGCCGCATGGACTTCGGAACTGGCTGAAGTGCCGGAGTTTACGGAAGCCACACTGCATATCGTGGCGGGGCTGCTGCTGCCGATCTGGAAGCAACTCCCCCAAGACGAAACCCGCGTCTACCGGCTGCAGACTGACGACGGGCAACGCATCATCGGCCGCCGCGTCTCGCCCGCCTGGGTCGCGACCACGCTTGCGGATGACGCGCCGACGCTCAGTGCAGCGCAGGTCCATGCCCTCATTCTGGAGGGCAAGACCGTGGCGCGGCTCGCCGAAGGGATGGAGTTGCACCGCTCCCGCGTCATGGGGGTCAACCGGATCGAGCTCTCCGGGTTCACGGAAGCGGCCAAAGACCGCCTTAAGGCCGATGGTTTCTTCTCGGAAATCATCAGCTGGAAGCTGCGCCTGTTCTGTCCGACGGATTCCGGCGGTGTGAAAGTGCTCGATCACCTGCTTGCACGCTTCCCCATCCAGGGTCTACATGCACGCAAAGGTTGTTAATCGTGTGTGCCATGTCATTGGAAACAGAAGATCTGTTGCGGGATCTTTCGCAAAATGCCGAAAGCGTTTGCCGCCATTATCTTCCCGCCGGGAGGCGGGAAGGTTCCTACTGGATGGTCGGCGATTTGCAGAACAATCCAGGCCGCTCGCTGTTCGTGAGGTTAACCGGCCCCACCTCGGGGCCGGGTGCCGCCGGGAAATTCACCGAACATGTTGCGGCGCTTGTTATGTTGCGGTGGCGGTATCTGGTGCGTTTCTGCAGGAGTTTTCGCGAGTCTGGGCAACATAACCTTGGCACAGCGGTGGGGTTTTCGTGATGGCGCGCGATGCAGCGGAGCTGTCG
>NZ_JAUXOV010000044.1 GCF_030684215.1 Pseudotabrizicola sp.
ACCCCGTGGCTCTTGGGGAAAAAGGGTTTAAGCCGAGCCATCTGCTCGTCAGTCAGCCAGTAGAGGTTGCTCATGGATCGGTCTCCTTGCGGAGCCTGAATCACGCCAACAACCTGAAATCAATGGGTCTGGAGCCTAGCAGAACTAAGCCTGTCTTTGACGGGTTCTTCATGTGCTATTCAGGAAAGAATAGGAAGATGAAAGAGATCGAGCTCAAGCTGCAACTGAATGCTGTTTCCGCCGAGGTTCTTGGAGCGTCGAACGTGCTACCGGAGCAGTGGCGAACCGTGCAGCAACGCGACCTATACTTCGATACAGCTGATCATGCATTGGCGGAGGCTGGCCTGTCGCTCCGCATCCGGCAAAGTGGGTCTCACCGCACTCAGACAATCAAGAGGTCGGGAAGTAGTGAGGCTGGGCTTTTCGCACGGTCTGAATGGGAGATGCCTGTCACCACTGATGGTCCCGTTATCGACGGTTCTTCGCCGATTCACGCTTTGCTTGGGGAAGCGGTGGAAGACCTGATTCGGGTGTTCGAGGTCGAGGTGACGCGTCGAATTTGGGATGTTCAGGATGGTTGCACAAATATAGAGGTCGTGATCGACCGCGGTACGATCAGCGCCGGGGACCGACACACATCCATCTGCGAAATGGAGATGGAACTCAAGTCGGGACAGCCTCAGGCATTTTTTGGTTTGGCGCGGAAGTTGGGCGGCGCGACCCCGATCCGGTTGGGTGTCTTAACGAAACCCGAGCGCGGCAATCTTCTGAGGCAGGCTCAGCGGGCAGTGGTCAAGGCAGTGCCGATGCCGCTTGAAGACGACATGACAGCCGTGGAAGCGTTTCAAGTCATCGTGCAGGCCTGCATCAAGCAATTCAGGCTGAACGAGGATCTGCTTTTGGCATCCCGTTCGCCCGAGCCTCTGCATCAGGCCCGCGTCGCGTTGCGTCGGCTCCGATCTGCCTTTTCGATCTTCAAGCCGCTTCTTGGTGCAGACGCCTACGAACTGCGTGAAGGCCTCCGGGGTCTTGCCGGAGCGCTTGGACCAGCGCGTGAGCTTGATGTGCTTCTGCGGCGCGCAAGACCCGGTCCCCTGCGCGACCGCCTTCAAACCGAGCGTGAAGCTGCATATGATCGGGTCGAAGAAGAGCTTGGCTCAGTCAAAGCACGAGCTCTGATGCTGACTTTAGTGGAGTGGGTCCAATACGGCTCTTTTATAGTCAACCCGGACCTTGAAGAGACGAGGACGCTATCGGTCCGCGCTTTTGCTGGCCGCGCCCTGAGCCGTTTTCGACGCAAGGTCAAGGAGGGCGGCCGCAACATCAGGCGCATGGACGACGTGGCGCGACACGAGCTTCGGAAAGATGCCAAGAAACTGCGCTATGCTGCGGATTTCTTCGCACTCTTGTTCGACGGGAAGGGCGAAAAAGTGCGGCAGCAGAACTTCATCGTCGCGCTTGAGGCCGTTCAGGATGAACTTGGGGCGCTTAACGACTTGGCAACGGTGCCCCATATCCTTGATCGCTTGGCCCTCGCGGACCACCCGGAAGCGCCAGCACTGTTGGCGGGGGGCACGAAAAAAGCTCTTATCGCTGCCGCAGCTGATGCACATGGTAGTCTCATCGACGCCGGCCGTTATTGGCGATGACGACTACCTGGGCGGCTCTCTGAACGCAGCAGCAATGGCTAGAGCGCAGATTGGTAAAGGGATCCCGGCTGCCTATGTGAACCGCCTGCTCAACGGGGAAAGCGCCCCGCGCCTATACCGCGACCTGACCCAAGCGGCCCTTGCCGAACAAGACGGTGTGAACCGAGCTACCGCCGCCGAGATCGGGACCGGCCGCAAACAGGGCCCAGTTGCAACCTTGCGTGCCTTGGCGACCTCGTTGGACGTGCCGCAGGACGAAATCACGTAGTAAGGTCGGCCCTCGGCTGACGTTGACGTGGTGCGCGGTGGTTTCCCAGACCCGGACATTTCGGACGCGCACGCTTCGACTTCAGCGACGAAGGTGGAAATTGGAAATTCTTGTCAAAACCGGGTAACCAACTTGCCGCGCCAGGAGATAGGAAGTGTCATGCTGCGCTCGGTTTCAAGAAACGCCTCAGACCCGGTATTCGGGTAAGGCGTTGCCAAGTTGGCTTCCTCTCTGCCCATGTCCATCGGTACGCATCGGTTTTCACCCTGCTGTCATGACTTCGTAATGTTTGTGCAAGTTCAACGTAAGCGGTGCGTGAAGCCCGTCGGGCTTTTAGATTGACGGTTTTTGGAAGGCCCATGGCATGAGGTCGTCGATGCGCGACGCGGGGTGGCCGTTGGCGATGGCGGTCAGTGTTTCGCGTAAGTAGGCGTAGGGATCGATGGCGTTCAGCTTGCAGGTTTCGATCAGCGAGGCCATGCGCGCCCAGGTTCGGCCGCCCTCGTCATGACCGGCGAACAGTGCGTTTTTGCGATTGAGCGTTATGGGCCTGATGGTGTTTTCGACCGGGTTGGTGTCCATCTCGACGCGGCCATCGGTCAAGAAGATTTGCAGGCCATCCCAGTGGCGGTGGATGTAGCCGAGCTTCTCGCCCAAGCGGGATTTAGCGGATATCCGGCTGCGCTGATGGGTCAGCCAGAGGCGGAAGTCTGCGATCAACGGGGCCGATTGCAGCTGACGGGCAGCGAGGCGTTCTTCGGGGGAACGGCCCCGGACGGTTGCCTCGATCCTGTAGATCTGGGCGATGCGGCGCAGGCCTTCAGCGGCGATCTCGGAGCCGTCCTTTTGATAGATGTCATGCAGCTTGCGTCGCGAATGCGCCCAGCAGTAGGCCAGCGTCAGGGGCATGCCACCCACGCGCTTTGGTTCGGCCAAGGCGTCATAGCCGGTATATCCATCGACCTGCAGAATGCCCTCGAAGCCTGTCAGAATGTCCATCGCATGGTGGCCATGACGCCCGGGCGCATAGGTGAAGACGACGGCGGGCGGATCGCCGCCGCCCCACCCGCGATCATCGCGGGTCACCGCCCAGAGGTAGCCGGTTTTGGTCTTGCCCGCCTTGGGGTCGAGCACCGGCGCCCGGGTCTCGTCCATGAACAGGCGGCCGGATCGTTTGAGGTGGACCAGCATCCGATCAACGACCGGAGCCAGATGATAAGCCGCTACGCCACACCAGTTTGCCAGGGTTGACCGATCCAGGTCCACGCCGCCCCGGCCATAGATCTGGCATTGGCGATAAAGCGGCAAGTGGTCGGCATATTTGGAAACGGCGACGTGGGCGAGCGTGCCTTCGGTGGGCAGGCCGCCTTCTATCAGCCAATTGGGCGTGTCCGCCTGCACAACACCCGCGTCGCAACGGCGACAGGCGTAGCGGGGGCGAACGGTGACGATGACTTGGAAGCGGGCGGGAACGATGTCGAGCCGTTCCGCGCGGTCTTCGCCAATCTTCACCATATCGGTGCAACCACAGGAACAAACCTTCTGCGCGGGTTCAATCACCTGCTCGATGCGCGGCAGGTGATCTGGCAAATGGCCAAGGTTGCGTTTGGCTGCCGGACGTCTGGGCCTGCCATCGGCATTGCGCTCCGCCAGCGCATCCCGGGCGGCCTCGGCTTCCGCGACGGCCGTTTCCAGATCCTCGAAAGCCAGCTGACGCTCATCGGGAGGCAGTTGCTCGGACCGCTTGCCATAAAGCGCATGGCGCAGCTCAGCGATCAGGTAATCCTGTCGTTCGGTATGGGCTTCCAGCCCGGCGACCTTGGCTTGCATCGCTGCAAACGCCTCACGCACGGCGGGCGGAAGGCAGTCTATATCAAAGGGAAGATCGGCGGACGCAGGCATAGCGGTTTATACCGCATACCTCCGCAAAGGCCCATATTTACAAGGCGATCCGAGTCATTCTGTCGCGGTGGGCGGCGTCGGCCTGGGCGCATGGATACGCCGCCAGTCAAGGCCTGCAAACAACGCCTCGAACTGCACCCGCGACAGTCGCATGACCCCGTCGCCCACCTTTGGCCAGGCAAAGCCGCCCTGTTCCAGGCGCTTGTAGATCAGCACGATGCCACTGCCATCCCAGAACAGAACCTTGATCCGGTCGCCACGTTTGGACCTGAACACAACCATCACCCCGGCCTTCGGCGCAAAGCCCAACTCGCCATGCGCCATGGCTGCCAGCCCGTCATGCCCCTTGCGAAATTCTACCGGATTGGTAGCGATCACGATCCTGACGG
>NZ_JAUXOV010000049.1 GCF_030684215.1 Pseudotabrizicola sp.
ACCCCGTGGCTCTTGGGGAAAAAGGGTTTAAGCCGAGCCATCTGCTCGTCAGTCAGCCAGTAGAGGTTGCTCATGGATCGGTCTCCTTGCGGAGCCTGAATCACGCCAACAACCTGAAATCAATGGGTCTGGAGCCTAGCAATTAAGGGTGCGGAAATGACCGACCTTTTAAATTCACTGTCCCTTTCTGCGTCTGGCATGGAGGCGCAGGCAAAGCGTATTCGGCACGTTTCAGAAAACATCGCGAATGCCGACACACCTGGGTACCGCCGGAAGGTTGTTTCCTTCAAGACAGAGATGGAGACGGGAACTGTCTCTGTGGGGAAAGTCCGACTCGATCAGACAGCGTTGCAGAAAATCTACGATGCCAGCCACCCGCTGGCAGATTCAACCGGTCACTATGATGGATCGAATGTCGATCTGGTGATCGAAATTGCTGACGCACGCGAAGCGCAGCGCAGCTACGAGGCGAACCTCAGACTCTTCGATCAGGCGCGGCAGATGACGCAAAGCCTTTTCGATCTCATCCGTAGATAAGGGAGATCCAGAATGGATATCAAGAAGTCCCTGGCCGCGCAGGCCTACACACAGACCCGTTCGGCGGCGGCTTCCGAGCCGCCACCGAACTCAGTCGAAGAAGGGGCCGCGCGGTTTCTTGGCAGCTTTGCCGAAACACTGACCCGCGGAGAAGAAACCGCCCGCGCTGCGATGACGGGTGGCGCAGATCCTCACGCCCTTGTTGAGGCACTTGCCTCATCTCAGACCGCTGTGGAAACTGTTGTCACGGTCCGGGACCGCGTGGTTGAGGCCTACCAGGAAATCCTGAGGATGCCTGTATGACGAACTCCATGAGTCAAGGCGTCATATTTGACATCCTGCGGCAGGGCCTTTGGATCGCGGTGACCATCTCGGCACCGCTGCTAATCGTGGCGCTGGTCGCAGGTGTCGCAGTGGGGTTGTTTCAGGCTCTCACCTCGATTCAGGAAATGACCCTCACCTTTGTTCCAAAGGTCGGCGCGATGTTGATCGTGTTCTGGGCGTCGATGAGCTTCATGACCACGACATTGGTGACCTTTTTCACCGATGCGATCCTTCCCTTGATTGAAGGCAGATGACATGGAAACCCCCGGCTACACCACATTGGCCCGTCAATCTGGCCTGATGCGCGAAATGCAGGTCATCGCGAACAATATCGCCAATGCCTCCACGATCGGCTTTCGGCGCGAAGGCGTTGTGTTTTCCGAATACATTGCACGGCTGGAAAATGAGTCTTCCTTGTCGATGGCGCATGGCAACGCGCGTCACATTGATCTCGGTCAGGCAGGATTGTCCCAGACCGGCGGCACCTATGATCTGGGTCTTCAGGGGGAAGGGTTCTTCCTGATCGCAACCCCTGAGGGCGAGCGCCTGACGCGCGCAGGGGCGTTTTCTCCGTCGGGCGAAGGGGAACTGGTAACGCCAGATGGATATCCCCTTTTGGATGCAGGTGGCGCGCCTGTTCCGGTCCCTGTTGGCGCGCGCACGGTGTCAATTGCATCCGATGGAACGATGTCAGCCGATGGCCAGCCTGTCGCCCAGATCGGCGTCTGGCAACCCGTCGATCCATTGTCTCTGCGGCACCAAAACGGAACACTTTTTTCGGCGGATGCAATCGAACCGTCCGAAGGCGCAACTATGCGTCAGGGGTTTCTCGAAGATAGCAACGTTCAGCCCGTCTCGGAAATCGCCCGCATGATCACGGTGCAACGTGCTTATGAACTGGGGCAAAAATTCCTCGACACTGAAGATCAACGCCAGCGCACCGTTATTCAGACGTTGGGCCGATAGGAGAAACCTATGAAATCCCTACAGATCGCCGCAACTGGCATGGCCGCGCAACAGATGCGGGTTGACGTTGTCGCCAACAACCTCGCGAACATGTCTACCACCGGCTACAATGCACGCCGCGCAGATTTCGCGGATTTGCATTATCAGCAGTTGGCGCGACCGGGCTCTGTTTCTGCCAGTGACGGCACTGTGTTGCCAACGGGTGTCCAGTTGGGCTTGGGCGTCAGACCGGCAGCAGTTTCAGTCATCCTGTCACAAGGGTCCCTGTCGCAAACCGGGGGTGACCTAGATGTGGCCATTGAGGGGCTGGGCTATCTTGAGGTTACGCTGCCCGGTGGCATTGCCGCTTACACCCGCGACGGGGCGTTGAAAAGGACAGGCGAAGGCCTGATCGTGAACTCCGAGGGACATCAGGTAGCGCCGGGCATCACCATTCCAGCGGATGCAAGATCGATCGCAATCAATGCCGATGGAGAGGTCTACGCCTACTTCGGCGACCGCGTGCGGCCAGAACTTCTGGGTGCGCTTTCTTTGGTCGGTTTTACCAATGAAAAGGGCCTCGAAGCCATGGGTTCAAACCTTTTTCTGGAAACCGAGGCCTCCGGTCCCGCCCTTCAGGGCGCACCGGGAGAGAACGGCCTTGGCACTCTGAGGCAGGGATATCTTGAGGAAAGCTCGGTCGACGCGGTGCGCGAAGTGACCGAATTGATCAAGGCACAACGCGGGTATGAGTTGAACGCAAAGGTGATAACGGCGGCGGATCAGATGCTGTCGGCGACAACGCAGGTCCGCTGATGAGATGGGTCATTCTTTGCCTCATCCCATGCCCCGCGCTCGCTGATGCTTTGGTCACCACCCGAATTGTCAAGGCAGGTCAGGTGATTGAGGCAACCGATCTTACAGTTGTCGCCGCGAACATTCCGGGTACCGTCACCGATCCCACGCTGGTGACAGGGCAAGAGGCGCGGGTCGCCCTCTATCCCGGTCGCCCCATTCGCGAGGGCCAGTTCGGGCCGCCCACACGCATCATCCGCAATCAGATCGTCCCGCTCACTTACGTCGCCGGAACACTTGTCATCCTCACCGAAGGTCGCGCGCTTGACCGCGGGGGCGTGGGGGACGTGATTCCGGTGCTCAATCTTTCTTCCCGCAACACGGTTCAGGGTCGGGTTATGCCGGACGGAACTGTCAGCGTCAGCCCCTCCGAAGGATGAACCCCATGCGCATGGCTCTATGCACTTTGCTTTTTCTGACTGGTTGCTCGTCGTTGAACCAGGTCGGGAAAGCTCCGGAATTTTCCGCATTGGAGGGTAGCTATCAACATCATGCGATGTATTCCAATACCCTCCCAAACCAGGCCGACCCAACTGGCGCAAGCGATGCGTCCTCCCTCTGGACCGCCGGCGGCGCGTCCCTTTTAGGGGATCGGCGGGCAGGAAAACGTGGCGATATCCTGACGGTAGTCATTGAAATTGACGACCGCGCTGAGATATCAAACTCGTCTGGTCGCAGTCGCTCTGGAAATCAGTCGATGGGCATGCCCCAACTTATGGGCCTGCCACAACGGATCAACAGAGTGCTCCCCGAAGGCGCGACGATGGCCGAGGCTGTCAGCACAAACTCTTCATCAACCTTTTCGGGTGATGGTTCGGTTTCACGGAAGGAAAAGCTGACTTTGCGCGTCGCGGCGACAATCGTGGAGGAACTGCCAAATGGTGTGTTGCGGATCGAAGGTCAGCAGGAAGTGAGGGTCAATTTTGAAATGCGTGAGCTTATCGTGACAGGCTATGTGCGCCCGACCGATGTGTCGCGAACAAATGAAGTGACCTACGACAAAATTGCCGGCGCGCGCATTTCATATGGTGGCAGGGGCCAGATCACCGAAGTTCAGCAACCTCGCTACGGCCAGCAGATTACCGACATCCTCCTTCCGTTCTGAGGGCAAAATGCGCAAACTTATCCCCATCCTGCTGATACTGATTGGCATTGGTGCCGGACTTGGGGCGGGGCTTTTTCTACGCCCAGCCCCAATCATACCGGTTGAAGACGAAAGCAGCACTGATGGCAACTCAACCGCAGCGCAGAACACGCCTTCTGCTGAGACGCTGACCGAATTTGTAAAGATATCCAATCAGTTCATTATTCCGGTTGTCGAAAAGGGCCGAATTGTTTCACTGGTTATTCTATCTCTGAGCCTGGAGGTCACAAGCGGTTCCACGGAGCTGGTCTTTGCACAAGAGCCAAAGCTGCGAGACGGGTTCCTTCAACTCTTGTTCGACCATGCGAACACCGGAGGGTTCCGGGGCTCGTTTACAGATGCGGACAATATTGTGATCCTGAAACGAGGTCTTAAGGAAGTGGCCAAACGTGTTTTGGGCGAGGCGGCCAGAAATGTTCTGATAACAGACATGGTGCGTCAGGATAGTTAGGTCCGGACCAATTCACAGATTTGACCGCGTTCCGTTTTTGGGTTTGCTCTGGTTGTCCCTGATGCTTCCTGAATAGATGGGGTGGTTGCCGTCCGCCCCCGTATCCGCAGGCTGCATCTGTGCGATGCTTGTCCTGCAGCACATTCAGTGGAGGACGGTCTTCTGTGGTTGCCGTCCTTGAAGCAAGAGGATTTCGACGTCTGGGTCGGATCGAGTGCGGTCTTCTGTCAGGCCTCGTATTGCGGCTTTCTTGAAGGCCGCAGGCCGATATGGAGATCAGCATGATTGGGTCCAAATCTA
>NZ_JAUXOV010000005.1 GCF_030684215.1 Pseudotabrizicola sp.
GTTCCTCGGCCTCTCCGACATGGAGCCGACGCGCGCAGCGGCGTCGGCTACTGCGCCTGCAAGTCAACATGGAGACATCTCGCAGCCCATCGGCCGCGGCTTGGGCTGCGCACCTCTTTCAAGGATGGGTGCCGACGTGCCACCGAACTGAACCAGCAATGTCGTAAGTCGGCACCGGAACCTATCGTGGGAATGTTCGATGGACGCCTCCCACCTCAGCCCCGACCGGCCCCCTTCCCCGTTCGACAACCCGGTTATCACCATGTTCGAAATCGGGCTCGTGCATGGGGCGGCACGATCCGCTGATCATGACCCATCAGACGCAGCGGCGGCAGACCCAGTTAAAAATCGGCGGCGCCCTGGGGAGGACAGTGCAAGACAGTTTGGACTCCTTTCTCCGGTCCCCAGACGGCAGACCGGACATGGGTGGTTGGAGCTCAGGAGTGCCGGTCATCTGGGATCTGACGCGCGACCATCGCACTGCCGATCCGGAGGGCTGTGCCCTATCGCCGCTGAAGCTTCGCTGGCGGCTTCCGGAGCCCGGCGGTTTAGGCCGTACCTGACCCGAGGGATGATGACCGTATGCGACGGCCCGGACTCCGGACTCTGTACTGCGGACTGCGGTCCGGAGACAGCAGTTCCCGCGTTGGTGGCCTGGCCCTCGGGAATGCCAGTAATCAGGATTTGTCGTGAGACCACCGCAACGCCGATCCGGAGTGCTGTGCCCGGATCGCACCGTAAACAACGCTTGCGGTCTCCGGAGACCACCGTTTGTGGCTGTGTCTCGTGGAAGAGCCGTCGCTCGCGGGACCATTGCCCGGCATTGGCATGATGAGGAACGACAGGGTCACCGGGATGGGCGAACGGCAGTTCGAGACGATAGGTGCAATCTCCTTTACTGTTCCGGTCGAGGTGATTGAGATCGACAGCTTCCCCCGGTCTTGCAGCCACCTTCATCGCACCGACTTTGGAGTCACCGGCTCATCCGGGGCGACGTTTCGGTTGACCTGACGCTGACGATGAGAGATGGTTCGGTTGATCTGAACAGTGTCTGGGCGTTTTCTAAGTGGTTTTCCGCCTTTGTTATGCCGCCACCGCTTCGGGCGTCGGCGGGTTGAAGTAGGCCTGATTGTCCGTCGTCGAATGATTTGGAACAGGTGGCGTGATTTTGGTCTGGAGGGCTCCGGCTCTGTTGGTTGATGTTATGCTGCTTGGCGCTGATGGATCAAGCGCCGGTTCTGAATGGTCTGTGTTTTGATCTTCTCCCTTTCTGCCAAGATTGCCGGGCCGCGCCCGAAGTAGACGTCGGCGGGTGTCAGATTGCCGAGGCTTTCGTGATATCGGCGATGGTTGTAATGCTCGACGAAGGCGGTGATGGCGGCCTCAAGCTCGCCCTCCAGGTAGTAGTTTTCGAGCAGGATGCGGTTCTTGAGGGTTTGGTGCCAGCGCTCTATCTTGCCCTGCGTCTGGGGGTGATTGGGCGCGCCTCGCACGTGATCCATGCCGTTTGTCTCGAGGTATTTGGCGAGATCCCCCGCGATGTAACAGGGACCGTTATCGCTGAGCAGCCGCGGCTTGTGCAGCACGGTGACGCTGTCGCATCCCGATGTGGCAAGTGCGATGTCTAACGTGGCGCGGACATCGTCCGCCCCCATGTTGGTGCAAAGCTTCCAACCCACGATGTAGCGCGAGAAGTCATCCAGCACGGTAGACAGGTAGAACCAGCCCCATCCAATCACCTTGAGATAGGTGAAGTCGGTCTGCCACATTTGGTTTGGCCTGATGGTTTTGTCCCTGAACTCGTCGGCGGCTTTCACGACGACATAGGCAGGGCTGGTGATCAGGTCATAGGACTTGAGCAATCGATACACGGAAGATTCTGATACAAAATACTTCTTTATATCAGTGAATTGCACGGCCAGTTCCCGCGGGGAAAGCTCCGGTTCGTTGAGCGCCAGGTCCACAATCTTGTCACGCACGGGGTCCGGGATGCGGTTCCAGACCTTGGACGGCCGTGATGGGCGGTCTTCCAGCCCCTCCGGGCCATGATCGACGTAGCGATCATACCAGCGATAAAAGGTCGTGGGCGGGATCCCGATCTGGGCCAGGGTTCGGCGGACCGGAATGTGGGATTGCTCAACGATGCGGATGATCTCTAGCTTCTCGGAAGCCGGGTATCTCATTCGCGGTCGCCCCCAACCCCGCTCGTGTTTTTTTTGAGGACTCTGTTCTCAAGGGTCAGGTCAGCGACCACCTCCTTGAGGGCCAGAGACTCGGCGCGCAGGTCCTTCACCTCCGTGCTGGTTGCCTGGCGCGCCGTATCACCTGCCAGGCGTTTCTTTCCCGCCTCGAGAAATTCCTTCGACCAGCTGTAATACAGGCTCTGGGCGATCCCCTCTCGGCGGCACAGCTCTGCAATGCTGTCCTCGCCGCGAAGGCCTGCCAGGACAATGCGGATTTTCTCTTCCGCGCTGTGAATTTTACGAGTCGCGCCGCATCAGCGACGTTCATCGGCCAGGATCGCTGCGGCAAGTATGATCGGCCGGTCTGGCGAAGCCACACTGCAGCGAGCTGAGGGGGCCGGCCGTCGACAAAGGGCCGGACCACGTCGATGGCCTCTGACGCGCGAAGGCACGGCCCATGCTGCGACGCCGCATGACCGCAAGGAGCCCTCAGCGACATTCAGGAAGGCCGCAGCATCGGAGAAACCTTCGCAGGCGCAGCAACGTGCCCGGCCCTTATGTATGTGTCGGCTGCTGTTCGCAATTGAGAATTTGGCACGACTTCGGAAATCGCTCATATGTATCCGGCCTGTTGATCGGCTCGCGGGCCGTGGCCTTGATGGGGTTACGCACGCGCCTTGGTCTCATTAG
>NZ_JAUXOV010000064.1 GCF_030684215.1 Pseudotabrizicola sp.
CCATTTCCAAAGCGCCGTCTCTGCGGATTTCGCGCTACGCGCCTTATCGAGAACGGCATGGGCAGCATCGCTGTCTTCGAACCAGCTTTCGATGGTTTCGTGGCGATCCCACCACTCCTCGCTGGCGGTAATCAGATCGCCATGATGCCGCGGTGGAAGCGCTTGCACAGCTCGCGTTGAGGCCAGATCAGCGATGAGGTCCAGTGTCGATTTTGACTCCGGCCGCAACCCGGCAAAACCACAAAGACGGACAACCTCGATCAGCCCCGGAACGGGCGGCAGACTTTGAGCCAGACCATCTGCCAGCGCAATTGAAACGGCACTCCGCACATAGCTTGCTGTCACCGTCAAAGCGCCGACCTCTTCGGTCATGCGCTCAACGATGGATTTCTGGTCCCGCGCTGTTCGACAGGTGATGGTGTATGCGTCCTTCACGCCCTGCCCCTGTTTTAGGAGCAGCATCGCCATTTTGCGCTGCGATCCGGATTGCAGCGCAATGCCAATGCTCTGAGCACCACCCCCATCAGGCAAGGACGCGCGAATGCTGTGCATCGTCCACGGCACCTGCTCTGCTGTGGGGGTGATGCTCTTGCGCATCGCGTCTTTGAGAATGGTGTCCACCGTCGACCGCGCGGCATCTTCGGGCATCCAACTGCGCAGGACGACCAGTGATGACAGAATGCGCCTTGGCAGCTCATCACTTGCAAGTCGGTCGGCAAGGCCCTTTGCTGCGGCGTGACGGATGCGCGGTGCTGGGTCAATCAACCAGTAGCAGGCCATATCGGCATGGAGAGGATCGCTGCGGCCCACCGAATAAGCGACAACATGATCGCGCATTTCTGGCGGCATCGCCGGGAAGCTCTCGGCCAGCGCATGATGTAGGGCAAGCGGTTCGCCCTCCGCCTGCTTGATAAGTTCGGCAAAGAGTCCTTCCAGCAGAGCGTCACCCTCAGCAGGATTGGACGCGCGCCGACCAGCTGCAGGTACGACCTCTTCGGCCTGAAGTGCGAGAGCAACCGGGGCGGGCAAGCTATTTCGGGTCCAAAGTTGCGCAAAGAGCAGACAGTGAGCCGATGTCATTCGGCCCTGTCCGCGTGCCAGCCCAAGCGCGGCTTCGATTGCATCAATGAGGTTCTGGCCACGTGCTTTGCCGTTTTCCCGCGCGATGCGGGCAGCATCAAGTCCTGCACCTAGAAGCTCGAGCAAGTCTTCGTCGCGTGGGCTTGGTTCTGTGATCGCGCAGATTTGTGCAACGATCTGACTGCCCAGAGCCGGTCGATGCAGCAGGTCCAGGCCCAGGCGTTCGAGAACCTCGCGGCGCGCCCCGAAACCGTCATTGCCTCCGGCGTTCAGAGCAGCCAAAGCCTCATCGATCCGACTCTTTGCCATTGGTCACCTTCCCGGACTGCGCGATTTCTGGGACCAGCCTACCAATGCCATTCTGACTTGTCAGGAAGGCACGGCATGATCGCAGTCCGAAAAACCCCAGCAGCTCGGCTAAACAGCATGCCCTCGGGCCTAACCCTTGGCGGCGCTGGAAAGGGCCTAATGCAAGTCTCCGTCAGCCCGCCGCCGGCACCCACACCTGTTTCGTCCTGGTTTTGATCGAGGAAGCAACTTGCAGTGATATGACGTGCCGAGCGATAAAGGTTCCATGTGTAGACACTTGAGCCGTTCCAGACTTCGTCGCGCCGATCTAACTGGCATTTCCCTATTGGCAATCGGGATTGGTTTGCTTTTCCTAGAGGGCGGGATGGCTCGAGCCGAGGAAACTCCCATCCTTGAAGCACGTGTCAGCAAGGTTCTGGACGGAGACACCTTTACGCTGAGTGGCGAGTCGCGTCGAATTCGTGTCTGGGGCCTCGATGCACCGGAATGGAACCAGCAGGGCGGCTCAACCGCAACATCGACCCTGCGCAGTTTGTTATCCGGCAAGCACCTGCGTTGCGCTGTTCTGGACGTTGATCGATATAGACGCCTCGTTGCCCAATGCCTGCTGCCCAACGGCCGAGACATTGCTGCAGAGATGATCCGTTCCGGCGCTGCCACAGAATACTGCCGATACTCCGGCGGCTACTACGGCACGTGCTAAAATCCTTAGCGCAACCCTGACGAGGGCATTGAGCGCAATCACCGCTCCCAGTTATGCTCGCCCCGAGCAGGAGTTGACGTGAGCAGCCGCTCAGCGTGCCGTGCCTCTTTCAGCGTCAGACCGAACGCCACATGCGACTTAGCCGAAGAAACAACCGCTCGCGCGATCCACATCCGTTGGTCTGCGTCCCCGAAATCACCAGCTAGCGCATCCGTCCGCCCGCTGGCGAGTTCCGCGACAACCCCTTTGCCATACCGCTGACGCAACTCGTCAGCGAATCGCTCCGCATGAGCATCTCCCCGGAACTCGACCTTGCCATCTGCCTGCATGATGCGAGCCATCGACCCGAGGGCGCGCAGCAACCGGTCATTTTCGGGAACTGCTTCATGCGCCTGGGCATGCTCAATCAGTTTGGCTACCGTTTCATAGAAACCTTCAAGATCATCGACGACCTTCCGGCTTTGCACCGGGTTCTTCAGGTCACCACGCGGTCGCCCAGACAGAGCCAGCAAGTCACTGCGCACCCAGTCCCGCTCTTCCCAAGCATTGGCAGCACCGGTTTCCAGCCGCTCGGCCATGCGGTCACTGCTGAGACCCAAAGCCTGCGCTTTGCCGATAATGTCAGTTTTCAGCCGGTCTGCGGCCCCAAGCTGCAGATCAGCTGCCACCCTGCCCTGCGTCAGCCGCTCACCCTCAAGACCCGTCGCGTAAATCTTGGTCTGCGGCAGCATCTGCATCAGCTGCGCGCCGCGGGCGTCACCCAGCCCTTTGGCGATGTCGATGGCATAGCCATAAAGCTCGTCCCGCATTTCCTTGCGCTCGGCGGCTGGCATCTTTCGGATCTTGCCCTCCGCTTCTGCCATCCACCCGCTGAAATACCGGTCCAGATCGGCCCGCTCCGCTGTGGTCACATCGCCCGGAAACGGCTGCAACACCCCGCCCCGCCGCAGGGCCTCTTCCGCTTTAGCGATTTTCTCGCCAATCTCCGGCAGCCCGGTCAGAGCCGCCACATGGCTCAGACTGCGCATGGCATCAGCAGTGCGCGCCATCGTGGCCAAGGCATCGTCCAGCGCCTTGCCCTCGCGCAGCTTTTCTTCCGGCGCTCGGCCCTCAGCCCGCGCCCTCTCAATTTCTGCCCGCGACGGACCATAGGTCAGCAAGCCACGTTCGGCCCGCGAGCTGGCATCCAAAAACACGCCCTCCTCGGCCGCAATTGCCACCATGCGCTCCTTCATGAAATCCAGGTTGAAGACATGCTCCTTGGCCATGAAGAACCAGCTATCGTTCGCCGTGCCCCGGTTGTTGATGACCATGTGGACATGTGGGTGGGCCTTGTCGGTGTGCAGGGCCGCAACATAGGACCAGACATCGTCCTGATGCTCGCCCGACTGGAACATCTCGAAGGCCCAGGCCTCAGAAATCAGCTTTGCCTTCTCTGGCCGGACATGGGACGGGAAGCTCATCAGCAGGTGGGTGGTGTGACCGTTCTTGGGCGAGCCATGCCAATCCTCGACCCAGTCGCCAACAATCTCGTTGCGCTCGTCCTTGGTAAGCCCCTTCGCGTCTGCGTCCAGCACGACCCCATTTCCGAAGATCGAGGCCGATTTCGTGAACAGATAGTCCATCTGCGCCGCCAGCTCCTTGGCGTTCGCCGTCCCACCCTTGCCGATCTTCTTCAGAACCGCCGCGTTCGACCCCAGCGAAAACCGCCACAGCTGGCTGGCCCGGGTCGAGAAACTGAACCCGCGCTTGGGCGAAGACGAACCGCCCGCCTTCACCCGGCCCTGCTGCGGCCGCAGGAAGTTGATCTCCCCAAGAACAGCCTCGGCAACTCCGATGGGACGCGACCCAAGCTTAACCATGGCGCGCGCCCTCCTGGGTTTCTACAAACTTCCGGAACAGGGCGACACCCTGCCGCCGGCGTTCGGCAATGATCTGGCTCAACGCCTTCGCCACCAGCGGCAACGACCTCCGCAACTCATCCACCGATGCCCACTGCGCCTTGACCATCGTTGCCCTGCCCCGGTTCGCGGCCAGAGCGATCTGGTTCACGTTTGTGCCGATCTTACCCAGCTCGTAGCGGATTTCCTCCAAGCGCGCGCTGTCCTCCTGGCTGAACTCGAGGAAACCTGAGGCCATCCTCACCACCGAGCGCACCCCGTCCGAGCGGGATTTTGCGCCAAGCTGGGTGCAGAGCGCATCGAAGGCATGCAGCTCTTCGGCAGGTAGCCGGCAGCTCACGACCTGGCCCTTGTCTGCTGAACGAGGCCGCCCGCGTCCTACCGCTTGCTGCACTGCAGAATCAGAAAATTCATTGCCAACACCCGCCAAAACCTTGGACCGCGACTTAAGTCTTGTTTCGCGAGGATCTGATTTTAACGCCAACTTCTGCCACCGATTAATTGTAGACACACCGCATTTCCTGCCACTCTTCCTATCCCTTCCTTTACCTCCCTTTCAAGCACAATCTGAGCGTGATTTATGCACTTGCAGATTGTGTTAACCTTGGGTAACTCCCCCGCCACCGAATGCGTTTCGCTGATCGCTTAACGCACAAGGGAAGACAGGGAAGGTGACCTCTGGCCACGTGGCAGGAGGTGCGGTTTCCTTGAGGATATGGGCCTAAAGCCTTGTTTTATTTACCGTACGGAGCCTGTCGTTCAGTGTTCAGGATCCGGGGAAAGGAAGTGTGGGATGCGTCTTGTGGTATCAGCGTTGCGTGTTCGGGGTTCAACCTTAGGATACACGCATTGCGCGATCAGATAAAAGAGATACGCATCCAGTAATCAGATTTCGGATTAAAGAGATACGCCTTGCGCAATAAGATTTGCGCGAGCCGGTTTCTGATATCCGCGATGTGGATTCAGATTAAAGAGATGTGGGTTAGGATAAAAGATTTACGCGATACGCATTGCGAAAAATGCAGTCGGTGAAGTGAGGAAGGTGGTATGGGTTACGGAATACGCGTTGTGTTGGTGATGAACCGCAAGGGTGGGTCGGGCAAGAGCACGCTCTGCCGCGCCTTGGCCTCTGCCGCTGCGGTACGGGGTGAGACGGTCACGATCTTCGACACCGATGCCTCGAAGTCTTGCCTCAAGTGGATGCAAGCAGGGCAGACGGCGGGCAACTGGTCTCCCTTGGTTGAAGTGATCCACACACTGGATGCACACCGGGTGGCTGAGGCCATCGGGCAAATCTACGAACAGCAAGATCAGGAGCATTTGATCCTGATCGACACCTTCGGAGGCGGATCAGAAGCGCAGGATGTGCTGGCTGTCGCTGCCCACCGGATCATCTGCCCAATGATGCTATCGCGGGGCGATCTGAGTGAGACGCTGGAAACTGCCAATTGGTATCTCAAGCTGCGCGGTCGGGTGGAAAAGCCGGATGAGCTTGCTGGGTTTTCTGTGTTGCTCAACCGGGTGCCTATGCGGGTGTCAGAAACCGAGCGTGCGGTGGCTGAAGAGCTGTTCCAGTCCTTGCCTGCCCTCGAGACCTATCTTGGGAACCGTGCCGCTTACGTTCGAATGGACAAGGAAGGGCTCCTCGGGGTGATCGCGGACAAGACGCTGAACCGGGCGCTTGCTGCCCATGTTCAGAGTGCCGTGAAGGAGGCAGGGGATGTCTTGGATGAAATCGATCAGCTGATCCTTGCCCCGGCCGAGGTCGCATAATGGCACAGCGCAAAGACATGATGCGGATCATCCGCCAGGACGCAGGGTTTTCGGCGAAGTTGGGGTTTGGGGCAGTTGCGGCAGGTGAGGCTAAGCCGACGGAGCCGGTGCTTGCAACTGTTGCTGCGGAAGTGGGTCAGTCGGCAGCGTTGACCCCTGCACCCGGCCTGCGCGTAGCGCTGCCAGATGAATGCGATCAGCACGTCGTTTCAGGTAAACAGATTGAGGTGCGCGCCGAGGTTGGGCTGCAAGAAATGGCCGCCCTGCCCCGCGCCGAACAAGCTGCATCCATCCAGTCGGATCGGGTTGCCACGGCATCTGCGGCAAGGGGGCATGTCGTTTATGTCTCCGTGTCACTCACAGCCCGGCAGGCCGCGAAGGCGGAAGCCTGGGCGGCTGTCGCGCGCTGCACGGTTCAGTTTCTGATCCGCCGCGTCGCGCAAGGCCTGCGGGAAGATGTCTTCGACGATTGGGAACGGAATGGAATGCCGACCATCGCTGAGCCCCGCGGTGCGCGTGGCAAGCATCCGACCAGCGTCACCTTGACCCTGCAGCCGCAGTTCGCAGCTGACCTCGCCGCAAGGCACGACCCGCTTGGCATGCTGGGTCTTGGCCGCGCCATGGGTCCGGCGTTTCGCGCACGGTTTCACGAGGCCTTCGACAAAGCATTGGCCAAGGCAAAAATTCAGACAACAACCGAGGGAGACGATCAATGACCAGCACAGAAACCCCTGCCCTCGAGCGCATCATTCCCCTGTCCGAGATCGACGTCGGCAAGCCCGTCGAATGGATAGTCGATCCCGACCGCCGTGCGACGATCCTCGGGGTGACCTATGAGTTCAGCCAGACCGGGGAGCGCAAGACCGTCTGGTATACGCCCAACAAACGGCGGGCAAAGTCAGCGCTGGTCTTGAGCGAATTGGCAGAGGGCTGAGATCGGCACGACCTGCCCTGGCAGGTTGCTTTTGATCTTCTTGTTTCGCCGCAGGCCAGACCCAAGGCTAGACCAAAGGCCCGGCAGCTTGCACCGCCGGGCCTATTCTTGCGAGGGGTCAGCTTGCGAACTGCTCCTCGCGGTCGACCAGCTCGGGGCTTTCGCCATCTGCGGCGCTCAGACGGCTGAGGAAGTCGACCTTCTCCGCGATGATCTCGCAGCCGTAGCGGTCGACGCCGGCGGCATCGGTCCACTTGGTGTAGTGGATACGGCCGTGGACCATCACCTTCATGCCCTTTTCGCAGTGCTCGGCGACGGTTTTGCCGAGGCCGTTGAAGCAGGTGATGCGGTGCCATTCGGTGTCCGTCACGCGGTAGCCGTGCTCGTCGCGGATCGGGCGGCCTTCCGACAGGCGGGGGCGCGAGGTGGCGAGGGTGAAGTGGGTGATCTTCGTACCGCCCTGGGTGACGCGGGCTTCCGGGGCCTGACCGATGTTGCCGGCGATGATGACGATGTTCTGCACGGTGTTTCTCCTGTGTCGGGTGCGAGGGACCATCCCTTCGACAAGACCCGGTCCGAGCCTGTCGGGAGACGCCTGCACGGCTGGGCCACGGGACCAGCCGGAAACCCCCGAGGGGCCGGGGAGGAGCGGGCAGGACGCTTTGCGGCCAACACGGCCCGGACAGGAGCGGGGTTGCGGGCAGGAAACCGAACAGGCTTAGGGGATTGTCAGTCGAAGAGGAGGTGCCTCAACCAAGCCACGGGGGAGAGGAACCCAAGCAGACGAGTTCAGCCGACCTCATCCGGCAATGTCACGCCCAGGCAGAACCATCCCGGGATGGGACAATGAGATTACCACGCCCACCCTCGTCCCCTGCCCCACCGTCCGAGTTGCCGCCCTGCCCCGCGCCGAAACTGCAAAACAGTTGGGACGCGGAACAGCACCTGATCACTGGATTTCAACC
>NZ_JAUXOV010000077.1 GCF_030684215.1 Pseudotabrizicola sp.
AAGCTTTCCCCAGGTCATCGGTCGGCAACCTTACGGTCACTCCCCTGCTGGGCAGATATGCTACGTGTTAGACGCCGATGCGTCCAAACCGCCCACATATCCCTTCATCACTTTCAATTTTCAAAGAGCAAGAAGACAAAACAAAATCGAGGCGCTAATCTCTTAGCGTTTCCCGAACCGCCGTATCTTCAGATTTTCAGGTTTTCCGCGTTTCCTTGTCGTCGCTTTCGCTTCGCTTCGTCTTCGCTTCCGTCCGTCACCGTCGCTGTTTCGCTTCGGTGAGGCGGTATTTACGGAGGGATGCCGGAACCCGCAAGAGGAAAAAGTGCAGACAGTCGCATTTTTTTCACAAAACTTGAAAATCGCACAAAATCTAGGGCTTGGTGAAACTTTCGCCACAAGGGACGCCGCACTGCGGCAACTTTCTTGCGCTTGCAGCATCCCCTTTCAGGCCCCACATGCAGCTAGGTGGCTGTTATCCACAGACTCATGCGCGGCTGACCTTGGGGAAACCCATACGAAGAAGCAAAAGACCCACCACAGCCGCCGCATATAGCAGCGGTTCAGTCGGCCAACCCTTCACCAGAATCACGAAATGCAGCGCGCCAGCCAAAGCCGCCACATAGGCCAGCCTATGCAAACGCCGCCATCTACCCGCCCCAAGTCGCCGGATTGCCCAATTGGTCGAGGTAACTGCCAGCGGAATCATCGCCAGCAGGCCCACCATGCCCAGGATGACATAGGGCCGCTTATAAAGGTCGCGCAGAATCTCGTCCCATCGCAGGCCCATATCCAGCACGACCCAGGCCAGAAAATGCATCCCTATATAGAAGAAGGCCATCACCCCCAGCGCACGACGGAATCGCAGCAGGTTCAGCCCGATCTTGCGCAAAGGCGTGATGCACAGCGAGGCCAGCAAAAACTGCAATCCCCACAGCCCAAGGCTCAGTTCGATCGCCTTGACCGGATCGGGGCCAAGGCGGTTGGTGGCTGCGGCCCAGACCAGCCAGAAAAATGGAATCAGCGCCGCCCCCCACACCACGGCTGTCGGCACCCGGCGGGCAAGGGCGTTGATCTTGTCCATCAATAATCTTTGGTCAGGTCCATACCGTCATACAGACCTGCCACCTGTTCGCCGTAACCGTTGAACATCAACGTATCCTCACGCCCGGCAAAGATGCCCGCCCCTACGCGGCGTTCGCTGGCCTGTGACCAGCGCGGATGGCTCACCCCTGGGTTCACGTTGCTGTAGAAACCATATTCGCGTGCGTTTTGCATGTTCCATGTGGTCTCGGGCTGGGTATCCGTCAGGCGGATGCTGACAATGGACTTGATCGACTTGAAGCCATATTTCCACGGCACCACCAGCCGGATCGGCGCGCCGTTTTGGTTGGGCATCGGCTCTCCATACAGACCCGTCGCCAGAATCGTCAGTGGATGCATCGCCTCATCCAGCCGCAAACCTTCGCGGTAGGGCCAGTCGAGGCTACGGGTCTTTTGTCCCGGCATCTCCTCGGGGCGCACCAGCGTCTCGAACGCCACATACTTCGCACCGGGCTGCACCCCGGCCTTGGCCAGCAGATGCCCCAACTCGAACCCGATCCATGGAATCACCATCGACCAGGCTTCCACACAACGAAACCGATAGATGCGTTCCTCCAGTGGGGCATCCCTTAGAATGTCGCTCAGATCATAGCTGCCGGGGCGGTCCACCATGCCGCCAATTTCCACCGCCCAAGGGTCGGTCGTCAGCAGCCGGGCGTTGCGGGCTGGGTCGCCCTTGTCCAGCCCGAACTCATAAAAGTTGTTGTACGTGGTGATCTCGGACAGCGTGTTTGGGGTGATGTCGGTAGAGAATGGGCTTTTCGCTGCTTCTATCTTTGCCAGCGCCGGAGTCGCCATCAGCGCCCCCGCCCCCGCCATCAGCTGCCGACGGTTTAACCATTGCGGCTTTGGCGTCACGTCTGACCAGTTCAATCCTAGCATGGCACCTGTCTCCCTTTGGCATTGGAATATAAGATGACGGGTCGGGCGCAAAAATCAAAGCAAAGCTGCTCACATTGCCGGGAAAGACCTGCGACAAGCCCGTCACCGCCCCACAACGTGGAAGTACATATTCACATAGGAATGTTTATGGTCCATGCTGCCCTGCAGGAGGAACTCATTATGTTACGCATTGCCACTCTTGCTTCCGCTCTCGCCTTGACTGTCGCCTTGCCGGTCACGGCCGAAACTGCGCCCGTCATATATACCGTCGAAGACTCGTTCGAGAACGTAACCTTTGCGGTTGAATCCGCCATCGTGGGCGCGGGTCTGGTGATCGACCATGTCAGCCACGTCGGCTCCATGCTGGAACGCACCCGCGCAGATGTCGGATCTGACACCTCGATCTTTACCGAGGCCAATATCTTTACCTTCTGTTCCGCCACCGTCAGTCGTGCGGTGATGGAAGCCGACATTGCCAATGTCCAGCACTGCCCCTACGGCATCTTCGTCTATGAGACCCCCGGTGCCCCCGGCACAATCACCGTAGGTCACCGCGCCTATGATGGCAGCATGGCCCCGGTCAACGACCTGCTGTCGGGCATCGTAAAGGGCGCGCTGGCCTCTGAATAAGGGTAACGCCCGATCACCAGCCATCACAGGTATTTGACTGGAAATCCAAAGTGCCCGGAGCTTAGTCGTCTATCGGCTCCGGGCAAGCCTGCCGCACAGAAATGTTGGCCTAATCTGATCGTCTTTCCGCCCCATATACAGCGGGCCAATCAAGGCGATGATCAAACGGGAGTGACACCAATGATCCGCAGAACCTTTCTTGCCATGACAACCGCCCTTGCCTTCGCAGCCCCAGCCTTTGCTGGCGGCCACGGACCCAAGGATATCGTCGACACCGCAGTCGGCGCAGGAACCTTCAACACACTGGTCGCCGCTGTAACCGCAGCCGGGCTGGTTGACACGCTCAAAGGCGAAGGCCCCTTCACTGTGTTCGCTCCAACCGATGAGGCGTTCGCCGCTCTGCCCGAAGGCACCGTCGACACCCTGCTGTTGCCAGAGAACCTGGAACAGCTGACCGCGATCCTGACTTATCACGTTGTGCCGGGCAAAGTCATGTCAACCGACCTGTCAGAGGGGCTGACCGCAGCCACCGTCAACGGCGCCGATGTCACCATCACGCTCGACGGCGGTGCCAAGGTCAACGGCGCCACCATCACCACCGCCGATATCGAAGCATCCAATGGTGTGATCCACGTGATCGACACCGTGATCATGCCGCCGATGTAATCGACGCATTCGACGGGGCGCGCACCTTGCGCGCCCCCCTTTACGAAATAGCCTCTACCAGATTACTGAACCGACCTGATCGCCGGATATGATGCGCGAAACGCGCTGTATTCCGCGTCAAATCTGGCCTGCAAATCGATATCCGGGTCGATCGTCTCCCCAATGCCGGGCATTTGCATCACCTGTTCCGGGTCTGCACCTGTTGCGGCACAGATCGCCAACCGCGCCGCACCCAAAGCTGCGCCAAATTCACCGCCAACCGGCAGGGAAAGCGGCATGTGCAGCACTGTGGCAATCAGCTTCAGCCAATAGTGCGATGCCGTGCCACCACCAATCGCGATCAGGTTCTCCACCGTAGCACCCGTTTCCTGCAGCGCTTCAAAACTGTCGCGCAGGCCAAAGGCAACCCCCTCAAGGACAGCGCGCGTAAGATCTTCGCGCGAGGTGGCAAGCCCCAACCCGGTGAAACTGCCGCGAATTTCAGAGTCGTTGTGCGGCGTCCGCTCGCCCGCAAGATAGGGCAGGAACCGCACCCTCGACGGCGCTTGCAGCGTTGGCCCCAAGGGCGCCGTCAGGCTTGCCGGTTTACTTTCGGTGATCCTGGCCAGCCAGTTGAGACTGTCGGTTGCAGCCAGCATCACCCCCATCTGATACCATCGTCCGGGGATCGCATGGCAAAAGGTGTGAACCGCCGTTTCCGGTGCCGGGCGATAGCCGTCACGGGCGGCGAGCAAAACGCCGGATGTGCCAAGCGACACAAAGCCCTGCCCTTGGCGTAACGCGCCGATACCACAGGCCGCTGCCGCATTATCCCCTGCGCCACCGGCGACTGATACCGGGCCGGAAAGACCCCAGGCGCGCAACACCTCGCTGCGCAACCTGCCCGCTTCCTGAGTGCCTTCAACCAGATCCGGCATCTGATCGCGGCGCATATGACCCGCAGAAAGCAATTGGTCTGACCAGTGCCGCCCACCAACATCAAGCCAGGAGGTGCCAGCGGAGTCGGACATATCCGCCACAAATTCCCCGGTCAGGTAGAAATTGAGATAGGCCGCCGGAAGCAGCACCTTTGCCACACGGGCGTGAACCTCTGGCTCGTTTTCTCGCAGCCATTCCAGCTTGGGCGCAGTGAAGCCCGGAAACACGATGTTCCCCGACAGCGCACGCACATCCACCATGACATCCAGTCGCGCCGCCTGCACATGCGATCGCATGTCATTCCACAGGATGCAGGGGCGCAGAACCTTGCTGTCCTTGTCCAGCAAGGTTGCGCCATGCATCTGGCCAGACACGCCGATCCCCCGAAGCTGCGCAAAATCAGGATAGTTTGTTCGCAGTTCTGCCACTGCTGCTTCCAGCGCGGCGATCCAGTCGGCGGGGTCCTGCTCGGACCAACCCGGAAAGCGGCGGCGCGCTTCATAGCTGCGCTCTGCCGCCCCAATGGGCCTGCCGTCTTCGCCTACCAACAAGGCGCGCAGCCCGGATGTGCCAAGATCTATTCCAAGAAAACTCATTTACCTGCCATCCAGATACCGTTGCACTGCGGCCTCCATGCCATCTTGATACATGATCGTCAGCCACTGATCGAATGCATCGGCAAACCGGGGCGCATCCGCCAGATCACCGTAGAACTGGCGTTGCTCCAGCCATGCGCGCGGATTGCGCCGGGCCTGACCTGCCGTTTCGGTCAGCATATCCCAGAACGGATCGTTTGGCGCGATTTTGCTACCATCATCGCGGGTACCTTCACACATCCTTGCCCAAGCCGCCTCAACCAGCGCCAAACCACGCACCGGGGCACCGGCGCGCAGACCATCACGCACCGTGGGCAAAACCATGCCAGGATGCCGGGACGACCCGTCAAACGCAACCCGTCGCACGGTATCGACGATCGCAGGATTGGCAAAACGACTGTCTATCAGGTCAACATATTGCGCAGGCGTCATGCCCGGAACTGGGATAACATGGGGGATGATCTCGTCTTGCGCAACCTTGCGGAACAGGGCGTGAATCGCCGGATGGGCCATCGTCTCGGAAATCGTGGTCAGACCCATCACCTCGGCCACGCTGGCAATAACCTGATGCCCAGCGTTCAGAATGCGGATTTTCTGCGCCTCATAGCCGTGCACATTGTCGGAAAACATTGCGCCAACCTTATCCCAATCGGGGCGGCCTGCGCAGAAATCATCCTCTATCACCCATTGGCGAAAGTTCTCATGCGTCACGGGCACGGCGTCATCGATGCCAAATCCCTGCGCCAGCGCCAGCTCTTTTGGCCCTGTCGCTGGCACGATGCAATCGACCATGGAATTCGGAAACGAACAATGTGCGTTGATCCAGTCGGCAAGGGCGGGGTCTGACAGCCGGGCCAGCGATACCACCGTTTGCCGCAAGATCGCGCCATTGCCTTGCAGGTTGTCACAGCTTTGCACGGTAAAGGGGCCGGTTCCCCCGTCGCGGCGCAGCCTCAGCGCAGCAACGATGGCCCCAAAGGCTGTGCGTGGCGTGGCAGGATTTGCGGCATCATGAACAATATCGGTGTGCGCGGCGTCAAAGGCTTTTGTCACCGGGTCGATGTAATACCCGCCCTCGGTCACGGTCAGCGAGACAATGCGGATCTGGGGGTCTGCCATTTCCCGGATCAGTGGTCCGTTGCCATCTGCAATCGGAACATAGCCGATCACAGAGCCTACCACCTCGGCAGAGGTGCCCGATGGGTCCAGTGCGATCAATGTTGTCAGAAAATCCTGCGCAACCAGCTTTTCGCGCTGCGCTGTATCATAGGCACGGACACCCGCACCGATAATCGCCCAATCCAGCGCAAGGCCCTGTTCCATCAGCCGGTGCAGATACCACGCCTGATGCGCGCGATGAAAATTGCCCATGCCGATATGAACGATGCCCGGCCGCAGCATTGCGCGATCATAGGTCGGCCGCAAAATCCCGTCGGGCAGCAGCGGAAGCGACGCGTTAGAAAGTTTGATCATCGACTGACCTCTGAAGTGTCGCGTTGTTTTGGGGCAGGCGCAAACATCATGGCAGGGTCACTTTGCGAACCAGCGCATCAAACGCTTCGCTAAGGTAATGAACCGTCTGAGCTGCGCCCGCCTCGCGCAAAATGACCGCATGATGAGACTCGCGTCCGATCAGATGGCTTCCACCTACGAACCCCACCGCGCGCATGCCAGCATCAACAGCGCCTTTGATTCCATGCGGTGAGTCTTCAAGGACAACGCAGTGTTGTGGTGCAACCCCCAGCCTTTCCGCCGCAAGCAGAAACACATCAGGCGCTGGCTTGCCACGGCTGACAAGATCGGCACTGAAACGATGCGTCGGGAAAAAGCGGTCCAGACCAGAATATTCCAACGTGCGGTCAAGCCGCCGGACCGACGCGCCAGAGGCAATCGCCACCGCAATTCCCGCCTTGGCAAGCGCGACCAGCAAGTCGTCTGCACCGTTGATCGGCTGAAGACCCGCCTTGTAAGCCTTGAACAGGCGCGTCTCCATACGATCAATGAAATCCGGCGGGCAGGGTCTGCCCAAGCGATCCTCCACATCCTGAATGATTCTGGACAGGGAAACCCCAAGGTATTTCTCGCCAACCTCTGCGGCTGTCGCGTTCAGAAGTCCCGCGTGGCGCATCTCAGCGGCCACCGCTTCAAGCGAAAGCGGTTCACTGTCGACAAGGCATCCGTCCATGTCGAAAATGACCGCCCTTACCTCTGGTCGCGGAGAAGGTTCCATGCCCGAAGCATTCAAATGCGCTTCTCCGTCTTGCGGTCGAACAGGTGAACATTGGCCGGATCAATGATAAAGCCAAGCTCGCTGCCGGGGCGCGCCGTGATACGCTCTTTCACCAGCGCGTCCATCAGGTCGTTGCCGGACCGGGCAAAAACCTGCGTTTCCGACCCCGTTGGTTCAATCACCACCACGTTCATTTTAACGCCGCCGTCGCCAATGGCGATATGTTCGGGCCGGATGCCATAGGTGACGACTTCCCCCTCGGCGGCGGTGGTGGCGGGTAAAGGCAGGGCCAGCCCATTATCCGAGACAAAGTGTTTTTGTCCGCCATGGGTCGCGATCTTGCCGTGCAGGAAATTCATCGACGGAGATCCGATGAAGCCCGCCACAAAAACATTGTCAGGATGGTCATACAGATCCAGCGGAGAGCCGACTTGTTCGACCCGGCCATCGCGCATGACCACGATCTTGTCGGCCATGGTCATCGCCTCAATCTGGTCATGCGTGACATAGACGATCGTTGTGCCAAGACGCTGGTGCAGTTCCTTGATCTCAAGCCGCATGGTGACACGCAGCTTGGCATCAAGATTGGACAGCGGTTCGTCGAACAGGAACACCTGCGGATCGCGCACGATGGCGCGGCCCATGGCCACGCGCTGACGCTGGCCGCCGGACAGCTCTTTTGGATACCGCTTAAGATATTTGCCAAGGTCGAGGACTTCGGCGGCCTTGGTGACCTTTTCCTCGACCTCATGCTTGGGGCGCTTGGCCATTTTCAACGGAAAGGCGATGTTGTCATAGACGGTCTTATGCGGGTAAAGCGCATAGCTTTGGAACACCATGGCGATATCGCGTTCCTTGGGCAGCACGTCGTTGACCACGCGATCCCCAATCGAAATAGTGCCACCAGAAATCTGCTCAAGCCCTGCCAACATACGCAGCAACGTGGATTTGCCGCATCCGGACGGGCCGACCAGCACAACGAATTCACCGTCTTCGATATCAACGCTGACGCCGTGCATGACTTGCACCGAGCCATAACGTTTGGTGATATCTTTGATTGTAACACTTGCCATTGATCTGGCCCCTTACTGTGGCAGAACGATCTGCATTTTCACGTCCGCCGGAGGGGCAGAGGCAGCGATTTCAAAAGCCTGCACGCTGTCGTTAAACGCAAAGGTGCGTGTGATAAGCGGCTTCACATCTATGGCGCCGGAACTGAGCATGCCAACACAGCGCGGAAACACATGGGCGTATCGAAAGATATTCTCCACCCGCGCCTCACGCACCATGGCCGCACCCGCATCGTATTGGATAGGGTCTGGCTGGCCGCCGATCATCACCACGCAACCACCCGGGGCGAGAGCTTCAAACACCGTTTTGGCGGCATGGGGCGAACCTGTCGCCTCAAACACAATGTCAGCGCCCCAGCCGTCGGTATCGCGGCGGATGATGTCGACAAGGTTTTCTGTCTTGGCGTTGACCGGAACAATGGCCCGGCTGAGCGACGCGGCGATGTCCAGCTTTTTCGGCGCAAGGTCGGTCACATAAACCCGTGCACATCCCGCCGCCAAAGCCGCAAGCGCCGTGACCAGCCCGATGGGACCAGCCCCCAACACCACAGCGTTGTCACCGGGCCTGACCCGCGCCTTGGTGGCGGCATGAACGCCGACAGCCAGCGGCTCCACCATCGCGGCCTCGGCAAAGCTGACATTGTCGGGCAGCTTGAAGGTGAACGCCTCGGGATGCACGCAGGTCGGCCGCAGGATGCCGTGAACCGGGGGGGTGGCCCAGAACCGCACGGCAGGGTCGATGTTATACATGCCCAGCCGTGTCGCTTTTGAATTGGGGTCGGGAATGCCCGGCTCCATACAGACACGGTCGCCTTCTTTCAGGGTGGTGACGGCTGTGCCCACCTCTGTCACCGTGCCAGATGCTTCGTGGCCGAGGATCATCGGCGCATCGACGACAAAATGCCCGATGCGACCATGGGTATAATAATGCACGTCTGATCCGCAAATGCCGACGGTGTGCAGCTTGATCCGCACATCATGGGGTCCAAGCGTTTCTTCCACACGGTCAATTGCCGGAAAGTCCCGCAAGCTCAGGTCGTTTTTCTTTTCAAGAACAAGCGCTTTCATCCGACTATCCTTTCCTGATGATCCAGACAGCCAAGCCCAGTGCAATGGCATTGGAAATCCAGATTGATAAGCCCATCGGCTCTATGAACCGAAACCAGAACAGCGACAGCGCGACCCAGATCACCACGGATATGAACAGCCGATCGAACCAGTTGGTTTCGATGGGCAGAAAGCCGGGCTTTTCGACAGGCAGCTCTACCGGTTCCTCTTCGGCAAGATGAACCGAGGCGAGTGGCGTTTCTTTTGACATGGGTATGCCCTTATCCTTTCACTGCGCCAAAGGTCAGACCGGCCACGATATGCTTTTGCACCATGCTGAACACGATCAGCGCCGGGATCAGGGTAAAGACAGAGATGGTCGCCATGATGCCCCATTCGGTGCCGGTGCTGGTCACATATTCCGACAGGCCGGTCGTCAGCGTGCGGGCGTTAAAGTTGGTGAGTGTGGCTGCCAGCAGGTATTCGTTCCACGCAAACACCCATGTCAGGATGAAGGTCACGGCCAGACCGGGGCGGCACAGTGGGAAGATCACTTCGGTAATCACCTGCCAGGGTGAGGCACCATCGACAAAGGCAGCCTCATCCAATTCCTTTGGTATGCCCTCAAGTGTGGGGCGCAGAGTCCAGATCGCGAAGGGCAGGTTAAAGGTGCAATAGACCAGAATCATCCCGATCCTTGTGTCCAGCAGACGCCATTCGCCAATGGTGTAAACCTGCGTCATCAACAAAAACAATGGCAGCAGGAACACGGCCGGAGGGGCCATGCGGTTGGTGATGGTCCAGAAAAAGATCGACTCTTTGCCTGCCATGTTGAAACGCGATAGCGCATAGCAGGCAAAGAACCCCAGAATGGTGCAAAGCACCGCGTTGCCTGTTGAGATGATGATCGAATTCAGCATGTAGCTGCGCAACAGCCGGTCGCCCCAGACCTTTGCATAATTGCCCCAGAACGGATCGGTGACCCATAGATCAGGGGTTGAGAACAGTTGCACCGCAGGTTTGACCGAGATGACGAACAGCCAATAGATCGGGAACAGCGTCAGAAAGCTGACGAGGCTCCAGAAAACAAGGCCGATGATCGGGTTTTGCTTTCTCATCGGCTTAGCCCTTTCTGCTGTTTCTTGGCGCAAGCATGGTCACATACAGCAGCCAACAGGCGACAATGGTAAGGTAAAGGACGATGACCGAAATCGTGGAGCCATAGCCGTAGTTTGTCTTTGGAAACACCTCTTTGAAGATATGCACCCCAACGAACCGCGTCGCAGAACCGGGGCCGCCGCCGGTCAGCATCCAGACCTCATCCACCGTACGAAGGGCGTCCATCAGGCGGATGAAAACGGTGGCCACGACCGCCGGCGCAATCATCGGCAAGGTGATGTGCCAAAAGATCTGTCGCTTGTTCGCGCCGTCAATCTGGGCTTGCTCGAACGGGTCGGCGGGCAGTGACACAAGGGCCGCAATCAGCGTTAGCGTGACCAGCGGTGTCCAGTGCCAGATATCCATGATCACGATCGTGGTGAAGGCCGCTGCGGGTGAGGTGCCGATGTTCACAGAGATGCCAAACCAAAGGTTCAGGTAATGCGGGATAATGCCGATAGAGGGGGTCATCATCAGCTTCCAGACTGACCCCACAATGATCGGAGCCATAATCAGCGGCAGGGTGTGAATGGTGCGGAAAAAGGACTTGCCTGGAAAATCGCGCATAAAAGCCTGGGCAAGAAAATAACCGATTATAAGCTCAGACACGACGGCAAAGAACACAAACATGACCGTAACACCGACCGAGTTCAGGAACGCCGCATCAAAGACAATTTTACGGAAATTGTCGGCGCCGTTGAACACCATCGTCGGATCGACGGCAAAGGGGTTCCATTGATGGAATGAAACCCACAGCACATAGACAAATGGCAAAACCCCGAAAAAGAACAGGATGACCATTGTTGGTGCCAGCAAGATCCATCCAAGTCTATTGGATTGCACGGCGTTGCCCCCCTTAAAGGTAATCAGTTAGCGTAACGCATATACCAACCGATCCGCGATCAGGTGGCAAGTTCTGGGCCGCCGCCCTGCGTAAAGCGGCGGCCCATCGACCCGGCAGGGAGCGTCCGCTTACTTGCGGTAGCCGAGTTCGGTCAGGGTCTGCTCGGTGATCACCGCTATCTGGTCAAGCCCGTCCGACGCGCTGAGTGCGCCGGTCAGGATCTCAAAGAACGTCGGTGCAGTCGCTTCACGCAGTTGGGCATGGAACGGATACGGAGGCGCACCGGCAAACAGATAGCCCTTGTCCTTCAGCATGTCATAGTAACCGCCCAATTCGGTGTTCATGGCGATAACTTTCGGATCGTCATAGGTGGCTGTGTTGGTCACGCGCGGCGCGGCAACGGCCCAGTCAGGCTGCACTTCGTTCTGGCCGATGTACTGAAGGAACAGTGCCGCGGCTTCCTGATTTTTGGATGTCGCAGGCAGACCGAAAGCGCCACCGTCATAATAGCCGATATACCCGTTACCGGCTTCTACTTCAGCCAGAACACCTTCGGCCAGCGGCGGAAGCGCCACGCCGACCTTGCCGACAACCAGCGACTTGTCTTTGTCAGCCGCGATCCAGCCCGCGTTTTCGCCATAGATCAGACCCTGTGCCGCGCGACCCGCGCCAAAGGTTGTGCCAGTCTCGGTCCAGGTTGACTGATCGGTTTCTGGCGGCGCGTATTGGCGCAGATCAAGCCACCACTGAAGCGCCTCCTTGGCGGTATCTGAATTCATCTGGCCGCCACTTTCCACCGATGCGGCGTAGTTGTTGCTGGCGTCGATGCCCCAGTTGTAGATCCCAAAGGTTGGAGCAACGGATTCGTAGTATTCATACCAAGATGCCGGGTGACCGGTATGGCCCTGAACGGTGGTGCCCCACAGCGCCAAGCCATTTGCCTGCCCATATTCGTAGAAGAACTTGGCGATTTCAGTATAGTCGGCGTGGGTGGTTGCAGGTGCCAGGTCTTTGCCGGTCTGTTCTTTGAAGGCGGCCTGAATGGCCGGATCGCCGAACAGGTCGGTGCGGTAAAGGTAAATCTTGATAAAGGCTTCCATCGGCACGCCATAAAGGTTGCCTTTTTCATCCTTGAAGTAGTCGGCGAAGGTGGTGAAATTCGCCTCATCATAGGTGGCGGCTTTCAGCTGGGGATTGGCCGCCAACAGTCCGCTCAGGTCGGTCAGGAAATTGCGTGACAGGTAGGAATAGATGATGTCCTGCTCGATATAGACCATGTCATAGATGCCGGTTCCGGCTTCCATGTCCTTGATCGCTTTGTCGAACATCTGGTCCCACGACGTGGTTTCCACGTCGACGCGGATACCGGTCAGTTCCTCAAATTGCGGGGCCAGCACTTCGCGGATGAAAAGTGACGGCGGCGACGATTCCGTCACGCCGCGCAGCGTTACGCCTTGATATGGTTCGGCCGCTTTTTTCCACCAGTCCGCATCCTGCGCGAAGCCCGCAGACGCGGCAAGGGTCAGCGCCAGCACCGAAGTGCCGAGCTTGAGAGCAAAGTTCATTTGGGTCTCCTCCCATTTATTTTTGCAGGAGCGGACGGCGAGCCAAACGTTCTCCCACGGTCGAATCGCGTCATCCCCTGCACTCAAAATGCATATGTATGACACTCCATGCAAGTGCATTTTTTCACCTGTATGGCTTGCAATACACTTGTGAGGCATGCCACGGTTGATATAACGATCTGGCTGTAACGGGGCGCAGTCAGCCGCCTTGGGAGGAATAGAAATGCCACGCGAACCTGTGGCGGACGGCGAGGAGTTCATCGCTGAAGTCTGCTGGCACTACTACGTGAACGAAATGACCCAAGCAGAGATTGCCCGGATCATGGACGTGACCCGGCTGCGGGTGAATCAGGCAATCCAGCGCGCCAAGGCGCTGGGAATCATCAAGATTCAGATCGAATCCCCATTTCTGCCCCGGTTTGAGCTGCAAAAGCGCTTGGTGGATGAGTTGCAAATCAAACGTGCTGTGATCTGCCCCGCAAATCACAATGACTACGAGTTTCATCGAAGCGTAGGCGCGGCCCTTGCCGAACATCTGACTGAACGGCTGCGCACCTCCGAATGGAAATCCTTTGGTGTGTCCTGGGGCCTGACGCTGGACTCTGCCATCCGAAAACTGCAACGCCAAACCCATCCTGATCTGGAAGTCGTGTCGATTCTGGGCGGGACCGCGCAGGGGTCAACTTTCAATTCCTTTGGCATTGCTTCAGGTTTTGCTGATGTTCTGGGCGCGCATTACTCCATTCTGACAGCCCCGATCTATCTATCCGCAGGAATAGATCGCGACGTGTTCCTGTCGCAGTATTCCTTGCAAGAGCATTTCAAGAAGTTCGAAACGCTGGATGCGGTTTTGCTGACCTGTTCCAACGTGTCCGAAAAGTCCTTTCTGGTGTCGCATGGGCTGCCGCAAGGGCTGACGGTAGAGACGCTAAAGGCCTCAGGGGCGATTGGCGATGTGCTTGGCCAGTTCCTGGACAAAGACGGCAACTCTGTCTCGAGGGCGATTGACGACCGGGCTATCGGCATGCCGCTGGCCATGGTGCTGGATGTGCCTGAAAAGATCCTCTCTGCCGCCGGCCCTCACAAGGTGGAAATCATTCGCGCGGCCTGTCAGCGCGGGCTGGTGGATACATTGATCACAGATGATGTGACCGCCGAACTGCTTCTGACCCCGATCGGTTAAGGCCAACATTTGCACCTTCCGCAAAGTCTTCGCCGCAATCGGGCACCCTTTGCAACCCACGAAAGACCCGCCAATGAATCAGCAATTCGCAGGAAAAACCGTCATCATCACTGGCGCGGGTAAAGGCATCGGTCGGGCCTGCGCGCAGATCATGGCCGCACGCGGCGCGAGTGTGATCGCAATGGCGCGCACGCAGGCAGATCTTGATGCCCTTGCGGCCGAGTTCGGGGCCAAGGGGATTGCGGTGGACCTTGCAGACAGCCCCGCAGCCCGCGGCGCGATGAAGGCAGCAGGACCAGCCGACTTTCTGATCAATTGCGCCGGAACCAACGTTCTGGAATCTGTGCTGGACATGACAGAAGATGGGTATGAGGCCGTCATGGGGATCAACCTGCGCGCCGCCCTGATCTGCGCGCAGGAATTTGCACGCGCACGCATTGCGGCTGGCGGGGGCGGCGCGATCATCAACGTTACCTCGATTGCCGGGCATCGCGGCTTTCAGGATCATATGGTCTATGCCGCCTCCAAAGCAGGGCTGGAGGGCGCAACCCGTGTGATGGCCAAAGAGCTGGGGCCGCATGGCATCCGCGTCAATGCCGTCGCCCCCACCGTCACCATGACCGAACTTGCCGCCGCTGCTTGGTCGGAACCCTTCCGAAAAGACCCGATGATGGCCCGCCACCCCCTTGGCCGCTTTGCCGAAGTTGAGGACGTGGCCCGCACCATTGCCATGCTGCTGTCAGACGATGCCCCGGTCATCACCGGGGCCGTGCTGCCGATTGACGGCGGTTTTCTCGCAGTTTGACCAAATACACATTCACCCGGAGGAAAGACGATGACCCAATCCCTGACCGGCAAAGTGGCTGCCGTGACCGGTGCCGCTTCTGGCATTGGCCTTGCAACCACGCGCGCCCTGCTGAACGCGGGCGCCAAGGTTGTGATGGTTGATTACAATGCGACCGCGCTTGAAAAGCTGACGGCCGAACTTGGCCCTAACGCGATTGCGCAGCAGACCAACCTGCTGGACGTAAAAAGCTGCGCCGCCATGGTGCCCGAGATACTGGCAAAGGTGGGACAGATCGACATTCTGCACTGCAACGCAGGCAGCTATATCGGCGGCGATCTGATCGAGACGGACACCGATACAATTGACCGGATGCTGAACCTGAACGTCAATGTGGTGATGAAAAACGTCCGCGACGTGATCCCGCACATGCAAGAGCGCGGCACGGGCGATATCATTGTGACCGCTTCGGTCGCCGGACATATGCCCATACAGTGGGAGCCGGTCTATTCGGCGTCAAAATGGGCGATGACCTGTTTTGTTCAGACAATGCGGAGGCAGTTGAACAAGCACGGAATCCGCGTCGGGCAGGTTTCGCCGGGGCCCGTGATCTCGGCGCTGCTGGCGGATTGGCCCGAAGAAAATCTGCGCAAGGCCAAGGAGGCCGGCGCGCTGATGGACCCCGAAGAAATTTCGGATGCGATCATGTATATGCTAAGTCGCCCGCGCACGGTGACGATCCGCGATATGGTGATTCTGCCGACCAATTTTGACATTTGAATCACTTTTGGCGGCCAGATCCACTGGCCGCCACACTCGCCTAACGGATGGTATATCCCCCATCCAGCACCATGTTTTCACCGGTCACGATGCCTGCCTGTGCCGACGCAAGGTAGAACGCCGCATGCGCGATTTCCGCGGGCTTTGCAAAGCGCCCGACCGGGATTTCGGCCTTGGCGCGCGCGCCCTTTTCACCCGCCCAACCGACAAGTGCCATCGGCGTTTCAACCACCGTGGGCGAAATCGCATTCACGGTGATGCCATACCTTGCCCATTCCAAAGCCAGCACCTTCGTCAGACCGATCAGCCCAGCCTTGCTGGCCCCATAAGCCGCATGTTCCGCAATCGCGACCATCCCGGCTTGCGATGCGATGTTCACAATGCGCCCACGCCCCGAGGCTTTCAAAAACGGCAGCGCCGCCGCCGCCATCAACCACGGCGCACGCAGGTTTATGGCTTGGGTGCGGTCCCAATCCTCGACCGATAGCTGCTCTGCCGGGGCAACGATGCCAAGACCTGCGTTGTTGATCAGCACATCAATGCCCATTTCTGTGCCGACCCTTGCCGAGACGCGGGCGATATCTTCGGGCTGCGACAGATCGCAGATCCATGCCCGGTGCCGTGCGCCAAGGCGGGCCGCAAGTGGCGCGGGGTCGGTGATGTCGATAAGCGCCAGACGTGCGCCAGCAGCCGCAAACAGTTCTGCCATGGCGGTGCCAATGCCGCCCGACGCCCCGGTGATCAGAACGCTGCGGTCCTTAAGGTCAGCCGTCATCACGATCCCCTTTCAATGCGTTGTATACCCACCATCAGCGGTCAAAACTGTGCCCGTCACATAGCTGGACGCGGGCGCGCACAAGAACAGGGCGCAATTGGCCATCTCCTCGGGTTGCCCGAACCGGCCCATTGGGGTGTTTTCGGTCCACACCTTGTTCCACGCAGCGTTGGCAATGCCGCCCTTTGTCATGTCGCTGACCACATAGCCCGGTGCCAAAGCGTTCACGCGGATGCCGCGGCTGGCGTATTCAAAGGCCATCACACGGGTCATCTGATGAACTGCCGCCTTTGAGGCGTTATAGGCCACCTGAAGCTGCGGTTGGTTCGCCACTTCGGCCGAAATAGAGCCTATGTTCAGGATAACGCCCGACTGCTTTTTCAACATTGGCTTGATCGCCGCCCGAGCGATGCGAAAAGGCGCGACAAAGTTCGTGTCGTTGATCGCCGCAAGACGCGCATCGTCGAAGTCGTGAAAGTCACCGCTGTCGGCAATCCCCGCATTGTTAACCAGAATGTCCAGCCCGCCAAACCGGTCAAGCGTTGCGGCAACGATCCGCTCTGGCGTGGCGGGATCAGTGACATCACCCGCGACCCAAGCAGCACAATCGTTGGCGCAAAGTTCCTGCGCGTCGGCGGTCAGACTGCGACCTGTCACCATGACCTTGGCCCCGGCCTCGACAAAAAGCCGGGCGATGGCAAGACCTATGCCCCGGTTGCCGCCAGTGACCAGAGCCACCTTTCCATCCAGACGAAACTGTTCCAATGCCATAGCTGCCTCCTTTTGCAGTGTTCAGTTTTTGAGATTGCAGGCTGCGTGATAGCTGCAAAGGCTTTGCGTCACCCGCCAGATCAGCAAAGCCTCAGGGTCAAGCGGCGCATCTGCAAACCCAGCAGCGGCTGGCCAATGTTGCCAGAACAGCGGCAAAGGAACCGATCGTCCCTGCAACGCAGCGATCAGCCGCTCAACCGCACCTCTGGCTGCATCATTCACCCAGTAGTAACGAATGCGGTCAGACAGCGAGTAATGCCGCAACAACGCCTGCTCAGCGGAATCGCCGGCATAGTGGCGATCCCATTGACCGGGGTCTGCCAGCATGATCCGTTCCATCTCGGTCTTAAGCGGTCGGTCGCCATACCCCGGCACCAGATCAGAGGCGATCAGATCCAGCGCATAAAGCGCCTCACGCAGAACAAATGTCAGCTCTGGTCCGACTTTCAGAATGGCAAAGCCATCTTGGACCAGTTCCGAAAGCGGCGCAGTTCCCTGATAGTCGGTGGAATGCGCTTCGAATACCAAACCGTCTTCGCCATCCAGAACCCGGACCAGCGGTTGTGCTTTGTCGCGCAGATAGCGCACCACGTTATGATTGCCGAACTCCACCCCAGGCTGCACAACAATGCCGATCACCCGGTCAAAGGCATCGCCCAGACCCGCCGCGTTGAAGCAATCCCGATGCACGGCGATGGTCTTTCGGGCCGCGTCGGGGTCGGTCGGCGGCACATCTCGCAACGCGTGATCGGCCCCACCAGGGGGGGGGACTTCAGTGCCGATGACATAGCGGGGCAGATCGCCGCCCTGATCGCGCGCAATCCGTTCGGCAACGGCGGCCAGACGCACCGCACGCGCGGCAGTTGCGGCATCATCCAGTGCCAAAGGCTCGCCCGCGCATCCCATCGACGCATCAAGGTGGATCTTGCGAAACCCGGCAGCGACATAGGCTGCCACCATCTTCTCGGCTTCAACCAGCGCCGTTTCGGCTGACTGATCCCGCCACGGATTCGGGCCAAGATGATCACCACCCAAGATAACACGATCCATCGGGCAGGATTCGTCGCCCGCAATCCGCTCCACCAAGGCCACAAAATCAGCCGGGCGCATCCCGGTATAACCGCCCAGATGGTTGACCTGATTACAGGTGGCCTCAATCAGAACCATCGACGACGTCGCCGCGCCGTGACGCAACGCTGCGCGCAACACGACCGGATGCGCGGAACAGACCGAGGTGATCCCCCGTGGCATGCCGCTCACCCGCCAGGCAACAAGCTGATCCAGATAGCCGCTCATTCGCCAAGCCTTTTCGCTGAAAGGATAAATGCATCAAGATCTTCGCGCGACCCGGCCCCTTCCATTGGGCCAAGCCGCGTCACGTTTCTGGCCCCGGCGGCACAGCCATAGGTCAGCGCCTGCTGCACAGGCATACCCAGCCTGCGACAGGTCAGATAGGCCCCGCCAAAGCAGTCACCTGCCCCGGTCGGGTCCACCTCATTCACGGCAAAAGCGGCGGCATCGGTGCGGCTGCCATCGCGTTCAAAACACGTCGCGCCCTTTGCGCCGCGCTTCAACACGATCTCGGACACACCCTTTTCGAACAGACGCGCAACAGCCTTGGCTTCGCCCTCGGTGCCAGCCGCAAGTTCCAGTTCTTCGCCAGATGGCAGCAGCAGATCAGACATTTCGACCAGCCGCACAAAGCGGGATCTGGTCGCATCATCGTATTTCAACTCCTTGCGCAAATTCGGATCAAGCGACACCGACCCACCGCGGCCCTTGATACTCTGCGCGGCCTTTTCGATAACGTCCCAAGCGTTGGGCATCGACAGGGCCGACCCCATGACATGCAAATGTCCCGCACGATCCACAACATCCGCCACCTGTCTGCTCCATCCAAAGCGTGCCGCAGCCGAAGTGGCGATGTTGAACACAAAATCACGCGCACCATCAGCACGGTATCGGACAAAGGCACTGCCGGTCGGCATGAAAGGGTCTATCGCGATGGCCGAAATATCGACCCCATCGCGGCGCAGACGGTCAAGATTGACGCGTCCGAAATCGTCATCCCCCACCGCACCGATCATGGCCGCCGCCCCACCGATGCGGCCGCATTGGTCAATAAAGATCGCGGGCGCACCGCTTGGAAACGGGCCAATCAGGGGCTGGGCCTCACGAAATCCGGTCCCGATCGTGGTGGCAACAATCTCGACCAAAATTTCGCCGACACAAACGGTCGGCCCCAATGCGTCGGGCGCGACACTCATCAAATTCTCCCTGCCAGTGATTGTGCCTGTCGCACCCCAACGCCAGACATCATTTCGGCCCTCGCAGATGCATCTCGTTCTCTAGCGACAAAAACCGTTGATGCAGCATACAGGCAGCCCCAAAGGCAGCCCCACTTTCCGCAGATTTATGCACAACAATCTTCGGGCAGGGAAAGGTGCGTGCTTGCAGTTCCCCCATGCGGTTCAAAACCTGTGTCGCGACCATCGGATACAGCGCCGCAAGTCCACCCCCCAGCACGACCCGGTTCGGATCAAGCAGGCGGCAGGCCGACACAATGGCCTGTGCCAGATCTTGCGCCCAGTCTGAGGCGATGGCCACGGCCTGCGGATCAGACCGCTGAACGGCGTTCAGAAAGGATCGGATGGATACGGGCACGCCACCGTTTGCCACGCGATACCTCTGCAAAAGGTGATCCCGGCCCAGAACCTCCTCCAATTCGGCACCGTCGCGAATATGCATGTGGCCGATCTCTCCAGCCAGCCCATGCCCCCCCCGGTAAAGCTTGCCATCAATGACAATACCCCCACCGACCCCGGACTCAAGGACCATGAACAGCGTCACGCCTGCCCTGTTGGCCCGGTCACAATAACTTTCGCCAAACGCAAATGCATTCGCATCATTCTCAATCATAACCGGGAATTCAGAGCGCAGGGCAAGGTCCACGAGGGACCGCAAATCCTCATTTTCCCAGCCCAGCAACGGCGCCGTGTGTATCAGACCGGCTTCTTCGATCTGCGCCGGGACGGCAAGGCCAAAGCCTTCAACACTGTCGCGCAAGTCTTGCGGCATCCCGTCAAAGGCCTGCGCAACGGCCTGCTCAACCGCGATGGCCACTGGCACTGACCGGCCATCAAAAGGCTCGATCCGACAGTGCGAATAGGTACCCTTCAGATTCATCCGCAGGGTCGTGATATGTTCCACCCCAATTTCCACCCCCACAAAACAGGCGGCGTCCGGTTGCAGTTCCAACCGCACACCGGGCCGGCCTGCCCGCACAGGCGTGTCCGTTTGGGGTGCAGTGTCGGGCACTTCGCGGACCAGATCACTTGCCAGCAACTCTGCAATGATATGCCCGGAAGATGATCGGTTCAGACCAAGATGCCGCGCCAGCGCCGCGCGGCTTAGCTGCCCCTGATCGAACAGAGCCTGAAGCGCCGCAACCACATTGCTATGCCGGATCAGGCGCGGCGCGCCGCCAGAAAGATCAGCTTTTGTCATGTCGACCCGTGTCTACCCAGCCCATGAAATGCCCTGCCCGGTCAGACCTGCGCATTGATACGCGCGCGCATGACAGCCTCAGCCCAGCGCTGTTCGATGAACTGGCGCGCATGGGCGGCCAGTGGGTTGTTGTCATCCCATGTGTCGCGCCAGATCCCGCAGGCCAGCGACAGACCTTCATCGACAATCGCCTTGGAGAAGCTTTCGAACACGATATCGCGGTCATGAAACCCGATCTCGACAAGGGCATCAAAAATTGCCGGAAAGTCGATTGTGCCAGTGCCAAGATAACCACGATAGTTTTCGTTAAAGTGGAAATACGCCAGTTTGTCGCCTGCCATGCGGATGGCAGCCGCCGGGCTGGCTTCTTCGATATTCATGTGAAACGTATCGAGATGCAGGAACACATCATCGCGCCCTGTATCTTTCAAGAATTGCATCCCCTGCGCGGTGGTGTTCAACAGGTTCGATTCGAAGCGGTTGACCACCTCCAGAACAATCTGGACGCCGCAATCTTTGGCCAGTTCTGCCGTGGCAGCAATCGCCTCTGCGCTGTTCATCCAACCGGCCTGCGTGGGCATCCGGTCATACTTGCCGTGCATGGAATACAAAATGCCGCCCAGACGAATGCCACCGATATCTCGCACGGCCCTGACCGCATCGGCCAACATCGCCGTACCCTTTGCAACCACTGCGCTGTCTTCGCTGGACACATCGGCATCGTGGGGCAACCCCATGGTGACGACAATCTCTATGCCTAGCGACTGCGCCTTGCGTGCCAGACGATCAAGATCAAACCGTTCAGGCCGCAAATAGGCAAATTCGATCATGCGATATCCATGCTCGGCCGATTTCTCAAGCGCGGACTCCAGCCCGCTTTGCGTGTGTCCATTCGTCCAGACAAATGAATGTATCCCAAGCCGGCGCATGATTTCCCCCCTCGGAATCGGATCATCCGGCAAGCGTATCATATTTGTTGTGGCGCACAACAAATATGAAGCTCCGTTCTGTATTGGGGCCACTGACCGACCACAGCAGCCGGCAAGTGGCGAAAGTCGTTGCAACCGCTTGAAGGTGTCGCAAACAAATGGCGGGCAAAGCTGAACTATGTTCTTCACAAACCGGGGGCCAAATCAAAACCCCCTTCATTCCCCCCCCATTTGCCCCTAAACAACCAGCAAGAGGGAGAGTCCGTCATGAGCCTGAACACATTCGGCCACCTGTTTCGTGTGACCACTTGGGGCGAAAGCCATGGCCCGGCCATTGGCTGCACGGTTGACGGCTGCCCGCCCGGTATCGCGCTGACCGAAGCCGACATTCAACCTTGGCTGGACAAGCGTAAACCGGGAACGTCCAAATTCACCACCCAGCGCAAAGAGGCGGACGAGGTTCGCATCCTGTCGGGTGTGTTTGAAGGCCGGACAACTGGAACCGCAATTCAGTTGATGATCGAGAACACCGACCAGCGGTCAAAAGACTATGGCGACATTGCACAAGCGTTCCGCCCCGGCCATGCCGACATCACCTATCACCAGAAATACCGCCACCGGGATTACCGCGGTGGCGGGCGGTCATCTGCGCGCGAAACCGCGGCACGCGTAGCGGCGGGTGGCATAGCCCGCGCGGCGCTTGCGGCACTTGTGCCTGATCTGCGCATCACCGGCTATATGGTCCAGATGGGTCCGCGTGCCATTGACCGCAGCCGCGTTGATCTGGCCGAGGTTGCAAACAACCCGTTCTGGTGCCCCGATCCTGTGGCGGCCGCAGAGTGGGCGACCTACCTCGACGATCTGCGCCTGTCGCACAATTCCGTTGGCGCTGTGATCGAGGTGATCGCAACAGGCGTTCCCCCCGGCCTTGGCGCGCCACTTTATGGCAAGCTCGACAGCGATCTCGCCAGCGCGATGATGAGCATAAACGCGGTCAAGGCGGTAGAGATTGGCGACGGCATGGCCGCAGCGACCCTGACCGGGGTGGACAACGCGGATGAAATCCGCATGGGTCCAAACGGGCCAGAGTTCTTGTCAAATCATGCAGGTGGAATCCTTGGCGGCATTTCTACTGGTCAGCCGGTCATCTGCCGCTTCGCGGTCAAACCCACCTCCAGCATCCTAACTCCACGCCAGACCGTGAACCAGCGCGGCGAGGAGATTGATCTGATCACCAAAGGTCGCCACGACCCATGCGTCGGCATTCGCGCCGTTCCCGTGGGTGAGGCGATGATGGCCTGTGTGATGCTGGATCACCTGCTGTTGGATCGCGGCCAAACCGGCGGCCTGCGCGGCCAGATCGGTTAAGACACCGCCACAAGCGGCGGCAGTCTGATCGGCTTTGGCAGGGACACAGGCGCAACAAGGCGTTTCAGGTCTGACAGTCTCATGGCATGCCTCTGATTGATGATGCACGCAGCATGCCCTGTGTGTGCTTCACGTGCTATGAAAGGCTGCGTGAGAATTGTTTCAGGGCCGAACGCGCACCTTTGAAAGCTGCACGGCCAGAATCCCGGCCATGGCAATCGCAACCCCCAAAACATCGGTCGCACTGATACGCTCGCCCAGCAAAAGCGCGGCGACAGCCACCCCAAAGGCCGGGTTCAGAAAGTGGAACGTTGCCGCTCGCACCGCGCCCAGATCGCGCACTAGGCTGAACCAAAGCAAAGTCGCCGCCAGCCCCGGTACAAAAATCTGATAGGCCATCGCCCAGATATAAGCAGACGTCACATCGACCGATCCGGCTTCCGTCAGGCCCGACACAATCGCCAGCACCACAGCACCCACCAGCATTTGCAAACCAACGATCATCAGCAGATTGCCAGACCCCGAAGCCCCCCGAACGCTCAGCGTGGCAACGGCCAGCGCCAGCGCACCCGCCACACACAGCCCGACGCTGAGCGGGTCTGCTCCACCTTGCAGGCGACTGCCCATGATCACAGCAACACCCGCCATCCCGGTCAGCAGGCCCACAATTCCTAAGGTGGAAACTTTCTCACGAAACCACAGCCACCCAAGCCCTGCCACCATAAGCGGCATCGCTGATGCGATGATGGCCGCCAAAGAGCCTTCGATCTTTTGCATCGCCACAAAATTCAGACCCAGGTACAGCGCATTCTGACACAGGCCAAAGACCAGAACCGATCGCGCTTGCGGGCCGCGCCAGCCGCCGGGCAAATGCCAGCTTTGGCCCAGCGCGCGGGCAAGCAGAACGGCAATCAGGCCCGAGATGAAAAACCGAAGCGACAAAGAGAACAAGGGCGGCGCATGTGCCACGATGATGCGGGCAGTGGCAAAAGCCGACGACCACATCAACGCAAAGACAAGGCCCATCAGAATGGCGCGAAGGGTCATTTTGTCCGTCCCAAATGGAAAGACCGCCACAATGGGCGGTCTTTACGGTCGTCTGTCTGGCGAATGCCTCAGGCGTTAACGCTGTCTTTCAGCGCCTTGGCGATGGCGAACTTGACTTGCTTGTCGGCAGGCTTGGTCATTGTCTCCCCGGTGGCTGGGTTGCGGACCTGACGCTCTGGGCGGGCCTTGCAAGCAACCTTGCCCAGACCCGGCAACGTGACCGAACCACCAGCTGCGACTTCGCGGGTCACAACATCGATGATCGCATCCAGTGCCGAACCGGCAATTTTCTTGTCAGCGCCCATGGTCTCGGCGATAGCGGCAACGAGTTGAGTTTTGGTCATCGGTTTCGTCGTCATCATTCTTCTTCCTTATTGCAGGCCGTCGCCACAGGACGGGCCAGATGTATCGGTTGGCCGTTGCCGGCGACGGGTTTCGCTACACAGTGTTTTTCGGCGCAAATCAAGCCCAAACCGTGCGTCGCAGTTGAAAATGAGCGGTTATAGGAAGGCCGTTTCCTCAAAGCTGCGCAACTTCCGGCTGTGGATACGCTCAATCGGCATAAGCCGCAGACGTTCCATCGCACGGATGCCGATTTGCAAGTGCCGGCTGACTTGGGTCTTGTAAAAATCGCTGGCCATGCCGGGCAGCTTCAACTCTCCATGCAAAGGTTTGTCCGAAACACAAAGCAAAGTGCCATAAGGCACACGGAACCGAAAGCCGTTGGCGGCAATCGTAGCGCTTTCCATATCCAGAGCAATGGCGCGCGATTGCGACAGGCGCTTGACCGGACCGGACTGGTCGCGCAACTCCCAGTTGCGGTTGTCGATCGTGGCCACAGTGCCGGTGCGCATGATGCGTTTCAGCTCATAGCCCTCCAACTGGGTGACCTCGGCCACCGCTTCTTGCAGCGCGATCTGAATCTCGGCCAGCGCCGGGATCGGCACCCAGACCGGCAGATCATCGTCAAGCACATGGTCTTCGCGCAGGTACGCATGCGCCAGCACGAAATCGCCCATCGATTGGCTGTTGCGCAGCCCTGCGCAGTGCCCAACCATCAGCCAGGCATGTGGGCGCAGCACGGCGATATGGTCAGTGGCAGTCTTGGCGTTCGACGGCCCGACACCAATGTTGACCAGCGTGATCCCCTGCCCGTCAGCACGTTTCAGGTGATAGGTCGGCATTTGCGGCAGTTTGGCAACCGGGTTCAGAATGCCATCGGGTGTGGTGATGATCTGGTTTCCTGTGGCCACAAACGCAGTGTAGCCCAAGGATGGATCCGCCAGCACTTGGCGGGCATAAGCCTCAAATTCATCGACATAGAACTGATAGTTGGTGAACAGAACGTGGTTCTGAAAATGCTGCGGATCAGTCGCGGTGTAATGCGACAGACGTGCCAGCGAATAATCCACCCGCTGCGCCGTAAACGGGGCCAAAGGCATCGACCCATCCGGGTTTTCGGTGCGCATGCCATTCACGATATCATCATTCGTGGTGGCCAGATCCGGCACGTCGAACACATCGCGCAGGCTGAACTCCAGCACGCCCTCTTGCGGGACCGACACGGCCGGGTTCCCGGCAACCGCGAAATGCACCGGAATCGGGGTTTCTGACGTCCCGATCTGAATCGAGACACCGTGATTTTCCATCAGCAGATCAAGCTGCTGAATCAGGTAATTGCGAAACAGATCCGGGCGCGTGACCGTGGTGGCATAGGTGCCGGGGCTGGCCACATGACCAAAGGCAAGCCGCGAGTCGGCTTTGGTGTGGCTGGTCACGGTCAGGCGGATTTCGGGGTAGAACGCACGGATGCGGCCCTGTGGCTTGCCCTTGGTCACCGTGGCGCTGAAATGCTCGGCCAGATAGGCGGTGGCTTGGGTATAAAGATCTTGCAGCCTGTCAACAGCAGCGGCGGCGTTGGTGAAACTCTGCGCGGGTGGCAGGTCGGGGGTCTGATAGGCGGCGGTTCCGTCTTGCATAACATCTCTCGTCAAATGATCCGGCATATAAGCCGAAACACCGGGGGTCGTGCAAGTGAAGGCTTGATGAAGCCGTTTATGCGGGCGGATTCGCCTGTGCCTGCACGGACCGCAGTTCCTCCACCACAGTGCGGGCAGCGTCCGCCGGGTCTTTGGCCTGCCAGATCGGGCGGCCCACAACGATGTGGTCAGCCCCATCCGCAATGGCCTGCGCTGGCGTCGCAATGCGCTTCTGGTCGCCGCTGGCACTGCCTGCGGGCCGAATGCCGGGGGTAACAATCAGCTTGCCCACAGCTTCGGGCAGGGCGCGGATCATCGCTGCCTCTTGCGGGCTGGCGATCACGCCATCGGCCCCGGCGGCAAGCGCACGCGCGGCACGTTCCAGCGTGATTTCGTGAATATCGCCCGGCTTGATGCAGTTATCGTCCAGATCGCGCCGATCCAGCGAGGTAAGAATGGTCACCGCCAGTATTTTCAGCCCGGTGCCGCCCTTGCCCTCTTGTGCCGCGCGCACCACTTGCGGGTCGCCGTGAACGGTCAGGAAATCGAGGTCATATTGCGCGATGCCGCGCACAGCGGCTTCAACCGTCGCGCCGATATCAAACAGCTTCATATCCAGAAAGATGCGCTTGCCATGCTCTTGCTTCAGCTCATTGGCCAACGCAAAACCACCCCCAGTCAGCATGCCAAGGCCAATCTTGTAAAAGCTGGCGGCCTTGCCGATCCGCCCTGCAAGCTCCAGCCCCTGCACCACATTGGGCACATCTAGTGCCACGATCAGGCGGTCGTCAGACATGGAAGCCTCCTTTTTCTGGGTGCCAAGCGTCTTGCGGTGCTCGGCAAGTGGTGTCAAGCCATAGCCAGACGGAAATGGGGGAACGCGGTGATCCTGTGCTTTGACATCGGTGGATCGCGGATCAAGGCGGCTGTGGCCGATACGGATCGCCTGACTCCGCTGGGTGATTGCCCGACGCCGGGCAGCGATTTTGGTGCCTTTCAGGCAGCGCTGGCGCAATTCGCGACAGGTCTGTCACTGCGCGGTGTGGCAATCTCTGTCGCCGGAGTGGTCGCGCCGGACAGTGGCAGGATCAAAGTGGCAAACATCCCATGCGCCGATGGCCGGGCCTTGGCCGATGAGCTGTCCGCAGCCCTACGCCTGCCGGTTCTGGTGCTGAACGATGCCGATTGCTTTGCCTTGGCCGAGCAGCGTCAGGGCGCCGGGCGGGGGCATCGCACGGTGTTCGGCATCATTCTGGGCACCGGGGTTGGCGGTGGTCTGGTGGTCGACGGGCGGCTGGTGCAAGGCGCTGGCGGCTATACCGGGGAATGGGGGCACGGGCCGGTGGTGGCCGCCCCATGGAACCTGCCCTGTGGCTGCGGTCTGCGCGGTTGTGTCGATGCGGTCTGTGGCGCACGGGGGCTGGAAAAGCTGCACCACGAGCTGCATGGGCAAGCGCTGCCCTCCACGGCCATCTTGTCCGACTGGCAAGCGGGCGAGACGCAGGCGGACGAAACCGTGGCATTATGGCTTGACCTGATCGCACCGCCGCTGGCTTTGGTGATGAACGTGGTCGGTGCGTCAATCGTGCCGGTCGGCGGTGGGCTGTCGAATGTGCGGCCCTTGCTGACGCGGCTGGATGACCGGTTGCGCGGCATGATCTTGCGCCGCACCGACGCGCCACTGGTGGTGCCAGCGCTGTGCCAACCCGAGCCGGGGCTGATCGGCGCAGCCGAAGCAGGAAAGGAGGAGTTTGATCAATGAGTGTTCTGGTCGAAGTCTGTGTGGATACCACCGAAGGTCTGGCCGAGGCGATCCGCTGTGGGGCCGGACGGATTGAGCTGTGTTCGGCTCTGGATATCGGTGGCCTGACGCCATCTGTCGGGATGATGCAGCGTGCCGCCGGGGCAGGCGTGCCCATCTACGCGATGATCCGCCCCCGCCCCGGACATTTCGTCTGGTCGCCGGATGAAATCTCACTGATGGAAACCGATATCGAGGCAGCCTACCGGGCCGGAATGCAGGGCGTGGTTCTGGGGGCAAGCCAGCCGGACGGGCGGCTTGACAGTGACGTGCTAGGTCTCTTGATCGCAAGGGCCTCCAACATGGGGCTGACGCTGAACCGGTGCTTCGATCTGGTACCAGATTTTTCTCAGGCACTGGAGCAGGCCATCGAGCTTGGCTTCCACCGGGTGCTGACCAGCGGCGGCGAGCGCACGGCCGCCGAAGGGGCGGACCGTCTTGCAAGCCTGATGGAGCAGGCACGGGGTCGTATCACCATTATGCCTGGTGCGGGCATCACCGCCGAAACGCTGGCCCCGTTCCGGGGACTGCCGCTGCGCGACGTCCACGCCTCGTGTTCTGTGCCGGTGCTGGCATCCGGGCGCGTCGTCGATTTCGGTTTTGCGGCGCGGGTGGGTCGTCGCACCGATGGCGTGCGGCTGCGTGATTTGCGCGCGGCGCTGGCCGACATCCTCACGCGGTAAGGCATGGCTTGACGCAAGCCCCCGAAACACCGAGTCTTTGGCAAAAGACAAATGCGGGGCAAGGCAGAGATGGATTTCACAGTAACATTCGACCGCCCGGATGAGGGTCCAAAGTCAGGCCCTCTGACGGTGGGTTGGTTTCTTGTCTCTGATAAAGGGGCGGTGATGTATGACGCGCCCGAGCGCATCATCTTTCGCCAGACCAACAAGACCCATGCCAAAAGTGCCAGCCGCTGCCCAGCGGTGATCCAGATGGAAAGCCGGTATTTCATGGTGAAATGCCCGTTCGACATCCACATCGGGTTCAAGCGCGACGACAAAGGCAAGCCGGTTCTGGTCAACCGCCTTGGCACCGCCAGCCCGGTGCGTGGCAACAAGCTGGGTGACCTGCTGACGCTGGTGAACGAGGCCGAATGGCGCTACCCCGACCGGCCCACGGTGCAGTTGATGCTGCCCTATACGTTTATCGCCGACGAAATGTGTTACATCACCCAGCTTGGCACCTTCGCACATTACCGCAAAGACCCACTGCCCGGCACCATCTTTGGTGGGCGTTACCCGCTGAATGTCTGGCCGCGCCCGTTGATGTGGGCCTTTGAATGGCACGAGCCGGAAAAGGATATCATCCTGAAGCGTGGCGAGCCGTTGTTCTATTGCCAGTTCGAAGGCGACGATCCCAGCCGCGCGGTGCAGGTGGTCGAGGCGGAAAAGACACCTGATCTGATGGCCTATATGGAAAAGATCAGCGGCGTGGTGAATTACGTCAACCAGACCTTCGGCCTGTTCAAGGCGGCAGAATCGATGCGCCCGGCCAGACTTCTGAAACCCAAGGGCCGCGAATGAGATCCTCGCTCGAGGTCTGGGATATCGCGCGCGGCACAGCCCGCGTGCTGTTGCAGACCGACCGCCATATCGAAGCGCCGAACTGGTCACCTGATGGCCGCTACCTTTTGGTAAATGGCGAAGGCGGCTTGTTCCGTGTGCCGCTGGATGCGCCCGCCTTGCAGACGATTGATCTTGATGGTGTGGGGCGGTTGAACAACGACCACGGCATCTCGCCCGATGGCAAGACTTGGGTGATCTCCAGCCATCATCGCGGAACAGGGTCCGAGATTTACCTGCTGCCCGCCGGGGGCGGCACGCCGCGCAGGGTCTGTGTGCCAGCGCCAAGCTGGTGGCACGGCTGGTCGCCCGATGGCACCACAATGGCCTATGTCGCGGCACGCGGCGGCAGCAGGGTGATTGACGTCTACACCCTGCCCTTTGCGGGCGGGACGGAAACCCGGCTGACCATGGGCGAAGGGCATTGCGACGGCCCAGATTACAGCCCCGACGGCACGCTGATTTATTACAACTGCGACCGTGACGGTCACGCACAGATCTGGGTGATGGGCGCGGATGGGTCAGGCCAGCGCAAGCTGTTTGCCGATGATTGCGTCAACTGGTTCCCGCATCCGTCTCCCTGCGGGCGGCATGTCATCTACCTTGCTTACCCACCAGCAACGATTGGACATCCGGCTGATCTGCCTGTGGCGATCTGCCGGATGAACCCGGACGGCAGCAATCGGCAAAGACTGGTCGAGATCAACGGTGGTCAGGGCACGATGAACGTGCCCAACTGGGCGCCTGATGGCGGCGCGTTTGCCTATGTTCGCTATGCCATGCCGGGCTAAAGCGCCGGGCCCTCCGATTTCAGTGGAGGTGGGGTCGAAACGGTGCCGTCATTTGACCAAACCGCGATATGGCGCGGATCGCCCCAGACCGAGACATGAACCTCTGGCCCCATACCGGGAGAGGTTAGGTGCTCGGGCGTCAATCCAACGATACGGACGCGCAACAACTCCCCCCGCTCGACCGCAGGCGCGATCAGGGCGCTGGCATGCGGGCCAAGCACCCCAATCAACAGTGTAACCTGACGCGGGATCAGACCCAGAAAACGCCGGGTCAGACGTGCGAACACACCGACACGCCCATCGGGCAGCGTGTGCAGCTCTGCCTCATCGCCGATTGACAGCCCTGTGCGCGCAACGTGAACCACAATATCACGCACGGCGGCCTTGTGGATGAGTGGTTGCAACATATCGTGCATGACGGCCCTTTCGCGGCAGAGGCGATCCGGCTGCTCATCCGTCCGCCCGTTCTTTGACACCGTTGTCGACAGGCAGGCCGCATACCGCAACCCGCCGCGCGCATCACAACCAAAGCGCGACCGGTTCCCGCCGATACGGCCCATGTGGATCGGCGGAATTGCTCTGCCCACGGCCGAATCTGCCTTCAGCGGCATTGACCTCACCCTTTGCCACACGATTCGACCGGCACTCCTGATGATTTTGCACCAAGCCGTTGTTGCAATCTTGCATCAAGCCCCGCGCCATCCCATGTTTGATCTGAGGCCGGGGTCCGCGTGCCTTCTGAGGGCGCGGGCGGGCGGCGCTAGCAAAGGAGAATGACCGATGAACCTGGAAAAGTTCACGGAACGGTCGCGTGGGTTCCTGCAAGCCGCGCAAACGATTGCAATGCGGGAAAGCCATCAACGCCTGACGGCGGAACACCTGCTCAAAGCGATCATGGACGACGATCAGGGCATGGCCGCCAACCTGATCGGCCGCGCCGGGGGGGAACCTGCCCGCGTGATCGATGCCGTAGATGCCGCGCTGAAAAAACTGCCGCGCGTGTCGGGCGATGCACAGCCTTTTACCGATGCGTCCTTGGTAAAGGTGCTGGACGAGGCGGAAAAGCTGGCGAAAAAGGCGGGCGACAGCTTTGTGCCGGTTGAACGCATCCTGATGGCCTTTGCCATGGTGCCAGGTGCTGCGAAAGCCTGCCTTGATGCCGGGGCCGTCACCCCGCAAAAGCTGAATGCCGCGATCAACGATATCCGCAAAGGCCGCACTGCAGATACGGCAAGCGCCGAGCAAGGCTATGATGCGCTTAAGAAATACGCCCGCGATCTGACCGAGGCGGCGTCCGAGGGCAAGATCGACCCCATTATCGGGCGGGACGAAGAAATCCGCCGCACAATGCAGGTTCTGTCACGCCGCACCAAAAACAACCCGGTTCTGATCGGTGAACCCGGCGTCGGTAAAACCGCGATTGCCGAAGGTCTGGCGTTGCGCATCATCGACGGTGATGTGCCCGAATCCCTTCGCAACAAGAAGCTGATGGCGCTGGACATGGGCGCTCTGATTGCAGGCGCAAAATATCGCGGTGAATTTGAAGAGCGCCTGAAAGCTGTGCTGAACGAGGTGACGGCAGCCGAAGGCGAGATCATCCTGTTCATCGACGAGATGCACACGCTGGTCGGTGCTGGCAAATCCGATGGCGCAATGGATGCAGCCAACCTGATCAAGCCCGCACTTGCGCGGGGGGAATTGCACTGCGTCGGTGCCACCACGCTGGATGAGTACCGCAAGTATGTAGAGAAAGACGCGGCCCTTGCCCGCCGGTTCCAGCCGGTAATGGTGAACGAACCCACGGTTGAAGATACCATCAGCATTCTGCGTGGGATCAAGGAAAAGTATGAACTTCACCACGGGGTCCGCATTTCCGACAGCGCCTTGGTGGCGGCGGCAACGCTGTCGCACCGCTATATCACCGACCGTTTCCTGCCCGACAAGGCCATCGACCTGATGGACGAAGCCGCCAGCCGTTTGCGGATGGAGGTCGATTCAAAGCCCGAAGAGCTGGACCAACTGGATCGCCAGATCCTGCAATTGCAGATCGAATCCGAGGCGTTGAAGAAAGAAGACGATGCCGCCAGCCGCGACCGGCTGGAGCGGCTGGAAAAGGAACTCGCCGACCTCAAGGAGCAATCAGACAGCATGACCGCCAAATGGCAGTCCGAGCGCGATTCACTTGAGGCCGCGCGCGAGTTGAAGGAACAGCTTGACCGCTCAAGGGCCGAGTTGGAGCAGGCCAAGCGCGACGGCGACTTCGCCAAGGCCGGAGAGCTGCAATATGGCCGCATTCCGGGCCTTGAGAAATCATTGGCCGAAGCCGAAGCACACGAAGGCGATGCGCTGGTGTCCGAGGCCGTGCGCCCCGAACAGATCGCCGAGGTGGTCGAACGCTGGACCGGAATTCCAGTGGCCAAAATGCTGGAAGGCGAGCGTGAAAAGCTGCTGCGGATGGAGGAAGAGCTTGGCAAACGCGTGGTCGGTCAACAGGCGGCACTTGTGGCCGTTGCCAATGCAGTGCGCCGCGCGCGGGCGGGGCTGAATGACGAGGGGCGGCCCTTGGGCAGCTTCCTGTTCCTTGGGCCAACGGGCGTGGGCAAAACCGAACTGACAAAGGCCGTGGCGGAATATCTGTTCGACGACGACTCGGCCATGGTCCGCATCGATATGTCCGAATTCATGGAAAAGCACTCGGTTGCCCGTCTGATCGGCGCGCCTCCGGGCTATGTCGGCTATGACGAGGGCGGGGTCCTGACCGAAGCCGTGCGCCGTCGCCCCTATCAGGTGGTGCTGTTTGACGAAGTGGAAAAGGCGCACCCAGACGTGTTCAACGTGCTGTTGCAGGTGCTGGACGATGGCGTGCTGACCGATGGCCAGGGCCGGACGGTAGACTTCAAGCAAACGCTGATCATCCTCACCAGCAACCTTGGGGCGCGTGCCTTGTCGGAACTGCCCGAAGGGGCGGATCAGGGCGCGGCGCGGGCCGAGGTGATGGAAGCGGTGCGCCAGCACTTCCGCCCCGAATTCCTGAACCGTCTGGACGAACAGATCATCTTTGACAGGCTGAACCGCGTCGATATGGCGGGGATCGTGCTGATCCAGATGAAGCGGCTGGAAAGACGGCTGGCCGGTCGCAAGATCACACTGGAACTGGACGATGCCGCCCGCGCATGGCTGGCCGACGAAGGCTATGACCCGGTGTTTGGCGCGCGGCCTCTCAAGCGGGTGATCCAACGCCACCTGCAAGACCCGCTGGCCGAGATGATCCTGTCGGGCGACGTGCTGGACGGTGCAACTGTCGTGGTGGGTGCCGGGCCGGATGGTCTCATCATCGGGGATCGGGTCAGCGCCAGTCGCCGCATCCGTCCAACAGAGGCAGTGGTCCACTGATCGCACCCAAAACAGCCTGACAGCACAGCAGCCCTTTCCCACATCGTGGGGAAGGGCATGGCCCCCCGACCGGTGAAACGGTATGATGCCATATGACCGATGCGCTGAAGTCCCTTTTGCTCGCCCGCGCCCTCAAGGAAGGGTTTTCGGCCATGCGCATCACCGCGCCTGACGCCATTCCACAAGCCTCCGCCCGGCTGGCAGAGTTTGTGGCCGAGGGGCGGCATGGTCAAATGGGCTGGATGGCCGAGCGAATGGCGTGGCGTGGCGATCCATCTGCGCTATGGCCAGAGGCGCGGTCGGTCATCATGCTGGCCGAAAGCTATGCGCCAAAAGAAAACCCCCTGCCCCTGCTGCAAAAGCGCGATCACGGGGTGATTTCCGCCTATGCGCAGGGCAAGGATTACCACGATCTGGTCAAGAAGCGGCTGAAACGGCTAGGGCGCTGGTTGATCGACCAGACCCCGTGCGAGATCAAGGTTTTTGTCGATACCGCCCCGGTGATGGAAAAGCCGCTGGCACAAGCGGCTGGCTTGGGCTGGCAGGGCAAGCATACCAATGTGCTAAGCCGCGATCTGGGCAACTGGTTTTTCCTTGGTGCGATATTCACCACGCTGGATTTGCCAACAGACGCGGCAGAGATCAGCCATTGCGGGTCGTGCACCGCCTGTCTGGACATTTGCCCGACCGGGGCCTTTCCCGCGCCCTACCAGTTGGATGCGCGGCGCTGCATTTCTTACCTGACCATCGAGCATTCCGGACCTGTGGATGAGGATTTGCGCGGGCTGATGGGCAACCGGATTTATGGCTGCGATGATTGTCTTGCGGTCTGCCCGTGGAACAAATTTGCAGTCGCGGCGCGCGACATCGGCTATGAGGCCCGCCATGGTGCGCCGCCTTTGGCCGAGCTGGTCACGCTGGATGACGCAGCCTTTCGCACGCGGTTTTCCGGCAGTCCGATCAAACGTATCGGCCGAAATCGGTTTGTGCGCAATGTGCTGTATGCAGTTGGAAATTCGGGTGATCCGGGCTTGCGACAGGTGGCGCAGGCGCTGTCTGAAGACCCCGATGCCACAGTGGCCGATGCCGCACGCTGGGCGGCAACGCGGCTTTGAAGCAAGGCGCGATCAATGCACCTGCCGCCAGCTGAACAATCCGTCGGTAACTGTCGTGGCATTTGGTGTTCTGGCAGTTTTGGGGTATCCTGTACCCCCGAACCATTTATGGAGGACAGCATGCACCGTGACCCAAAGGGACGCCATCTGGCCGACACCCGCGCGCCCAGCACCGGAAGCCGGACCGCGCATTTCCTGCGGCTGGCCCGCAGCAAGCGTGACGCGTTTCACACCAGCCACGCTCCTGTAAGTCCAACGCGTCTCAAGCAATTCCTGCGCATCGCGCGCGGGCGACTGGCCTGACACGGCGCTCATCAAGCCTTACAGCTTTCTTCGCTGCGGGTCACCGCAGCGAAGAGTTCGGTCACTGCCGATGATCGGCCCGTTGCAGAATCAGGCGCGGACCAGCTTTTCGTAATCAAGCGAGACCTGCTTGCACAGGGCGCCAACCTCGAAATTATAGTCCCCGATTTGCCCGACCGGAGTCACCTCAGCAGCCGTTCCAGTCAGGAAGCACTGCTGGAAGGTCTCCAGTTCTGACGCCTCAATCCGGCGCTCCACCACCGTGATGCCCATGTCCTTCAGCATCCCGATCACGGTCTGACGGGTGATACCGTTCAGGATCGCATCCGGAATCGGGGTATGCACTTCACCATCCTTGACGAAGAAGATATTGGCCCCGGTCGCTTCGGCCACATAGCCGCGATAGTCGAACATCATCGCATCGGAACAGCCCTTTGCCTCGGCCGCGTGTTTCGACATGGTGCAGATCATATACAGGCCCGCTGCCTTGGCGGCGTGCGGAATGGTGTCAGGTGACGGGCGCTTCCACTTGGCGATGTCCAGCTTCGCGCCCTTGAACTTCGCGTCGCCATAATAGTTGCCCCAGGACCAGACCGCGATCGCCATGCGGATAGGGTTGCGCTTGGCGGCAACGCCCATATCCTCACCTGCACCGCGCCATGCCAGGGCGCGCACATAGGCGTCGGTCAGGTTGTTGGCCTCCAGCACCGCTTCCTTGGCAGCCTCGATCTCATCAACCGACCACGGCAGCTCCATGTCCAGAAACTCACCCGACTTACGCAGGCGTTCCGAATGTTCGCGGCTTTTGAAGATCTTGCCGTTATAGCAGCGCTCACCCTCGAACACGGCAGAGGCATAGTGCATGGCATGGGTCAGCACATGAACATTGGCGTCGCGCCAATCCACCATTTTACCATCCATCCAGATGAATCCGTCACGATCGTCATAGCCTGCCATGATGCCCCCAATTTCATAATGTTGCGCGCAATACGTCCGAAGCGGACACAATCTTGCGCAAAACCCTTGGCGGGCTAGCAGTTGGTTCTTGGAAAGTCAACAAGGCTGACGTAACTTCGCCGTCAAGACTAGGGAGGCACCCGATGGCAGATCCGACCCCCAGCGGCGAAAGCCTGCTGTTTCTGACCGACGAGCAGTTGCGCAAAGGCATAGAGGCGATGTTCTTTGCCTATCGCGGCTTTACCGCCGACCCTGATCGCATTCTTGAAGGAATGGACTATGGCCGCGCCCATCACAGGGCGATCCATTTCATTCATCGCAGCCCCGGAACAACGGTATCCAATTTGCTGACCATTCTGGGCGTGACCAAGCAATCGCTGAACAGGGTGTTGCGGGCGCTGATCGAACAGGGTCTGGTCGAAGCGCGGGTCGGGCGACGCGACAAGCGCGAACGGCACTTGCACCTGACACCCAAGGGACAAGAGCTGGAGCGTGCCTTGTCAGACGCTCAGCGCGCGCGTATGCGGGCGGCTTACCGCGCGGCAGGGCCACAAGCCGTCGCCGGGTTCCGGCAAGTGCTGGAGGCGATGATGGACCCGGAATTGCGTCGGCAATATCAAGGGCTGAAGGAGAGCGGCGTATGACACAAACCGACGCACATTTGCTGGTCGTCGATGATGACGAACGCATCCGGGGTCTTTTGCAGAAATTCCTGATCCGCAACGGCTTTCTGGTGACTGTGGCGCGCGATGGTGCGCAGGCCCGGCGTCTGCTTGCGGGCTTGGAATTTGACATGATCGTGCTGGATGTGATGATGCCGGGCGAAGATGGCATCAGCCTGACCCGCGAATTGCGCCAGCGTATGCAGACACCCATTCTGCTGCTGACCGCCAAGGGCGAAACCGCCAGCCGGATCGAAGGGTTCGAGGCGGGGGCCGATGATTACCTTGGCAAGCCATTCGAGCCAAAGGAACTCTTGCTGCGCATCAACGCCATACTGCGCCGCGTCCCGGTGGTGCGCGCCGAATCTGTGCCAAAGGTGCTGCACCTTGGCCCCGTGCGCTATGACATGGACCGTGGCGAATTGTGGCGTGGACCAGACCCAGTGCGGCTTACCGCAACCGAGTCCGCACTGATGCGGCTGTTTTCGGCCACCCCCGGCCATGCGATCAGCCGTGAACGGCTGGTGGCCGATCTGGGCCGCGACGATGCCGCACAGGAACGCGCGGTAGATGTGCAGATCACCCGCCTGCGCCGCAAGATTGAAGATGACCCAAAGCAGCCGCGCTACCTGCAAACCGTGCGCGGCGAGGGCTATATGCTGCAACCCGATTGAAAGGTTTTACTGACCTGATACTGAGGCACAGTCCGACAGGCGCATGACGCGGCCTGCGGCATCCTAAGGGGATCGAATTGAAAACTGCTTGCATGTCTGTGGCGGCGACTGCCGTCTTGTTGGCTTCTTCACTTTCTGTTGGTGCGCAGGAACTCGTAACCTACGACTCCGTCGGCGTCTGGGACATTCTGGTTGACCCCACGGTTGGCAATGGCTGCCTGATCAATGCTGTCTTTGAAGACGGCTCTGACGTGCGCGTCGGCTTTGCCCCGGACAGCGGCTATGGCTACATCCTTGCACTTAACGATGGCTGGGAAGGCGTCGAAGACGATGTGATGTATCCGATTTCCATGAAAGTTGATGGCGTCGTTTACGAAGGTGAAGGCAGGGGCATTCACATCGACGGACTGCCTGGTGTGGATATCGAATTCGACAGCGCTGACTTTCTGATGGATGTGGCGACCAAGCAAACCCTGACCTTGTCGACCGAAGCAGGTGAGATCATGTCAATTGACCTGACTGACAGTCTGGCTGCGCTGGGCGCGGCGATTGACTGTCAGGAAGCGCAGGAATGATGCGCCCGGCGCAGCGGACTACCCCGCTGCGCCGTCATGCACACCGTGCCGCCAAATGGCGATCAGCCCCCGCTGCGCGGCGTGGTCAGGATCTTTTGCTGCGGCCGCAGGGCCATAGATCTGCACATCAAGGAAGGTAACACCGGGCCGCTCGGACAAAGCCGCATCAAACCCCATGGAACGGTAAACCCCTTCATTGATCGACACGGCAAACAAGGCGCCTCTGGCCGCCTGCCTTTCAAGCTGAACAATCGCTTCGGGGCCAACGTGCCCATGGGTAAACGTACCAGAGGATACAACCCCGGAATAGGGCCCGGTCAGTGCCAGCGGGCGTGTGATATCGGCGCGATGCAGGTGGCGATACAAACCCTTTGCCCGCGCGCTATCCAGCATATCCACCGAAAGATCGACTGCATCAATCGCACCGGCGAACCCCATATTTCGCAAATGCCCGGCCAAAAGCCCGGTGCCCGCGCCGACATCCAACACAGGGCCAGATCCCCCATGCGCAAGGAACGCCGCCGCCACATGGGCCGGCAGTCGGTAATCCATCTCAGCCGCAAACTCTGCGTCATAGCTCGCAGCCCATGCGGCATACAGCCGGGCGCAATCTTCAGGGCCGTTCAGGGCAAAGGCGGCGTTCAGATCGGTCATGGTAACAGCATGACGGGCGGCGCGCGGGCAATCAAGTGGCTTGCAGCCGCGAACAGGCGCGGCATAGTGGGGGTATGAAAACCCTGCTTTCCCTTGGCCATGGCTACAGCGCCGATGCCCTTGCCCGCCTGCTGATCCCGCAAGGCTGGTCTGTTATCGGCACAACACGCAACCCGGACAAGTCCGCGCATCTACGGGCAAAGGGCATAGAGCCTTTGCTGTGGCCTGGGGATATTGGCCCCGCTTTGGCGCGGGCGACACATATCCTGGCATCAGCTGCACCGGATGCGGCGGGTGACCCGTTTCTTGCGGCCGCGCCACAGATCGCGCAGGCGCAGGTGGATTGGGTCGGATATCTGTCGACAACCGGGGTATACGGCGACCATCAGGGGGCTTGGGTAGATGAAGCGACCGCCCTGGCCCCTGCCAGCCCGCGCGGCGCTCATCGGGTGCTGGCCGAAACCCAATGGGCAAACACTGGCCTGCCAGTTCATATCTTCCGGCTGGCGGGGATTTATGGCCCCGGTCGCGGCCCGTTTGAAAAAGTGCGCGATGGAAGCGCGCGGCGGATCATCAAGCCGGGCCAGTTCTTCAGCCGCACCCATGTCGATGACATTGCACAGGTTCTGGCGGCCTCTATGGTCCGGCCAAATCCCGGCGCGGCCTATAATGTCTGCGATAACGAACCCGCCCCGCCAGAAGACGTGCTGTCGCACGCCGCCGCTTTGCTTGGCCTGCCAGACCCGCCCGAAATCCCCTTTGATCAGGCTGAGATGACACCAATGGCGCGCAGCTTTTATTCCGAATCAAAGCGCGTGCGGAACGACCGGATCAAAGACGAACTTGGGGTCAAACTGCTCTTTCCAACCTATCGCGAGGGGCTGGCGGCATTAAGGCCAACAGAGTGAAACTCCGCTTTGCCGCGGGCGGAATTTGAGTATTTAAGACCAAGATGAAAGCCACAATGCTGCGATTGCCCATTCATCTTGGCAAAAATACTCATGATCCCGGTCTTTCAGATCCGGTGAGACGCCGGGCATGATCGCCTGTGCGATTCCCCTTGCGCCCGCCGGTGCGTTGCTTATCCTTTGGCCTACCTCGGGGTGCCCAGCGGTCTTTCCGCCGGGCTGAGATGCGAAAGCGGACCCGTTGAACCTGAACCGGATCATACCGGCGGAGGGAAGGTGCGAAGGATGTCCTCCAAGCCCGACCTGTTCCGTCGCAATTGGAGGAAGACATGAAAACTTCGATCCTTGCGACCGGCCTTTCCTGCATCGCCCTTGCGGCGAGCGCGGAAACGCCTGTCCTGACTGTTTATGCGGGCGACTACTTTACCTCGGAATGGGGGCCCGGCCCGGCCATCGAGGCGGGCTTCGAGGCGTTTTGTGCCTGTGATCTGCAATTTTCGACAGGTGACTTGCTGCCCCGGCTGATGCTGGAAGGCCAGCGGACACAGGCCGATGTTGTGATCGGGTTGACCACGGATGTTTTGGCGCGGGCCCGCGAGGCCGGATTCTTTGGTCCGCACGGACAGGATCTGGCAGCCCTGACCCTGCCTGTGGCATGGCCCGATGACACGTTCCTGCCCTTCAACTGGGGGCACACCGCGTTCATCTATGACACTACGCGCCTGACCAGCCCCCCCGCCACGCTCGCTGCGATGCGAGACCTGCCGGATGGTGTGACAGTGGTCATCCAGGACCCGCGCACCTCAATCTCGGGCCTTGCGCTCGTGCTGTGGGTGAAGTCGGTTTACGGCGATCAGGCCGGAGCTTTCTGGTCGGATTTGGCACCGCACATCCTGACCGTGACCAAGGACTGGTCCGAAAGTTATGGTCTGTTCACCAGTGGCGAGGCGGACATGGTCCTGAGCTACACCACCTCGCCAGCCTATCATATCATGGCCGAAAATGACCTGAGCAAACAGGCTGCGCTGTTTCCCGAAGGGCATTATTTCATGGCGGAAACCGTGGGCAAGATTGCCGGAACCGATCAGCCAGAGCTGGCAGACAAATTCCTGGCATGGGTGCTGACATCAGAGTTCCAGAAGACGGTGCCTGCCGCCAACTGGTCACTGCCCGCCGCCCTGCCGCAAGCCGATTGGCCAGAGGGCTGGTCTGACCTGCCGCTGCCTGAAAAGGTGTTGTTCCTTACGGAAGATGCCGCAGAAGCCCTTCGGGTGGAGGCTGTCGAGGAATGGCGCGCGGCCCTGTCGCAGTAATCGGCACAGGTGCCGCGGTTTGTGTCGCGGCGCTGGTGCTGTTGCCGCTGGGTGCGGTGCTGATGCGGGCCAGCACTTGGCCCGCCTTCGCGCCAGGCGACGGGCAGGCAGTGTGGTTTACGCTGTGGCAGGCGCTTGTGTCGGCGGTGGTATCTTGTGTGCTGGCGGTGCCGGTGGCACGGGCGTTGGCGCGGCGACGGTTTGTCGGGCGTGAGGTGCTGATCACGCTGATGGGCGCCCCATTCTTGCTGCCGACCATTGTTGCAGTGATGGGATTGATAGCAGTGTTTGGCCGGTCGGGGCTGGCCAATCAGGCGCTTGCGGCTGTGGGGGTGCCGCCGCTGTCGGTCTATGGCGCACAGGGGGTGATTCTGGCGCATGTGTTCCTGAACCTGCCGCTGGCAGTGCGTATGGTGCTGCAAGGCTGGCAGGCAATTCCCGCCGAGCGGTTCCGGCTGGCCGAATCGCTCGGATTTGCCCCGGCACAGGTCACGCGGCATCTGGAGGTGCCGATGCTGCGCGCGATCTTGCCAGGGGCGTTTGCGGTAATCTTCGTGATCTGCCTCACCAGTTTTGCCGTGGCCTTGACGTTGGGCGGCGGGCCAAAGGCAACGACGGTAGAGCTTGCGATCTATCAGGCGGTGCGATTCGATTTTGATCTTGGCCGCGCAGCACTTCTGGCTGGGCTACAGTTTGCGCTGTGTGCGCTGGTTGCGGTGCTGGTTTGGCATGTGGTTACTCAGGCCGGTTTCGGCGCTGGTCTGGACCGGGCTCCGGTCTTGCGGGCACAAGGCGTGGGGCCGCTGCTGGCCGATGGCCTTGCGATTGGCGGCACGGCGGTGTTTTTGCTGCTGCCACTGGGAACAATCGCAGTGCGAGGTCTACCGGGACTGCTGGAATTGCCCGATGCAGTCTGGGCGGCGGCGGGCCGATCGGTGACGGTGGCGCTGGCATCAACAGGGGTGACGGTGGCGACCGCACTTGCCCTTGCGCTCCGGGTTTCCGACGCGCGCTGGGGGGCTGGCGTGATAGACGCCGTGGCGCTGCTGCCGCTGGCCACATCCGGGTTGGTTTTGGGAACCGGGTTGTTCTTGCTGGTTCAGCCTTGGGCCGCGCCGTCAAGCCTTGCGCTGCCCGTGACAGTTGCGGTGAATGTCGCAATGTCGCTGCCGTTTGTGTATCGGCTACTGTTGCCCGAGGCGCGGGTCTTGCGGGCCGACTACGGGCGGCTGTCCGAGAGTCTGGGTTTGCAGGGGATCTCATGGCTCAGGCTGGTCGCCGTGCCACGACTGGCGCGGCCCTTGGGCTTTGGCGCAGGGCTGGCGGCGGCCTTGTCGATGGGGGATCTGGGGGTAATCGCTCTGTTTGCATCCGATCAGACCGCAACCCTGCCGCTGGTAGTGCAGCGGTTGATGGGGGCGTATCGGATGGATACGGCCGCAGGTGCGGCATTGCTGCTGGTGGTGATCAGCTTTGGCCTGTTCTGGGCGTTTGATTGGTGGGGGCGGCGCTATGCTACAGTTTGACGATGTCCTGCTGGCACAGGATGATTTTCGGCTGACCGTGGATTGGTCGGTTGGTGCTGGTGCGCGCGTGGCGGTGATCGGGCCCTCGGGCGCTGGGAAGTCGACGCTGCTTTCAGCAGTCGCCGGATTCTTTGCGCCACGAAGGGGGCGCGTCCTGTGGCAGGGGGCGGATCTGGGGCCGTTGAACCCTGGTGCGCGTCCGGTGACGATCCTGTTTCAAGACCAGAACCTGTTTCCGCATCTGACGCTGGCGCTGAACCTTGGTCTTGGACTGCGTCCAGATTTACGGCTTTCCGCAGCACAAAAGGCCCAGGTTGATACGGTGCTGGACCGGGTAGGGCTGGCAGGCATGGGCGCGCGCAAACCGCCGCAACTGTCGGGCGGGCAGATCGGGCGGGCGTCTCTGGCGCGGGCCTTGCTGCGGGCGCGGCCAGTGCTGTTGCTGGACGAACCCTTTGCCGCGCTTGGCCCGGCCCTAAAGGCCGAAATGCTGACGCTGGTGGGCGAGATTGCGGATGAAACCGGCGCTTTGGTGATGATGGTCACACATGACCCGGCCGATGCTCGGGCCTTTGCCGCGCTCACGGTGCTGGTGGCAGAGGGTGTGGCTCATGCACCGGTAGAGACAGCGGTGTTGTTTGCAGACCCGCCGCCTGCACTGCGGGCCTATCTGGGGTGACCCATGAAAAAACCCCGCCACTGGCGGGGTTTTCCTTGAAACGGTCCTGATAAATCAGGCCAGCTTTTTGCCTTTGATGTTCGCCCAGATCTTCTTGTTGGTCAGATAGAGCAAGGTCGACAGCACGATCAGGAAGATCACAGCTTTGAAGCCGGCCTCCTTGCGCGCCATCATCTTTGGCTCTGCCGCCCAGACAAGGAACGAGGTCACATCTGCCGCCATATTTGACACGGTGGCCGGGGTGCCGTCGGCATATGTCACCAGATCGTCGCTCAGCGGGTTTGGCATCGAGATCCAGCTGCCGGGGATAGTGGCCACGCCATGGTCGTCCTTGCAGCTGTCGGGAACGCTGCCATTCGGGAAGGCCGAGTTATAGTAGAACCCATCAACACCATCAGGGGCGCAGGCGGGTTCTTCATCGTAATGCGTCAGGATCGAATAGGTGTATTCCGCCCCGCCGATCCCTTTGAAGAACTGGCTGATGCCGGTGCCGTAAGGCCCATGGAACCCTGCACGGGCCTTGGTCATCAAGGACAGGTCCGGCGCGCCTTCCATTCCCGAAACCGGGAAATGGTCGGTCGGAACGCCGTCACGGTCTTCGCCGGTTTCCCGGTCGGTCACGGTAAACTGCGTGGCATAGGCGCGGATCTGATCTTCGGGCATAGCCGGGCCGCCCGCATCGGACAGACTGCGGATTGGCACGTATTTCAGACCGTGGCAGGCAGCGCAGACCTCGGTGTAAACCTGAAGGCCACGTTGCAGCTGGCTTTCGTTGAACTTACCGAACGGCCCTTCATGAGCGAAGGCATAGTCGGTGATTTCAGCATGACCACCGGCAGCCAGTGCCACCCCTGCCGAAAGGGCAAGGGCGGTGGTGGCGGTGAGTGCGATGTTCCTGATCATGTCAGTCAGTTCCTTTCTCACTCGGCCGGCTGCACGGCTGCCGAGGCAGACGGCGGGGCGTAGTGGGCATTAAAGTCTTCTTCGATGGTCGCAGGCTGTGGCAGCGGCTTTTCAATGACACCCAACAGCGGAAGGATGACAAGGAAGTAAGCGAACCAATAGGCCGAGGCGATCAGCGAGATGGTGGCATAGGGCTCTTCTGCAGGCATCGCACCCACCCACATCAGCACCATGAAGTCGACGCACAGCAGCGCAAACCACCATTTGAACATCGGGCGATAGCGGCCCGAGCGCACCGACGACGTGTCCAGCCAAGGCGCCAGAGCCATCACCGCAATCGCGCCGAACATCGCCAATACACCGAAGAACTTGGCGTCAACGATGCCAAAGGTGATCCATTCCGCCGCGATAACGACCCAGACTTCGCCGGTAAAGGCGCGCAGGATCGCGTAGAATGGCAGGAAGTACCATTCCGGCACGATATGCGCAGGCGTCGAAAGCGGGTTCGCTTCCAGATAGTTGTCTGGGTGGCCAAGATAGTTTGGCATGAAGCCGACAATCGCGAAGAACACCGCCAGAATCACGGCCAGTGCAAAGAGATCCTTGATCACGAAGTAGGGCCAGAACGGCACGGTATCGCGCTCTGCTTCTTCCTTCGATCCGCGGCGCACCTCAACCCCGGTGGGGTTGTTGTTGCCCGTTGTGTGGAAGGCCCAGATGTGAACCGCCACAAGTGCCGCAATCACGAAAGGCAGCAGATAGTGCAGTGAGAAAAACCGGTTCAGCGTGGCATTGTCGACGGCAGGACCGCCCAACAGCCAGGTCTGGATCGGCTCACCAATGCCGGGGATCGCGCCGAACAGGCCGGTAATAACGGTGGCCCCCCAGAACGACATCTGGCCCCATGGCAGCACATACCCCATGAACGCAGTCGCCATCATCGCCAGATAGATCAACATACCGATAATCCAGGTGACTTCACGCGGGGCTTTGTACGACCCGTAGTAAAGCCCGCGGAAGATGTGCAGATAAACCGCGATGAAGAACAGCGACGCGCCGTTCTGGTGCAAATAGCGCAGCATATGCCCGCCATTGACGTTGCGCATGATATGCTCAACCGAAGCAAAGGCCATATCGACATGCGGCGTGTAATGCATGACCAGCACGATGCCGGTGATGATCTGCAGCGCAAGACAGAAGGTCAGGATGATGCCCCAGATCCACATCCAGTTCAGGTTCTTAGGTGTGGGCAGCATCAGCGTGTCGTAAAGCAGCCCGACGATGGGAAGGCGCTTGTGCAGCCACTTCTCTCCACCAGTTTTGGGCTCGTAATGGTCGTGCGGAATTCCGGCCATGGTTGGTTGTCCTTATCCCAGCTTGATCGTGGAATCGTCGACGAAAGACGCCAACGGAATATCGAGGTTGCGCGGTGCGGGGCCTTTGCGGATGCGGCCCGCTTCGTCGTAATGCGACCCGTGGCAGGGGCAGAACCAGCCGCCAAACTCACCGGCACCATCACCGATCGGCACACAGCCCAGATGGGTGCACACACCGATCATCACCAGCCACTCACCGGCATCATCCAGCGTGCGGTTCTGGTCCAGCGCATCCGCGCCGGGCTTGTTCGGGTTCTGCGCCATCTTGTCGATGCTCAGCTGATCCAGCGTTGTGGCGCGGGCAGCCTCGATCTCGGACTCGGACCGGCGGCGAATGAACACCGGCTTGCCAAGGAACTTGACGGTCAGCTGCGCGCCAACATCAACACCCGAAACATCGACGAAAATCGACGACAAGGCCTGAACGTCGGCCGAAGGGTTCATCTGGTCAACCAGCGGCCAGACGGCGGCACCGGCGGCAACAGCCCCGGCCCCGGCGGTTGCGTAATACAGGAAATCCCTGCGGGTGCCTGCGTTGTCTTCTGCGTGGGACACGAGATATTCTCCCTTTCAAGGACGCATTCACTGCGACCCATAAAGATTCTGGGTCTATGGTTGCCCACGACCCTGCCGATCGGTTTATTAGCCAAGGCAAGACCCGGCGTCTAGCGGACAATACGGCGCATGTGACACGGATTGAACCGTTATTTCGTTGCCTGTGGCTGATTAAACGCGGCCAGCATGTCGCAAAGGGTGCTTTGGCCCCCGCAATGATCAACCCCCTGCGACAAGACGTAGCGCGCAACCTTCGCCGCAAACCGGGCCAGTGTCACCGAAATGCCCGGCCAAAGCGTCGCGCTCCCCATTCATCTTGGCAAAAATACTCAAAGAACCCACGGCCACGCAACACTGGACAGCCTCTGCCACCGTGACAGCGCCCTTGACCGCAGCCCGTGCCAACGCCGCCGACCGGGGGCTCGAAGCCCCCAGAGGCGGCACCCGTCCCCCAGCGCTCAGACCCCCGATCAGCCTGGCGGCACAGTGGCGCGCAGAGAGGCGCGCTCGGAAAAGCCGGCCTCCCATTCGGCAAGGCGCGCATGACCCTTGCGCCAGTTTCTGCTGGCGTGACGAAAGTCCAGATAACCCAGGGCGCAGGCAGTGGCGATCTGGCCCATATCCAATTGGGCGTTCAGATGGTCGATCCAGCGCGTTTCCAGCACATCAAGCGCGCGGGCGATCTTTGTCCACTGCCCCTCGACCCATGGTGCATAGCGTTTGTCTTCTGGCCGGATGCGCGATTCGTAAACCATCAAAAGGGCCGCATCCAGCATGCCATCGGCAGTGGCCTCGACGGTCAGCGTATCCCACAACCGGGGCGCGGCAGGGTAAAGCTCTGCCCCGGCTCTTGCGTTCAGAAACTGGCAGATGACCCGGCTGTCATATAATGTTGGCCCGTCATCTCGCTCCAGTGCAGGGATTTTACCCAAGGGGTTGCGCTCCACCACACCGGCATCCGGCGCGATCGGGGTGCCAGACACTTCAACCATCTCGATTCCGGAAAGTCCGGTTTCAGCAATCAGCACCATGACCTTGCGGACATACGGAGAGGTCGGCGAGTGGTATAGTTTCATTCTGTTTCCCGCAGACGCAGGCGGGCCATGGCTCCCGCATCCAGTTCATAGATCTTGCCACCGAAGCGAATCGTCCGGCGCAGGCGAAAGCTGACATTGCGCTGACCCGCCACATCGCGAGGCCGGTGCGACGTCAGACCTTCGCCCAGATCATCCAGCGCTTCCTCGGCACGATGGTCGGTGCGGCCAATCTGACCGTGCCGCCGGATCAGGCGTTGGGCAAAAAAGCCCAGCGCCGCCACCGCGCCAATTCGCAGGACAAAGGGAAACAGCGGGGCAAGGGGCAGCGGCATAATGACCTCCGGTCGACTCTCGCGAAGCCTAGGCGGCGAGCGGGCCGCTGTCCATCCCAACGGTGGGCGCGACTCGGGCCGCACCAGTCGGGGTGGGTGCCCGTTGCCTCACTCTGACGGTTGCAGCAACGCACGCGCTTTGTCACGGCGCATCAGGCCGATGCCCAGCGCCGCACCCAGCGCATAAATCAGCGCGGCAAGCGGCGACTGAAGTGGCAGTGACAGCGTGACCATCGGACCCAGAACCGACCCGGCACCGGGCATGATAAGCGTGCCGGCGAACAGACCTGCAAGGGCGATCAGCACCAGCCACAAAGCCAGATCAAGCCCAAGACCAAACATGCCCGGCTTGCGCGCGAACTGCACAAACAGCAGCCATTGCGCCAAACCAGCCCCAAACATCATAGGCAACAGCGTTCGCACAAAGGCCGAAGTGTCAGGCGGAATACCATTGGCCAGCGTCATCGCCAGACCAAGTGTGGCCGAGGCGACAAGCGTAGCAAAAATCCGGACCTGAGAGACTGTGAACATGTTTCAGATTTAACCCCACCAGCGCCATCGGCAAGCACATAAAGAAAAAGACCGCCCGGATGCCCGTAGCGGTCTTTGTTCTTATGTCGCTGCAAGCGAAATCAGCCCTGACGGGCCTTGTAGCGCTTTTGCGTCTTGTTGATCACATAGACGCGGCCTTTGCGGCGCACGACCTGGCAATCACGGTGACGCGTCTTCAGCGAACGGAGCGAGTTGGCGACTTTCATGGTCGTCTCTTTCCTTGGTCGCGGCGCATCACGCGCCAGTTGAAAACAATGACCCCCAAAAATGGGAGCGGTGAATGGTGGGCGGTACTGGGATCGAACCAGTGGCCACTACGATGTCAACGTAGTGCTCTACCGCTGAGCTAACCGCCCACGCTACTGCCGCAATCCCCAAACGCCCCAAAGAAAAGGACGCGGGAGGAACCGCGTCGGTGTGCGGGGGTCTATAGCCAGTTGCGCCCGTGGCCGCAAGAGCCTTTCAACCCGCCCCTTATTTGCAATCAAGGCTTTTGGCATTTCGGCAAAGCCAGCTATAACAGGGCGCAATGGGAGACAGCAGTGCAAAGCGACGCCTTTACCCTCTATCAGCCGAAACGCCGGGAAACGCCCGTGGTTTTCTCGTCACCGCACAGTGGTAGGGCCTACCCGCCTGCGTTTTTGGCCAATTCCGTTCTGGATGCCCACACGATCCGGTCTTCTGAAGATGCCTTTGTGGATGATCTGTTTCGGTCTGCCACCGATTTCGGCGCGCCCCTAATCGCCGCTTGCGCGCCGCGCGCCTTCATAGATCTGAACCGGGCGGCGGATGAGATGGATTCGTCCGTGGTCGAAGGTGTGGCGCGCAGCCCGCACAACCCGCGTGTCGCGTCTGGCCTTGGGGTGATTCCCCGCGTCGTGTCAGGTGGACGCGCGATCTACCGCGGAAAGATGTCGCTGCAGGAGGCCGAGGCGCGGATTCGCAGCCATTGGCAACCCTATCACGCAGCCTTGCGACGTTTGACCAATGACAGCCATACACAGTTTGGGCAATCCGTGCTGATTGACTGCCATTCGATGCCGCATGAGGCGATCGAGACTCATTCCCGCCCCGGCTTTGCCCGGCCCGAAGTGGTTCTGGGCGACCGATTCGGTGCCACCGCCACGCGCGATGTGATGGATCAGGTAGAAGCCGCCTTCCGGCGCGCCGGATTGCGGGTGTCACGCAACACCCCCTTTGCCGGCGCCTACATCGCGCAGACCTATGGCCGCCCGTCACGCGGGTTTCATGTGGTGCAGGTCGAGATTGACCGGGCGCTGTATATGGACGAAGCGCGGATCGTGCCTTCCGCAGATTTTGAGTCGTTTCAGGCGTTGATCTCCGGCGTCATCGCCGAGATTGCCGGGATAGGTCGCCTCCGCGTTCCGCTGGCGGCAGAATAGCGACAGCGTTCCATTTGTGTCTTATCGCAGAGCCCTGCCCTTGATGATCGCCTCTGCCCCAAAGCGCGCCCGGATCGCGTCAGCGGCGCGCTCGGCCTTGGCCCGCTTCCCTGCGTCAGGGTCCAGCAGGTCGCCGGACCGGTCGGCCTGATCCTCTGTCGCAAGGTCAGAAATGCCCACACCGATCAGACGGAACGGACCCTGCGTACCCGAGTGGTCGAACAGGTCGCGGGCGGTGCGGTAGATGCGGTCGGCGATCTGGGTCGGGTCTGACAGCGCGTGGCGACGGGTAACGGTCTGAAAGTCACCGCGCTTCAGCTTCAGCGTGACCGTGCGCCCGGCCAGAGCCTTGGCCTTGGCCCGGTCCGCCACCTGTTCAGACAAGCGCCAAAGGTGGCCATCAAGCAGATCAGGGTCAGAGGTATCTTGAAAGAACGTCGTTTCCTTCGAGATGGATTTCAACTTTTCATCCCGCACCACACGGCGGCTGTCCTGCCCGCGCGCGAGGTGCCAAAGCCTGTCGCCCATCTGGCCAAAACGCGTGGTCAGGTCGGCGCGGTCCCAGCGCAGCAGGTCTGCAATGGTGCGGATGCCCGCCTGCTCCAATGCGGCCTGCATCGCGCTGCCAACCCCCCACAGAATGCGCACGGGTTTAGGGCGCAGAAAGGCTTCCGTCTCGGTCGGGCCAATCACCGAAAACCCACGCGGCTTGTCGAGGTCGGACGCAATTTTCGCCAGAAACTTGTTGTGGGCAAGGCCAACCGACCCGCTGACGCCCAACTCATCCTCCATCCGCCTGGTAAGCCGGGCAAGCAAAACGGCGGGGGGCGCGCCATGCAGGCGGGCGGTGCCGCTAAGATCCAGAAACGCTTCATCCAGTGACAGGGGTTCTATGGTGGGGGTCATATCCTCCATCATCGCCCGGATCTGACGACTGACCTCGACATAGCGGGCCATGCGCGGCTTAACGACAACCGCCTCGGGGCAAAGCTTCAGCGCCTGAAACATCGGCATCGCCGAGCGCACGCCATGAATGCGGGCAATGTAGCAGCAGGTAGAGACCACGCCACGGGTGCCGCCGCCAACGATCAGAGGTTTGTCGGCCAGCGCGGAATCGTCGCGCTTTTCCACCGAGGCGTAGAAGGCGTCACAATCCATATGCGCAATGGAGAGGGTGAAAAGATCAGGATGCGACAGCAGTCGTGGGCTGCGGCAGGACGGACAGCGGCCCCGCTGTGGGGGCGTGTCAAAGGTGGTCAGGCAATCGCGGCACAGGGCGGGCATGATGCCGGCAGCATAGCCCGTTGTGGCCGGGGCGCACAGGGGAAAAACGGGAACGCCGGGGGCGTCCGGGGAAGCCTCCGGCGGGAGTATTTGGCAAGCAGCAATGCGAAAGGGTCAGCGTGCCGGGGCCGGGTGCAAAACGGGCCGGGCGGCTTTGGCGGGTTTGCGGTAGCGGTCAAAGCCAAGGTCGCGGCTTTCGATTTCTGTCGCGCGGTCAGACACGATATCTGCCAGAAGGCGGCCCGATCCGGCGGCCATGGTCCAGCCAAGGGTGCCGTGGCCGGTGTTCAGGAACAGGTTGGCCACAGGCGAGCGGCCCACAATTGGGGTGCCGTCGGGGGTCATCGGGCGCAGACCGGCCCAGAAGGTCGCTTGCGACTGGTCGCCCGCGCCGCCGAACAGGTCTTCGACCGAATGTTGCAGGGTGCGCTTGCGCTTATCCGAAAGCGACAGGTTATAGCCTGCGATTTCAGCCATGCCACCAACGCGGATGCGGTCTCCAAGCCGGGTAATAGCGATCTTGTGGGTCTCGTCCATGACGGTGGAAATCGGGGCGCGACTGGCATCAGTAACGGGGACGGTGATGGAATAGCCTTTGACCGGATAGACCGGCAAGCGCAGCCCCAGATCAGCGGCGAGCTTCGGCGAATAGGAGCCGAGCGCCAGCACGAAGGCATCGGCGGTGACCTCACCTTCAGACGTGGTGACGCTGGTGATCCGGTCGCCCGTGCGGTTCAGCTGGGTGATGCTGACACCGTGGCGAAAGGTCACGCCAGCCTCGGCGGCACGCGCGGCGAGGCCTTGGGTGAATTTAAAGCAATCACCTGTTTCATCCTTGGGCAGGCGCAGTCCACCAGCGATCTTGCCCGCCGCATCGGCGAGGCCCGGTTCGATAGCGAGGCAGCCCTGCGTATCGAGCACTTCAAACGGGACACCGCCCTGACGCAGAACGTCGATATCCTTGGCAGCTGCATCCACTTGCTTTTGCGTGCGGAACAATTGCAGCGTGCCTTGCTGGCGTTCGTCAAAGGAAATGCCGGTGGTGGCGCGCAGATCGGTGAGGCAATCGCGGGAATACTCAGCCAGACGCACCATGCGGCCCTTGTTGACCGCATAGGCGGCAGAGGTGCAGTTGCCCAGCATTTGCAGCATCCAGCGGATCTTGGCCAGATCGAGCTTTGGGTTCACGATCAGCGGGGCGTGTTCCATGAACATCCACTTCAGCGCCTTCATCGGAATGCCGGGTGCCGCCCATGGCGCCGAATAGCCGGGGCTGATTTCACCCGCGTTGGCAAAGCTGGTTTCCAATGCGGCGGCGGGCTGACGGTCGATCACCGTCACCTCATGCCCGGACTGCGCCAGATACCATGCCGAGGTCACGCCGATGACGCCAGAGCCGAGGATGACGATTTTCATGGGCGAACCTTTCGCAAATTGTGTGACCTAGCGAAGATGCATCGAATACGCGGGGATATTCTGGCAAAGATGACGAAGGTTTTTGCTTTGTTTCGAAGAGTTGACCGTCAAGATCGTGTTTGTTGGAAGAAAGTTTGGTGTGATTAAGAATCATGCGAAGAATGAACGTCTCATCCCGCAGATGGCGCAAGATTATCCCCACCCTTGCCTCTGACCGGGGAAATCGCCATCCTCATCCGTGGAAATTGAAGAAGCGGAGCGTTCTTTCATGGGTTTTGAACAGTTTTTGGGCGGCAATGCAGTGTTTCTGGCCATTGCGGCCTTTATCATCCTGTCCATTTTTCTGGGCGTGCGCATCGTGCCTCAGTCAGAAAAACATGTGGTGGAACGCTTTGGCCGCTTGCGGTCGGTTCTGGGGCCAGGGATCAACTTTGTGGTGCCGTTTCTGGACCGGGTGGCGCACAAGATTTCCATTCTGGAGCGCCAGTTGCCGACCGCCAGCCAAGACGCCATCACCGCAGACAACGTGCTGGTAAAGGTGGAAACATCGGTGTTTTACCGCATAACCGAGCCGGAAAAGACCGTTTACCGCATCCGTGATGTCGATGGCGCGATTGCAACCACAGTGGCCGGGATTGTGCGCAGCGAGATCGGCAAGATCGAATTGGATCAAGTGCAGTCGAACCGCGCGCAACTGATCGAGCGGGTGCGTGAACAGGTGACGGCCATGGTCGATGACTGGGGGGTCGAGGTAACGCGGGCTGAAATTCTGGACGTGAACCTTGATGAACAGACCCGCGCCGCGATGTTGCAGCAGTTGAACGCCGAGCGTGCCCGTCGCGCGCAGGTGATGGAGGCCGAGGGCAAGAAGCGGTCTGTCGAACTGGCGGCTGACGCTGATCTCTATGCCGCAGAACAGCAGGCCAAGGCCAAGCGGGTGACGGCGGATGCCGAGGCCTATGCCACATCGGCCATTGCCATCGCGATCAAGGAGTCCGGGCTGGAAGCGGCGCAGTATCAGCTTGCCCTTGCGCAGGTGGATGCGCTGGCCAAGGTGGCACAAGGGCCGGGCAAGCAGACCATTCTGGTGCCGGCGCAGGCGCTTGATGCCTTTGCCGACGCGTTCAAAATGCTGAAGGGGCGCGGCTAATGTGGGCGGTCTGGTGGGTCTGGATCGTCGCAGGCTTTGCCCTTGGCGTGCTGGAGGTGCTGGCGCCGGGCTATATCTTTGTCGGCTTTGCCATCGGCGCGGTTGTGGTCGGCGCAGGTCTTGGACTTGGGGTGCTGGGCGGCAGTCTGGCGCTGTTGCTGCTGGTGTTTTCCGTGGCGTCGCTGGTCGCCTGGCTTGTGCTGCGCCGGGTCCTGGGTGTGCGCAAAGGGCAGATCCGGCTGTGGGATCGTGATATCAACGACTAGGGCGCGCGACAGCGCCGCGAGAAATTTATGGTTCTGATTCTGACGCACCAAGACTGTCTGTCGCACGTCACGCCACCCGGTCACCCGGAACAGGTGGCGCGGCTGGAAGCGGTAGAGCGTGGCTTGCTTGGGCATGCGACTGATCGGCGCGAGGCCCCTTTGGGCGACGTAGCCGATATACTGCGCTGCCATCCCCAGCCCTATGTCGATCGTATCCGGGCGGCGGTCCCGAAACAGGGCTGGGCGCAGGTGGATGGCGATACATTCCTGTCGCCGGGGTCTTTCACTGCGGCATTGCGCGGCGTGGGCGGCATCTGTGCGGCGGTAGATCATGTGGTGAACAAAGACGGCCGCGCCTTTGTTGCCGCACGCCCGCCGGGCCATCACGCCGAGCGGGAAACCGCCATGGGTTTTTGCCTGTTCGGCACAGTGGCCATCGGGGCAATGCGGGCGCTTGATGTGCATGGACTGACCCGCGTGGCGGTGCTGGATTTCGACGTGCACCACGGCAACGGCACACAGGATCTGTTGTGGCAAGAGCCACGAGTGCGGTTTGTTTCCAGCCACCAGATGCCGCTGTATCCGGGGTCGGGGCAGGTGCAGGAACGCGGGGCGCACGGACAGATCACCAACCTGCCCTTGCGTGAGGGCTCGGACGGCGCCGCAATGTGGGCCGCGTGGCAGCCAGTGCTTGAGGATTTGCGGCAGTGGAAGCCGGAACTGATCCTGATCAGCGCCGGATTTGATGCACATCACGATGACCCTTTGGCCGGGCTGAACTGGCGCACCGAAGATTTCGCCAGACTGACTCGGGCGATCTGCGATCTGGCGGATGAATGCTGCGCAGGCCGGGTGGTATCGTCGCTGGAGGGCGGCTATGATCTGGAGGCGTTGGCCGATTGTGTGGCCGCGCATGTGACAGAATTGGGAAGGCAAGCCGCATGACCGACAAACCTGTAGCCGAGCTGAGCTTTGAAGAAGCGATGGCCGCACTAGAGCAAGTGGTGGGCCAGCTAGAGCGTGGCGATGTCGCGCTGGAGGCGTCGATTTCGCTGTATCAACGCGGAGCCGATCTGAAGGCGCATTGCGAGGCCAAGCTGAAATCTGCTGAAGAAAAAGTGGACCTGATCCGCGCCGCCGAAGGTCGCGCTATCGGCACAACCCCGGTGGAGGGGATGTGAGCTTTGCCCTTGCTCTTTCGGGCGCGGCAGGGCTGATCCAGCAGCGCCTGGATATTGCCCTGACGGACCGGGCCGACGAACCCGTGATACAAGCGATGCGCTATGCCGTGGCCGGGGGCAAACGTCTGCGCGGATTTCTGGTGCTGGAAAGTGCCGCGCTGTTCGGCATCGCGCCCGATCGCGCCATCAGCGCGGCAGCGGCTGTCGAATGCCTGCACGCCTATAGCCTTGTGCATGATGACATGCCCTGCATGGACGATGACGACCTGCGCCGGGGCCAGCCCACGGTGCATGTGAAGTGGGATGACGCGACCGCCGTTCTGGCCGGAGACGCCCTCCAGACACTGGCATTTGAATTGCTATGCGACCCGGCGCTTGGAACGGGCGACACCCGCATTGCCCTTGTGCAGGGTCTGGCCTTTGCCTCAGGCGCCGACGGCATGGTGCTTGGGCAGGCGCTGGACATCGCCGCCGAAACCGCAAACGCGCCACTGTCGCTGGACCAGATCACACGGCTGCAAGCCGGCAAGACCGGGGCACTCATCCGCTGGTCGGCAGAGGCGGGGGCGGTGATCGCCGGGGCCGATACGGCCCCCTTGCGCGGCTATGCCACCGCCCTTGGTCTGGCGTTCCAGATCGCCGATGACATACTGGACGAAACCGGGGATGAGGCGCAGACCGGCAAGCGCCTGCACAAGGACGCGCAGGCCGGCAAAGCCACCTTTGTTTCCCTGCTCGGGCTGGACGGTGCCCGCACAAAAGCGCGCGATCTGGTCGCAGAGGCAACAGGCCACCTTGCTCCCTATGGCGACAAGGCCCAAACCCTGATAGACGCCGCTCGTTTCGTTATTGCGCGTGACAGCTAAGGCCAAAGGCAGGATATGACCGACCGACCCAACACCCCGCTGCTAGACCGCGTTACCCTGCCTTCTGACATGAAGGCGTTGTCCGACCGTGAGCTGCGCCAACTCGCCGATGAATTGCGCGCCGAGACGATTTCGGCGGTGTCGGTAACGGGTGGCCACCTGGGCGCAGGTCTGGGCGTTGTGGAACTGACCGTCGCTCTGCATGCGGTGTTCGACACCCCGCGCGACAAGATCATCTGGGATGTCGGCCACCAATGCTATCCGCATAAAATCCTGACCGGGCGGCGCGACCGTATCCGCACCCTGCGCACCGAAGGCGGCCTTTCGGGCTTCACCAAACGGTCAGAGTCGCCCTTTGATCCGTTCGGCGCGGCCCATTCCTCGACGTCCATCAGCGCGGCCTTGGGCTTTGCAATGGCCGCCGATCTTGGCGGCGATCCGGGCGATGCAGTGGCGGTGATCGGGGATGGCTCCATGAGCGCCGGCATGGCGTTCGAGGCGATGAACAACGCAGGCCACCTGAAAAAGCGGCTGTTCGTGGTGCTGAATGACAATGAGATGTCAATTGCAGCGCCCGTGGGCGCCCTGTCCAGCTACCTGAGCCGCCTCTATGCCGAAGCCCCGCTGCAAGACCTCAAGGCCGCCGCCAAAGGTGCTCTCGGCCTTCTGCCACAACCGTTCCAGGAAGGCGCGCGCCGGGCCAAGGAAATGCTCAAGGGTATGGCCATGGGCGGTACCCTGTTCGAGGAGCTGGGATTTTCCTACATCGGCCCGATTGATGGCCACGACCTTGACCAGCTTTTGCCGATTCTGCGCACCGCCAAGGCGCGCGCCACCGGACCGATTCTGCTGCATGTTCTGACGAAAAAGGGCAAGGGCTACGCCCCGGCCGAAGCCGCGCGTGACAAAGGCCACGCAACGGGCAAGTTCGATGTACTGACCGGTGTGCAGGCCAAGGCGGCATCCAACGCGCCCAGCTATACCAAGGTCTTCGCCCAATCCCTGATCGCGCAAGCTGAACGCGACGACAAGATCGTGGCCGTCACCGCCGCGATGCCCGATGGCACCGGGCTCAACCTGTTCGCCGACCGCTTCCCGCGCCGCTGCTTTGATGTGGGTATCGCAGAACAACACGCCGTCACCTTCAGTGCCGGACTGGCGGCGGGCGGCATGAAACCGTTCTGCACAATCTACTCTACCTTCCTGCAACGCGGCTATGATCAGGTCGTGCATGACGTGGCAATCCAGCGCCTGCCCGTCCGCTTTGCCATCGACCGTGCCGGTCTGGTCGGGGCAGACGGCGCGACTCACGCGGGCAGCTTTGATGTGGCTTTCCTTGCCAACCTTCCCGGCTTTGTGGTGATGGCTGCGAGTGATGAGGCAGAACTCACCCATATGGTCGCAACCGCCGTGGCGCATGACGACGGCCCCATCGCCTTTCGCTTCCCGCGCGGCGACGGTGTCGGCGTCGAACTCCCCACCCGCGGCATCCCTCTGGAAATCGGCCGCGCCCGCCTGATCCAATCTGGCAACCGCGTGGCCCTTCTGTCCTTCGGCACCCGGCTGGCAGAAACCCTCAAGGCCGCAGAAAGTCTCGCGCAAAAAGGCCTTACCCCTACGGTCGTCGATGCCCGCTTTGCCAAACCGCTCGACCACGACATGATCCTGAACCTTGCCCGCAACCACGAGGCGCTGATCACCATCGAAGAGGGCGCGATCGGCGGCTTCGGCTCTCATGTCGCTCAGCTGCTTGCAGAAGAAGCCATTTTCGACAGCGGCCTCAAATTCCGCTCCATGGTCCTGCCAGACACCTTCATCGACCATGCCTCACCCGAGGCAATGTATCGCGTCGCTGGCATGGATGCCGCCCAGATCGAGGCCAAGGTTCTGCAAACCCTGAACATCGCGTCCCTGACAAAACGAGCCTGACTTCATCTTGGCAAAAATACTCATCTGAGTCCGCTGTCCGCAAACGCCGCAACAGCTCCCGATTTCTCGTAGCGGAATCGTATCTCAGAAATCCAGATCGGCGTAATGCTGCGGCGGCGGGAACCCCGGCACCTGATCAGCAAGCAATGTGCGGAAACTCGGGCGCGACTTGATCTTGGCATACCAGTCCTTGACCGTGGCCGACCGGTTCCAGTCCACGTCACTGATATAGTCCAGACAAGACAGATGTGCCGCCGCAGTGAAATCTGCCAGAGTCATGGTATCCCCGGCCAGCCAGCGCCGCTGATCCAGAATCCACGCCATGTAATCCAGATGGAATTTGATCCGCCCGGCGCCCTGCTTCACATTCTTTGAATCCGGATAGCCAAGCTTCATCACCTTTTTGTTGACCCGCTCATACAGCAGCTTCGACGTCACCTCGGCGTGGAACTTGTCATCGAACCACGCGCAAATCCGCCGCACTTCATAGCGCACATCGGGATCGCGCGGCATAAGTGCCGGGGTGGGAAACGTCTCATCCAGATATTCGCAGATCGCCTGGCTTTCGCTCAGGGTCTTTTGCTCCATCTTCAGGATCGGCACTTTTCCCGCCGGGTTGCGGCGCAGGAAATCGGGCGTCGGCTCCCAATACCGCTCCTCAACCAACTCCACCTCCAGCTTCTTTTCCGCAAGTGTCAGGCGCACCTTGCGGCAGAATGGAGACAGTGGAAAATGATAAAGGCGGATCATAGGGCACCCGTGAAAAGATTGTGCGACCAATACAGGCCAAGGTGCCGGGGATCAATGCGCAACCGCGACCGCAGCGCCGGGGCAGGTCAAACCAAGCGCATATCGGCCAGAACGGCCGACAAAGCGTGAAAGTCGGAAAACGCCACATCATGCGGCAAATCGGCCACTGGTGTCTTGCGATACCCTTCGGTGAACAAGGCAAACGGCACCCCGGCCGCCGCTGCCGTCGCAGCATCCACCTCGCTGTCGCCGATATAGATGACAGGCCCCCCGCCAAGCGCCGCAATACACGCGTGCAGCGGGGCCGGGTCTGGCTTGGTCACAGGCAGGCTGTCACCCCCGATCACCACACTGAAAAAGCCCTGAAGTCCCAGATCGCGCAGAATGGCCCGCGCCGGGGCCACCGGCTTGTTGGTGCAGATTGCCATCACATGCCCCGCCGCCTGCAACTCAGACAACACCGCCACAACCCCCGGATAGGGTCGCGTCAAATCCGACGAGGCCGCATTGTAATGGTCCAGCGTGGCCTTGGTCAGGCGCGGATGCTGGGCCATATCCATACCAACATGGGCAATCACCCGCTCCACCAGCTTTGGCAATCCGTTCCCCACGAACGACGTCACCGTTGCCAGATCCAGCGCCGCCTGGCCCTCCTCCGCCAGCATCCGCGCCACAGCGGCGTGGATATCCGGCGCGGAATCAACCAAGGTGCCATCCAGATCAAAGACCAGATGCGGCCGCTTCACAGTGCCGCCACAGCCGCCGCCCGGATCGCGCGGATGTTGTCGCCATAAGGCGCGGGGTTTGCCACCGCCCCACCCTTGAACACCGCTGACCCCGCAACCAGCACATCAGCCCCCGCCGCCGCGACAAGCGGGGCCGTGTCCACCGTGACGCCGCCATCAATCTCGATATGAATGGGCCGATCCCCGATCATCGCACGCAAACGCCGCACTTTCTCGACCTGCGAGTGAATGAATTTCTGCCCGCCAAAACCGGGGTTCACCGTCATCACGCAGACCAGATCCACCATGTCCAGCAGATACTCCACATCCTCGATCCCGGTGCCCGGATTGATCGCCAGCCCAGCTTTGGCCCCGGCACCACGAATGGCCTGCAAGGTGCGGTGAATGTGCGGCCCGGCCTCCAGATGCGCGCTGATCACATCAGCCCCTGCCTGCGCAAAGGCCTCGATATAGGCGTCCACCGGCGCAATCATCAGGTGAACATCCATCACCCCCTTGATATGCGGCCGAATCGCAGCACAAGTCGCCGGGCCAAAAGTGATGTTGGGCACGAAATGTCCGTCCATCACATCAACATGCACCCAGTCGCAGCCTTGCGCCTCAATAGCCTCACATTCCAGACCGAAATTGGCAAAATCTGCGGACAGAATCGACGGTGCGATCTTGATGCTGCGATCAAATGTCATGCGGTTTCCCCCTTTGGCACATCTTCCGCCCCTTCAATCGCGGAAAACACACAGCCGTCAATGGCCCCGGCTGAAAAACCCGCGTTCAAGCCCTTTCATCTTGGCTCAAATACTCAAAAAGCGCGATTGGCGACCTCGCCACGGTTAGTATTTGAAACAGGCATCGCGCCCGTCAGCAGCAATCGTCTCGGCCCCTGAAATGATGGACCGTGTCCGGTTGCGCACGAAATTAGACGGGTTAGACGCAGAGCGCCCCTTTGGGTCGGGCAGCACCGCCGCCAGCCGCGCGGCCTGCAGCGCGCTGAGATTGCGGGCATCCACGTTGAAATAATGCCGTGCGGCCGCCTGCACGCCGAAGACGCCTTCGTCAAATTCCGCAATGTTCAGATAGACTTCCAGAATCCGCTGCTTGGACCATATCAACTCGACTGCCGGGGTCAGCACGCCTTCCATGGCTTTGCGCAGCCACGACCGGCCATGCCAAAGGTAGACGTTCTTCACCACCTGCTGACTGATGGTCGATGCACCGCGGTTACTGCCCTGCGCCACGGCAGCGCGGATGGCGGTCATATCAAACCCCCAATGCAGGCAGAAATTCGCATCTTCTGCCGCCACCGCAGACCGGCCCATCACCGGCGCGATATCCTCCCAGGCCACCCATTCACGCTGAATCCCCCCAAGACGCGAGGATTCCTGCAACTGATAAATATTCACCGGCGGGTTCAGGAACGAAAACAGCAGCACCAGAACCGCAAACACCCCCGCCACGGCCAAAAACCCACGCGCCACCCAGCGCAGCACGCGCCGCCGCACAGAGCGTGCGGGCATCAGCAGGGCGGCAGGGTCTTTAGGCTTGCGGGGGTTCTTTGGTCTGGTTGCCATGCCTGATCATAGGCCTCATGGCGCGGGCAGGGTCAAGCCACCCTCAGCACCCGGCTTTCCCGACCTTGGGCCAAGGGGCGGGCAGGTTCCCACCCATTGCATTCATCGGAAAGCCGCAGCTCTGGGAACAAATACAGAATCTCTCTTTGCATTGCAGGATTGCCGCGCAACATCTCATCGCCGGGAAGCAAGGATTCCGATACCGCACCTTCGGCAAAAATAAGTTGGTGCTGGTCAAACAACAGATGCATATACGTCACCCGATCCATCGGCTGGCAATGAATGGTATCGCCGTTGACCAAGTGCTTTGCGGCAACAAGAACTTCGCTTTGACCGAAATACAATTCTGCCTTCCAGCCCTGAACAAGCATCCGATGCTGAGGCGACACAAGCAACGGGCGATCATTGCCCATCGTCCCTGTCATGAACCGTATCGGTGCCCAATCTTCCAAACCTGAAACGGTCCTGCGTCCAATCCAGCGGATGGGCTGCAAGCCATGGTCAAGGGTAAGGACCATATCTCCCTCTTGCAGATCTTCCACCAGACGCAGGCCGGTGGCAGTCTCAATCAGCGTGCCTGCCGCATAGCATGGCGGTCCAAAAGACCCGACCGGGATTTCCGTACTTGCCGTCACAAATGTCGAGCTGACAAACGTCGCGTTGCTAAGAACAGTGCCATCGGTCGGGGTGAATACAGCGGGGCCACCCTCAAGATAAAACGTGACGCCGGTAATTGTAACAGTCACCCCGTCCATCACTACCGTGATTGTGTCATTCACCCAGACAGCTGTGACAACGAACCCGTCGACCGTGTCGCCGGAACCAGTTTGGATGAAGTTATTGTTGTCGATGTCGTCAATATCAAACAACACCATTGTCAACTCTGTGCCAGACACTGGCGGGTTGCCAGGATCCAGTACGAAGAACTGATCGGTATAAATCGCCATTGGTACTCTGTTCCGTTAGGTTGCCTAACGCTGACAGATCAATGCGGCATAGATCGGTCGAAATTTAGAAAACCCGGCGCTGCGGACGCCGGGTTTTTAGGTGTTTTATAGATTTTTGACGTGTTTCTGCCTTACTCTGCCGGAACCTTCACGGGCTCGTCACTCAGCGGATGGGGCAGATGGATCAGCATTTCCTTCGGACAGACCTGCAGGAAGTTCGCGCGTTCCGCCTCCCAGTTCGCAAGGATCGCCGCGGCCTTGCGGCTGCCGGTTTCGTGCGCATGGGCTTCAATCAGGCCGCGCAATTGCGCATCCCAATGCGAATGGCTGACGGCACAGGTGACCAGAGATTCCAGGTTCATGAAATCTTCGGCCACGCCTTTGGGGTCGTAAAGATAAGCCATCCCCCCGGTCATGCCTGCGCCAAAGTTGGCCCCGATCCGGCCAAGGATCACCGCCACACCGCCGGTCATGTATTCGCAACCGTTCGATCCGCAGCCCTCGACCACCACCTTTGCACCCGAGTTGCGCACAGCAAACCGTTCACCCGCGCGCCCCGAGGCGTAAAGATAACCGTCGGTCGCACCATAAAGCACGGTGTTACCGATGATGGTGTTCTCCGACGCCTCCAGCGGTGAGGACATCAGCGGCCGCACAACGATCGTGCCGCCCGAAAGACCCTTGCCCACATAGTCATTGGCATCGCCCATCACCTCCAGCTTCAACCCGCGCGCGGCAAAGGCCCCCAGCGACTGGCCGGCGTTGCCGGTCAGCTTCACCGTCAGATGGTCACTTTGCAGGGTGTTGCGCATACCGAACTTGCGCACGATATGGCTTGATGCACGGGTGCCAATGGTGCGGTGCGTGTTGCGCACGGCATAAGACAACTGCATCTTTTCGCCTTCTTCAAAGAAGCGCGCGCCATCGCGGATGATCTCCGCATCCAGCGTGTCCGGCACCGCATTGCGTGGTTTAGACCGGTCATAGGTGATCCGGTTGGCGCCATCGACGGTGATCAACAGCGGGTTCAGGTCCAGATCGTCAAGATGTGCGGCGCCACGCGAAACCTGCGTCAGCAGATCAGCGCGCCCGATGATTTCATCCAGCGACCGCGCCCCGATGCTGGCCAGCAGCTCCCGCACCTCTTGCGCGTAGAAGGTGATCAGGTTCACCACCTTATCCGCCGTGCCGGTGAACTTTTTGCGCAGCTCTTCATTCTGGGTGCAGACGCCGACCGGGCAGGTGTTCGACTGGCACTGACGCACCATGATGCAACCCATGGCGATCAGCGCGGCGGTGCCGATGCCGTATTCCTCGGCCCCCATCATCGCCGCCATCACCACATCGCGCCCCGTGCGCAAGCCACCATCGGTGCGCAACGTCACCCGGTCGCGCAGATTGTTCATCGACAGGACCTGATGGGCCTCGGTCAGGCCCATTTCCCACGGCAGGCCAGCGTATTTAATGCTGGTGCCGGGCGATGCCCCGGTGCCGCCATTGTGCCCCGAGATCAGGATGATATCGGCCTTGGCCTTCGCCACCCCTGCCGCAATCGTGCCAACACCGGACGACGACACCAGTTTCACCGTCACCTTCGCGCGCGGGTTGATCTGTTTCAGATCATAGATCAACTGCGCAAGGTCTTCGATGGAATAGATGTCGTGGTGTGGCGGCGGGCTGATCAGCGTGACGCCCTTGGTCGAATGCCGCAGGCGCGCGATCAGCTCGGTGACTTTCATCCCCGGCAGCTGGCCGCCCTCGCCCGGCTTGGCGCCTTGGGCAACCTTGATTTCCAGCTCTTCACAGGCGTTCAGATATTCCGCCGTCACGCCAAAGCGCCCGGAAGCCACCTGCTTGATCTTGGCCGACGGGTTATCGCCGTTGGCTTCGGGCAGGAAATGCGCCGGGTCTTCGCCGCCCTCGCCGCTGTCAGACTTCGCGCCAATACGGTTCATCGCGACGTTCAGCGTCTTATGCGCCTCTGGCCCCAACGCCCCAAGCGACATGCCCGGCGTCACGAACCGCTTGCGGATAGAGGTGATCGATTCTACCTCCTCGATCGGCACGGGCTTACCCAAAGGCTTGATATCCAGCAGATCGCGAATGTGAATCGGCGGGTTGGCCCGCATTGCGGCGGTGTATTGCTTCCAGATGTCAAAGCTGGCGCGGTCGCAGGCGGCTTGCAGCATGTGCATCGTCTGCGCTTCCCAAGCGTGCTTTTCGCCCGACCGCCGCGCCTTGTAGAATCCGCCAATCGGCAGCACATCTGCGCCGCCCAGCCAGCCCTTGGCGTGAACTTCTTCCAGCTTTTGTTCAATGCCGTGCAGACCAATGCCCGAAATCCGGCTGTGCATGCCAGGGAAATACTCGGCCACCATGGCGCGGCTTAGTCCCACTGCTTCAAAATTCAGACCGCCGCGATAGGACGACAGCACCGAAATGCCCATTTTGGACATGATCTTCAGCAATCCGCCGTCAATCGCCTCGCGGTAGCGGCGCATTGCATCGGTCAGGCTACCGTCCAGCAGGCCGCGGTTGATGCGGTCTGCAATGCTGTCTTGCGCAAGATAAGCGTTGACCGTGGTGGCTCCGCAGCCGATCAGCACCGCAAAGTAATGTGGGTCGATACATTCAGCCGACCGCACGTTAACGGAACAGAACGTCCGCAAACCTTTGCGCGTCAGCCAGCTGTGAACGGCGCTTGTGGCCAGAATCATCGGCATCGGCACCGCATCCGGCCCCTGATGTTCATCCGTCAGCACCAGATGGCTTGCACCCGACCGCACGGCATCTTCGGCCTCGGCGCGGATACGCTCCAACCCCTGCCGCAGATCATCCAGACCCTGCGTCACTGGGAAGGTGCAGTCGATATAGGCGACCTGTTCGCCAAAATGCCTGCACATCACCTCGAACTCGGAATTGGCAATGAACGGGCTTTCCAGCACCAGAATCTCGGTTTGGGTAGAGCTTTCGTCCAGCACGTTCTTAAGGTTGCCAAACCGGGTTTTCAGGCTCATCACCCGGCTTTCACGCAAGCTGTCGATAGGCGGGTTGGTGACCTGAGAAAAGTTCTGCCGGAAGAAATGCGACAGCGGGCGGTAGACGCTCGACAGCACGGCGGCTGGCGTATCATCGCCCATGCTGGCGATCATTTCCTTGCCGTCTTCGGCCATCGGAGCCAGAACCTGCTCCAGTTCCTCGACCGTGAAACCGGCGGCAATCTGACGACAGCGCAGGTCGGCCCCTTCAAAATGTGCGCGCTCTGGCACGTCGCGCAACAGGCTGTTCAGATCGACAACCCTCTCAATCCATTCCCCATAAGGATTTGATGCGGCGAGCTTATCTTTCATCGCCGCGTCGTGGTAAAGCTTACCGTCTTTCATATCGACGGCAATCATCTGCCCCGGCCCCAACGCGCCCTTTTCGCGGATCGTGGATTCGTCCACCGGCACCATGCCAGCTTCCGACCCTGCGATCAGCAGACCGTCACCGGTCACAACATAGCGCATGGGACGCAGGCCGTTGCGGTCAAGCCCGCCGCAAACCCAGCGGCCATCGGTCATCGCAAGCGCTGCAGGGCCGTCCCACGGCTCCATCACCGCGTTGCAATAGGCATACATATCGGCCCATGCTTTTGGCATATCGATGGTCGATTTCGACCAGGCTTCGGGCACCAGCATGGTTTTCGCCATCGGCGCCGACCGGCCAGACCGCACCATCACCTCAAACACCGCATCCAGTGCGCCGGAATCGGATGTGCCCGACGGGATGATCGGCTTTATATCTTCGGCCGCGTCGCCAAAGTTGTTCGACGCCATCCGGATCTCGTGCGATTTCATCCAGTTGATGTTGCCCTTCAACGTGTTGATCTCGCCATTGTGGGCCAACATGCGGAAGGGCTGCGCCAGCCACCATTGCGGGAAGGTGTTGGTAGAATAGCGCTGGTGATAGATCGCGAAAGCGCTCTCAAAACGGTCGTCCATCAGGTCGGGGTAGAATACCGCCACCTGCTCGGCCAGCATCATGCCTTTGTAGATGATGCTGCGGCACGACAGGCTGCACAGATACAAACCCTGAATCTGCGCCGCCGTTGCCGCTTTTTCGATGCGGCGGCGAATGATGTACAACTCGCGCTCGAACTGTTCCTGATCAATGTCCTTTTCGCAACGGATCAGGATCTGTTCAATCTCGGGACGGGTCGCGTTGGCTTTGTCGCCAAGAACCGTCGTGTCTACCGGAACATGCCGCCAGCCGTAAATATAATGGCCCATCCGCAGCACTTCGGCCTCGACGATGGTGCGGCAGCGTTCCTGCGCGCCAAAGTCGGTGCGCGGCAAAAACACCTGACCCACGGCCACCAGCTTGTGGGTGTCCGGCTCGTGCCCGGTGCGGCGGATCACGTCATAGAAGAACTTGACCGGAATCTGCACATGAATGCCCGCGCCATCGCCGGTCTTGCCATCGGCATCCACAGCACCCCGGTGCCAGATCGCTTTCAGCGCGTCGATCCCCGACTGCACAACCTTGCGGCTGGGCCTGCCAGAGATCGCCACAACCAGACCCACGCCGCAGGACGAATGTTCGTCATCGGCTTTATACAGTCCGTTTGCGTCCATCCACGCGCGCTTGGCTTCTTCGGCTTTTACCCAGGCGTCGTTATAGTTGGTCATGGCTGGAATCCTTCTGGCTGGGGGCGGCGCGTGTCATCAGCGGGTCGCAGTCGAAAAGCGGTTCAGTTGCGGCAAAACCCGGCTCATCCGGAAAGATGAACTGAATTGGGCTGCCATCCATTGGCAAAAAGTCACCATCCGGCCCACGCCATTCCGACGGGCCGGAAAAGAACAGGCGCATTTCCGGGTGAATGTATTCATTGCCGCGCGATTGCCGCAGGATCACCCCGTTCTGATCGGTTTCGGTGAATTCGAACTGGGTTTCGGCCAGCGTCACACCATCAATCGTAAAGCTGCGCCCGGTAAGGGTGTCAAACCCGTTCACGCGGGTCTGCTCGCCATTGTCACGGCTGAGGTTGAAGGCAAACGTATCGGTGCCCGTCGACAACAGTTCGGTGAACGAGGCCGGGTCTGACGGATCAGGGCCCAGCGTCTGGCGCACGGCGGTGTCACCCAGATCATAGCTTTCGACCCATTCAGCTTCATAATTGATCCGGCTGAGGAAAAACGGCCCCTGCTGGTCAAAGTCAGCGCGCCACTGATCGCCGGGCGTATCAGCGCTGCATTTGTAGTGGTTGGATACCCGGCACTGACGCGCCTGTACGGTCATGAATGTGGTGCAGCCTGCGGGTGGGTTGAATGACCCGGCGAAAACCGGGACAGGCAGTGCAAGGACCACAGCAAGAAACAGATGGCGCATCGATCGACCTTTCCGTCTGGAACCTTGGCCTATTCGGCCGCCACAACCTCGGCCTGCTTCAGATAAGCCATGATCGCATCTGCGGCTTCGCGCCCGTCACGGATGGCCCAGACCACCAAAGACGCGCCGCGCACAATATCACCCGCCGCATAAACTCCCGGCAGATTGGTCGCATGCGTGCGGAAATCAGCCTTGATGGTGCCCCAACGGGTGACGGCCAGATCGGACACACCCCACAGGGTCGGGATGTCTTCGGGTTCAAACCCAAGGGCCTGCACCACCAGATCGGCACCTTCGACATAGTCAGCGCCCTCGATCAGTTCGGGCATCTGGCGACCGCTTGCATCGGGTTGACCCAGACGCATTTTCTGCACCATCACGCCATCCACAGTCTCACCGCCGGTGAAGCCTTTGGGGGCGGACAGCCAAACAAAATCAACGCCTTCTTCCTCGGCATTCTGCACTTCGCGCTGTGATCCCGGCATATTGGCACGGTCGCGGCGGTACAGGCATTTGACCGAGGTCGCCCCCTGACGAACCGCCGTGCGCACGCAATCCATGGCCGTATCACCGCCACCGATCACAACCACACGCTTGCCCATCGCGTTCAACTCACCCGAATCGTATTCCGGCACGTCGTCGCCAAAGCTTTTGCGGTTGCTGGCGGTCAGATAATCCAGCGCCCTGACCACACCCCGCGCACCAACGCCCGGTGCTTCGATGTCGCGCGACTTGTAAACGCCCGTCGCGATCAGCACCGCATCGTGCTGGCCTCGGATCGCATCAAAGCTAAGGTCAACGCCAACCGTGCAGTTCAGCACAAAGCTGACGCCCCCCAGTTCAAGCTGTTCAATCCGCTGCATCACTACCGGCTTTTCCAGTTTGAAACCGGGAATGCCATAGGTCATCAAGCCGCCCGCGCGATCATATCGGTCATAAACCGTCACCTGATAGCCCTTGCGACGCAGCACATCAGCCGCCGAAAGACCGCCGGGGCCCGCGCCAATGATGGCAACGCTTTCGGTGCGCTCCACCGCTGGTTTGATCGGCTTGACCCAACCGTTTTCCCAAGCGGTATCAGTGATGTACTTCTCGACCGAACCAATGGTCACAGTGCCGTGGCCCGACTGTTCGATCACGCAATTGCCTTCGCACAAACGGTCCTGCGGGCAGATGCGGCCACAGATTTCAGGGAAGGTGTTGGTGGCCTGGCTCAGCTCATACGCCTCTTCCAGACGGCCTTCGGCAGTCAGGCGCAGCCAGTCGGGAATATTGTTGTGCAACGGGCAATGCGACTGGCAATACGGCACGCCGCACTGGCTGCACCGCGCAGCCTGTTCTGCGGCCTTTTCGGCGGCAAACTCGCGATAGATTTCGTGGAAATCCTGATTGCGTAACGTAGCCGGACGCTTTTCGGGCGTCTCTTTGGCAACGGTCACGAATTTGAGCATTTTCTGCGTGGCCAAGGCTGCGTCTCCCATGCGGATATCGGGTCGCGTTTTCATACCCAACCGCCACGAGGAATAAAAGTCAGCAGTACTGACCTTATTTACGCTTTTCTTGGGTGATGGTCAGCAATATTGACATTTATTTGCAAAATTAGGTCAGCAAGAGATACCTAATGCGTCACGACCAAACCCAAAGCCCAACCAAGGCCAGCGTTCCAACGATGATTCGCCACCATCCGAACACCGCGTATCCGTGCCTGCCGATAAACCCCAGCACCGCCCGAACGACAACAATCGCCGTCAGGAAGGCCACTGCAAACCCCACAGCTATGTCGGCAACCGCCGAAAAATCCAGCAAGTCACGCGATTTGAACAGGTCATAGGCAACCGCCGCCCCCATCGTGGGCAGGCTGAGAAGAAAGGAAAACTCCGCCGCCGCGCGCTTTTCAACGCCCAGCATCAGTGCTCCCACAATCGTGGCCCCTGACCGCGACACACCCGGCACCATCGCAAGGCATTGGCAAACCCCGATCCAGAACGCCTTGCGCAAGGGCAATTCGGTGGCGTCAAAATGCACCGGCGGCGGCGAAATCCGGTCAATGACCAGCAAAATGACCCCGCCGACAATCAGCATCACCGCGATCAGCACGGGCGTCTGAAAAAGCACGGTCTTGATGAAATCATGCGCCAGAAGACCAATAAACACGGCAGGCAGAAACGCGATCAGCAGCGACATCAGCGCCCGCATCGCCGCCGGATCTGTGCGCGCACGTAAGGCAAGCCCCATCAGCTTGACCGCATAAAGCGAAATCAGCGCCAGCACGGCACCCAGTTGAATGACCACCTCAAAGGTGTTTCCGGGGCTGTCAAAGCCCAGAAAGTGCCCGGCCAACAGCAAATGCCCGGTCGAGGACACCGGGATAAACTCCGTCAGCCCCTCAAGAAGACCCAGGAGCGCGGCAAGCAAAATGTTATCCAAAGGATCAGACTTTCTTTAGATTCTTTGCCGATTTTTTGATGGCGGCATACTGGCCCGACGGGCGATAGCGCCACAGATACTCAGGCAGAACCGAATCGATGGACGTGGGATCAATACCAAGATCGGCAAAGCCCTTGGCGCCATCGGCAACCACATTGTCCCGCGCCAGATTCTTGACCTGATCACGCGTCAGCATTTTGTTCTCAATCAGACCCAGCGTCAACATCTGCATCAGATCAAACGCCCCGCCCATCAGCCGCGCCGCAAAGAATGGCACGTTCAGCACAAGACGGCGGCGCTGGATCACGGCCAGCATTTTGCCCATCAGATCACGGAACGTGGCCACATCCGGCCCACCAAGCTCATATACACCCGGCGCGACCGGACCGATCGCCGCCAGCACAGCGGCTTGGGCAACATCATCGACATAGACCGGCTGAAACTTTGTTTCCGCACCCACAACGGGCAGGATCGGTGACATGGTCGCCATCCCGGCGAAGCGGTTAAAAAACTGGTCTTCGGTCCCGAAAATCACCGATGGCCGCAGAATCACCCCAGACGGATAGGCCGCCAGCACGGCAGCCTCACCCTCGGCCTTGCTGCGGGCGTAGTCGCTGGGGCTGGTCGCATCGGCCCCGATGGCCGACAGCTGCACCAGACGCGGCACCGCAAGCTCGGCAGCGATACGGGCCACACGACCGGCACCTTCGGCCTGAACCGTATCAAAGGTGTTTTTTCCCGAACGGTTCAAAATTCCGACACAGTTGATCACCGCATCGGCCCCATTCATCACCGCGCGCACCGAAGCATCATCACGGATATTGCACAGCACAGGTTCGACCTGACCGGGCGTGCCATAGGGCCGCACGAACAGCGCATCATTGGGGCGGCGCACCGCAACCCGCACGCGCCAGCCCTCTTTTGCCATACGCCTTGCGATATAGCGGCCCACAAAACCCGAACCGCCGTAAATGGTGACAAGCTTGCTCATGCGCGTGAACCCTTTTGGCCTTGGCTAAACCTGCAACTTCCATAGCTTTGCCACCCCGCGCGGGCAAGACCAAAGGGCGTCGCACCCTTTCATCGATTTTTGCAAATCCTTGCGTTCGCCCCGTTGACACCCCCGCATCCCCCGCATAAACACCGCTCCACGACATCGCCCAGATGGCGGAATTGGTAGACGCACTGGTTTCAGGTACCAGCGCTGCAAGGCGTGGAGGTTCGAGTCCTCTTCTGGGCACCAAATTCAAAACGGCCGTCCTTCGGGACGGCCGTTTTCATTCGTGCCACAGCCTGCTACAGCAACACATCTTGTTCAAAAGGGGCCACCGCGTGACGATTCACCTGCACCAGAATGACCTGCCCGATGGCCTGACCCTTGGCCCGGTGGTGGCGATTGATACGGAAACCATGGGCCTTGACCCCCGGCGGGACCGTCTGTGCGTGGTGCAATTGTCAGACGGCAAGGGCGACGCGCATCTGGTGCAGATCGCGCTTGGCCAAACCAGCGCCCCGAATCTGGAACGCCTGCTGACCGACCCGAACACCGTCAAACTGTTTCACTTTGGCCGGTTCGATATCGCCGCGCTGAAAAAGGCGTTTGGCGTCACGACTCAGCCGGTGTGGTGCACCAAGATCGCCTCGCGCCTGATCCGTACCTTTACCGATCGGCACGGGCTGAAATACCTGCTATTGGAACTGGTCGGCGTGGATGTGTCCAAGCAGCAGCAGACCAGCGACTGGGGCGCGGTCACGCTGACCGACGCGCAAAAGGAATACGCTGCATCAGACGTATTGCACCTGCACGCACTGAAAGCCGAGCTGGAAAAGCGGCTGGAGCGCGAAGGCCGCACCGATCTGGCGCTGCGTCTGTTCGCCTTTTTGCCGACACGGGCCGAACTGGACCTGATGGGCTGGGACGAACCCCTCGACATCTTTCATCACTAGGCGGTCTGTCGCCGAAGGCGCAACGGCAGCGGTTGGCCGAATCTGCCGCTGACTGTAGCCTTGGCCGAAAAGAGCAGCGCCCATGATCGACACGGATTTTCACTCTCGGATGATCGGCTGGCTCAAGATTGTGCTGCCGTTGCTTGCGCTTGTGATCTTGTCGACGCTGTTTCTGGTGGCCCGCACCGTCAACCCGGATGACGCGATTCCCTACGCCGAGGTAGATGTCGAAGACCGCCTGCGCGAACCCCGGATGACCAGCCCGACATATGCCGGGCTGACCAGTGACGGCGCGGCCCTGACGGTTACGGCGGATGAGGCCCGCCCGGCAGCCGAGACTGGCGCAGGGGCCAGCGCAACCGCGTTGAACGGTCTGCTGGAAACGCCCGACGGTGGACGCACAGAACTGACGGCAGGCACAGGACAGATCAACACAGCAGCGCGCCAGATCCTTTTGTCGGGAGGCGTCACGATATCATCGTCAACCGGCTGGCAGGTGCAGGGCGAAACGATGACCGCTGATATGGATGTGACCAACATTTCGGTGCCCAGCGCGGTTATCGCGACTGGCCCCGCCGGCGTGGTAACTGCCAATGCACTGCAACTGACCCAGGCCAGTGGCGACAGTGGCCGTTATCTTCTGGTTTTCAATGGCGCTGTGAAGCTGATATACCAACCAGCAAATTGACCAGACGCTCCATTTCATACAGGCAACACATGTCCCATCTTTTGCGCGCCCTTTGTCTTGCGGCTGTTCTGGCCAGCCCCGTTGCCGCGCAACAGGCCGATATCCGGTTTGGCGGGTTGCAACAGGACACATCCTTGCCGGTAGAGGTCACGTCAGACACGCTGTCGGTAGATCAGGCCAGCGGCGCCGCCGTGTTCACCGGCAATGTGTTGGCCAAGCAAGGGGAGATGCGGCTGGCCGCTGAAACAATCCGGGTGGAATACACATCGGATGGCGACGGCATTGACCGGCTTATTGCGTCAGGGGGCGTCACCTTGGTCAGCCCGACCGATGCCGCCGAAGCAGCCGAGGCGGTCTATACCATCGCCAGCGGCAATGTGGTGATGACCGGCAATGTTCTGCTGACTCAGGGTCGCGCGGCTATTTCGGGTGAAACGCTGACCGTCAATCTGAAGGACGGAACGGGCACCATGACAGGCCAGGTCAAGACCATCTTCACACCGGGCGGTGCGCCTTGAACCCAAGCCCTTCCCTCTCGGTTACCGAAGGCAGCGCAGGTCTTGTGATCCGCGCCCTGCGCAAAAGCTATAAAAAGCGGCCGGTCATCCGCGATGTGTCCATGCACCTCAACCGGGGCGAAGTCGTCGCTTTGTTGGGACCGAACGGGTCGGGCAAAACCACCTGCTTTTACGCAATCGCAGGTCTGGTCACGCCCGAAGGCGGGCAGGTCATCATTGATGGCAAAGATGTGACCGCCCTGCCGATGTACCGCCGCGCCCGGCTTGGCATCGGCTATCTTCCACAAGAGGTCAGCATTTTCCGCGGCCTTTCCGTCGAAGACAACATCCTTGCCGTGCTGGAAATCACCGATCTTGACCGGCACAAACAGCGTGAGCGTCTGGAAGAACTGCTGTCGGAATTTTCCATCACACACCTGCGCCGTGCGCCTGCCCTTGCCCTGTCAGGCGGTGAACGGCGGCGGGTGGAAATCGCGCGCGGTCTGGCCGCCAATCCAAAATATCTGCTGCTGGATGAACCCTTTGCCGGAGTGGACCCGATCGCTGTGGGGGAAATCCGCCATCTGGTGCATGATCTGAAATCGCGTGGCATCGGCGTTTTGATTACCGATCACAACGTCCGGGAAACGCTGGAAATTGTAGACCGCGCCTATATTTTGCACGACGGCCACGTGCTGATGAGCGGCACCACAGATGAAGTCGTACGCGACGAAACCGTACGTCGGGTCTATCTGGGACAGAACTTCCGCATCTCCTGATCGCGGTCAGATGACAATTTAACGACGACTCGGTTGACAAGGCAGGCATGCCTGTCGCCAAATACCCGCGATGCGTGCGAAAACTCGCCCTGTGCCAAACCTGCCCCGCGGCCGCCTGACGGCGCCGAAACCTTGCAGATGCGCCACAGACCCCCATTTCAAAGATAGAAGACCTTTGGTGCCGGGCATTCCGTCCGGCAACAGAGCAAGAAGCCGCGCGGAGGAGACATCATGCGCTATCAGATCAGTGGAAAACAGATCGACATCGGAGAGGCCCTGCAAACCCATGTAAAATCCGAACTTGGCGAGGTGGTCGAAAAATACGCCCAGCGCCCGACCGAGGCGGTGATCGTCTTTTCCCGTGTAGCACATGAATATGTATGCGAAACCGTGATCCATCTTTCCACCGGGCTGACCGCGCAAGCCAAGGGCCATGCCACTGAAATCTATGCGGCTTTCGAGTCGTGCCGCGAAAAGATGGACAAGCAGCTGCGCCGCTACAAACGCCGGATCCGCAACCATCATTCTGCCCGCACGTCACCGGTTGAATTCGGCGGGGCATCCTCGTATATCCTCGCCCCAACCGAGGACGCCGAAGATGTCGAGCCAGACAGCCTCCAGCCTATCGTCATCGCCGAGATGGAGACGAAGATTCCTTCGATCACCGTTGGCGAAGCCGTGATGCAGCTGGAACTTGGCGGGCAACGCATGGTGGTGTTCCGCAACGAAGGGCACGGCGGGGTGAATGTGGTCTATCGCCGAGATGACGGCAACATAGGCTGGATCGACCCGCGCAACAGCAAGTAAGGGCAGCCGAAGGGTTGTTCGGGAATACGACCGTCAATGGACCTATCAAAGCTACTTGCGCCCGGCGCCGTTCGCGTCGTCGGGCAGATCACCAGCAAAAAGCGGCTCTTTCAGGAACTGGGAGAGATGGTTGCTGCCAACTATGGGCTGACAGCAGGCATTGCCGTCGATGGCCTGCAAGAACGCGAGAGCCTTGGCCCAACAGGTGTGGGCCATGGCATCGCGCTACCGCATGCGCGCTTGCAAGACCTTGACCGGATTGTGGGCGTCTTTATCCGGCTGGAAAAGCCGCTGGATTACGACAGCGTTGACCGGCAGCCGGTCGATCTGATCTTCGGGTTGTTCGCCCCCAAGGATTCCGGGGTTGATCACCTCAAGGCATTGGCTCTGGTCAGCCGCACCATGCGCGATCAGAATGTGGTGGCAAAACTGCGGGCGAACATCGACCCGGCCAAGCTGCATGCCATTCTGACCGAAGCCCGAACCCCACAAGCGGCCTGACGACGGCATGGGCCGCAGTCTGGTCATCTTTGACTGCGATGGCGTGCTGATCGACAGCGAAATCATCAGCGCCCGCATGCTGATTGAAGCCCTGGCGACGCGCGGGGTGATCATTGATCTGCCCTATGTCGCCCGCCATTTCCTTGGCCGCAGCTATCCTGTGGTCATGCAACAGATCCGGAACGAGTTTGGTCTGGACCTGCCGGCCAGTTTTGAAGACGACTACCGCGACCGCCTGCTTGAAGGCTTTCGTGCGGGGCTGCAAATCATGCCCCATGTCGATGAGGTGATCGCGCAGCTTGCCATACCGTGCTGTGTCGCAACATCTTCCAGCCCCCGGCGCGTTGAATTTTCGTTGCGGTTGGTGGGGCTTTGGGATCGTCTGGGTGACAGGGTTTTTACCGCCAGTCAGGTTGCGCATGGCAAGCCCGCACCAGATTTGTTCCTTTTTGCAGCCCAGCAGATGGGGTTTGCGCCAAAGGACTGTCTGGTGATCGAAGACAGCCTGACCGGCGTGGCTGCGGCGCACGCAGCGGGCATGGAGGTGTGGCGCTTCACCGGCGGCAGCCATATGGCCGGGCTTGATCTGATAGAACCCGCCCCGGCCCGCGCTGATTTGCGCTTTGCGTCTTTCGCGGAATTCTTCCAGATTGCGCCGGACGCAAAGAGGCAGCCATGAGCCGGATCGAACACACCGACCCAACGCCACAAGATGACGCCGCCCGCGCAGGCTGGTTGTATTATGTGGGCGGGATGACGCAAGATCAGATCGCCGCCGAGCTGGGTGTCAGCCGTCAGCGCGCGCAACGGCTGGTCGCCAAGGCGATGGCGGACGGGCTTATTCATGTGCGCCTGAATCACCGGATCGGCACATGCCTTGATCTGGAATCAGCGCTGAGTGACCGGTTTGGTCTGGGCCGGTGTCGGGTGTCACCATCACTGGGCAGTGCTGATCCGGTTCTGTCCATCGCCCCCGCCGCCGCCGCCGAATTAGAGCGCGTGTTGCGCATGCCAGACCCGCTCACCATTGCGCTTGGCACGGGTCGGGCGCTGCGCGGGATGGTCGATGCCATCGTCCGGGTCGATGCAGCGCATCATCGTCTGGTGTCGCTGATCGGCAATATCGCACCGGATGGGTCGGCCAGCTTTTTTGACGTGATCATGCGGGTGTCAGACAAGGTGCGCGCGCCACACTATCCCATGCTGGTTCCCGTGATTTCACCGACCGGCGCAGAGCGTGACGCCTTTCGCAGCCTTGGTCCGGTCAAACGGGTTGTTGATCTGGCGCGGGCTGCCGATGTTGTGTTTGTCGGCGTCGGGCAAATGTCAGACGATGCGCCCCTTCTGGCCGATGGTTTTGTCACCCGCGCCGAACTGGATCAGATGCGCGCAGCCGGTGCGGCGGGCGAAGTGGCGGGTTGGGTCTTTGATTCGGACGGTCAATATCTGGATGTCGGCACCAATACCCGGACAGGCGGCGTGCGGGTTGAGCCAAATCTTGATCGCCCCGCGATTGGCATTGCTGCGGGCGCATCCAAAGTTCCAGCGGTTTTGGGTGCGTTGAAATCTCGTATTATCAATGGTCTGATCACCGACGAGCCAACCGCGCGGGCTATTCTGGCAACCTGAGACCTTTGCACCTGCGGCGGATGAGGGGGCTTGACGACTTGGGTCCACTTATGAGTAATTGCCCACCAAGCGATGATTTGCTCATTCGCTCTTAGGGAGGATACCATGACACTAACGCTTCGCGCGCTGCTTGGCGCGACGGTTTCGCTTACCCTGGCGGGTGCCACCATGGCCGAAACCACCATCACCGTAGCCACCGTGAACAACGGCGACATGATCCGGATGCAGGGCCTGATGGACGATTTTTACGCCAAGAACCCCGACATCAAGGTGGAGTGGGTGACGCTGGAAGAAAACGTTCTGCGCCAGCGCGTCACCACTGACATTGCTACCAAGGGTGGCCAGTTCGACGTGCTGACCATCGGCACCTACGAGGTTCCGATCTGGGGCAAGCAAGGCTGGCTGGTGTCGCTGAACGACCTGCCCGCCGAATATGACGTGGACGACCTGCTGCCCGCCATCCGTGGCGGCTTGACTGTGGATGGCGAGCTTTTTGCAGCGCCCTTCTATGGCGAATCCTCAATGGTCATGTACCGCAAGGATCTGATGGAAGCCGCTGGCCTGACCATGCCCGACGCACCGACCTGGGACGAGATCAAAACCGCCGCCGCCGCAATGACCGACAAATCGGCCGAGCAATACGGCATCTGTCTGCGCGGCAAGGCCGGCTGGGGCGAGAACATGGCCTTCCTCACCGCCATGTCGAACAGCTACGGCGCGCGCTGGTTTGACGAAAACTGGAAGCCCCAGTTCGACAGCGAAGCATGGAAAGCCACGCTCACCGACTATCTGGCGCTGATGAATGATTACGGCCCTCCGGGTGCGGCGAACAACGGGTTCAACGAAAACCTGTCCCTGTTCCAGCAAGGCAAATGCGGCATGTGGATCGACGCGACCGTCGCCGCATCCTTCGTGACCAACCCGACCGATTCCAGCGTTGCTGATAAGGTCGGCTTTGCCCTTGCGCCCGATACTGGCAAAGGCAAGCGTGGCAACTGGCTTTGGGCATGGTCACTGGGCATTCCGGCTGGCACCCAAAAGGTTGACGCGGCCAAGGCATTCGTCGCGTGGGCCACGTCGAAAGAGTATCTCGAAGTTGTTGCTGCCAAAGAAGGCTGGGCGAACGTCCCTCCGGGCACCCGCGCATCGCTTTATGCAAACCCTGAATACCAGAAGGTGCCCTTCGCACAGATGACTCTGGACAGCATCAACTCGGCCAATCCGAACGAGCCGACGGTTGATCCGGTGCCTTATGTCGGCGTGCAGTTTGTGGCGATCCCTGAATTCCAGGGCCTCGGCACCGCTGTAGGCCAGCAGTTCAGCGCAGCCCTTGCCGGCACGATGACAGCCGAAGCCGCCCTTGCCGCCGCACAGACCCTTGTGACGACGGAAATGACACGGTCCGGCTACATCAAGTAAACGGTCCTCCCCGTGGTGCCGGGCTCCTCCGCCCGGCACCACATCTCTGCGCCTGTAGGTGTCGGGACTGCAAGCCCGGCACCGCACCCCCCTTCCCACCTTCCCGACAAGGACCAAGCCGATGGCAACCGCCCATTCCCGGACTGCTGCGCGCCTGATGCTGTCACCCGCCGTCATCCTGCTGCTTTTGTGGATGATCGTGCCGCTGGGTATGACGCTGTATTTCAGTTTCCTGCGTTACAACCTGTTGATGCCGGGGATGGAGACATTCGTCGGGTTTGAGAACTACTACTACTTTGTGAACCAGCCCGCCTTCTGGTCGGCTCTGTCCAACACGCTGATCCTTGTGTTGGGCGTTTTGTGCATCACGGTGGTAGGCGGCATTCTGCTGGCGCTGCTGCTGGATCAGCCATTCTGGGGTCAGGGCATTGTGCGGGTGCTGGTGATTGCGCCGTTCTTTGTGATGCCCACTGTGTCCGCGCTGGTGTGGAAAAACATGTTCATGAACCCCGTGAATGGCATGTTCGCCCACATGGCCAAATCACTAGGCCTGCAACCGTTTGATTTCCTGTCCCATGCGCCGCTTGCCTCGATCATCCTGATTGTTGCGTGGCAATGGCTGCCCTTTGCCACTCTGATCCTGCTGACCGCATTGCAAAGCCTTGACCGAGAGCAGCAAGAGGCCGCCGAAATGGATGGCGCAGGCTGGTTGCCGCGGTTTGTCTACCTGACCGTGCCGCATCTGACCCGGTCGATTACGGTCGTCATCCTGATCCAGACCATCTTCCTGCTGTCGGTCTTTGCCGAGATTCTTGTGACCACCAACGGAGGTCCCGGCACAGCGTCGACCAACCTCACCTACCTCGTCTATGCGCAATCACTGCTGAATTACGATGTGGGCGGCGGATCGGCTGGCGGCATTATCGCAGTCATTCTGGCCAATATCGTTGCGATCTTCCTGATGCGGATGATCGGCAAGAATCTGGAGGCATAAGATGGCCCGCAAAGCCTCAAACACCCGCAAAGCGGTTGTCACCATAGCTGCCTGGAGTATCGGTTTCCTGATCTTCTTTCCGATCCTGTGGATCATCATTCTGGGCTTCAAATCCGAAGGCGACGCGATCAAGACTCCGCTGCAAGTGCTGTTCAGCTCATGGACTTTGGACAGCTATTATGACGTGCAGGCCCGGTCGAACTATGCGCGGCACTTCTGGAACTCGGTGATCCTGTCAGTCGGGTCTACGGTTCTTGCGCTGGCCATCGCCATTCCGGCGGCGTGGTCGATGGCCTTTGTGCCCGGCAAGCGCACCAAAGACCTGCTGATGTGGATGCTGTCCACCAAGATGATGCCCGCCGTGGGCGTGCTGGTGCCGATGTATCTCTTGTTCCGCGACTTTGGCCTGCTCGACAGCCGTATCGGGCTGGTGGGCGTGTTGACCCTGATCAACCTGCCGATCGTGGTCTGGATGCTCTATACCTACTTCAAGGAAATCCCCGGCGAGATTCTGGAAGCAGCGCGCATGGACGGCGCAAGCCTGAAATCCGAAATCCTCTATGTGCTGACACCTATGGCAGTGCCGGGCATCGCGTCAACCATGCTGCTGAACATCATCCTCGCGTGGAATGAAGCGTTCTGGACCCTGCAACTGACCACGTCACAAGCCGCCCCGCTTACCCAGTTCATCGCCAGTTATTCATCACCAGAAGGGCTGTTTTACGCAAAACTTTCGGCGGCCAGCACCATGGCCATCGCACCGATCCTGATCCTTGGCTGGTTCAGTCAAAAGCAACTCGTCCGCGGCCTGACCTTTGGCGCGGTTAAGTGAGGACCACATGGGCAAGATAACACTCAATCAAGTGCGCAAATCCTTTGGCGAAGTGGATGTCATCCCCGGCATTGACCTGACCATCAATGAGGGTGAGTTCGTGGTCTTTGTGGGGCCATCAGGCTGCGGAAAATCGACCCTGTTGCGGCTGATTGCCGGGCTGGAGGATACATCGGGCGGGATCATTCAGATTGACGGGATGGACGCCACAGATCTGCCACCAGCCAAGCGGCGGCTGGCGATGGTGTTCCAGTCCTACGCTTTGTATCCGCATATGTCAGTGCGCAAGAACATCGCATTCCCGCTGAAAATGGCAGGCATGGACGCCGCCGAACAGGACAAGCGGGTGAACCATGCCGCCAAGATCCTGAACCTTGGCGCCTATCTTGATCGCCGCCCCGGCCAGTTGTCGGGCGGCCAGCGGCAACGGGTTGCCATTGGCCGCGCCATCGTGCGCGAACCGGCAGCCTTTCTGTTTGACGAACCGCTGTCCAACCTTGATGCCGCCCTGCGCGTGTCGATGCGGCAGGAAATCAGCGAACTGCACCAGACCCTCAAAACCACGATGATCTATGTGACCCATGATCAGGTCGAGGCGATGACGATGGCTGACAAGATCGTGGTGCTGAATGCCGGGCGCATCGAACAGGTCGGCAGCCCGATGGACCTGTATCGCAGCCCCGCCAACCTGTTTGTGGCAGGCTTCATCGGCAGCCCCAAGATGAACCTGATCGACGGGGCAGAGGCCGCAAAGCACGACGCCACCACCATCGGCATCCGGCCCGAACACATTACCATCGGCGGCGATGGCCCGTGGGAAGGTGTGGTCGGCCTGTCAGAACATCTTGGCTCCGACACATTCCTCAAGGTAAACGCAGGTGCCCTTGGCACGCTGACCGTGCGCGCCAGCGGCGAGGTGATGATGCACCACGGCGACACCATTCGCATGGCACCGCAGCCCGGTAAGATCCTGCGGTTTGGCGCAGATGGAAATGCCCTGGCATGAAGACCCCGCCCAACCCCGTCGCCACGCCAACCTATGACCGTGCAGCACTTACCCCCGGCATCGTGCATATCGGGCTTGGCAATTTTCACCGCGCACATATGGCGGTATATCTGGACGACCTGATGACCATGGGTCTTGCGCAAGACTGGGCCATTCTGGGCGCAGGAGTGCGGAGCGGCGATGCGCAAATGCGCGATGCGCTGCTGGCGCAAGACTGCCTGTCAACGATCATAGAGCTTGACCCAAAGGGCAGAACCGCCCGCCGAGTCGGCGCAATGACCGGGTTTATTGCCGTGCAGCCGGACAATGCCGCACTGATCGCAGCAATGACCGATCCCGCCATCCGGATCGTCAGCATGACCGTGACCGAAGGCGGCTACTTCATCGACGCCGCCACCGGGCAATTCGACACTGACGCCGCCGAAATTGCCCATGATGCAGCCCATCCCGCAACGCCGAAAACCGCCTTTGGCGCAATCCTTGCCGCATTGAAAGCGCGCCGCGCTGCGGGCGTGGCCCCCTTTACGGTGATGAGCTGCGATAACCTGCCGGGCAATGGCCATGTTACGCAATCGGCGATCACCGGTCTTGCCCGTCTGTCTGACCCCGGTTTCGCCGATTGGATTCTGGCCAATGTGGCCTTTCCCAACGGCATGGTAGACCGCATCACCCCCGCCACCGGCCCCCGCGAACGTGCCATGGCGGCAGAGTTCGGCCTTGGCGATGACCCGGTGCCGGTCACCTGCGAACCGTTCCGCCAATGGGTGCTGGAAGATCACTTCCCCACAGGCCGCCCCGCGTGGGAAAAGGTGGGCGTGACCTTCACCGATGATGTGCATGCCTATGAGGCCATGAAAATCCGCATCCTCAACGGCGGCCACGCCACCATCGCCTATCCCGGCGGGCTGATGGATGTCGAATATGTGCATGAATCCATAGCCAATCCGCTGATCAGCCGCTTTCTTGACAAGGTAGAACGTGAAGAGATCATCCCCTATGTCGCGCCCGTCCTCAACACTGATCTGCATGCCTATTACGACCTGATCCGCGCACGGTTTTCCAACCCGGAAATTGCCGATACCCTACGCCGCCTGTGCCTTGACGGGTCAAACCGACAGCCAAAGTTCATCATTCCGTCTTTGCGCGATGCCTTGGCGGCCGGTGGGTCAATCGAAGGTCTGGCCTTGGTCTCGGCCCTGTGGTGCCGCTATTGCGCGGGCACCACCGACAGCGGCACGCCTATTGAACCGAACGACCCCGATTGGGACAATCTGCACCGCCTGTCACTGGCCGCAAAATCCGACCCCTCGGTCTGGACCCGACAAAAGACGATCTATGGCGAAGCAGGGTCTGACCCGCGCTTTGCCGCCGCCTTTGCAACTGCACTGAATGCACTTTGGGCGAATGGCACGGCAAAGACGCTGTCGCGCTATCTGGGCGATTAACCGCGCCAGTCGGAAAAGCCAAAAGCCACATAGTCGCGCGCGTAAGCCTCGCGCATGGCGGTCTCAACCTCGGCATCATAGATGTCGGCCAAGGGTTTGAACCCGTGAACGGGTGCGGTGGGAAGGTCCGGGGCCTCTTGCCCGACCTCTGCCGCCAGAAAGGCCAGACCCTCGGCCAAGCGATCCTCACGCAGCACCAGATCGGGGCCTTGGAACGTGGCAAACCCTTGCAAGACAGCCACCTGACTGGCCCAATGCGCATCAACCCGCGCGCTTGTCTGCCCCGACAGATTCAGCCTGACCCATTTCAGAAAGCTGATAAACCCAGCCCGATGGCCCGCAGTATCGGCATAATCCGTGCCAGACGGGGGCAGGTCAAATTTGTGGATCTTGACCATCTGCTCGCGGATCTGGGCAAAGCTGCCCGAAAGGATCTGTGTGCAAAATGCGTCATGCGCGCGGGCAACAGGATGCCGCAACACGGTAAACGACCTGTGCCCCGGTCGCGATTTTTTCCATTGCCGCAAGGTCTTTTGCGCAAAGTCGCCCTCAACCTCGCCAAAACCCTTCAGCCATTCCGCCACCTGCGCCACCGGCCCGCCCCGCACGGGCATGTAAAGCAAGCCTGCCCGGCGCGCGGCCAAGAACTGCGGCACCATCGGCGCGCGCCGCGGCTCAAAATTCGGCGTGCGTGCCAGATTGAACCGATCCAGCCGCGCAAGCGCCCGCTCCATCTCATCCGGATTCAGAACCTTTTGCGTAATTTCTTCGGGGTTTTGCTTTTTCAGGCTGTCATCAAGACCCGCCAACCCATCCACACCCAGAAACCCGGCTAGACCGTTCAGCACATCCAGATCGTTGATGTCTTCATAGTCGATGTAGAACGCCGTCTGCCCGCTGACCTGCAAGGCATGCATCAGCTGCACCTGAAACTCTTGCAACGCGCTCACATGCGCTTCGAACTCAGCCGCGTCAAAACGAACCTGCGCGGTCTTCAGGTTCTTGGCGTTGGTCAGTTTCCACTGCCCGGTTTCCTGCGCGATTTTCCAGCTGACATAGCTTTCAATCGGGTTGCGGGTCAGGATGATCTTAGCGCATTGCGGGTCATCCAGCACCGGCTGCACCACGCGCGGATCGTGGTCGTGAAAGTATCGAAACCCCGCAATTCCCTTGGTCTGCGCCCGCATCGCGCGCACCAGCGCCATCGGATCAGCCTCACGGTCTGTCATGGAAAAACCAAACAGGCTGGTTTGATCCTTCTTGCCGATGAAATGCGGGTTGAACACCTCACCATGGCACAGAACGCCGGGCATGGCGTTCAGATTAGCTTCCAGAAAATTCGACCCCGTCCGCATTTCTGCAAACATAACGAAGCTATCAAAGCGCTTGGACACTCACTTCACCAGATAGGGGCGCCCGCGGCGCGTGGATTTGGTCGCCGGGTCGTCGCCCACTGGAAAATCACCCATCAACACCGGCTGCATGCCCTGATTGCGCAGGTTTTGCAGGAACTGGCCAAAGCCTGTCAGATCGGCCATCCGTGGCGCTTCGGTCAGTCGGCGACCTTGGCGGGGGCCGATTTCATCAATGATCGTCTGCAAAGGCTCCATCGGGTTCTCGATGAAATCGGCCAAAGACCAGACCCGCACCCGCGCCTTGGCATAGGGCGAACGCAGCACATTCAGGAACTCTTGCTCGATCTTCTGCAACCGTGCCGCTTCGCGTCGGATATCGCTGAAATTCTGATTGGAGTGGAACAAAGGCACCGCCCAGGCACCCGAGATCACCGAAATCTGCGCATTGCCATCCAGCGACATGAACCAGTTCAACTTTTGCGTATCGGCCGGGCCAAACTGAAAACACTGCCGCTCCCCGCGCGTGTTCCAGATCAAGCTGGTCAGAAAGCTTTTCGGGTTATAGTCGCGCACCTTTGCACTGTCACACAAGGCACCGTTATAAACCGACTCTCCCCCGGCAAAATACACGCGATCAGGCGCGAACAAATGGCCGTGGACGCGGGTTCCGCTGGCTTTTGATAGCCATATCTCAAAATTCTCAAACACATCGGCAAAACCGCAGAACACCGAATACGGCCCTGCAGTTCGCCCGTTTTCGAAGTTCTCATTCGGAAAGCGGCTTTGCATGTACAAACCGGGCCGCCCTTTGGTCCGCCGCTCTACCGCTTTTGCGAACAGCCGGTCGATCTTGCCGGGGTTGGGTTCGGCGGCGGCCTGACGGCTGCGGTCATCCGACAGGAACGCGCCATACAGCTTGACCGCATCGGGCCAGATCTTGCGCGCGACAAAACAATCTGACCGGCGCAACAATTGCAGGTGGTCATCGTAGAAAATATGCGGCTTGCCCTGAAAATCGAACTTCGACAGCGTCAGCGACCGACTTTCCACCGTGCTGGACACCTGCCGCACAAGCGTTTGAAAATAGCTCTCATCCGGGATCCAGACCTTTTGGAAATACCGGTCAATCTTGGCTCGCTCGGGGTGCTCCAGAATGGCCGACAGGGTCTGCCTGGTCAGACACCACCATTGGCTGCCCAGATGCGGTACCAGTTCGGCGGGAATCTTACGACGAAATCTGACCATGCGTTGCAGTTTGACGTAAGTATCAAACCACCACTTCTGTTTGCGCCAGCTGAACGGAAACCGCAGGGTGAACCGTTCAAAATCAAGGCCGCCGATGGTCCAGCCAACATCTTCGGTGGTCACGCTTTCGATGAAATCAGTCTTGGGCCTCTCATCCAGATAGGTGCGCAATTCCTCAACCGGGCGCAGCGGCAGGCACGACCCTGATGCAAGGTAGACATGCCGCACATCGGAAAAGTCGCGCAGCATCAGGGTCGCGGCCTCTTGGCTGGCCGCCACGATGCCCCAGGTGCCCCATTCACACGCATGACGGCCCGAAAACCGCACATTGGGCAAATCTGCCAGATCGGCGACCAACTGACCATATGGCTTAGATGCAACCCGGCGATCCACATGAACAACAACAGGACAACCACGCTCGGCCCAGTGCCGTGCGATCTGGGCAGCACGATCCAGTGCCGTATGGCACAGCATCACAAAGCCAACTGTCATGGCTGCAAACCCATCATGCCCAGTTTCCTTTGGACATCAGACCAAGAATCTCAAGCTGACGCCAGTTGATATATTTCTCGCTCCATTTGCACCACACTTCGGGGTGGTTCGACAGCCCCGCCTGATACGCCTTATATTCCGCGCTGCCGGCATAATGTTGACCGCGCTTCAATTCTTCTTCGGCCTTGGCGGCGAATGTGTCCAGAAATTTGGCGTGCAGCAACACGCCAGACGCCTTTTCGCCACCCCATTCATCAAAGGCAAGGTTCAGCCCACGCGGCAACATCATGTGCGTCGAGCTGATATAGGCATACGAGCGGTGCCACTTCACCAGCGGAATCTTGTTCAGCGCCGGGGCCTTCTTGGGCGCTTCGTCAAAGAAAATCCGCGTGCGCGGGCCGCCCTGAATCCACAGATTGCCATAGGCCGGGTTGCGGCTGATCTGATAATTCCCAGAGTCAAACCATTGCGCGATTTCAAACGGATCCTGCCCCTCACGATAGGCTTGATCAGTGATCGGGCCTTTTGGATACATGTCCAGCAACAGCGCCGAAAACGTGCGGATCTGGGTTGTATCCAACCAGTCGGTCAACGCACGGATCGGCCGCGTTTCGCAAAACGGGTACACAAAAAACTCATCCGGGTCGACGGTCAGACACCAATGCCCGTGACCGTAACGCCGCAGCAGATGGCTGATCCAGTCCATCCCGAACCGGCTTTTCTTATAGCCCGCCTCGGTCCGCCAAAGCGATACATCAGGCTGATCCCGCAGATATTCAAAAGACCCGTCAGTGGACCCGTTATCGACAATAAAAAAGTGGTTCACGCCCAGATCGCGGTAGTAGCGCAAGAAATAGGGCAGGCGGATCTTTTCGTTGCGCAGGGTGGTGAAGGCAAAGATCGCATCATCTTTTTGCCTTGAGGAACGGTCAGCCACCAATGTCAGATCACGCCGACTGGCCCATGCCCGGATGAGCAGCCGCCTGCGGTGCCAACGTAGCCGATAGGAAGACAACAAACCCAAGATAGCGACCCGATCCTTGACGACACCGAAAACCACAACAGCAAATGAGCGTTAACGAAAGCTGACCCTGATCACCGACCACACGTCATTTGCCCACATTCTACAGACCACGCTAGTCAATTGATGCCAAACAGTAAACAATTTGACCTGTTTGCGCCAGACAGACCTTGAAAGTCGCGCTCAGATCCATCCGCCGCGCGACATCAGGCCCAGCGCCTCTAACCGCCGCCAACTGCTCAGACGTTCAGACGCAGCGCAATGCAGCACTGGATCAGACATAACACTGTCGTAATACCCCTCATACAGCGCACTATTGGCAAAATGCTGTTGGCGGGTCTTTTCCTCGGCCGATTTGGAAATGATCTCGGGCAGGAACTTCGTATGAAGCAGCAACCCCGAAATTTGCTCGCCGCCATCCCGTGCATAGACCGCATTCATCCGAGGCGGCAGCATGGAATGGGTAGAGTTTACATAGGCAAAACGCCAGTCCCATCGCACCAGCGGAATCTTGTTCAGCGTCGGCGCACGTCGCGGCTCGGTTTCAAAGAACAGCCGCGCGCGCGGGCCGCCCTGAATCCAAAGATTGCCCATGCGGTCCTGAACCTGCACAGCATAATTTCCCGCATCAAACCAGCGCATGACCGTCAGCGGATCACCCCCTGCAGCGATTTCCGCCTCAGACAACGGCCCTTCGGGATACAGGTCCAGCATCATGGCCCCCATGGCCTCCAAGCCCTGATCGTCCAGCCACCCCGTCAGCGCGGGCAGATTGCGGGTTTCCCAATAGGGGTAGATCAGCAGCTCATCCGCATCCAGCGTCAGGCACCAATGCCCGTGGCCATGACGCATCTGCAACCAGGTCACCCAGTCCAACCCAAAGCGCGACAGCTTGTAGCTGGCCTTTGTGGTCCATAAAGACACATCCGCCTGCGCCGCCAGATAGTCGCGGGTGCCATCAGTGCTGTCGTTCTCGACGATCAGAAAGTGATCGACCCCCAGCTTTCGGTGATGGTCCAGAAAATGCGGCAGCCGCAGCATTTCATTCCGCACGGTCATAAAGCACAGGATGTCGCCGCGATGAATGGTGCCGCTGCGGTCTTTGACAACGCGCAGCGCATGACGGCTGCGAAACGATCGCCAAAGGTGCCGCCGGCGCCGCATCCGCAAACCATAGGCCTGTGCCGCCGAAGACACGAACGCCGACAGCTTCTGGACAGGGCCTTTCACTCTGGCCTGCCTTATTGTGCGGCTTTCTGAAGCGCGACCATATCGTTCAGATAGGCGCTGAATTCGTCACGTAAATCAGGCCGCGCCAGACCAAAGGCCACCGTTGCCTGCAAAAAGCCGGCTTTCGATCCGCAATCATAGCGCTGACCACGGAAGCGGTAGCCATAGACCTTGCCTTTGCCGATTTCCTCGGCAATCGCGTCGGTAAGCTGAATTTCACCGCCCACGCCTTGCTTGATCTTGTTCAGATTGTTCAGAACATCCGGCGACAGGATATACCGCCCGATCACCGCAAGGTTCGACGGCGCGGTGCCCAGCGGCGGTTTTTCCACCATCCCCTTGGCCTCAACGATCGAGCCCATGTCATTGCCGATGTCCAGCACACCATAGGACGACGCCTTTTCCGGGGCGACCTCCATCGCGGCGACCATGTTGCCACCGGTTTCGGCGTAAGCCTCAACCATCTGTTGCAAACAGGGCTTTTCCGCTGCGATCACGTCATCGGGCAACAGCACGGCAAAAGGCTCATTCCCGATCAGACGGCGCGCGCACCACACCGCATGCCCCAGACCCTGAGGCCGGTTCTGCCGGATATAGGCAATCGCGCCAGAATCCATGTTGGTGTCTTTCAACACCTCCAGCAACTGCTCCTTGCCCGCCTTGCGCAGGGCAGATTCCAGTTCGGGGGCCACGTCAAAGTAATCTTCCAGCGCCGACTTTCCGCGACTGGTAACAAAGATGAACTCCTTGATCCCGGCAGCACGCGCTTCATCGATGGCATACTGGATCAAAGGGCGGTCAACCAAAGTCATGATTTCTTTGGGGATCGACTTTGTGGCCGGCAGAAATCGCGTTCCAAGCCCAGCGACTGGAAAGACGGCCTTTAAAACCTTTTTTTGCTTCATCTCACTCGCTCTTTGCAGTTGCCCGTCGCATCGACGAGCCATTGAAATAGCCTTAACACGAACATTTGACCAAAAAATGGCAAGTATGGCTCGTTGCAAGCATCCGTTCAAAAATGTCTGAAAAGACCCTACGCGCTGGACGCCACTTTGCGCAACACGACTCCGGGCGCATAGGCAATGAAGAACGGATTGTCCCAGCCGGATTTTCCATATTGCAGTGGAGCATGGTCATCAAACCGGATGACCTCACCACCAGCACCGCGCAGAACGGCATGGCCAGCGGCAGTATCCCATTCCATCGTGCGGCCCAGACGCGGGTAAAGATCTGCCTCGCCCGTCGCGATCAGACAGAACTTCAGACTGCTGCCCGCGCTGGTCATATCCTTGACGGAATACTGCCCGATATAGGAATCGGTCACCGCATCCCGGTGCGACTTCGACGCCACCACCATCAGCTTTGCATTGTCAGGTGTCGGGTTCACAGCAATTGGCACAAGCTGACCTACCTGCCCGTCCACATGCTTGTCCTGCCCTGTGCAAATCAGCTCTTCAACGGCCTCGCCTGAAGCAAGCGTATAGAAAAGCCGCCCCTTGGCCGGGGCATAGACGATCCCGCGCAGCGGCTCTCCCTTTTCGACATAGGCGATATTCACCGTGAAATCGCCACGCCGCTGCACAAATTCCTTTGTGCCATCCAGCGGATCGACAATCAGGAAGGTGCTGGCCGTCAATGCATGGCTATCGGCCTGTTCCTCGGTGATCAGAACCACATCCGGGAACGCCGCACGCAGACCAGCCGAGATAATGGCATCCGCCGCCTCATCCGCCTCGGTGACCGGGCTGGCATCGCTTTTTGACTTCACGTCAAAATCCGGGCCTTCGTAGACGGCCATGATCTTGTCGCCCGCCTCCAGCGCCAGACGTCGCATCACCTGTGTCAAAGCGTCAAAATCCACATCGGCCTCCATTTTGCGCCGCTTGCGGCACGACAGTTGCTTAAAACCCAAGCTGGCCTTATCATCGGCGCAAAGGAAACATCAAGATTTCCTCTGGTATGGTAAGGGGTTCCAGCCGTAACCCTCAAGAGGACAGGGCAGAAATGTTCCGACCCGCGGTCAGAAAGTCACCGGCCAGCAGCGCCTTTGCGATGCTGGAGCTTATTTTTCATTCCACCGTCCGGTCCATCCGGCGGACACATGGCAATGCGGTGATTGGGCTTTTGCTCAACATCATGCAAACACTTGTCATGGTCGTGGTGTTCTACGTCATGTTCGATCTGCTGGGTCTGCGGGGCAACGCCATTCGTGGTGATTTTCTGCTCTATGTGATGTCGGGCATCTTCATGTTCATGACCCATACAAAGGCCGTCGGCGCGGTCGTGGGGGCTGACGGGCCGACCTCGCCCATGATGAAGCATTCGCCGATGAATCCGATCATCGCCATCGCGGCGGCAGCCATCGGGGCGCTTTACACTCAGGTGCTGTCAGCAGGGGTGATCCTGTTCATCTATCACGCAGCCTTTACCCCGATCACCTTTTTCGACCCGGTCGGAGCATTCGCAATGCTGTTGCTGGCATGGGGCACGGGCGTTGCCATCGGCATGGTGTTCAAGGCAGCAATGCCCTGGCAGCCAGAATTTTTTGGAATCTTTTCATCGATCTACCAGCGCGCAAATATGATCGCATCGGGCAAGATGTTCGTCGCCAACATGATGCCAACCTATATTCTGGCCTACTTTGACTGGAACCCGTTGTTTCACATCATCGATCAGGCACGCGGCTTTGTTTTCCTGAACTATAACCCGCATTACAGCTCTATCAAATATCCGGTGACCTGCATGATCATCTGCATCGTGATCGGACTTATGGGCGAATTTTACACCCGCAAACACGCATCCAGCAGTTGGGGGGCCAAAAGATGACCCGGGGTTTCTTGCTTCTGTCAGCTGTCCTGTGGCCCGGATTGGCCTTGGCGCAAATCTTTCCGTCCAGCTATTCGGTCAAGGGCGTTTCAGCCAATGATGTGCTCAATATCCGCGCCGAACCTTCGGCAACAGCAGACATCATGGACGAAATCGGTCCCTATAGCCTGAATATCGAAGTGCTGAACCTGTCGCCTGACGGCAGATGGGGTCGCGTTGGCTTGCCCGAAGGAAATGGGTGGGTATCCATGGCGTTTCTTGACCTGATCGAACCCGACGACCGTTATATAGTGCAGCGCCCGCTGTCTTGCATGGGGACAGAACCCTTTTGGTCCGTCAGCCTGTATCCTCGTGGCGCCGAGTATAACTCGCCCGATACAGGCGCGGTGCCGATGACCGTCACACACGAAGCCGTCGCGCCAGAGGGGTTTTTCGTTCAACTTGAAGAGGGCCCGACGCTGAACCGCAATCTGGTGATCACACGCGAAGCCTGCTCCGATGGCATGTCAGACCGCGCTTTTGGCTTTGCCACCCGCATGTTTACCGAAGCGCCGGATGGCAATTCTGCACTGCAAGGGTGCTGCACGCTGGATCACCGGTAACGCAGCGGGGGCAAGATTGCTCTGCCCCCGCCCTTGATTGGCTTACAAGCTATAACGCAAAATGGCCGCCAGCGCACCCTTACCGGGGATGTCGTCTTTGCGCACCGCAACCACAGACCCGCCAGCCACAATGACCCGGCCTGCGATCTCATCGACAACGCCCATGTTTGCCGCAGTCGATTCCTTGTCAAAGGTCACGGCACCCGTGGTTTCATCCACCGATCCGGGCAGCACGCCATCAATATCGACGAAAAGCGTATCAACGGCACCAAAGGTCGCCGCCCTGGCCACGTCCGCCACATCCGTCAACGAACGGCCTTCACCTGACAGGGCCTCAAACCGTTCATGCAACGACGCAATCAACTTGGCCTGCACCGCATCCAGAACCGGGCGCGCTCCGGTGGCAAGCTCGGCTGGGGTCATCCGCATCGGGCTGGTCTTGATCGCATCTTCTGCAATGTGGTCATGCGTCGTGACAGTGCGGAACATCGACAGCAGCGGATCGGTCGCCGCAATAATTAGCGGCTCATCCCGCCCCGCAAGCACCGGGCGCAGCGCATCGTCAATCTTGCGGCAATACGACCGCAGCAGCGCATTCTGGCCCTCAGAGCCACCGGTCCGCTTGGAATAGCTGCGCGAATTGACATTCGACGTGCCAGCAGCCGAAGCCGCATCTTTCGGCATGTCCGGCACGCGCACCTCAATCGGCGGCAGATCGGCAAACACTTCGATCAAACGCACCTCATTTTCTGCCAAAGCCAGCACAAAAGCGTGGTTTTGCCCCGAAACAGACCGCAGCAGCGGTTTGATGAAATAGCGGTCTCCCACCTGGACCATTTCGGTCAGATGGTTGGGCAGGCGATAGGTACGCAAACGGTCGGGGCTGACGAAAACGGCCAGACTGTTGGCCTGTTTTGCCCAGAAATCATCATCATCAAGCAGATCGTTGATCTGTTCCGAAATCGGCCAGATCGTCCGCTTTGCGGTGCCAACGGCTTCCAGCTGCGCCTCTGCGTCTTTCAACAGATTGCCCAGCGTGGTGCGGGCCTGTCCGATATGCTGCGTCTCTGGCGTGGTCGGAATAAAGAATGACACCAGTGCATCCCCCCTCGCCGCAATCAGTTTGTCGATTTGCGCCTTGGTTGGAATGTCCACATAAAGCATTAGCACGTCCTTTTCATTTCAACTGTCATATCCCACAACGCCCACCAGCAGCGCAGGTTCCCACTGCCCCCGATCAACGCGCGGCAACACTAGCAGCATTACAGGACACGTATAAGAAAAATTCGTAACACTGCATGCTGTGACCCCGTTGCAGGCAAAATGCACGCCACCTATATACAGCACGCAACGGTAATTCGGGATGAACCGGATTTACTGCACGCTCCATGGGCAAGGGTGCCGCGCATCGGGCCCGCGCCAAGACCATCGCCTGTAGAAAGGGATCAAAACATGGCCAAAGTCATCGGTATCGACCTTGGAACAACCAACTCTTGCGTCGCCATCATGGATGGGTCGCAACCTCGCGTCATTGAAAACTCCGAAGGCGCGCGCACGACGCCGTCGATCGTAGCGTTCACAGAGACGGAACGTCTTGTCGGTCAGGCCGCCAAACGGCAGGCTGTCACCAACGCCAGCAACACCATTTTTGCGGTCAAGCGCCTGATTGGCCGCCGCTTTGATGATCCGGTGATCCTCAAAGATCAAAAGAACATGCCTTACAAGGTCGTCAACGGCGGCAATGGCGACGCATGGGTCGAAGTGCGCGGCGACAAATACTCGCCCAGCCAGGTGTCGGCCTTCATCCTGCAAAAGATGAAAGAAACCGCCGAGGCATACTTGGGTGAAACCGTCACCCAGGCTGTCATCACCGTGCCCGCCTATTTCAACGACGCCCAGCGTCAGGCCACCAAAGACGCAGGCAAAATCGCCGGGTTGGAGGTGCTGCGCATCATCAACGAACCGACCGCCGCCGCACTGGCCTATGGTCTGGACAAGAAAGAAACCAAAACCATCGCGGTCTATGACCTTGGTGGCGGCACATTCGACATCACCATCCTGGAAATCGACGACGGGTTGTTTGAGGTCAAATCCACCAATGGCGATACCTTCCTTGGCGGCGAAGACTTCGACATGCGCATCGTGTCCTATCTGGCTGACGAGTTCAAAAAGGAACACGGCGTTGACCTGACGCTGGACAAGATGGCCCTTCAGCGGCTGAAAGAGGCGGCAGAAAAGGCCAAGATCGAACTGTCGTCTTCCAGCCAGACCGAAATCAACCAGCCGTTCATCTCGATGGACAAAAACACCGGCCAGCCGCTGCACCTTGTGGTCAAGCTGACCCGTGCGAAACTGGAACAGCTGGTCGATGATCTGGTCAAACGCTCGATGAAACCGTGCAAGGACGCGCTCAAAGACGCTGGCCTTTCGGTTGGCGACATTGACGAAGTGGTTCTTGTCGGCGGCATGACCCGTATGCCCCGCGTGATCGAAGAAGTGACCAAATTCTTTGGCAAAGAGCCGAACAAGGGCGTCAACCCTGATGAAGTCGTCGCCGCTGGCGCCGCGATTCAGGCTGGCGTTCTGCAAGGCGACGTCAAGGATGTGGTTCTGCTGGACGTGACCCCGCTTTCCTTGGGCATCGAAACCCTCGGCGGCGTGTTCACCCGCCTGATCGACCGCAACACCACGATCCCGACCAAAAAGTCGCAAATCTTCTCGACCGCCGAAGACAACCAGAACGCCGTGACGATCCGGGTGTTCCAGGGTGAACGTGAAATGGCCGCAGATAACAAGATGCTGGGCCAGTTCAACCTTGAAAACATCCCGCCCGCCCCGCGCGGTCTGCCGCAGATCGAGGTGACATTCGATATCGACGCCAACGGCATCGTGTCGGTGAAAGCCAAGGACAAAGGCACCAACAAGGAACAGGCCATCACCATTCAGGCCTCAGGCGGCCTGTCGGATGAAGACATCGAAAAGATGGTCCGCGACGCCGAAGCCAATGCCGAGGCCGACAAGGAACGCCGCGATCTGGTGGAAACCCGCAATCAGGGCGAAAGCCTCCTGCATTCGACCCAAAAGTCGATCAAGGAACACGCTGACAAGGTTGACCCGACCACGGTTGAAGCCATCGAACTTGCCATGCAGCCGCTTGAAGAAGCGCTGAAAGGTGAAGACGCTGGCAAAATCCGCTCGGGTATCCAGAACCTGACCGAAGCCGCGATGAAGCTGGGCGAAGCGATCTACAAGGCCAGCCAATCCGAAGGCGAAGGCGCCGATCCTGACCGCCCGCGCGACGTTGACGAAGATATCGTCGATGCCGACTTCGAGGATTTGGGCGAAAACAAGCGGAAGTAAGACCGCAGAAACGGAACAGGGGGCGGTCTGGCAACGGGCCGCCCCTCTCCGGTTCGGGAAAGGTGTTCTAACCCATGGCAAAACGTGACTTTTACGACGTTCTGGGCGTTCCCAAAGGTTCTTCGGCGGAAGACTTGAAAAAGGCTTACCGCAGCAAGGCCAAGGAACTGCACCCGGATCGCAATTCAGACAATCCCAACGCCGAATCCCAGTTCAAAGAGGTGAATGAGGCCTATGAGGTGTTGAAAGACGCCGACAAAAAGGCCGCCTACGACCGATATGGCCACGCCGCCTTTGAAGGCGGCATGGGCGGCGGGCGCGGGCATCCCGGTGCAGGCGGCAATGGTGACTTTGCCTCGGCCTTCTCGGATGTGTTCGAAGACCTGTTCGGCGACTTCATGGGCGGGCGCGGTGGCGGCGGGGGCCGCTCGCGTGCGCAACGTGGTTCCGACCTGCGCTACAACCTGCGCATCTCCTTGGAAGAGGCGTTCAAGGGCATCCAGAAAACCATCAACGTGCCCACCTCGACGGCCTGCGAGGTCTGCCGCGGCTCGGGCGCCGAAGGTGGCGCCGAACCCACCACTTGCCCCACCTGTTCGGGCATGGGCAAGGTGCGCGCACAGCAGGGCTTTTTCACCGTTGAACGCACTTGCCCCACCTGCAACGGCATGGGCCAGATCATCAAGAACCCCTGCCGCGCCTGTAGTGGTCAGGGCCGGGTCGAAAAAGAGCGCGCCCTGTCGGTCAACATCCCCGCCGGAGTAGAAACCGGCACCCGCATCCGCTTGGCTGGTGAGGGTGAGGCGGGTCTGCGCGGCGGGCCATCGGGCGACCTCTATATCTTTATCGAGGTCAAGGAACACGCCCTGTTCCAACGCGACGGCGCGCATCTGTTCTGCCGTGTGCCGGTCAGCATGACAACAGCTGCCATCGGCGGTGAGGTCGAAGTGCCCACGATCGACGGTGGCCGTAGCCGGGTAAAGGTGCCCACAGGCGCGCAATCCGGCAAGCAATTGCGCCTACGCGCCAAGGGTATGCCCGCCCTGCGCGGCGGCGGCGTTGGCGACATGCTGATCGAACTGGCGGTGGAAACACCGGTCAACTTGACCGCGCGGCAAAAAGAACTGCTGCGCGAGTTTGAAAAACTGTCCGAGGAAAACAACCCCGAAGGGTCATCGTTCTTTTCCAAGGTCAAAGGATTCTGGGACGGCATGAAAAGCTGATCAAAACTCCGCGCAAGCGCAGTCCTGAACACATCACCATACCAAGACCCCGCCGGGCAACCGGCGGGGTTTTTCTTTGCCCACGCGCTGACGAAGCGCACAAATGTCATGACGCAAGCCATACGTCGGCCATACCTGAACCAGACGCAGGTCATACGTCAGATTTGGCCCTGCGCCCGCCCTCGGACACTACTCCTCGATTAACATTTGATTCACCCTGCCATGCCAACCTGCACCCATGGCACAGCATGGCTTTCACGATGGCACCTTCCCCCTATTCCCGCCTTCCGGCGATGAGGATGAGGCCGCGCCATCTTCTCTGCCACAAAAATTGCCCTCATATATCGCAGACCACCGCAAACGCCTACGTGACCGCTTCATGGCAGATGGCGGCGCGTCGATGCCCGATTATGAACTGCTGGAACTGCTCTTGTTCCGTGCCATCCCCCGGCAAGATGTCAAACCCCTCGCTCGCCTGTTGATCGACACCTTTGGCGATCTGAACCGGGTGATCACCGCACCGATTTCCCGACTGACCTCCATCAAAGGCGTGGGCGAAGCCGTTGTTTGTGAACTAAAATTGTTCGAATCCGTCTCGCAGCGCATGATGCGCGCCCGCGTCATGCACAAGCCCATTCTGACATCCTGGGATGCTCTGCTCGACTATTGCCACACCACCATGGCGCACCGCGAAACCGAACAATTCCGCATTCTGTTTCTGGACCGTAAAAACACGCTGATCGCGGATGAGGAACAGGCCAAGGGCACCGTAGATCATGTGCCGGTCTACCCGCGCGAAGTGGTCAAACGCGCGCTGGAACTGAACGCCTCGGCGCTGATACTGGTTCACAACCACCCCTCGGGTGACCCTACCCCAAGTCAAGCCGACATCAGCATGACCCACCAGATTCAAGAAGCATGTCAAGTACTTGGCATCACCCTGCACGACCACTTGATCATCGGCAAAAGCCGCGAGATTAGTTTCCGCTCGGACGGGTATCTTTAAACACCGGCTTCAGCCAAACTTCCACCCGCCGGTTCAAACGTCGCCCGGCACCCGTCTCGTCGCAAGCCATCGGCATCGCTTCACCAAAGGCGATGATCTTTGGCAAATCGGCTTCTGCGACCCCTGCCTTTGCAAGTCCGGCCAAAACCCCTTCGGCACGCGATTGGCTCAGCGCCAGATTGGCGGCCGCCGCACCTGATCCATCAGAAAACCCCGCCAGCACAAGGGCTTGGTCGCGAAACACCCCCACCTCGATCAGTTGCGCCAGATCTTCGAGGTTGTCGCGCGAATGGGCATCCAATTGGCTGGAACCATCCTGAAACCGAAAGGTAAGAGACAGGCGGTCGGCACCATTCATCGCATCAGCCAACCGCTTCAGATCGGCCAGTGTCGTTTCCTCGCCGGCACCCTGAATCGCGTTGATCAGCCGCAAGCCGTCGCCCGTCAACGGCTGCCGCTCCGGCTGACGATCAATCCACCCCGCAGCAGCCACAACAGCCTGCGCCTGCGGTGTATCAAGAAACGTCAGAAATTCCCGCACAAACAAGGGCAAGCGGCGATTTGGGGTCAGCAGATACATCGGCAGCGACAGCGGATAATCTTCGGCTTTGACCGCCAAAGCGGATGGCAGCAAGGGAAAGCCACAACTGTCGGTCAGTGGTAAAGCCCGCGCATCACGCACACCCGCCCGGACCGTCATCGCCACCGCCCAAGGATCACGCTGCACCGCATCCCCCAGTGCAGCAATATCGCCATGCACGACACTGGCCGCCACATCCCGCCCCAATCGCGCCGCAAGCGCCCGCTGCAACGCCTCATCCGGTGCCAGACCATGCAGAACCAGCGGCATATCCGGCCCGCCGATATCGGACCAGTTCGCCACCTCACCAGCCAGCACGCGTGCAAGATCGCGGGTGCTGATCTTGGGCACCGGATTGTCTGGGGCCACGATCGGCACCATCGCGTCCAACGCCAGCACGCGCGACCCCATGGCAGGTTCTGTCGCGGCGGCCAGAACCATCTCTGCCCGGCCAGCAAGCAGTTCGGCGCGCGCAAGTTCGGGCGTTGCACCCACAAAACCTATATCAGCCAACGGTTTGCCGCTTTGGGGGTCAGAGACAACCGCGCTATAGCCCCCTTGCATATCTTCGTCATAGGACAGCCCGCGCGCTTCGGCAAAGGCGCGCATCAGCGGCGGCAGCAGGGTTTCACCCACACCAGCCAGCCCGACAATCCGAACCCGCGCCTTGGGTGCTGTCAGGTCAGGGCAGGCAGGGCCATCGCAAATCACGCCAGCCGCATCGACCGTCAACAGGCCGTAAACACTGTCAACGCGGTAGAACTCTCCGTCATAGCCTTGCAGCGTGCCAGAGATTTCCAGCCCGCCTTCACGGGCGGACAGGGTTACATCCTGCGCCCCGGCACCCGAGGGGACACAAAGCGCGGCGAAAACCGCCGCGCGACACCAACCTGACCCCATATACCCCCGTGCGCCCCACTAGTTTGCAGAGGTCAGTGTCATGTTCTCAAGCAGGTTTTTCAATACCAGAATATCCCCGACCGCGTCACAATCCGGCATCGCCAGTGTCAGATCACTGATTTCAACCAATCCGTCTTTGGCAAGAATGGCCTCACCCAGAATTTCGCGGCCACAGGTGCGGTCGGTAATGGCAGACTCCAACACCAGGTCGATCTGATCTGTAGGACCAAAAGTATAGACCTCGGCCAACAGGGGCAGGTTGACCAACGCATTCCCCAACACAGTCACAAATCCGGTTTCGCCTGATGTGCCTGTAAAGGAAGAAGAAATATGCCCTGGCTGATCGTAACCGGCGCCATTTTCAAAGGCGTGAAGCTGAAACGCATCATTGGCCTGCCATTGCACCGCAAATCGCTGAACCCCTGCAAAATCAGGCATAGGCAAAGAGCCGGAAGCCTTTTCACCGCCGGGAAAGATCACTTCGACATCCGCAACCGCTGTAAGGGCAGGCAGCATTGCAAACAGCGCGCCGCTGGCCGAGGTACGTTCCGTGACAGCCAAGCCCGCGTGCCGCAGCACCACGCGCTGATCGGGTTGGCAGGGAGCCAGCATCGAGATGCCAATCATGGCATTTGGCTGAGCCAGCAAATCAAACCTTACGTCGCAGTCTGGCTTCGCAGCCATTTCCAGTGCGGTCATCGGCGGCGCATTGAGAGGGGCCAGCTCCACCGGGTCAGCGGCGGCCAGCTGATCCGGTACAGAGTCTTGCGGCAGCGGCGCAGTGTCGACGATAGAGGCTGGTTCGCCAGGCAAGACCGGAGCCTGGATTATTTTGGAAGGTGGGGTAAGTTCTTCGCGCCCCGCCGCAACAGGCATGACACCGGACACCACCACATCGGGCAAGCCGACAGTGGTCCGGCTGCCTGCTTTTTCCTGCACATAGTGCCCTGCCCCAAGGGCAATCGCCCCAGTGCCAGCCACGAGTGTCAGTTTGCGTAGCAGGTTCATGGTTGCCTCCAGACTTACGGTCTTGTGCAACATCACAGCCAAAGGCGGCCAATCGGTGGCAGCTTGATGGAATGTTTCCACGGTAGGTGGCAAAAATGGGGCAGCTTTGGCTGCCCCAGCCACAATTGCCGCGCAGTGGGATCAGACAATGCGTCCATGGCAGTGTTTGAACTTTTCGCCCGATCCGCATGGGCAAAGGTCGTTCCGGCTTGGGTTTCCCCAGGTGCTGGGGTCTGTTTCGTCAAAACCGGGCAGACGGGTTGATGCGGTCTCGGCAGCCTCGGCCGGGGCGGACGGCTCTGCATCCGCAGGATCAGCGGCAGCGCGTTGCTGCGCCAGAACCTGCGCCATCATAGCGTCTTGCTCGACTTGCGTCAGCGGACGGATTGCCGACAGCTTTTGCGTCACTTCCTGACGTAACGAGTTAAGCAACGATTCAAACAGCGCGAAGCTTTCGGATTTGTATTCGTTCAGCGGGTCACGCTGCGCATAACCCCGGAACCCGACCACAGACCGAAGATGTTCCAGCGTAAGCAGATGTTCCCGCCATTTCGCATCAATCGACTGAAGCAGGATCTGCTTTTCGATGGACCGCATCGTGTCGACACCAAAAGCTTCGGTCTTGTCGGACATCGCCTTAGCGGTGGCCTCGGCCAGGCGCTCTTTGATCACGTCCTGGTCGACACCTTCTTCGGCAGCCCAATCTGCCAGTGGCAGATCAATGTTCAACTTCTCACGCGTGGCCAGCGTCAAGCCGTCGACATCCCAGGCATCGGGATAGCTTTTCGGCGGCATGTGCAGATCGACCAGATCGTCGATCACCTGTGCGCGCATGTCTTCTGCGATTTCGGCCACGTCTTCGGCTTCCATGATCTCCAGCCGCTGACCGAAAATCGCTTTGCGTTGGTCGTTCATCACATCGTCGAACTTCAAAAGCTGCTTGCGCATATCGAAGTTGCGGCCCTCGACCTTAGCCTGCGCGCGCTCCAGCGACTTGTTGACCCAAGGGTGCACAATCGCCTCACCCTCTTTCATGCCAAGTTTAGACAGCACGGCGTCAAGCTTGTCCGAGCCAAAAATCCGCATCAGGTCATCTTCAAGCGACAAGAAGAACGACGACCGCCCCGGATCACCCTGACGACCCGAGCGGCCACGCAGCTGGTTGTCGATGCGGCGGGATTCGTGGCGTTCGGTGCCCAGAACGAACAGGCCCCCGGCAGCAATGACCTTGGCTTTTTCCTCGGCGTGCTGGGCTTCGATCCGGCTGCGCACCTCATCCGGGTTCAGATGCGGGTCGGCGGCGATAGCCTCCATCACCTGCATTTCGATATTGCCGCCTAGCTGGATGTCGGTTCCACGACCGGCCATGTTGGTCGCAATCGTCACCGCGCCAAAGCGTCCGGCATCGGCCACGATCTGCGCTTCTTGTTCGTGTTGGCGCGCGTTCAGAACGTTATGCGGCACGCCAGCTTCTTTCAGCAAGCCAGACAGGAATTCCGACTTTTCAATACTGGTGGTGCCGACAAGGATCGGCTGACCCTTTTCATGTGCTTCCTTGATCGACTTGACCACGCCTTCGTATTTCTCACGCGCGGTACGGTAGACCTGATCATGGTCATCCTTACGAGCGACGGGGCGGTTGGTCGGCACTTCGACCACGCCAAGGCCGTAAATTTCCATAAATTCTTCGGCTTCGGTCGCCGCCGTGCCAGTCATCCCGGCCAGCTTGTTATACAGTCGGAAGTAGTTCTGGAACGTCACCGAAGCGAGGGTCACGTTTTCCGGCTGAATCTGCACGCCTTCTTTCGCCTCAATCGCCTGATGCAAGCCGTCTGACAGACGGCGGCCCCGCATCATGCGCCCGGTAAATTCGTCAATCAGCATCACCTCGCCGTCGCGCACGATATATTGCTGATCCTTGCTGAACAGCTTGTGTGCCCGCAGCGCCTGCGTGACGTGGTGAACAATGGTCGTGCTTTCGGGATCATAAAGGTTCTGGCCATCGGGCAGAATCCCCGCTTCGCGCGCCAGACCTTCGATAAACTCGTTGCCCTCATCCGTATAGGTCACGTTGCGGGTCTTTTCGTCCAGCTTGTAATGCTCATCTGTCAGTTTCGGGATCAGGCCGTCAACCTTGATGTAAAGCTCGGACCGATCCTGTGACGGACCGGAAATGATCAGTGGCGTGCGGGCCTCATCAACCAGGATCGAGTCGACCTCATCCACGATGGCAAAGAAATGCCCCCGCTGGGACATGTCTTCGATACTGCCCTTCATGTTGTCGCGCAGATAGTCGAACCCAAGCTCGTTGTTGGTGGCATAGGTGATGTCGCAGCGATAAGCGGCCTTTTTCTCGTCCGCTTGCTGATAGGGGTAGACCACGCCCGTTGTCAGGCCCAGAAAGCCGTAAACCTTGCTCATCCATTCGGCGTCGCGCTTTGCCAGATAGTCGTTGACCGTGACAACATGCACGCCTTTGCCCGCCAGAGCGTTCAGATAGGCGGGAAAGGTTGCCATAAGCGTCTTGCCTTCACCGGTCTTCATCTCGGCGATGTTGCCCTGATGCAGGAAAATCCCGCCCTTCAGCTGCACATCAAACGCGCGCAGGCCAAGTGCGCGACGCGCGCCTTCGCGGCAGTTGGCAAAAGCCTCGGGCAGAAGCGCATCAAGGCTTTCGCCCGATTGCGCTCGCTGTGCCAGCGACTTTGTCTTTTCTCGCAAGCCGTCGTCGCTGAGCGCGGCGAACTCCGGCTCCAACGCGTTGATCTGTGCGACCAACGGACGAACCGATTTGACCTTACGGTCATTTGGCGAACCAAAGACCTTACGCGTTAGCGAACCCAGACCCAGCATATGTTCTCCGTGGGTATTCCTGACAGCATCGTGTGAACCAAGGGCCTTGCCCGCCCCCAATGCCTTCCATAGAAAGCCCAAGAAGGCCGGCCGGCCCCGTCGCACGCGACCCCCGCGATTTAAGGGACAGGCCCGCCATAGTCAATGTTTGGCGGGGTCGCAGCCCGTTCAGGAGGGTGTGAAAATGACGAAATGGACCAAGTTCTTGGCCAGCTGTGCTGTTGTGGGCGCAATGTCGGTGCCTGCACTGGCACAAGACACAACCGCAGAGACAGTGGTGGCCACGGTAAATGGCACAGATATAACGCTCGGCCATATGATCGCCCTGCGTGAAGGTCTGCCGCAACAGTATCAGGCGCTGCCCGATGACGTGCTGTTCAAAGGCATTCTGGACCAGCTGATCCAGCAAACCGCGCTGGAACAATCGGTGGCCGAGGTTGCCAAGCGCGACCGTCTGGCGCTGGAAAATGACCGGCGCGGCTATATCTCGGGCGTGGCACTTCAGGCCGTGGTCGCAACCGCCGTCACTGATGAGTCGTTGCAAGCTGCCTATGATGCGAAGTTCGCGGGGGCCGAACCTGTCACCGAGTATAATGCCGCCCATATCCTCGTCGATGCTGAGGAAAAGGCGAATGAGCTGAAAACCCAGATTGATGGCGGTGCCGATTTCGCCGAACTCGCCCGTGCCAATTCCATTGATGTTGGCTCTGGCGCCAATGGCGGCGATCTGGGCTGGTTTGGCACCGGAATGATGGTCAAGCCATTCGAAGATGCCGTGATCGCAGCCGAGATTGGCAAGGTGACGGTTCCGGTGCAGTCGGATTTTGGTTTTCACCTCATTCTGGTTAAGGAGACTCGCATTGCAGAGGCACCGACGCTGGATGAGACCCGCGACGAACTCGCGGCAGAGATTGAGCGCACCGCTGTTGAGGCGCATATCAAGGCGCTGACAGACGCGGCGCAAATCGCACGCCCCGGCGAGGGGCTTGACCCGACCCTGCTGCGTGATGCAACGCTGCTGGACAAGTAGTCGCAGGGGGAAGCCATGGCAAAGACCGATTGGAAGGCCGAAGCAAAGACACTGAAAAAGCGTCTGCGTAAGCTGAAAATGAAGGTGACGGAAACCGTCTCTGATGTTGCCAGCGATGTCAGGGACGAGGTGACAGAGGTTGCCGGAAAGATCAGCGCCAAGCTGAAAGCCGCCAAGCCTGTCTCACCGCTTGCGCCCAAAGATGGCTTCCCCAACCTTCCCGTGATCAAGGGGGTCGAGTTTTCGGCCGCCGGGGCCGGGATCAAATATGCTGGCCGCAAGGATGTGATGCTGATCCGCCTTGCCCCCGGCACAGCGATGGCCGGGGTCTTCACCCAGTCTTCCACCCGGTCTGGCTGCGTGCGCGATTGTCAGGACAAACTGGCGACCAAGGTCCCAGCAGGTGCTGGCGCGGCCATTATCGTTAACTCTGGCAACTCCAACGCCTTTACGGGCAAGGTTGGCGACAAGGCCGTAGCCGCCGTGACAGGCGGGGTCGCATCCGCGCTCGATTTGCCGGCCTCACGCGTGTTTTCCTCATCCACCGGAGTGATTGGTGAGCCACTGCCCCATGATAAAATCACAACCGTGCTGCCCGAACTGGTCGCCAATCTGCGGAGTGATGCCATCGAAATGGCTGCCCACGCAATGATGACAACGGATACCTTTGCCAAAGGTGCGGCGGCGACTGTGCAGGGCGAGGGCGGCACCATTCATATTGCGGGCATTGCCAAAGGATCGGGCATGATCGCGCCCGATATGGCCACGATGCTGGTGTATATCTTTACCGATGCCAAGATATCGCCTGTTGTTTTGCAACGCATGCTGTCGCGCAATGTCGGTGCCACGTTCAACTCCATCACCGTGGACAGTGATACCTCGACCTCGGACACGCTGCTTTTGGCGGCCACCGGGCAAAGCGACGCCGCTGCCGTCAAAGGCCCGGTGGCCAAAGCGTTCGAGACCGCGTTGCAAGGGGTGATGCATGATCTGGCCTTGCAGGTTATCCGCGACGGCGAAGGGGCCACAAAGCTTGTCGAAGTACGTGTCACGGGTGCGGCCAACAATGACGATGCGGCCAGGGTCGCGTTTTCCATCGCTAATTCGCCGCTGGTAAAGACGGCGTTGGCCGGACAAGATCCAAACTGGGGTCGCATTGTTGCCGCTATCGGCAAATCCGGGGCCGAAGCGGACCGCGACCGTCTGAGCATCTGCTTTGGCGATGTGCTGGTAGCCAAAGATGGCTGGCGCAACCCCAAATACCAGGAAGAAGACGGTGCAGCACACTTCCGGCAGGATGAAATCCTGATCCGCGTGGATCTGGGCATTGGCAAAGCCGCCCGCACAGTTTGGACCTGTGATCTGACCAACCGTTACATCGAAATAAACGCGGATTACCGTTCTTGAAAATCGTCCTTGTTTCGGCTGTTGCCCTGATCGACCCTGATGGCCGCGTGCTTCTTGCACAACGGCCCGAGGGCAAGTCGTTGGCCGGGTTGTGGGAGTTTCCGGGCGGCAAGGTGGAGCCGGGCGAGTCGCCCGAGGTTGCCCTGATTCGTGAGCTCAAAGAAGAACTGGGCATCGACACGTGGCAAAGCTGTCTGGCCCCGCTTACGTTTGCCAGTCATAGCTATGAACATTTCCACCTTCTGATGCCATTGTTCGCATGCCGCAAGTGGGATGGGATCGTGCAGGGGCAGGAAGGCCAGAAACTCGCTTGGGTCAAAGCCGAAAATCTGCGCGATTACCCGATGCCGCCAGCAGATATCCCACTGATTCCCATTTTGCGTGACTGGCTGTAAGGCCAAACGTACATAAGTTGCGTAGAAAATGTACAATACGGCATTTTTCTAATGGTTTTCTGAACAATTTACATTAATTGTTTCCATGCAGAGCTAATGGGGGGTTGGTGGATGCTGAGAACGATCACTGTCGGAAGTTGTGTTTCCATTCAGGGCCTGCTTGTCAGGACCCTGTCTGATGGTAAACTTGTAATCAAAGTCGATGAAAAGCTGTTTGTAGGGGTTGCTGTCACAGCGGCACGCGTGGCCTGAACCAGACCTTTGTAACAGAAAAAGCCGGGGCTTCCCCCGGCTTTTTTGCCTGTAAAAGCTTTTACGCCAGTGAGCGCTGCACTTCTTCGCGCTCGAAGATCTCGATGACATCGCCGGGACGAATGTCCTCATAGCGCTCAAACGCCATGCCACATTCCTGACCCGAGATGACTTCCTTCACTTCGTCCTTGAAGCGTTTCAGCGTCTTCAGGGTGCCTTCGTGGATCACAACACTGTCGCGCAGCAGACGAACGCCCGCCGACCTACGCGCCACGCCTTCGGTGACCAGACAGCCAGCAACCTGACCAATCCCGGTGACCTTGAACACCTCTTTGATCTGCGCATACCCGATGAAGGTTTCGCGCACTTCGGCCTTCAACAGACCCGAGGCAGCGGCTTTGATGTCATCAACCAGATCATAGATGATCGAGTAATACCTGATCTCAACGCCCTTCTGGTTCGCGGACTGACGGGCAGACGCATTGGCCCGCACGTTGAACCCGATGATCGGCGCGCCCGAAGCTTCGGCCAGACCCACATCAGTATCGGTGATCGCACCCACCCCATAATGCAGGATACGCACGCGAACTTCGTCGTTGCCGACCTTTTCCAGCGCTTGCACGATGGCTTCGGCAGAACCTTGCACATCGGCTTTCACTAGAATCGGCAGCTCTGCAACTGACTGGTCGGCCTTGGCTTTGGCCATCAGCTGTTCCAGCGTGGTCGCAGCACCAGCCGCAGCGCGCTTGTCTTTGGCAGCTTTCTCACGGTAATCCGCGATCTCGCGCGCCTGCGCTTCGGTTTCAACCACATTCAGTGTGTCACCAGCCGAAGGTGTGCCCGACAGACCAAGCACTTCGACCGGAACCGAAGGACCAGCCTCCAGCACAGTTTCGCCCTGATCGTTGATCAGCGCACGCACTTTGCCCCACTGCTCACCGACGACAAAGATATCGCCTTTGCGCAGGGTGCCGTTTTGCACCAGAACGGTGGCGACCGGACCACGGCCCACATCCAGCTTGGCTTCGATCACGGCACCAGAGGCGGACCGCTTGGGGTTCGCTTTCAGTTCCAGAATCTCGGCCTGCAGAGCGATGGCTTCCAGCAGGGTGTCGATACCCATGCCGGTTTTGGCCGACAGCTCAACATCCTGCACATCGCCCGACATCGCCTCGACGACAATCTCATGCTGCAGCAGATCGGTCCGCACCTTGGTTGCGTCGGCACCGTGTTTGTCCATCTTGTTGATGGCCACAATCAGCGGAACCTTGGCGGCTTTGGCGTGGTGGATCGCTTCAATTGTCTGCGGCATCACGGCATCATCTGCCGCAACCACCAGAACGACGATATCCGTCACGCTGGCACCACGGGCCCGCATGCTGGTAAAGGCAGCGTGACCGGGAGTGTCGAGGAACGACACCAGCGCACCGTTTGGCGTGCGAACCTGATAGGCACCGATGTGCTGGGTGATCCCGCCCGCTTCGCCCGACACCACATTCGCCTTGCGGATCGCATCCAGAAGCGAGGTTTTGCCGTGGTCAACGTGGCCCATGATGGTGACAATCGGCGGACGTGTTTGCAGGTCTTCATCACGGTCTTTGACCGAGTCGATCACCTGTTCCACATCCGAATCAGACACGCGCACCGCTTTGTGGCCAAATTCTTCGATCACCAGTTCAGCGGTATCCGCATCAATGGCTTGGTTCATGGTGACCATCATGCCCATTTTCATGAGCGATTTCACCACATCAGCAGCGCGCTCGGCCATACGGTTGGCGAGCTCAGACACAACAATCGTTTCGGGCAGCTGCACATCGCGCACCTGCTTTTCGGGCTTGTTGCCAAAGCCCAAGGCCTTTTGACGGGCTTTTTCCTGCTTGCGCTTCATCGCGGCAAGGCTGCGCGTGCGTCCGCCTTCGCCGTTCAGCGCGGCCGACAGGGTCAGCTTGCCACCACGACGGTTATCATCACCCTTTGCCTTGGCGCTGCGTTCACGCTCTTCGCGCTCACGATCAGTTTTACGCTGTGGCGTAGGGGCGAGCGGAGCCTTGGCAGCAACGCCGCGCGGTCCGGTCGCATCTTGATTGCGATTGGTCGGCGCGTCAGCCGGTGCAGGGGTCGCAGGTCCGGACTTGGCCTCGGCCGGCTTTTCGTTGGACCGTGGGCGCGTCCCAAGAACATCAGCCTTGCGCTGTGCAGCCGCTGCGACACGCGCATCAGCTTCGGCACGCACGGTGCGTTCTTCTTCTTCGGCCTTCAGGCGCAATGCCTCAAGACGCTCACGCTCCTCGCGCTCTTTCGCCTCGATTTCTTCGCGGCGACGCTGACGATCTTCTTCGCGTTGACGCTCATCCTCAGCGCGACGCTCATTGTCCGCAACTTCGCGCGCCTTGGCGGCGCGCAATGCGGTCAGGCGACGCTCCATCTCGGCGTCGGAAATTCCCGCAGGCCGCTTGGCCGGATCGCCGAGATTTGGTGACCCTCCGCCCGCGCCTGTTGCACCGGCTGCGCCCGGCTTTGTGGGAACGACCACGCGCTTGCGCTTCGTTTCAACCACGACGCTTTTCGTCCGGCCGTGGCTGAAGCTTTGCTTCACCTGACCGGAACGAGGTGCGCCACCCAAACCGAGGGGTTTTTTGCCGTCTGTATCGCTCATGCGTCCTTCGTATCCTTCCCGGCGATCATGTCGCCGACCTGCTTGTCATCTGCCCCACGCAGGCCGACAAGCCTTGCCGCTTCCTCTACAACACGGTTGTTGAGTCCACCAGCCGCAAGCGCGGCGTGTATCGCACGTTCGCGGCTGAATGCCAAACCCATTTCCCCTGCCGTAAGACAGGAAATCAGGGTTTCTCGCCCATTTGGTGGGCGGAGCTTGTCTTTCCCGCGTTCTGAACCATCACTGGCCTGAATCAGCGTTCGTGCCTGACCCTTGATCAGCCACTCTTTCACCTTTTCATAGCCGCAAATCGCGTCACCGGCTTTCCGTCCCAGCGATATAAGGTCGATCACCCGCTGCACCAAGAGCCGCTCGACCATATCGGGCAGATCATCAGGCACTTTCACCGGCTGACGCGCAGCCCGTGAAAACAGGTTCTTCTTCACCGCTTTAGCCAATGCGTCACGATCCGCAGAAACATAGATCCCACGACCGGGCAGCCGCCCCTGAATATCCGGAACGATCATATCTTCTGGCCCCAGCACAAAGCGGATCAATCCCGCTTTTGGCTGGCTTTCCCCGGAAACGATGCATTTGCGTTCCGGTTCATCGCGCGATTCTTTTTGCCCGCCACGCGTCATGCGCGTTGCTCCGAGGCCTGAGATCAGGCCTCGGCCTCCGCAGATTCGGCGTCGTCGGCTGCCGGTTCCATTTCGGTAGGGTCCACCCAGCCCAGCATGACGCGTGCCGTCATGACAAGGGTTTGGGCTTCTTCAAGGCTCACGTCAAACGTCTCCAGAATACCATCATCTTTCTTGCGCTGTCCGTTTTCAGTGGTCCAGCCGCCTGCCAGTTCCCAATCAGCGCAGGTGGCGAAGTCTTCCAGCGTCTTAATGCCGTCTTTGGCCAGTGCCTCCAGCATCTGCGGGGTAAGCCCTTCAAAGTTGATCAGGCTTTCTTCAACACCCATGTTGCGCGCATTTTCAAGCGCCTTGCGGGCCTGTTCTTCCAGATTGTCGCGGGCGCGGGCCTGCAGTTCTGCCGCCGTGCCCTCATCAAACCCGTCGATAGACAACAGCTCATCCGCGTCGACATAGGCAACTTCTTCCAGGTTAGTAAACCCTTCGGACACCAGAAGTTGCGCCATCATCTCATCAACATCCAGCGCTTCCATGAACAGCTTGGTGCGCTCGGCGAATTCGGCCTGACGGCGCGCTGATTCCTCGGTTTCTGTCATGATATCGATGTCCAGACCCGTCAACTGGCTTGCCAGACGCACGTTCTGACCACGACGGCCAATGGCCAAAGACAGCTGCTCATCGGGCACCACAACTTCGATCTTGCCGATTTCTTCGTCGATCACAACTTTCGACACTTCGGCTGGCTGCAACGCGTTCACAAGGAACGTCGCCTGATCCTGATTCCACGGGATGATGTCGATTTTCTCACCCTGCAACTCATTGACCACCGCCTGAACCCGGCTGCCGCGCATACCAACGCAGGCGCCGACCGGATCAATCGAATTGTCATAGGAAATCACGGCAATCTTGGCGCGCGAACCAGGATCACGGGCCACAGCCTTGATCTCGATGATACCGTCATAGATTTCCGGCACTTCCATCTTGAACAACTCGGCCATGAACTGCGGATCGGTCCTCGACAAGAAGATCTGCGGACCACGCACTTCGCGGCGCACATCCTTGATAAAGCAACGAATGCGATCGCCGATGCGATACGCTTCGCGGCCAATCTTTTCGTTACGGCGCAAAATACCCTCGCCGCGGCCAACATCGACAATGACATTGCCATATTCTTCGCGCTTGACCACGCCGTTGATGATCGTTCCTTTGCGGTCGCGGAACTCTTCGTACTGACGATCACGCTCGGCCTCGCGCACGCGCTGCAACAGCACCTGCTTGCCCGATTGCGCAGCAATACGGCCCAGATCAACCGGAGGAACTTCGTCGATGACCTCGTCGCCAATCTGCGGGTCAGCCAGATAATTCTTGGCCTGCTTCACAGTCAGCTGTGCGTGGTGATTCTCGATCAGATCATCTTCCATCACCGTCCGCACGCGGGCAAAGGTGGCGCGACCGGTCTTGCGGTCGATGTTCACACGGATATCCAGCTCAGAGCCGTAGCGCGACTTGGCGGCACGAGCGAGCGTTTCTTCCATCGCCTGGATCACCAGATCCGGGTCGATCATCTTCTCACGGGCCACCGCTTCGGCAGTCTGAAGAAGCTCAAGCTGGTTGGCAGAGGTAATCGCCATCGGTCAACTCCCGGTCTTAGTGTTTGGTTTCTTCGGCGGGGTCTTCTTCCTCGCCTTCGGATTGTTCAATCTCGTCGAACTCTGATTCGTCAAAGTTGCCGCTGGCCTTTTTCTGGCGCAGCATCTCGGCGATCAGGTCGTCTGTCAGCATCAGCTTGGCATCAGACAGCCAGTCGAACCGCAACCCGATGGTTACCTCTTCGCCGCCTTCTTCAATCAAGATCAGAATTTCTTCATCCTCAACACCCGCAAGCGCACCCTTAAAACGGCGGCGGCCGTCGATCAGTTCAGTCGTCTCGATCCGTGCTTCCCAACCCTTCCACATCTCAAAATCCTTGAGACGGGTCAGCGGCCGATCAATGCCCGGAGACGATACTTCGAGAACATAGTTTTCTTCTACCGGGTCTTCGACATCCAGGACCGCCGAAACGGCAGTTGAGATCGTGGCGCAGTCTTCAACCACGATCCCACCATCAGGGCGGTCGGCCATGATTTGAAGGATGCGGGTCTTGCCCCCCATCAGGCGCACGCGCACCAGCTCAAACCCCAGCCCCTCGATGACAGGTGTGATGATGCTGGCAAGGCGGCGATCAATGGCAGTTTTGGCGATAAGATCGGTCATGATTTCCAAAAACAAAAAACGGGCCAAGCGGCCCGGGAACTTCTTTCGGTAGCTTCGGGTGTGGACCCCAAAACCGCTGTTAAGTGTCTTTACCCCTCAAACAGGATTCTTGCAAGGGCGAAACCAGCACCACCCGGCGCCTTGAAACGAAAAAAGGCCCGCCGAAGCGGGCCCTGTTCAGATGATCAAAGATCAGTGGCTGCCCGAAGACGATTTTGCGATAGCTGCAATCGCAGCCAGCGCAACCACGCCACCGACAACCGCGCCAGCGCCCAAACCGCCAGCCATCACTGGCACGGAAGACGACGAACCGCGCTTAACAATAACGATTGGCTCTTCTTCTTCAGCGACGCCGCCCATGCCACCGGCGGAAGCAGCGGAAACCGATGCAGCCAGAGCAAGAGCCGTAACAAAAGCAGTAATACGCGACATAGGAACTCTCCGTTTGTAAACTATTGGGTTGTAGCTAGCATAAACTGGGCCAGCATAAAAGCCCCCAGCAAGTCGATCAGCGGCGAAGATCCTCAACTGTTAAATATCCCACATCGTCACTAATCCATTGGCGCGATTTGCGTATTTTTTGATCAGATGAAAACCAGTAGTCATTCTGGAACACCGCCCCATCAGCAGAACAGTTTTCGCTGACACGTAATGTTGTGTAGGAAACCTCCACAATCTCAATAACTTCCGATCCGCGCGGCAACACGTTGCAGCTAAAACGGCGCCGGACGGATTTGTCTTCGCCATCCAGGTGAGTGTAAATACGGGATTTGGTCCCCGCCTGCCTGGAAACGGCCAAACCATCTGAAGCCATCAGATCATTGCCCAAACCCCGTGTTGCAACAATAACACCATTTCGGAATGATACAGTCACGTCATCAAGCGTGGACCAAGTTGCAACACCTTGGTTCTGCTGAACTTCTCCAAGCAAGGCCTGCTGACCCCGACTGTCAATGGTCGCAAGCAACACTGGCGTCTCCACCTGTTCAAGCGCTTCGCGGGTCAGGCCAAGATCAGCAGGCGCGGCACCCTTGAGCTTGGCGGTAGAGGCCGTCAGCAGTGATTTGGCAATTTCGCCTCCACCAACTGAGCCAGCTTCATTTCCACAGGCTGCAAAAGCGAATACTGCAATAATCGCAGGAACAAATTTCATTTCCAGAACCGTCCCCACTGCTCGGTCAAGCCATCGGCGCGATAGCCGCGTACGGTTTCGTAAAGCCGTCCGTCGACATCCAGTCTTTGCCCACCATCACGCCCAAAGGGCCGCAACACTGTTGTTCTGGTCTTGGTGCTTGGTATGCCCAACAAAGACGCGAAAGGCACCTCAACCGTTATACCCTTGTCAAACGACCCGCTGCCAAAGTCTTCGGCAGAGACATTGGTTTTTGTCACAAACGCCCCAACCTTCCAGCCGTTGTCAAATTCTCGTTTCAACGAAAGCGTCGCCCCGACATCCCCTGCCAGATAGCGGCCAATATCAACCTGAGCGTGAAAATTGTTGTCAAACTTATAGTACCCCGACACATGACCGGTCACGACCCGATAGCTGTTGCGCGCACCGCATGCTGCGGTTGCAAAGTCTGGTGTACAAAGGTCCGTTTCATACATATCAACCGGAAGTGAAAAGCCAAGCCGCTGATCGGGGGACCGTTGAGCCGTGTAGTTTACCTCGGCCCCGATTGCCCAGCGACGAGCCGTTGGCATCCAAAGCACTTCTGTGGACAAACCGCCATGCATCCGCTCCAGATAGCCAAGCGACATGCGGCCATAGAGTTCAGGCGCAAGTTTGCGATAATAGGTCAGCGCCAGGGTCTCGATAGCCGGATCACCGTCGCGATCGTAAAAATAGTTTGCCGACCGGACCGGCTGAAGCCGACCCCGCTCGGGCAACGGCGGACGATCGTCAAGATTGCTGAACAAGAACTTCGATACTGATCCGCTGAGGATCAGCCCCGGCGTCACTTCATACCGCCCGTTCAACTCCAGCCCGGCGCCCGCTTTGAATGGGGAGTTTTGGTCAAACACCCGCAATCGCCCCATCGGCACCAACGACCAGGTGAACTTGGGGTAGGCCTCAGGATCGCGGATACCGTCGTTCAACACGGCCGGCGCGGACAGGATCTGGGCCCGCGCAAGGATTTTTTCACCTGCTTGGGTGTCAAACTCCAGCGCTTCGATGTCAGATCTCTGCAGCACGACCTGTGAAACCGGCATCCCGTTGACCATTGGCACGATCACAAATTGCTCGACCGAAGCGGGGGCCACCTTTGTCAGGGCGCGCGCCGTGCGACCCACGGCCTGCGCTTCGGCGTCGACGGTCAGATTTCGGATACGGACATACGCCGTAGACCCGTCAAACCGCACCGATTCGACCTGAACCCCATCCTTTTCCAGTCTGCGCGTCAAACGGACCCGCAGCGTGTTCTGGACCTCTGGTTGTCCCAGCCAAGTGGTCGACCATGCCTCAGGGTTGGCGCCGCGCGATGGCCGGGGGTCGACCGGATCGGGCGCAGATGTTGCGATACCGCCGCCCGCACGCTTCTTCGGGTTCATGATGAAATGCGCGGCGATCCCGAATTCGCTGCCAGACATGTAGTAGGCGCCGACCCGCAAAGACTCGTTGCGCTGGTATTCGACCCCGAAGTTCAGCGGGCTACGCCGGTCAAACGTGCCACGCACCCGTGATTCTTCGTCGTAAGCGTCAGAGGAATACTCTGCCTTGGCCGTCCACTGGTCGTTTATCTGCCATTCAACACCGGCAAAGGGTGCCGCAGGGCCACGGAACCATTGGCCGAAATTGAAATTCCCACCCTTGCCGATCACCAGTTCGGGCCGGTCACCCAAAGGACTGCCGATCGATTGAAAACTGCCCAGACGTCCCCAGCCCAAACCGGCTGAAACCTTTACATCAGGGGTAACATGCTTGGTCGCGACCACATATTCGCCCGCGATCACGCCCGTTCCCACAAAATCCTGCAGGCCAATAGCGATCGCTGGCAGATAGCGCCCTTCATCAAGGATCTTGTATCGCAGATCAAACGAGCGGTCGTAGTACGTTTCAAACTGGTTCACGCCATCGCAGCAAAGAACCTTGTTCCAATCACGAATCCCCTGGAACCGAAAGCTGCCCGAAATGCGCGGCGTGATCTGAAAAGTAAGCGTTGTCCGGCTGATCGGACCGAAATGGCTGGAAGTTCCTGACAAAATTCCATCGGGCTGCATTTCAGCCGACGGCATGTCAATCAGGCCTGTCGCGCCATACATATTGAGAGTGGGCCGGGTCTCTGTCAGAGCCGCTGTTGTAGCAAGGGCCCCAGCGGCGACCAGCGCCACTACAGCCGTTGATATCTTAAGCTTGATCATCCGACTGCCGTCCTTTTAGCGCGAGTTTGGTGCATCATAGACACGACGTGCCGGGTCGCAATATCCAAGCCCAACTTGCCTGACCGCTGGTGCAAAGTTGCACAATCATGCACCAGTGCGCTCCATGCGGATCGCCGAGGTTGCCGAATTTCCATACCCCTCAACATAGGCTTCAATGACACGACGGGCCGCGGCTGCATTGCCAACCGCAACCGCGTTGCGCAATTCACGCAAAGCAGACGTCATTTGTATGCTTGTCAGGCCACGCTCTTGAACACGAAGGATTTTTTCATGTGGCGTGGTCAGCATTCCGGGCTGGATCAACAGTTCTTCGTGCAGCTTTTCACCCGGTCGCAGACCGATCACCGAAACTTCAATATGGCCATCGGGGTTTTCTGCCGATTTGACGGTAAACCCGGCGGCGCAGATCATGCGTTCGGCCAGATCCCTGATTTTGATTGGTTGCCCCATATCAAGAACAAACAGATCCCCCTCATGCGCCCCACGGGACAGTGACAGCCCCCCGGCGATCAGTACAAGGTTGGCGGCTTCAGAAATCGTCATGAAATAGCGGGTCACGTCTTCATGGGTCAGCGTAACCGGGCCGCCCTTCTTGATCTGCTCGCGGAACAGAGGAACGACCGATCCCGAACTTCCAAGCACATTCCCAAAGCGCACAATCGAAAAATCTGTGTTGGAAGACCGACGCGCCATATCCTGCACGACAAACTCTGCCATCCGCTTGGATGCGCCCATCACATTTGTCGGGCGCACGGCTTTGTCGGTCGAAATCAGGATGAACCGCTTCACCCCCTGCTCCAGCGCGGCTTCGGCCAAAGTGCGGGTGCCCAGCACATTGTTGACCAGACCAGCAATAGGATTGCTCTCAACCAAAGGCACATGCTTGTAAGCCGCTGCATGCAGGATCACATCGACTTTGTATTCCGCCAGAACGGCCCTGACCTGCCGTGATTCTGTGACCGTGCCAAGCACCGCCACGAAGCTGATGCCTTGCGCATCCGCACGTTCGGCCATCTCCCGCTCGATCGTATAAAGCGCGATTTCACTCACTTCGTACAAAACGATCCGGGCCGGCCGATACGGCAACAACTGGCGGCACAGTTCAGATCCGACAGACCCACCAGCACCTGTGACCAGAATGGTCTTGCCGCCATAGGCATCGGTTGCTTCAGGTCGCAAATCGGTGACCGGATCACGGCCCAAAAACACACCGGGGGACACAGGCGCCAGTGCATCCACAATGACCTCTGTTCCGACCAGCTGGGCAAAGGACGGCAGGGCGTGAACATCCAGCCCCCGCGACACCAGATCCCGCACGATCATAGCCTGCCGGGCCGATGATGCGGATGGCATTGCAAGAAGCACCCGCTCGACATCGTAGCGCAGAACGATTCGTTCCAGCTGGTTAGCAGGATAAACCTTCAGGCCCAGCAGCGTCATGCGCTGTACCTGCGGATCGTCATCGACAAAGGCCACCACGTGAATGCTTTCATGCGACCGCAGTGCCGTGGCAAGCATCGCGCCGGTGCTGCCGGCACCGTAAATCACCACATTTCGGCGCACCTGACCCTGACGCAACACGGCCAGCAATAAAGCGAGGAGCGCAAAGCGTGCGACCACCATCGACAGAATAAAAATCAGTAAAAACAAAGGCAGTACTGCAATTGGCGGCCGAAAATCTGACAGTTTATGTGCCAGCAAAAGCCCAAACCCGGCAAAGATCGCCAAGAGGCCCGTCTTCACGGCACCGACTGCCTCATAGGACTTCAGCTTGATCAGCGGGATGCCAAGCAACAGCGATCCAATAGCGGTGAAAAGGGTAACGGCCCCAAAGCCAAAAATCCCGGCTGCCGCCATCGCAGATGCGCTGGATGCCTGATACAGACAGTAGTAACTGGCCAACAAAGACAGAGGTGCCAAAAATACATCCATCAAAAAGAGGATGATCTGCTTTTGAAGTCTGGACAGATGTCCGACCAGTCGAAGTAAAAGTCTGGATGCAGTAATTTTCAACGGTAGGGCCCCGACACAAAAAAACATCAAAAGGGATGAGAAAGGCGTTTTTCGACCTTACTCCGGCTTGGTAACCTTAACCGCCGCATCGTTCAACCAGAACGGGATTTCTTGTTGATGTGCGTTATCCCGCGCACGGTTTCTATCATCAGCATGACATCCATGCAAAGATTTCGACGCCTGCCGTAAATTTCATCCAGTTGCGCCTTTCTCGGAACGCAGCGGCGGGCGTAGACTTCGTCTGTCTGCTCAGGCGTAACGCATTCGCCAAGCAGACGTTCTTCGTGGGCGTGAAAGTAAAGGGTCGCAAGCCCCGTCACGCCGGGACGAGATTGCAGCACTTTTGCGTATAGGTCAGGGAAGCGTTCGACATATCTTCGCAACGGCGGTCTTGGCCCGACGAAACTCATGTCACCCTTCAACACATTCCAAAGCTGAGGAATTTCATCAGCGCGGTATTTGCGCAGCCACTTTCCCATGGGTGTCACACGATCCGCCTTGTCGCCGCCCGACACACCCCAGTCCGCCTCGACCACACGCATCGTGCGCAGCTTCCACAACATAAAGGGACGCCCCGGTGTGGACATCCGTTCGGATACGTAAAACACAGGCCGCCCTTCACGTAGCAAAAGATAGATCAGCAAAAGCCCAAAAGGCGCCGCCAACAACGACCCCAGAAACAGTGCCGTAGCAATATCAAACAGACGCTTTGCAGGGGTCACCGGGCTTCTCCACCCAAACGCGTCACGACAATGTGATCCACCTTAGCCATCACCTTCAAGGCGCGTCCGCATTTCCCGCAGGACAGGCACCAGCGCCCGCACCCGCTCGGCACCCAACGCCTGCACCACTTCTCCGATCAACGGGGCAACCGCCTGCACAGCCGCATCGCGCGCCGCGCGACCTGAAGGGCTGATCGCCACAAACTTGCGCCGGGCGTCATCCCAGTCAGGGCGGATATGCACATGCCCTGCCCATTCGAGCTTGGCCAACGTGTTGGTCATCGCCCCGCGCGTTACGTGAAAAGACCGTGCAAGTTGCGCCGGGGTCCGCTCTTCGTTCAGCCGCGCCAGATGGTTCAGCACCCCGAAATGCGACAGTTCCATTCCTTTGGGCAGCACTTTGGAAATTCGGTTGCGCGCCAACTGATCGGCCATGAACAATTCGCCAAACAGGGCAACCGCAATTTCCTCAACCCTCTCCCGCTCGCTCATGGTCCGGTGAACCTCCGGTCATGCGTCAGAGACGGCACCCGCCCCCGCGCCGTTGCCACGCGGGACAGATCCAGATCGGCAAATGTCACCCCAGTCTCTTCCCCGGCATCGGCCAACACCTCGCCCCAAGGGGCAATCACAAGTGAATGCCCATGCGTCCGCCGGCCCTTGCCCGCGCTTTCGGGGTGAAACCCGGTCTGCGCCGGGGCCAGAACAAAACACCCGGTTTCAATCGCGCGCGCGCGCAAAAGCACTTCCCAATGGGCGACCCCTGTAATGTGGTTGAAGGCGGAAGGCACGGTGATGATCTGCGCGCCAGCCTGCGCCAAAGCCCTGTAAAGATAGGGAAACCGCACATCATAGCACACCGTCATGCCCACTTGGCCAAAGGGCGTTTCCACAACCACCGCGCGGGCACCGGGCCGATAGCCTGCCGATTCGCGATAGGATTCAACCTCTGACACCGTTACATCAAACATGTGGATCTTGTCATAGCGCGCCGCTACCGCGCCATCTGGCCCGATCAAAAATGATCGGTTGGCAAAGCGGCCATCGACGTCATCTGTCTTTAGCCCAAGTGATCCGATCAACAACCAGATGCCAAGCGCCTTTGCCTCTGCCCGGAGCGCGGCAAGACTTGGATCCGCCGCCTCATGGTGGAACACTGCCCACTGATGATCGCGGCTGGACGACAGCGCATTGGTACATTCCGGGGTCAGCACAAAGCCCGCACCTCCGGCGGCAGCTTCCCGAACCAAAGCAAGCGTCCCGGTCAGGTTCGCCACCGGGTCATCGCTGACCGTCAGTTGCACCAAACCGACCCGCATCATCCGGCCAGCAACGGATCAAGAGCACCGCGATGGTCCAGCGCGTGCAGATCATCACATCCACCCACATGCTGTCCGCCGACAAAGATCTGCGGCACTGTCCGCGAGCCGCCGGCGCGCTTGGTCATGGCTGCGCGCAAATCAGGGTCACGGCTGACATCGGTTTCGGCATAGACGACACCCTTTTTATCCAGCAGCCGCTTGGCCGCGATACAATAGGGGCAATAAGGCGTGGTATAGATTTCAACGGGTTTCATGGCAGATCCTGCGCAAGCGGCGGTGTTGCGCGGGACTATACGGATTTAGCATTCCTTCGCAACGCGGCACAGCACCAGAACCGAAATCTCGGCTGCGCCCATGGCCAGACAGGCCTCTGCCGAGGCAGCCAGAGTCGCACCCGATGTCATCACATCATCAATAAGCAGAACATGCCGCCCCTCTACCCGCGCACTCCGACGTGGATGAACCCGGATACTGTCGGCCAGATTGGCAAACCGCCCGTCGCGGCTTCGGCCTTCCTGAGTTTGTGTGTTGCGTTGGCGCTGCAACAGATCCGGGCAATGATCGAGGCCCGACAACCGCGCCACCTGCGCCGACAGCAGCGCCGACTGGTTATAGCGCCGCCGGAGCAGCCGCAGCCAGTGCAGCGGCACCGGGGCGATCAGCATACCCGGCCGCAAGATCGGCTGCGCCGCCCGCATCAGCCACCCACCCGCAGGCCGTGCCAGATCTTGCCGGTCGGCATGCTTTAGCTGCAAGACCAAGCTGCGCGCCTTGTCCCGATAAAGCATCGCCGACCGCCCCCGAGACCAGGGCCGCGCGATGGCCAGACAGTCATCACAATGCACCGCGTGGCCCGGATCCTGCCCCGGCAAGGGCGTGCCGCATTGGTCGCAGACCAACCCGGTCACAAACGGCGTCTCGCGCCAGCATGCCCCGCACAGCCCGAAATCACTGGCCACCATCGCATCGCAGGCCACGCATTGCGGCGGATAGACCATATGCAGCAGCGCCGCTTGCATTCCCATCATCCGCCCCCCATCTTCCGCGCCATGCAGACGCCACCCATCCTGACCGACCGCCCCGCCCTGTTGCGCAATCGCAACCGGGCCACTGAGTTCTTTTTGCAAGACGAGGCGCACGCCGAAGTTCAGGAAAGACTGATCGAGGTTAACAGAGCCTTTACATCGCCTGCCGTGGTGACAGGTTTTCCGAAACTTTGGCAAGATATCGGCACCCCCGTCGCGGATGATGACCTGCTGGCCCTTACCCCTGGCGCGCATGATCTGGTGATCCATGCGCTGTGCCTGCACTGGGCGAACGACCCCGTGGGTCAACTTGTGCAGTGTCGCCACGCTCTGCGCCCCGATGGCCTTTTCCTTGCGCTGATGTTCGGCGGCCAGACCTTGCACGAGCTGCGCGCCTGTCTGGCCGAGGCCGAGGCCGAGATCGCAGGTGGCCTGTCACCCCGCGTGCTGCCGATGGGCGAAATCCGTGATCTGGGGGGTCTGCTGCAACGCGCGGGTTTCGCCCTGCCGGTCGCGGACAGCTTTACCAAAACGGTGCGCTACCGCGATGCACTGCACCTGATGCGCGACCTGCGCCTGATGGGCGAGGGCAACGCGCTTACCGCGCGCCTGCGTCACCCCACCCGCCGCGCCGTGCTGCTGCGTGCTGCCGAGATTTATCAGACGCAATATGCGGATGCCGAGGGCCGTATCCCCGCCACGTTTGAAATCATCTGCCTCACGGGCTGGGCCCCGCATGACAGCCAGCAAAAGCCGCTTCGCCCCGGTTCAGCAGTCCAAAGTCTGGCAGATGCGCTGAATACGGCTGAAATGCCGCTGCCCCTGCACCCGCGCAAAGGTTGACCCCGGCGAATAAGCCTATATGTCCCGCCTATTACCTGATCAGCCAAGGACGTACGCGATGCTCGATGCCAAGCACGAAATGACCCATGCCACACAGGGCACTGTCATTGCGCCCGGTCAGGGCCGTCTTGCCCATGCGCCTGTCGACCACCCCCCGGTGCGACAGGCAAAGATCGGTGTTCTGGTGGCCAACCTGGGCACGCCTGATAATTACGACTATTGGTCGATGCGCCGCTATCTGAATGAGTTTTTGTCTGACAAGCGCGTCGTCGATTACTCGGCATGGCTTTGGCAACCGCTTCTGCAATTGGTGATTCTTACCAAACGCCCCTTTAGCTCGGGCGCAAACTACAAGCTGATCTGGAATCACGATCGCAATGAAAGCCCGCTGCTGACCATCACCAAGGATCAGACCCGCAAGATCGCCGAAGGCATCGCCGCCAAATATGGCGATGGCATCATGGTTGATTTCTGCATGCGCTATGGCAACCCGTCTACCGAATCAAAAGTCCGGGCAATGGTTGAGGCGGGATGCGAGAAGATCCTGTTCTTCCCGCTTTACCCACATTACGCAGGGGCCACATCAGCAACCGCAAATGATGAGTTTTTCCGCGCCTTGATGAAGGAAAAGCGTCAGCCATCCGTGCGCACGGTCCCCGAATACTTTGACCACCCGCTGTATATCGAGGCCTTGGCGCAATCGGTTGAACACGCATATGCCGCGCTGGATGCAAAGCCCGATGTGCTGGTCGCCAGCTACCATGGCATGCCCAAACGGTATCTGATGGAGGGCGATCCCTACCATTGCCAATGCGCAAAAACCTCGCGCCTGCTGCGCGAGCGGCTGGGCTGGGAAAAGGGCAGCATCGACACCACGTTCCAGTCGGTATTTGGCCCCGAGGAGTGGTTGAAACCCTACACCGTTGAGCATGTGGCCGAATTGGCAAAGCAGGGCAAAAAGAACATCGCCGTGATGGCTCCGGCCTTTTCGTCCGACTGCATTGAAACGCTGGAAGAAATCAACGGAGAGATTCGCGAGGCTTTTGAACACGCGGGCGGCGAGACCTTTACCTATATCCCCTGCCTGAATGATGACGACGCCCACATCACCGCGTTGATGGCGGTCATTTCTGAGAACCTCTCGGGCTGGCTGCGCTGACGCAACTTATCATCGCGAAACTTAGGCCAGAAACAGAAAAAGGCGGTGGGATATCCCACCGCCTTTTCCTTAAAACCGATCCTAGGATCAGATCACTTCGATGCAGCAGCTGCAATGATGAGCAGGAGCAGCAAAGGAACAACAATACCACCAGCCGACGAAGACGTCTGAGCGGCAACAACGGTTGGTTCCATAACAGGTTCCATCATACCACCAGCGTAAGCGGTGGAAGCAGCGACCGTCAGAGCGGCAGCAAGCGCAAGTTTCTTCATAATAACCTCCAGTTATAGCATACCGCCGAATGTTGCAGAGGCGACGGCATGCACCCAAGACTGTACCTCGTATCGACTTCATAACCAGCTTGGCACAAGATTTGCAATCTGGCTTGTTGAAGCAGCCTTCGCTTCACCGACTTGTCGTCAAATTAGCAACACCTGAGTGCCAACTTTCGTCATCGAAAAGAGTTCCGAGATGTGTTCATTATAAAGTCCGACACATCCGTTCGAAGATCGGCGACCGATCTTGCGTGTGTCATGGGTGCCATGAATTCGGTAATAGGTCCAGGACAGGTAAAGCGCATGCGATCCCAGTGGGTTGTCAGGCGAGCCGCCCTCCACCACATCGGGCCATTCAGGGTTGCGCTGCTTCATTGAAGGGGTCGGGCGCCAGCTTGGGGCGACGACCTTTTGCACCACTTCCGTCCGCCCGCGACGGGTCAGATCTTCGGACAGCGGGACTGACGTCGGGTAAAGCCGATAGGTGCCCTGATCGTCAGACCAATAGTGCAGCGCGCGCGATGTCAGGTCGACAAGAATCGCCCCGTTGCGGGTGCTGTCAAAGTAGTCCTGCCAACGAAGCATCCTAAAGCTGGAAACATTGTTGCGAACGCTGCCAGTCGCAACGCTGCCATCCATTTCCGTTGATCCGTCCATTGCAAAAGCGGGGGACAGTCCGGCCCCAAGGCCGGCAGCAGCGGTTCCCAGAAAGGCCCGCCGGTTCAGTTTGGTCCGATCTTCGACGCTCATACGAGGTCTCCTGAGATTGATTTATTGGGGGATTCATACGCCCATCGGCCAAAACCCGCAAATCAAACCGCCGTCAACCGGCGGAGTCACGCAGAGTTGGGTTTGAAATGCCCATGCAGTTTAGATACACAGCGCAGGAAACATGATGCCCTCGGGCGGGAACGATCGGAATTCAAGATGAACAGACGCGTGGTTCTGACCCTCGGTGCGGTTGGTCTGCTTTCAGCATGTGCCCAACAAATGTCGGCGGTGCCGGTCGATGCCAGCGGCCAGCCATTGCCACAGGTCTACAAGATCGCCCCTGGCTCCGAGAATGAGATTTCATTCCGCCTGCTTGATTCGGTTAACGCGCTGCGCCGCGCCCAAAACGCCCAGCCACTTGCGTTCAATGCCGCGCTGAACGCCGCCGCCGCCACCCATGCGCGTGATATGGCGGTACAGAATCGTCCTTGGCACTTCGGCTCTGACGGCTCTTCGCCGCTGACCCGCGTGCAGCGTGTCGGCTACACAGGCGGCCTGAAGGGCGAGCTTATCTCTGAGACATTCGAAACCGAACTGGTCACGCTTGCAGCGTGGATGCGCCAGCCCGAAACCCGCGCCATCATCCTTGATACATCTGCCCGTGAAATGGGCTTCTCCTGGTATCAAGAGCCAAGCGGCAAGATCTGGTGGTGTGTTGTGACCGGGGGCTGACCCCGGCGGGCACCAAAACCTCAGGGTAGAATCTGAATCGGTGTTCCGTTCTTCACCATCGCATAAATCCGCTCCATTTCCTTGTCGGTCACCGCAATACAGCCTGCGGTCCAGTCGCGACGTGACACCGGCCTGCGCGGCCCGCCATGAATGAAGATGTCGCCACCCGGCGATTTGCCCAATGATTTTGCGTATTCGCGGTCAGCCTGATTGGGATAGGAAATGCCGATTGAAAGGTGGAATTCCGAATTCGGATTGCGCCGGTCGATGATGTAGGTTCCTTCGGGCGTCCGGCCGTCGCCTTCAAACTCTTTATGCCCAGAAGGCGCAAACCCAAGCGCAATATCGTATTTTTTCAACACCTTCTGATGATGCAGCAAATACATCTTGCGCGCGCCCTTGTGGACCTGAACCGATGTGACTTCGGGACCGTTATATGTTTTAAACTTGCTTTTGTTGCCACAGGCCGCCAGCCCAAAAGCCAACACCAAAAGCACCAATACCCGAAAAACCCACATCTGCTCTGCCCCACTTTTTTGCCCGCATACCGAATTTTCCCGGTTCTGCCTAGCGGGTTTGGCGGCTCACTTGCTCACGCCTGTGTCATCACCCTTGGACAGACGCGCCTCGATCGCTGCCAACCGGGTCAGAACCTCGTCGCGATAAGCGTCAGTTTTCAAGTTGTCTTCGGCAGAGTGGGCGTCTTGCATCGAGTTTACGATCAGGCCCACCAGCAGGTTCACCACCGCAAATGTGGTGACCATGATGAACGGCACAAAGAACATCCACGCATAGGGGAATGCGTCCATCACCGGGCGCACAATACCCATCGACCAGCTTTCCAGCGTCATGATCTGGAACAGAGTATAAGCCGAATTGCCCAAGTCGCCGAACCAATCAGGAAAAGCCCCGCCGAACAGCTTTGTCGCCATGACAGCGCCGATGTAGAAGATGATCGCCATCAGCAAGAACACCGACCCCATACCGGGCAAAGCAGTGATAAAGCCCTCGACCACGCGACGCAGACGCGGCGCGACTGAAATCACCCGCAGCACCCGCAGAATCCGCAGTGCCCGCAGCACAGATAGGCCCTGGCCAGCAGGCACCAGCGCCACGCCGACGATCACAAAATCAAACAGGTTCCAGCCATTGCGGAAATAGCGCAGCCCCTGCGCGTAAAGCTTTGCCGCAATTTCAGCGACGAAAATCGCCAGGCAGATCTTATCCAACAGCAGGATCAAACCACCAACCCGCCCCATCACCGCAGACGAGGTCTCTAACCCTAGAATCACCGCGTTGAACAGGATCACGCCAATAATGGCGTTTCTGACCCATGGGCGATCCAGCCAGTCACCCACATTTTCGCGCGTCATCATCGTCTCCTGATCCAAGGTTGTCAGGGGATATGCTACCGAACGAAGCGGCCCACAAGTTCCACATGCGCCGACCAGCGGAATTGATCGACAACTTGTATCCATTCCAGCAAATAACCCGCCTGAACCAGAATCTTTGCATCCCGTGCGAATGTCACCGGGTTGCACGACACCATGGCAATCACCGGAACCTTGGCTTCTGCCAGGCAGCGCATCTGCGCCTCAGCCCCGGCACGTGGCGGGTCAACAACCACCCCGGTTACATATTTGAACTCATCCGGCTCAAGCGGACGGCGGAACAGGTCGCGCGCTTCGGCCTTGATCGGCTTAAGTCCTTCGGTATTGCGTGAGGCTTTGTCCAATGCGGCCACCATGGCCGGGTCACCTTCCACCGCATGCACTTCGGCCCCCTCGGCCAGTGGCAGCGCGAATGTACCAATTCCGGCAAACAGATCGACGATCTTTTTCTGTGGCCCCAAAGCCTCACGAACCGTCTCTAACAAGGCACGTTCGCCATGCTCTGTGGCCTGCAAGAATGCGCCGGCAGGAGGGGCGACTTTGGCTTTGCCAATGGTCTGAATTGGCGTTGCCCGCAGCGCGACCGTTTCGCCGTCCCACGTCAGCCGCGCCAACGCATGCGCTTCGACCACCCGCGCCAGTTCCAGCCTCAAGGGTCCATCAAGCGGCTTGCCGCCCGTCACCACCACATCCGGCCCGCCCAGTGCGCGTGTCACCATCAGCGCCACTTCCTGCGAGCGTGATCCTCCAAGACGCACCAACTCTTCCAGCCCCGGCATCGCGGCCATCAGATCGGGATGCACCAGCTGGCAATTCGGGATCTGCACCAAGGCATCCGACCCGCGGGCATGAAACCCGATCATCGACCCGCCCTTGGTTCGCCGGGCGGCAAATGTCGCCCGCCGCCGCGACCGAGGCGGAGATGTCATAATCGGCCGGAATGGCGCGTGCAGGCCCTGACCAGCCAGCGCGCCCTCAACGCTCGCAGTCTTCCAATCGGCCACCATGTCGTCAGATGCGTGCTGCATCAGACAACCGCCACAGGCTCGCGCATGCGAACAGGGCGGCTTGATGCGTGCCGCGCTTGGCGTCACGATCTTTGTGTTGACCAGACGGTCGCCCTCCAGATCGCCCTCAACCACCTCGCCGGGCAGCATGCCGGCGACAAAGATCGGCCCGTTTTCGCCTTGGGCGATCCCGTCGCCAAGGTGTCCCAGCCGCTCTATGGTAATGATCACTCTGCCGCTTCCTTTTCATCTGCCCCGATGAACCCGCCCGATTGACGGTTCCAATAGCGGGCATACAGGCCATTTTGCGCCAAAAGCGCTTCATGTCTGCCTTGTTCGACAATCCGCCCTTCGTCAAGCACCACAATCCGGTCCATCGCCGCGATCGTGGACAAACGGTGCGCAATCGCCAGCACGGTTTTGCCTTCCATCACCCGGTCCAGCGCGCTCTGGATATTGGCCTCAACTTCCGAATCCAGCGCGCTCGTCGCCTCATCCAGCACCAGAATCGGCGCATCCTTCACAAAGGCCCGCGCCAGCGCGATCCGTTGCCGTTGCCCGCCTGACAACTTAACGCCGCGCTCACCCAGAAACGCTGCATAGCCCTTGCGACCGGTATGGTCGATCATCTGGCTGATGAACCCATCCGCTTCGGCCGAACGAGCAGCGGCAATAATCTCATCCTCGGTCGCATCCGGACGGCCATAGGCGATGTTGTCGCGCGCACTGCGATTGAACATCGCAGTTTCCTGCGTGACCATCCCGATCTGCCGCCGCAGACTTTCCTGCGTCACATGGCGCACATCCTGCCCGTCAACCAGAACTGCCCCTTTTTCGCAATCATAGAGCCGCAACAGCATTGCAACCAGCGTCGATTTTCCCGCCCCGCTGGCCCCGACAATCCCCAGCTTTTCCCCGGCGCGAATTGTCAGGTTCAGGTCTTCGACCCCACCCCGACGACGCCCATAGGCAAAGCTGGCACCGGCAAAAGTGATCTGGCCCTGCACCTTGACCAGATCCACCGCATCCGACGCATCGGCCAGATCGTGCGGCGCCGACAGAGTTTTCATCCCGTCCTCTACCTCACCCACCGAAGTATAAATCGACATCAGCGTAAAGCTGACCCAACCCGACATCTGTGCGATCCGCATCGAAATCGCGCCCGCAGCCGCAATCGCGCCCGCAGTCGCCTGTCCCTGCTGCCACAGCACCACCGTGCCACCAATCAGCAGCACTGGCAAAACGCCCGCCACGGTCATCAAAGACAGCCGGAACCACGTCGAGATCACCCCGAACTCAAGACTACGCTCGCGGAAAACCTCCATTGCTTTCAATGCCACCCGGTCCTCAAAAGCGGCATGAGCGAACAGTTTTACCGTCTTGATATTGGTGATCGTATCCACCACCTGCCCGGAAACCATCGCCCGTGCCGATGCCCGCGCCGCCGAATTCACCCGCACCCGCGGCATAAAAAACCGGATAAGCAGAATGTAAACCACCAGCCACGCCGCCAGCGCCAAGGCAATCCGCGCGTCAATCGCCACCAGAAACACCACCGACCCTATGACCGAAGCCAGCGCAAAACAGACCGTGTTGATCACCTCGGTCGCCACATCCGTCACCGCCCGCGCCGCCTGCATCTGCTTTTGCGCGATCCGGCCCGCAAAATCATTGTCAAAGAACGTCACCGCCTGACCCAGCGTCCAGCGATGCAACCGCGACAGCACCAGCGGCATTACATTCGGCCCCACCACAATGCTGTTCGACGCCGCCGCAATGCCAAAGGCCATCGGGCGTAGTACCAGATAGAACAGCACAAACATGCCGATCAGCACCACATGATCGCTGAAAAACCGCTCGGGTCCCGCGTTTAACGCCGCATCAATCACCCAGCCCAGAATGATGGCTGAAACCACCTCTGTGGCCCCGGCAATGGATGAGAACACCCCGGCCAGCCCCAGCATCGGCCAAGACCCCTTCAGGCACCAGCGCATGAACGGCCACAATTGTTGCGGTGGTTGTCCGTCTGCCGGACGAAACGCGTCGATAAATCCGCCCAGCCGCCGCAAAACACTCATGCCGTTTCCTCAAGCCCGATAAACCCCCCAGATTGGCGAGACCAGAACCTTGCATATAGCCCGTTCAACGCCAAAAGCTCGGCATGCGTTCCCTGCTCGGCAATGTGCCCGTCTTCCAGCACCACGATCCGGTCCATCGCAGCAATGGTGGACAGACGGTGCGCAATCGCGATCACTGTCTTGCCCTGCATCACCCCAAACAGGGCCTCCTGAATCGCCGCCTCGGCCTCGGAATCAAGCGCGCTTGTCGCCTCGTCCAGAATCAGGATCGGCGCGTCTTTCAGGATTACCCGCGCCAACGCGACGCGTTGCCGCTGCCCGCCCGACAGCTTCACCCCACGTTCACCCACATGCGCGTCATAACCTGTACGACCCTCGGGGTCCTCCAGCGTAAGAATAAACTCATGTGCATCAGCTCGCTTGGCGGCGGCAATCATATCGGCCTCTGACGCATCAGGGCGGCCATACAGAATGTTGTCGCGCACGGATCGGTGCATCAGGCTGCTGTCTTGTTGCACCATCCCGATCACCCGGCGAACAGAATCCTGCGTGACCTGCGCAATATCCTGACCATCAATACGAATGATCCCGCCCTCGGTGTCGTAAAACCGCAAAAGCAGCTTGACGAGGGTCGATTTCCCCGCGCCCGATCGCCCAACAACACCGATCTTTTCGCCCGGCTGCACGGTCAGCAACAAATCCTGCAACCCGCCCGACCCACGGCCATAATGGTGGCTCACCCTGTCCAGCTCAATCTTGCCAGCGGTCAATACCAATGGCTTTGCCCCTTTCGCATCCACCAGATGAATCGGCTGGGTGATCGTCTCCATGCCCTCGGCCACGATGCCAAGTGCCTGCACCAACGAGGTAAACGCCCACATGATCCAATAGGTCATGTTGTTTAGCCGCAAAACCAATGCCGTTGCCGCCGCCACCGTGCCAACCGTCGCCTGCCCCTGATACCAAAGCACCAGCGCCCAGCCAGTCACCCCCACGATCAAGCCGCCATTCAGCACGGTCAGAGCCAGATCCATCTTGGTAACGATCCGCATTTCGCGCGCAAAAGTGCTGCGCGCATGTTCAATCGCATCGCGGGCGTAATTCAGCTCCATATCATGATGCGCGAACAGCTTTACCGAATGAATATTGGTATAGGCATCCACCACCCGCCCGGTAACGGCCGAGCGGGCATCCGAACTCGCCTTGGCCGCAGGTCCGGCGCGCTGCACCGTCCAGCGCACCAATACCGCATACAGCACAAACCAGATTACCAGCGGCAACAAAAGTCTCACATCGGCTCCGGCCAGCATAATTGCAGCGCCCACCACGGTCACGCTGGCAAACGCCACCGCGTCAAAGGTCTGAAAGACCGCATCCCCGGCCGCCGGAGGGGTCTGCATGATTCGATTGGCAATCCGCCCTGCAAAATCGCTCTCGAACCAGCCCACAGGTTGCCGGATCACATGACTATGCGCCCGCCAGCGAATCATGGTGCCAAAGTTCGGCAAAATCGTATTGTGCAACAAGGCCACATTGGCGACCAACAAGATGGGGCGCAAAATCAGGATCGCGGCAGCCACAGACAGAATTTCGGTCCCATGGTCGATCCAAACCGCTTGTGGGCCGGTCGTTGACAGCAAATCCACCAAACGCCCGACATACCAGATCATCGCGACATCCGCGAAAGCCGACACCACAGACAGCGTCGCGGTAATGGCAAAAACGCCCCGGAAAGGTTGAATATATTGCTTTAAAAACGGCCACAGTTTGCGCGGTGGCGTATCGGTCTGCTCGTAAGGACCGTAAGGATCCACGAGCCGTTCAAAATAGGAAAACACGGGGACAACCTCTTGCTGGTTACCAAGGGCATATACGCCCAATAATGCCCGGGTAAAACCGGTCAGCCCAAAAGTTCTGCGCGGGTAAGCATCAGGTCGCTTGCCAACCACCGCTTTTGGGCCGCCGCCAGAGCAGCGCCCAGAGCAGGGCCCTGCACGCGATCAATGAAATCGGCTGCCCGCAAAGGAAACTGTGCCGCAGCGCCCCGCGCAATGTCCTTCTCCCAATCCTCGGGCAAGGCCTGCTCCAGCATCGCCGCGCGTGCCAGAACAGCGTCCGCACCAAGAGCATCGCCCAATACAAACCCCAGCGCTGCTGGGCCAAGCACACCGCCAATTTCGGCTCTGATACGGCCCAAATCTGCCGCTTCGCGCCGCGACAAGCGCAAACGATTGCCCACATCCTGCCCGCCCAGAACGGCCAACCGCCGCAACCAACCCGGTGAGCGCCCCGACTCCAGATACACCAAGGGCGCCAAGGCCCTCGCTTCTGCACCGGGCAAAACCACCGCCAGAACCCCAGCCGCCGCCATTGCTGCCACTGCGGGTGCAGGGTCGGGTGCGGCGAGTAGTTTGCGCATTTCAGCGCCGATACGTTCCCTTGAAAGCGTCTCTATTTCAGTGGAATAGGCCGCACACGCTGCCAATCCTTCGACGTCAACCCCACTGTCGGGGTCGCCATAATGCGCATGGAAACGAAAGAACCGAAGGATGCGCAGAAAATCTTCGATAATCCGCGCATCGGCATTCCCAACAAACCGCACGCGCCGCGCCATAAGGTCAGGCAGTCCGCCAAGCGGATCAATCACTGCGCCTGCCCGGTCGGCATAAAGCGCGTTCATCGTAAAATCGCGCCGCGCCGCGTCTTCTTCGACCCGTGCCGAGAAGGCTACCACGGCATGGCGGCCATCCGTTTCCTCGTCACGACGAAAGGTTGTCACCTCATGCGCGACTCCGTTTGCGATCACCGTCACCGTGCCGTGGTCAATTCCAGTCGGGATCACCCGAAAGCCAGCACTTTCCGCCAGCTCAGACACTATTGTTGGCAGCGCATCGGTCGCTATGTCAATATCGCTGACCGGCACCCCCATCAGCGCATTGCGCACACAGCCGCCAACAAACAGCGCGCGATGCCCCGCGTCCTCCAACACCCGGCACAGCGCTTGAGTGCCCGGATGATCTACCCAATCTCCCGCCACCTTCACGACGACGCCCTCTCGGCCAGTCCACGCAGAATCCGCGCTGTGGCCCCCCAGATGTAATATGGCCCATAAGGCACAACATAATAGCGCCGCCACTGACCCATCCACAGACGCCGTTCAATCACATAATGTGCTGGGTCCAGCACATGCGACAGCGGTACAGAGAACACTTCGTCCACCTCACCCACTTCAGGCAACGGCACAAAATCGTCTCTGATAATGCCCAAAACCGGCGTCATGCTGAACCCTGTCACGGTTTCATGCATCGGCAGATGGCCAAGCACCTCGACCAATCCGGGCGGCAGGGCGATTTCTTCCATCGCCTCGCGCAGTGCTGCTGCCTGCACTGATGCATCACCCGGCTCGACCTTGCCCCCCGGCAAAGAGATCTGCCCCGGATGGTGCTTTAGGTGCGATGCCCGTTTGGTCAAAATCACCCGCGCGCCCTCGGGCCGCAACCAGACCGGAACCAGCACGCCCGCCGGGCGCAAACTACGGCCGGCGGGCGGCTGAATGCCGGGGTTCAGGTCAAAATCAGACGACTCGCCTGCCGGACGCTGTATGGCGCGTAGCAGGCGGGTCACCTCATCCATTTTTGCCCTCAAAGCCCAAAGTCTTCGGGTCCATTTCGTAATGCGCCCCGCAGAACTGGCAATCGGCCGTGACCACACCTTCGGGCGTTGTCATCTTTTCAATGTCTTTCTGCGAATAGATCGACATCGTGTTGCGCACCTTGTCCTCGGAACACGAGCAGCCGAAACGGATCGGCTGCGATTCGAACACCCTTGGGCCTTCCTCATGGAACAGCCGCACCAACAACTCTGCCGGGGTGACCTGCGGGCCGATCAGCTCGATCTCTTCAACTGTATCCAGCAGCACATTCGCGCGGGTCCAGCTTTCGCCTTCCTCACCACCCAAAATGTCGCTGTGCATCAGCAACCCGCCCTCGCCCGAGCCTGCCTCGGCAGCCACGCTCATGCCAACTTTCGGCATGTGCTGCAACATCACCCCGCCACCGCGCCAATGGGCTTCGCGACCGGGCTCGGCACTTTGGCCAAAGGAAAGCGAGAACCGCGTCGGTAGCTGTTCGGACTGGGCGAAGTATGTCTCTGCGCAGTCCGCAAGCGAATTGCCCGCAATCGGGGTAAAGCCCTGATACGGCAGCATGCCTTCGCCCTGATCAAGCATCACCGCGAAATAACCGGTGCCGATCTGGCTGAACCGGTCTGCGTTCAGGTCCAGCCGGTCGGCGTCATAGCTGGCATAGGCCCGAATGCGCGCGGGTTCGCCATCATCCGTTGGCCCATAATAATCAGTCGCGATCAACCGCGCCGGTCCATTGCCGCGAATTTGCAGGCTCAGCTTCCAGCGCAGTTTCACCGTCTGCCCAATCAGCGCGGTCAGCAATGCGGCCTCCGCCACCAACGCCTCGATCAGCGGGGGGTAATTGTGTTGCGACAAAACCTGCTCCAGCACACCATCCAGCCGCACCACACGGCCCCGGATATCGGACTGGTCAAGTTGAAAGGGCAGGACGGTATCGTCCCAGGCGATCTGCGAACCGGTGGTCATGGGGTTTCCTTAGCGAGCCAATCTTGGCATACCGCGCCTATATAGGCAGGGCAACACCACGACCAAGGGGGCAATCGCATGCGACGCTATGGAGAACCCGTCAAAGCCGGCCAGAAATACCGCCCCAGGCCAGGCGTCTATGCCGTGCTGCTGGATGGCAATCGCCTGCTGACAACGTATCAGGCAGAGCCAATTCCTGAATACCAACTGCCCGGCGGCGGCATTGATCCGGGCGAACACCCGATCCCCGCGCTACACCGCGAAGTGCTTGAAGAAACCGGATGGAAAATCGAAGTGACCCGAAAAATGGGGGTATATCGTCGGTTTACCTATATGCCCGATTACGACAAATGGGCCGAGAAAATCTGCACCATCTATCTGGCCCGTCCCATCCTGCGCCTTGGGCCACCGTCAGAACCGGGTCACAGCGCCATCTGGATGAGCGCCGAACACGCGGTGGGACAGATCAGCAATGTCGGCGACCGTGCCTTTCTGGCGCACGCGTTGCGCAGTCAGCCCCGGTAATCGAACAAAAGCCCGGAAACGTCATCGGGGAAATCTTCAGACCCCATATGAGCCGAAAGATCCCATATCAGGGCATCCAGCAGTTGCGCGGATTCAAGGTCGCTGTTCTTTCTGATCAACGCCTCCAACCCAGCTTCGCCCAGTTCCTCCCCCTGCCGCGATGGGCATTCTGTCAGCCCGTCGGACAGCAGAAACAGCCGATCACCTGCATATAGCTGTGCCGTCACCCGATCGTGCACTGCATCCCCCAAAAGACCAATCGGTAAACCACCCCCACCAAGCCGGTCAATCCGACCATCCGCCCGCAGGATCAACGGGTGTGGATGCCCCGCCTGAACCAGCGAAACTGCGCCGCTGAAAAGATCAACCTGCGCATAGACCATGGTAAAATACTGATCGACCTGCAAATCCTCCAGCATGGTGCGGTTGAACCTTGCCGCCACCTGTTCAGCGGGCAAAGGATCAAACCCACCATCAGCGCGACGCTGCAGTGCTATATTTTGGTCAGGCGATGCCGCCGACAGATAACCCGCCAAACGCGCCGTCATCATGGCCGAGGCCACCCCATGCCCAGAGACATCCACCGAATATAGCGCCACATGCGTTGCATTCAGTTCAAAGAACCCGGCCAAATCACCACCGACATGCCCCGATGTGCGCAAAAACAATGTAGCCGCCCCACGCCCCCAATCGCGAAACCGGTCGCGGACCAATGTTTGCTGCAACTTGCGCGCTTCGATCAGATCGCGATCTACCATTTCCTGTGCCCGCTGCAGCTCCGTCAGCGTTGCGCCCAGCAGGCGATTCTTCTGCACCAATTCCTTTTGCATCCCGACAATTCGCTCACCCGCACGCAGGCGCGCGCGCAATTCATCGGGTGACACGGGTTTGGTCAGAAAATCATCGGCCCCCCCCTCCAACCCCTTGGCGATTTCCGTTTTTTCGGACTTAGACGTAAGCAGAATGAAATAGGCATACCCCTCTTGTCCAAGCGACCGGAACGCTGCGCACAGATCAAGACCCGACATTCCGTCCATCATCCAGTCGGACACAATAATATCAAAAGCCGCTGCCTGACAGGCAAGCAAAGCCTCTTCGCCCGATGCAGCTTCTGTCACGTGATACCCCCAACGGGACAGGGACATCGACAACATCACCCGTTGCGCTTTGCTGTCATCGACCACAAGCACACGCAACGGCAGCACAGGCGCAGTGACGGCGCCGGTCAGGGTGGGGTTGGTCAGGTCCATTAAAGTCATCAGGTCAGGTCCATGCGCTTTAAAGCACATTTGCGGCGAGGACCTTAACCGTCTGTGAAAAATAAAGCTTTCGTCGAACAACCAAACCTTGCCTTTGCACGGTAACAGAACTTTAAAGGCAAATGTAAATAGTAGTCCTGAGGGTTGGTCACCCCTTGGGGTAAAGCGGTGGGTGGTGTTATGATTGACTGGGGCCGCGTGCAGGAACTGCAAACGGAAATCGGGCCGGATTGCTTTGGCGAAATTGTCGCACTTTTCCTTGAGGAAGCCGATGATGTCATCAGCCGGCTGCGGGCGCTGGCCGATGCAAGATCGCTGGAAAATGATCTGCATTTCCTGAAGGGAAGCGCCCTGAACCTTGGCTTTTCAGATCTGGCACGGATTTGTCAGAACGGTGAGCGTGAGGCGGCATCTGGCTCTGTCGATGTGGCGATTGAAACCGTGATAGAGATTTATCAAAAGTCGCGCAGTGCCTTTCTGGGCGGAATAAATGGCGTGGCGGCCTAGATCAGGAACTCTGACAAAATACCGTCATTGGTGATGTCACGGTACGGAAACGCCGCCTGATCCAACCGCGCAAAAAGCCGCGTGAAATTCTCTGGTGCTTTTGTCTCGATCCCGATCAGAACCGATCCAAAGTTTCGTGCAGATTTCTTGAGATACTCAAACCGCGCGATGTCATCCTCTGGCCCCAGCATTTCCAAGAACTCACGCAGCGCACCCGGTCGCTGCGGCATTCGTAGAATGAAGTACTTCTTCAGCCCAGCAAAACGCTGCGCCCGCTCTTTCACTTCGGGCAAGCGCTCAAAATCAAAATTCCCGCCCGAGGTGATACAAACCACCGTCTTGCCCCGGATCACGTCCGCCACATCGGCCAGCACATCCACCGACAACGCTCCGGCAGGCTCCAGAACCACGCCTTCAACGTTCAGCATCTCCAGCATCGTGATGCAGATGCGGTCCTCTGGTGCCAGCAACACATGGGCCGGATCAACCCAATCCAGCAGGGCAAAGGTCTTGTCCCCCAACCGCGCTACAGCCGCCCCATCGACAAAACTGTTCACCTGCCCCAAGGTTTCCGGGGCGCCAACCTGCAGCGCCGCTGTCAAAGACGCACCACCCATGGGCTCGACAAAGCGATACTCCACCTCTGGCGCAATGCTTCGCAGATACCGTGTGACCCCTGACGACAATCCGCCACCGCCGACCGGTAAGATCACCAGATCAGGCGCGCCGCCCAACTGATCCAGCATCTCGACCGCGACAGAAGCCTGACCAAGGATCACGTCGTCATCATCAAAGGGCGATAGAAACACCGCCCCTTGTTCGGCGCAAAACGCCTTGGCTGCCGCCAAGGTCTGGTCAAAATAGTCGCCAGTCAGCACAATCTTCACCTGACCGGCGCCAAAAACCCGAGTCTTGTCAATTTTTTGCTGTGGCGTCGTCACCGGCATGAAAATCGTGCCCCGCACGCCAAAATGACGGCAAGCAAAAGCTACCCCCTGCGCATGATTGCCCGCACTGGCACAGACGAAGTGCTCTTGCCCCGGCTGCCCCTCCCGCACCTTGCGCATGGCAGTAAACGCGCCGCGCAACTTATAGGATCGCACAGGCGACAGGTCTTCGCGCTTAAGCCAGATATCAGCGCCGAACCGCTGCGACAGATAGTCATTTCGCTGCAACGGCGTCGGATCAAAAAGATCGCGCAGGGCATCGGTGGCAAGGCGGGCGTTTGCGGCAAAATCACTCATGCCCTTGGATGCCGCAGCGGCAGTGCTTTGGCAAGCACGACGATTTTGTATCCATAACACCCGTGTTTCTTGCCCTTTGCGCCAAATCCCCTTAGACCCGCGCAAATCCCAAAGGGAGCGTGCACATGTCGAAACCCAAGAAAGTCGTCCTCGCCTATTCCGGCGGTCTGGATACCTCGATCATCCTGAAATGGCTGCAAACAGAATACGGCTGCGAGGTAATCACCTTTACCGCCGATCTGGGCCAGGGAGAAGAGCTGGAGCCAGCCCGCGAAAAGGCGGTCCTGCTGGGGATCAAGCCAGAAAACATCCACATCGTTGACGTGCGCGAAGAGTTTGTGCGCGATTACGTCTTCCCGATGTTCCGCGCCAATGCGTTGTATGAGGGGCTGTATCTTCTGGGCACCTCCATCGCCCGCCCGCTGATCTCCAAACACCTGGTTGATATCGCCCATGCCCATGGCGCAGATGCGGTGGCGCATGGCGCGACCGGCAAGGGCAATGATCAGGTCCGGTTTGAGCTGTCGGCTTATGCGCTTGACCCGTCGATCCGGGTGATTGCGCCTTGGCGCGAATGGGATCTGACCAGCCGCACAAAGCTTATCGAATTTGCCGAGGCGAACCAGATCCCGATTGCCAAAGACAAGCGCGGCGAGGCACCGTTTTCAGTTGATGCCAACCTGTTGCACACCTCGTCCGAAGGCAAGGCGCTGGAAAACCCGGCCGAAGAAGCGCCAGAGTATGTCTATCAGCGTACCGTATCGCCCGAAGACGCGCCAAACACGCCGGAATACGTCGAGATCAGCTTTGAGCGCGGCGACGCGGTGGCGATCAACGGCGAAGCGATGTCGCCCGCCACGATCCTTACCAAGCTGAACGAGCTGGGCGGCGCGCATGGCATTGGCCGTCTCGATTTCGTGGAAAACCGATTTGTTGGCATGAAATCGCGCGGCATTTATGAAACCCCCGGCGGTACCGTTCTGCTGGAGGCACATCGCGGGATTGAGCAGATCACGCTGGATGCAGGTGCAGGCCACCTTAAAGACAGCATCATGCCGCGCTATGCCGAGCTGATCTACAACGGCTTCTGGTTCTCGCCCGAGCGGGAAATGCTGCAAGCCCTGATTGACAAGAGTCAGGAACACGTGACCGGCACCGTGCGGCTGAAGCTCTACAAGGGTTCCGCCACCTGCATTGGCCGCTGGTCGGATCATTCGCTGTATTCAGAGGCTCATGTGACCTTTGAAGACGACGCCGGCGCCTATGACCAGAAAGACGCCGCGGGCTTTATCCGCCTGAACGCTCTGCGCCTGAAACTGATTGCCAACCGCAACACGCGGGTGGCAGGCAAGGGCTGAAAATAGCCTCTGTGCTTGCGAAAAGGGCCGGTACTCTGGCCCTTTTTCACATTTTGAATGCGGCCAGTTTTTTGTAGTAAGGCAGTGCCTGATCGACAATTGATTGATAGCCGCTGGGTAGATCGGGCAAAGGCCCCTCCGGGTCTTCGAACCCGGTCGACCGATGCACAGCCCCATACCAATGCGGCCCCCAAACCCCGTCATAGGGCTTTGGCCCGGCGGGCCAGTGCAGCATGTTTTTAATGAACAGAATGCCCAGCGCATCGCACAGATTGTTAAGCGCCGCATACGGGTCTGCACGAAGATCGGCACTGTCGATGACCAGCGGTGCCTCACCCATCCAATCGGCCACCTGATCGAACAATTCCGCCTGCTGAACAAAGCCGATATCCATCAGGGTCGGCCCCTCGCGCTTTTTCGCATAGGACGCCACCACCCGCGCCGGATGGCGGATCAGAAACACATTGGTCAGATCCCGCATAAACTGTCGGTCAAACTGCGGGATCATGTGCAACGTCATGTGTTTTTGGTAAAATAGGCTCTGAGCTTGCGGAATCTCACCGATGCAGGTGGCGGCAACCTTAGCGGGGTCTGACTCATGCGCTGCGATGATCTGATCGCGCATCGGGTGGTCAATCACGGTTTGCCGCAGATACGCCGCATAAAACGGCTCATCCCAAACCGCACAATCGCCCCGCGCGGCAAAGGCATACATCATGGCCGTCGACAGATTGCGTGGCCCGGACCACATCGCGATTTTCATGGCTGATTTCCGTATAGTTCATGTATGGCAAGTGTATGGCTGACAGCCCTACGTTCACGCACCGACCAAGGCCTTGTAAAGCCCGCGCAGGCGTTCGGTCATCGGGCCCATCTGACCGTCACCGATCCTGCGCCCGTCGATCATACCCACCGGAGTCTGCGCGCCGAAGGTTCCTGTCAGAAATGCCTCATCCGCGCCATAGGTGTCGACAAGGCTGAAGTTGCGTTCAAACACCGGGATGCCGTTGGCGCGGCACAGGTCGATGACCTTGCCCCGAGTGATTCCGTTCATGCAATAGTCGCCGGTGCTGGTCCAGACCTGCCCCTTTCTCACGATAAAGAAATTGCAGGCGTTGGTGGTGTTCACGAAGCCATGCGCATCCAGCATCAGCGCTTCATCCGCGCCAGCCTTTTCGGCGGCAATGCAGGCGAGAATGCAGTTCAGCTTGGAATGCGAATTCAGCTTGGGGTCTTGCGTCATTGGCAAGCCGCGCAGATGCGGCACTGTGGCCAAGCGAATGGGGCGCGGCAGTTTTTGGCGTGAATGTTCCATGATGATCACCACGGTCGGGCCCCGCTGCGACAGCTTGGGGTGCTGGAACGGGCGGGTCTTGACGCCGCGCGTCACCATCAGCCGTGCGTGGGCATCCGTGGTCATCGCGTTTGCGGCCTGCGTTTCCAGCACGGCGGCGATGATTTGATTCCGGGTCATCCCGATATCCAGATCGATCGCCTTTGCCGCCTCGAACAGGCGGTCCATGTGTTCATCAAGGAACGTCCAAGCGCCATTATAGAGCCTTATTCCTTCCCACACACCATCGCCGAGCATGAAGCCGGAATCGTAGACTGATACAGTTGCTTCGGCCCGTGGCTTCAGCGCCCCATTCACCCAGATCAGGATGTTTTCGTTGCGCGCATCATCTTCGGCCTGATGGGTTGAGACATGGTTGGTCATGGGGCCCTCCGTTTCGGTGTAACGCTATGCGGGTCGTGCGCGAAGGGAAAGGGGTGGCTTCACCTATGCGTGACATCACTCAGGGGTGAGTGGACGCCGCAGGCAAACAGAGCATGTTAAAAATCAGAACAAGGAGCGCGGTATGAAGCGGATGTTGTCGATTGTGGCCGGTCTGGCCCTTATGGTGCTGGTCGCAGCCACGGGTGGCAGCCATGCCGCAACCGAAAAGGCAATTGTGGCCGGGGGCTGTTTCTGGTGCGTTGAGTCGGATTTTGAAAAGGTGCCGGGGGTGCGGTCTGTGGTGTCGGGCTATACCGGCGGACGCATGCAGAACCCGACCTATCAAAACCATGACGGCCATTATGAGGCCGTCGAGATCACCTTTGACAACAGCAGGATCACTTATGCCCAACTGATCGCGATGTTTCTGCGTTCGGTTGATGTGACCGATGCAGAGGGGCAATTCTGTGACCGTGGGCCAGCCTATCGCACAGCGATTTTCGTCTCTAACCCAGCACAAAAGGCCGCAGCCGAGGCTGCGGTGGTCGAGGCCGGACGCGCCTTGGGCAAAAAGGTTGTGACCCCGGTTATCCCAGCAAGCACCTTCTGGATGGCCGAGGCCTATCATCAGGACTACTACAAAAGCTCTGAAATCATCCTGACACGCGCCGGGCCAAAGCAGAAGAAGAACGCTTATACCTTCTACCGCCAAGCCTGTGGGCGCGATGCAAGGGTCAAGCAGCTCTGGGGCAGTCAGGCTGCCTTTGCCAAGTAACCAAAGGCCCGCCACACCGGCGGGCCTTTTGCTTTACTGACCAATCTTGCAGGCGGTCATCACTGCCATGTTCAGAATATCGTTCACCGTCGAATTGGTCGAACAGATCTGGATCGGCTTTTTCACCCCGGTCAGGATTGGCCCGATAACCGTGGCCCCCGCCATTTCCTGCATCAGTTTGACCGAGATGCTGGCCGAGTGCCGCGCGGGCACCACCAGAATATTGGCAGGCCCGGTCAGGCGGCAGAACGGATAGTGCTTCATCTGGTCTGCATTCAGCGCGACATCGACGGTCATTTCGCCTTCGTATTCGAAATCGACGCCCATCTTGTCCAGAACCCGTGGTGCGGCATGCATCTTGGTTGCCCGCTCAGATACCGGATAGCCAAAGGTGGAGAACGACACAAACGCCACACGCGGCTCTAACCCTAGGGACCGCGCCACCCCGGCAGAGCGGATCGCAATCGTTGCCAGATCTTCCGGCTCTGGCCATTCCTGCACCAAAGTATCGGCAATCAGAATGATTCGCCCCTTGTGCAGCAGCGCCGTGACGCCCACCGCGCCATCGGCGGCGGTTGCATCAAAGACGTGATTGATCAGCGAAAGGATATGCGCCGATTTACGCGTCACCCCGGTGACCAGACCATCACCATGGCCGTGTTGCAGCATCAGCGCCGAAAACACGTGCCGGTCACGGGCCGCGAGTCGGTGAATATCCTCCCGGTCATGGCCGCTGCGTTGAAGGCGGCTGTACAGAAACTCCTTATAGGTCTCCAGATGCCGGGTGTTGGCGGCGTTTACCACTTCCAGCTCGCGCACCGCGTCGCCAAGGCCGGCAGCTTCCAGCTTTTCGCGCACATCCGGTTCGCGGCCCACCACGATCGCCTTGCCCAGACCGGCGCGCTGATAGGCGACGGCGGCGCGCAGCACACGCGGGTCGTCGCCTTCGGCAAAGATCATGCGGGCCTGTGCTTGCTTGGCGCGTGCATGAATGCCCTGCAAAATGCTGGCGGTCGGATCCATGCGGCCTTTGAGGGCTTGCTCATAGGCCTTCAGGTCGATGATCGGGCGTCGGGCAACCCCGGTATCCATACCGGCCTTGGCCACGGCAGGCGGGATCACATAGATCAGCCGCGGATCAAACGGGGTCGGGATAATGTAGTCGCGGCCAAATGACAGCTTGCGACCGTAAGCCATCGCCACCTCATCGGGCACATCTTCGCGCGCAAGGGCCGCAAGCGCACGTGCACAGGCGATCTTCATTTCGTCATTGATGGCGCGGGCATGAATATCTAAAGCGCCCCGGAACAGGTAGGGGAACCCAAGCACGTTATTGACCTGATTGGGATAGTCCGACCGCCCCGTGGCTACAATCGCATCGGGACGCACGGCATGCGCTTCTTCCGGGGTAATCTCTGGATCGGGGTTGGCCATGGCGAAAATGACCGGGTTTTCCGCCATACTCGACACCATTTCAGGTGTCACCGCGCCCTTGGCCGACACACCAAGGAACACGTCGGCACCATTCATCGCCTCATCCAGAGTGCGCAGATCGGTGCGCGCGGCATGGGCCGATTTCCACTGGTTCATGCCCTCGGTGCGGCCCTGATAGATCACGCCCTTGGTGTCGCACATGATGCAATTATCATGTTTGGCGCCCATGGATTTCAACAGCTCCAGACAGGCAATCCCCGCCGCGCCCGCACCATTCAGCACGATCCGGCAGTCTTCAATCTTTTTGCCCGACAGCTCCAGCGCGTTGATAAGCCCTGCCGCACAGATCACCGCCGTGCCGTGCTGGTCGTCGTGGAACACCGGAATGTCCATGATTTCCTTTAGCCGCTGCTCGATGATGAAACATTCGGGGGCCTTGATATCTTCAAGGTTGATGCCGCCAAACGTCGGGCCCATCAGGCTGATTGCCTTGATGATTTCTTCGGGGTCTTCGGTATCCAGCTCGATATCAATCGCGTTCACGTCGGCAAAGCGCTTGAACAGCACCGCCTTGCCTTCCATCACCGGCTTTGACGCCAGAGCGCCAAGGTTGCCCATGCCAAGGATTGCAGTGCCGTTGGAAATCACCGCCACCATGTTGCCCTTGACCGTATAGTCATAGGCCAACGCCGGATTGTCTGCGATGGCCTGCACGGGCACCGCAACGCCAGGGCTATAGGCCAACGACAAATCGCGCTGCGTCGCCATCGGGGTCGATGCGACAATTTCATATTTTCCGGGGCGCGGCTCCAGATGATAGGCAAGCGCTTCTTCGGGGGTCACACGGTTTTTCGAGGACATGGGCCATATGTTCCTTGATGGGTTTCGTCCGTCATAGCGAGGCAAAGCGCACCGCACAATGCACAGGTGGCGGAGCTACAGCAGTTGCCTTACCCAGTCGCGACCCTTTGACAACTCGGCAATGCGGTCGGGGAATTCGGCCTGCAACAACCGGATGGCCCAGACCTGCACTTCGGTCTTGTTCAGGCGGCGCGCGCACCACAACACTTGCGCCAGAATCTGCCAACGGCTGGGGTCCGCCTGCCGCGCCCCATACAGGGCAACCAGTTCTGCACCCCATTCCGCGCGCGCCTTGTGCAACTCGGCCTGCGCCAGACACAGATCAGCATGGTCCGCTTGCATGTCATGGTGGCGGTCCAGCACCGCCCCGGCCCGATCCAGATGGCCCGAGCGCAGCAATTGCCCTGCCAGCCGCGCCACATCCTCGGCCCGGTTCAAGCGCGGAACATGGCCACATAGCGCGGCGATAAAGGCCATCACCCGGCCCAAACCACGCTCGGTCAAGTGCGCTGGCACGATTCCTGCGGTGTTGAAATCCGGCACTTCCAGCGGGGCATCGCTGTGATGATCGGCAATGAACGACACATAGCGGCAACCCGAGGCATGGGCGACCGGCCAGAAATCGCCCCAGCGAATTTGTGCGGTCTGCAACGTGGCGATCTCGATCATCGTGGCATCCGGGTTGGCGAACAGCATATTGGCGAACCCAGCCCCATGCGCCGACACAACCACTTCGGCCCGCGCCATCAGGGCAATTTGCTCCAGTGGGGTAAGATCCTCGAACGCCAACCGGACAAAGCCGAACGCTTCTAGCAGTTCCACCAACGCGGCCTCGCCCAGCATCTTGCGGTCACGAGCCAACCCCGGAGCGCGGGCAATGTAGACACGTTTAGGCAGATGGCTGAAATCCAGACCCTCAATCGCCCGCAGTGCACGCTCGCGCAAAGCCGGCAAGCTGCTTTCGACAGAGTTCATCGATACCATGGCCCGCGTGGTCCGGGTGCCGCTGTGACCGTGCCAAGACAGACCCGACGGCGCCAAACCGTCCAGCGACCCGATCACCGAGGGCGGCATCTGGAAATAGGTCCACTGAAAGCTGAACGCAGACAGCACTTGGGCATAATCCTTTGGTGTGCGCTCCAGCACCACCCGACCCGCCAGTTCAGGAAAAAGCGCTTCGATAAACGCAAGCACAAAGGCGCGGGTTTTGTCGGGGTGGTTGGGAAAATGCAAAAACACCCGGCCCCGAAACGTCATCGCGTCCAGTACACAAAGCTGCGGCAGGGTTTCGGTCAGAAAGTGAAAGAAATTGAAAGTATTGCGACACTCCAACGCAAAATCCAGATCCTCTGGTGCCACGACCAGAGGCAGCGCCGCACCTTCATTCGCCACCTGACAACCTGCGAAGTATCGGCTCAGCGCGGCCTCACTGTCTTCACCCACCCGGTCCCAGTTGTACCGGTTCAACAACCGCGCCCCCGCTGCGCCATTCAAAAGCGCTTTGCCCCCCACGGTCGCGTAAGATCTGCGAAACGCAGCGCCTTGAAGCAGTACCGGAACCACGTTGAACTCGGCCACTCGCGCAAAGGTTCGGTGCCGCTTCACTTGCCGGACATGCGCCTCAATCCGGGCGTTCATGCCAGCATCACCAGACGCCGCGAACCCTTCAATCACCGCCGGATCACGCAAGCGCCACCAGAAGGCCGGCGCGGCCAAAAACCCGATCCCCGGATCCCGCGCCGGGTCCAGAAACAGCGCCCCTGCCTCCGCCTCGTGATCAATCTGGTTGCGCACGATTTCCCCTTTATCCGAGAAATGCACCCTAGCATGTGGCCCGCACAGGTCCAGAGGGATAGCCCTTTCCCCCGTCGCCCCGGTTTTGTAGGGTCAGCCCGCAGCAGGGGGGCAAAGTGTGCCGCAAGACGACGCCAATGTAACGCCGATGATGGCGCAATACCTTGAGATCCGGCAGGCAAACCCCGGCTCGCTGCTGTTTTACCGCATGGGCGATTTCTACGAGATGTTTTTCGACGACGCCCTTGCAGCGGCCGAAGCGTTGGATATCGCCCTGACCAAGCGCGGCTTTCACATGGGCGAGCCGATTCCGATGTGCGGCGTGCCGGTTCATGCCGCCGAAGGCTACCTGCTGACCCTGATCCGCAAGGGCTTTCGCGTGGCCATTGCCGAACAGCTTGAAGATCCGGCAGAGGCGAAAAAGCGCGGCTCCAAGTCCGTGGTCAAACGTGATGTGGTGCGCCTTGTCACCCCCGGCACCCTGACCGAAGATGCGCTGCTGGACGCCCGCCGCCATAACTATCTGGCCGCATGGTCCGAGGTGCGCGATCAAGCGGCATTGGCGTGGGCCGATATTTCGACGGGCGAGCTGCGCGTCATTGCCTGCCCCTTGTCGCGCCTGTCGCCAGAGTTGGCGCGGCTGGCCCCGCGTGAGGTGTTGGTCAGTGAAACCCGCGACCGCGATCTTGCGCCGATTGCTGAAGATCTGGGGTCCGCGCTGACGCCGCTTTCGCGGGGAAGTTTCGACTCTGTTTCGGCAGAAAAGCGGCTCTGCGCATTGTTCGGCGTCGGCTCGCTGGATGCTTTCGGCAGCTTTGACCGGGCCGAGGTGTCGGCTATGGGCGCACTGGTGGATTATCTTGATCTGACACAGCGCGGCAAGCTGCCCCTGTTGCGCCCGCCTGTGCGTGAAACCGCGGGCGGCGCGATGCAGATAGATTTTGCCACCCGCCGCAATCTGGAACTGACCCAAGCACTGTCTGGTGGCCGCGAAGGCTCGCTTCTGCTGGCCATCGACCGCACCGTGACCCCTGCGGGCGCACGCCTGCTGGAACGGCGCATTTCTGCGCCGTCCTGCGATCTGCCCACCATTCGCGCCCGACATGAAACCGTGCGTGTTTTGCTGGAACAGGGTCGATTGCGCGAGGATTTGCGCAGCCATTTGCGCCGCGTGCCAGACATCGACCGGGCTCTGTCACGGCTTGCTCTGGACAGGGGTGGCCCGCGTGATCTTACCGCGATTCGCGCCGGTCTGGCGCAGGCCAATGCCATTCATCCCATGCTGCAAGATGCGCCTGACCTGCTGGCCGAAGCCGCAACGGCACTGCTCGGCCACGATGATCTGGTCAATTTGCTGGATGCCGCACTGGTCGCCGAACCGCCGCTGATGGCGCGCGATGGCGGCTTTATCGCCACTGGCTACGATACCGAACTGGACGACACCCGCGCGCTTCGGGATGAAGGCCGCTCTGTCATCGGCAAGATGCAGGCGGAATATGCCGAGATTTCCGGTGTTCCGGGGCTAAAGATCAAGCATAACAACGTGCTGGGTTACTTCATTGAGGTTACAACCACTCACGAAGACCGGATGCGCGCCAAACCCGACCTTTTCATTCACCGCCAGACCACAGCGGGGCAGGTTCGCTTTACAACGGTCGATCTGAACGAGATTGAAACCCGCATCCTGAACGCCGGCAATCACGCGCTTGAGATTGAAAAGCGATACTATGACCGCCTTAAACAGGCGATTATGGCAGGATCAGGCCCCATTGGCGCGACCGCACGCGCGCTGGCGGAAATCGACCTGGCCTGCGGCTTTGCAGATCTGGCCGTGGCCGAGGATTGGGCGGCACCCACCGTTGACGACAGCCACGCATTCACCATCACAGCCGGGCGACACCCGGTTGTTGAGCGCGCCCTGAAGCGGCAGGGAAGCGGCCCGTTCGTAGCGAATGACTGTGCCCTGACCGATGCTGCTACCCCCGCGATCTGGTTGCTGACCGGGCCGAACATGGCCGGTAAATCCACCTTTTTGCGCCAGAACGCACTGATTGCACTGCTGGCCCAAGCTGGCAGTTTTGTTCCGGCGCGCGCTGCCCATATCGGTCTTGTCAGCCAACTTTTCAGTCGGGTCGGGGCCGCCGATGATCTGGCACGTGGACGCTCTACATTTATGGTAGAGATGGTGGAAACCGCAGCCATCCTGAACCAAGCCGACGACCGGGCGCTGGTCATTCTTGATGAGATCGGGCGCGGCACGGCCACCTATGACGGCTTGTCGATTGCATGGGCCACGCTGGAACATCTGCACGAAACCAACCGCTGCCGCGCGCTGTTCGCCACCCATTACCATGAGATGACAGCCCTGTCGGGCAAGCTGGCCGGGGTCGAGAATGCGACCGTAGCTGTCAAGGAATGGAAAGGCGACGTCATTTTCCTCCATGAAGTGCGCAAGGGAGCCGCCGACCGCAGCTATGGCGTACAGGTGGCAAAGCTGGCCGGATTGCCGCAATCGGTCGTGGACCGGGCGAAAGCTGTGCTGGAGGCGCTGGAGAAAGGCGACCGCGACGGCGGCAAACAAATGGCCCTGATCGACGATCTACCCCTGTTCCGCGCAGCCTCACCGTCCCCCGCACCCAAAGCCAACGCCAAACCTTCGGACATTGAGGCGCGCTTGCGCAGCATTCAGCCCGACGAGTTAACCCCGATCGAGGCGCTGCGTCTGGTCTATGAATTAAAACAACTGCTCTAGCGCCCGCTGCGTTACCAAAACTTCACGCCCGCGCAGAAGAACCGTCACAGATTGCGCCTATGCAGCCCTCAACTGCCATGGGGGCCTGACAATGCTGCACGTAAAAGACGTAACCCGTATGTTCGGGGAAAAAGCCGCCGTTGATAGGGTCAGCTTTTCAGTAGACGGACCAGCCTTTGTCGGGATCATCGGTCGTTCTGGTGCGGGCAAGTCCACCTTTTTGCGCATGATGAACCGTTTGACCGATGCCACATCGGGCGAGATCCGCATCGATGGCACCGACATTCTGGCCCTTCGTGGCGCTCAGGCGCGCGCGTGGCAAAGCCAGTGCGCGATGATTTTTCAGCAGTTCAATCTGGTCCCCCGGATGGATGTTGCCTCGAACGTGCTGCACGGTATCCTCAATCGCCGCTCGACCGTTCAGACCATGTTCAGCCTTTGGCCGCGGGCGGATATCATTCGCGCGCTTGAAATCCTCGACCGTCTTGGCATTGCGGAACAAGCGCCTAAACGCGCCGAGGCCTTGTCGGGCGGCCAGCAGCAGCGCGTAGCCATTGCCCGCGCCCTGATGCAAGACCCAAAAATCATTCTTGCAGACGAGCCGATTGCCTCGCTTGACCCTATGAACGCGCAAATCGTTATGGACGCGCTCAAAAAGATCAATGTCGAGGATGGCCGCATGGTCATCGCCAACCTGCATACCCTGGACACGGCCCGCCGCTATTGTGACCGCGTGATTGGTATGCGCGACGGCCGCATCGTGTTTGACGGCACGCCCGACCAGCTTTCGACCGGCGTTGCACGCGACATTTACGGTGCCGACGCTTCGTTCAACGAATCCGCGACCTCCACGGCGATTCCCGCTGATGACACAGCAGACCGCACCTACGCGGACATGATGCTTTCCTGATCCTCAACCAAAGGAACTTTCTGATGAAACCGCTGCTCCTTTCCCTTGTTGTCTCTACCGCGCTTGCATCCACTGCCATGGCACAAGACGCCATCACCGGCTTTAACATTGGCATCCTGGGCGGCGAGAACGCACAGGACCGCATGACCAACACCGAGTGTTTCCGCGCAATGGTCGAAGCTGAACTGGGCGTTCCGGTCAAGCTGTTCACTCCCGCCGACTATGACGGCGTGATCCAGGGCCTTCTGGGCGGCACGCTTGACTATGCATGGTTGGGCGCCTCGGCCTATGCCAAGACCTACCTGACCAACCCCGAAGCAGTTGATGTTATCCTGACCAAGCAGAACTTGGACGGCACCACCGGCTATTACTCCATTGGCTTTGCGCGCGCTGACTCCGGCATCACCTCGATGGAAGATGCCAAGGGTAAGACCTTTGCTTTCGCCGATCCGAACTCAGCTTCGGGCTATCTGATCCCTGGCGCAGAGCTGCGCGAGAAATTTGGCAACCTGGAATCTTACTTTTCCCAAGTCAAAATGTCGGGCGGTCATGAGCAATCTCTGGTCGGCGTCGCGAACGGTGATTTCGATGCTGCTGTCGCTTGGGCCGACGGGCTTGGCGAATGGGAAGACGGCTTTACCTCGGGAGCGTTCCGCAAGGCTGCGGATTCCGGTCTCGTCGACATGAATGATCTGGTCGAAATCTGGCGCTCCAAACTGATCCCCGAAGGCCCAATGGTTCTGCGCAGATCGCTGCCGCAAGACGCCAAGGACAAGATGTTCGCCCTGCTTGACACCATGTGGGAAACCGATCCGGAATGCGCCTACAACGTAGCCGCCGGTGAAGCACAAGACTTCGTTCCGGTCTCGCACGAAGACTATCTGGGCGTCCTTGCCGCCCGCAAGCTGCAAGAAGGCATGTAAGATCTGATCATGATCTGCCGGGCCGCCCCATGGGTGGCCCGGCAATTTTTTTGGAGGCCAGACATGGTTGATATCGCTTTCGGGCCAGAACGGGGAAAGCGCCCCGACACCGCCAACTTACAAGACACCTATCTTGAAATGGTCCGCCGCAAGCGGATGTATGGCGGCATTCTGCTGGCTTTGTTCATCGCCACCATGGCCTCAGGCTGGATTCTGGCCGACAGCCGCAATGCGGGCGGGTTCTGGAATGGCATCCTCAATGTATTTGAATTCCCCTCCGAAGTTGTCGCCGAGGCTTGGGAAAAGCGCGCGGCTATCCCGGCGCTGTTCGTCAAGCACATGCCCTCGTTGATCGAGACGCTGAATATCGCCGCGGTTGCCACGCTGCTGGGCGGCCTTGCGGCCATGGCGCTGTCACTCTTGGCCACACGCGGCCTTGCACGCTGGCCCACGATGATCCCGGTGTTTCGCCGCAGCATGGATGCACTGCGGGCAATTCCTGAAATCGTTATAGCATTGGTTTTGATTTATATTCTAGGCGGCGGCCCCGTCCCCGCTGTCATTGCTATCGCCCTGCATACGGGCGGCGCATTGGGTAAACTGTTTTCCGAAGTTGCCGAAAACGCAGATCTGAAGCCGGTCGAAGGCCTGCAATCGGTTGGTGCCAACTGGACCCAGCGCATGTGGCTTGGCGTGATCCCGCAGGTTGCGCCAAACTGGTTGTCCTATGCGCTCTTGCGCTTTGAAATCAACGTACGCGCCTCTGCCATCCTTGGGTTCGTCGGTGAAGGCGGCATCGGCTATGACCTGAAGCTTGCGATGCAATGGGGTCAGGGGCGCTATGATCAGGTGGTTGCGATCTTCCTGCTGCTGTTCTTTGCCATTGTGGTCATCGACCGCACCTCTGACTATTTCCGCAATCGTCTGGTGAAAGGGCGTTAAGATGGCCGCTGTTGATATCAACCTGTCCGGCCAGATCACTGCCGGTTTCGCCCGCAAGCGGCTTATGGCCTTTGCCGTGCCGGGTGTGATCCTGCTATATCTGCTGTATACCGCCGTGGCGTTTGACCTTGCCGGTCTAGCCCAGCGCGCCCGGATGGACAATGCCGCGATCCTGCTATCAGATTTCTGGACCCACAAAACCCATATCACCCGTGACAACCGCAACGGCGCAGTTTCGGCTGCGATTGAGGGTGAATCCAAAGGCGCCTATCCCCCGGGCGAGTTTCCTTACTGGGTCACCATCGCGGGCGATGTGACAACCATTGACCTTGGCACCGGCCATATCGTCACCTATGACGCTGCGGGCGCGCGCATGATCGTGCCCGGCTACGGCACCATCGACATTCGTCCGGATGGCAACCGCTTGGTCCTGAGCGCACCTAAACCGCTACCCGGCTGGATAAACGCCAGCGATACCCGCATCGCTGTGACCACCCCGGCTGGCCGGTTCAATTACACCCGGTCAAAGGTTGAGACATTCAAATATCAAGCCGGGTGGGAGCTGTTTTTCTTCACCCTCGACAGCCCATTTGCCCGCAAAGGCCCGCTGGAGCTGCTTAATCTGGCCGCGTGGGGCGACCGGGTTGACCCTGATCGCAGCAATATCGGCTACATGGTTTCAGAGTTCTGGACCAACAAGATGTGGCGGCACTCAGATGTATTCTGGGCATTGTTTGAGACGATTCTGATGGCATTTCTAGGGACAATGGGTGCGGCGATCATCGCTCTGCCGCTTGGCTTTCTGGCGGCTTCCAACTTCAACCCGTTGGCCCCTTTGCGCTTTGCCTTCCGCCGGGTGTTCGACTTCATCCGAGGGGTGGACGGTCTGATCTGGACCATCATCCTGTCGCGCGCCTTTGGGCCCGGTCCGATGACGGGCGCTCTGGCGATCCTCATCACCGATACTGGCTCTTTTGGTAAAATGTTTTCTGAAGCGTTAGAAAATATCGATGAAAAGCAGGTCGAGGGGGTCCGATCCACCGGAGCCAACAGCCTGCTGCGCGCTCGCTTTGGTGTGATCCCACAGGTTACGCCAGTGCTGATTTCACAGGTCTTGTACTATCTGGAGTCAAACACCCGCAGCGCCACCGTGATTGGCGCGATTGTGGGCGGCGGCATCGGACTGTTGCTGACACAGGCAATCCAGACTCAGAAGGACTGGGAAGAAGTCGCCTATTACATGACGCTGATCGTGCTGATGGTGATGGCGATGGACACGCTTTCCGGCTGGTTGCGGCGCAAGCTGATAAAAGGGTCGTAGGGCGGGTTCACCCCGCCACACGTTTTCAATGGTATAAGGCCCGCCCATGCCCAAACTATCGCCCGACGCTCCATTGATCCAATCCGATTGCCAAATCTCTGGCAGCACCTTTGGCGCTTATGTCGAGGTGGGGCCGGGTAGCCGGATCCAGAACACGCGTTTTGACGACTACGCCTATTGCGACCGCCTTTCCGACATTGCCAATGCGACAATCGGCAAATTCGCCAACATTGCCGCGATGACCCGCATTGGTCCGACTGATCACCCGATGGATCACGCAAGCCTGCACCACTTTTCGTATCGCTCCAGCTACTACTGGGACGACGTCGAAGATGACGCGGCCTTTTTTGAACGCCGTAAGACCCGACGCACCGTGATTGGCCCAGATACCTGGGTCGGGCACGGCGCGATTATCAAACCGGATGTTACTATCGGTGCAGGCGCGGTCATCGCCGCTGGTGCAGTGGTCACGCGCGATGTGCCACCCTATACCATTGTTGCCGGTGTGCCCGCGATCCCCCTGCGCCCGCGCTTCACGCCAGCAATCGCAGACCGGTTGATGGCGCTAGCCTGGTGGGATTGGAGCCACGATCTGCTGCGAACTGCGCTGATGGATTTTCGCTCTCTGGAAGCAGAAGCGTTTCTAGAGAAATACAACGGCTAATTGGGGGCTATTCGGGGGCATAGGTCAGTGTGACCCGATCCCCGGCAAACCATGTTATCCCATACTCGACCGGGCGCCCGGTACTGTCCACATTGATAGCTTCGGTGCGCAGGACTGGCGCGCCCTCGGCCAGACGCAGCGAAATGCCTTGCACCGTCGTTGCAACGCCTGCAGTTATCCGGGTTGACTGCCGGGTGTAATCCTCGACCCCACAAGCACCCAGCGCCGCCGTGATCGACTGTAGGTTTTCAATCTGCACCAGTAGCGCGGGAAACCGTTCTGCCGGGAACACCGACAGGAACACCGCCACGGGCTGATCGTCCGCCATGGACGTTCCTTCGACCACATGTACAAAAGCGCCGGATTCAAGGTTCAGACCGTCAGCCTCGGTTGGGTCCGAAGCGCGCGTCTCTAGCCGACTGAAACTGCGCGAAGCAGTGCGGCCAGACGCGGTAATATTCTGATGGAACCGGACCCGGCGGCCAAGCGGGTATTCCGTTGGCTGCATCACGACATAGACACCCGAGCCGCGACGTGAATGCAGCACACCGTCCTGTACCAAAGACTGAGTAGCATGACGAATTGTGTGTCTATTCACGCCAAAGCGCGTCGAAAGGTGCGCTTCGGTCGGCAGCTTGTCGCCCGGCTGGTAGTGCCCCTTCGCAATCTCGTCCGACAGGGTTTGCGCGATGGATTTCCAAAGTGCGCTGCGGGCGGTGGTGTCTGTCATGAAAATTTCATGCCTCGGTTTGTTGTCTTTGGGTCTAGTTGGCGATAGAAGTTGTATAGTTGTATAGAAAAGCAGACGTATTTGCAAGATGTCGAGGGCAGCATGACCGAAGGCGCAAACACAGGGCAGCGAGAGCGGCAGATATGGATGTCGGCCATAGCCAAAGCGAACCCCGCCAGACTGGAAGAACTGATGCCGGATCTTCCGCCGTTGACCTGCCTTCGCCCACCAGAGGTTGGGGCCGTGATGGTTCAGGGACGGATCGGGGCGACAGGCGCGCCATTCAATCTTGGCGAAATGACCGTCACACGCTGTTCGGTCCGACTGTCTGACGGCACTGTGGGACATGGCTACGCGCAGGGACGGGACAAACCCCACGCACTGCGGGCAGCGGTCCTTGATGCGCTGATGCAAACTGATCAGGCAGCGCAGGTTCGGACACGCATTTTAGACGTGCTGACGGCAAAGGCCGAGTTGGCACGAGCGCTGCGCGCAGAAAAGGCAGCCGCGACAAAGGTAGATTTCTTCACAATGGTTCGGGGAGAAGACGCATGACCGCGCAAGCGCTATCCGGTGGCTTTTCCAACCCGCCACACCAATCATCACATGCTTTTCGCGCCATACTAGAGTCTTTTGCGCGCCCCGGAACCCTTTTGACCATTCGCGGCGCGCAACCTCCTGCACCGCTTTCAGTGGCGGCGGGCACCGCGTTGCTGACGCTTGCGGACGGGACAACGCCGGTTCATCTGGCTGGAGATGCAGATTGCCAGCCTGTGCGCGACTGGATCACCTTTCATATCGGCGCACCGCTGGTGGCCCCACAGCAAGCCATGTTTGCGATTGGCCGATGGGAAAGCCTGGCCCCCCTGAGCCGGTTTCACATCGGCGCGCCGGATTACCCTGACCGGGCGGCAACGCTGATTGTTCTGATGGACGGGTTGTCAAACAGCGGCGCGCACCTGACCGGGCCGGGAATTGCAACGAAGACCCTTCTGTCATTGCCCGAGATTGCGGCATTTCAAGACAATGCGGCTCGGTTTCCCCTGGGCCTCGATTTTCTGTTTGTTGCAGGCAACCGCGTGGCAGGTCTGCCCCGATCTACCAAAGTGGAGGGCGCGTAATGTATGTTGCGGTCAAGGGAGGCGAGCGGGCCATCGACAACGCCCACGCATGGCTGGCAGCAGAGCGCCGGGGTGATCCCTCTGTGCCAGAGCTGAGCGTCACGCAAATTCGTGAGCAACTGAAGCTGGCCGTCAATCGTGTGATGGCAGAGGGGTCGCTTTACGACCCGGATCTTGCTGCGCTTGCGATCAAACAGGCGCGCGGCGACTTGATTGAAGCGGTGTTCCTGATTCGCGCCTATCGAACAACACTTCCCAGATTTGGCGCATCACAGCCCATCAGCACTGACGCCATGGCCGTTGATCGCCGGGTCAGCGCAACGTTCAAAGACTTGCCGGGCGGGCAAATCCTTGGGCCAACATTCGACTACACCCATCGTCTGCTGGATTTCAAACTGGCGGCGGAAGGAGAAAGCCCGACGGCCCACACCGCCCCGGCAGATTCCGCCCCGGTCCCTCATGTGACAGAGTTCCTGAACCGGGATGGCCTGATCGAGACCGCAGAGCCATCTGACACCGCCCCCCCGGACCTGACCCGCGAGCCAATGGAGCTGCCCGCCGACCGCGCCTTGCGTTTGCAGGCTATTACGCGCGGTGATGAGGGATTTATCTTGTCGATGGCCTATTCGACGCAGCGCGGATATGGGCGCACCCATGCCTTCGTCGGCGAGTTGCGGATCGGCACGGTGTCTGTGTCGATGGACATTCCAGAGCTTGGCTTCCCTATCGAGATTGGTGAAATCGAGGTGACAGAATGCGAAACGGTCAATCAGTTCAAAGGGTCAAAGACAGAGCCGCCCCAGTTCACGCGCGGCTACGGCCTTGTATTTGGCCAAAGCGAGCGCAAGGCGATTGCGATGTCTTTGGTGGACCGGGCCCTGCGCTGGAAAGAGTTGGGAGAAGATTCCATCGGCGCCCCGGCTCAGGATGAGGAGTTCGTGCTGATGCATTGCGATAATATTCAGGCCACCGGATTTCTGGAGCATATCAAGCTGCCCCACTACGTTGATTTTCAATCAGAGCTGGAGCTGGTCCGGCGATTGCGTGCCGAGGCGATGGCCGCACAGGAGGCCGCAGAATGACCGCCCTGACCCAAGACCCAGCCTATAACTTCGCCTACCTGGACGAACAGACCAAGCGGATGATCCGTCGCGCAATCCTGAAGGCAATTGCCGTGCCGGGATATCAGGTGCCGTTTGCCAGTCGAGAAATGCCAATGCCCTATGGCTGGGGCACGGGTGGTGTGCAGGTGACTGCCGCCTGCCTGACGCCCGATGATGTTCTCAAAGTGATCGACCAAGGGGCAGACGACACCACAAACGCCGTCAGCATCCGCAAGTTTTTTCAGCGGACCGCCGGCGTTGCCGCAACCGAGGCGACAGCAGATGCAACCGTGATTCAAACCCGGCATCGCATCCCTGAGGTGCCGCTGCACGAAGGGCAGATCCTTGTGTATCAAGTGCCGATCCCCGAACCCCTGCGCTTTCTGGAGCCACGCGAAGCAGAGACCCGCAAGATGCACGAGTTGGAAGAATACGGTCTTATGCATGTGAAGCTATACGAAGACATCGCGCGTCACGGCCAGATTGCCACCAGCTATGCCTATCCGGTCAAGGTCGAGGGGCGCTATGTCATGGACCCCTCACCCATACCAAAATTCGATAACCCAAAACTGGGGGGCTGTCCGGCCATTCAGATCTTTGGGGCGGGACGCGAACAGCGGATCTACGCCCTGCCACCCTATACCGCGGTAGTGAGTCTGGATTTCGACGATCACCCCTTTACCGCATCCAAGGCACCGCACGACTGCGACTTGTGCGGCGCCGATGAAAGTTATCTGGATGAGGTGATTATCGATGACGCTGGAGGACGAATGTTTGTCTGTTCCGACACCGACTTTTGTGCTGGGCGGCAAACGGCAGGCCATCGCGGGCGATTATCACCCAAAGCCGCCGGAAAGGGAATGTGATGGGGGTCATAGATATGACTGTGCAAAACCTGGGGCTGGATCGGCCTTTGTTGACCGTCAACACCCTGACCAAACGCTACGGCATACGGATTGGCTGTGCAGATGTGTCTTTTGACCTCTTCCCCGGCGAGGTGATTGGGATTGTCGGCGAGAGCGGATCTGGGAAATCAACCTTGCTGTCGTGCCTTGCCGGGCATTTGCAGCCCGATCTGGGGCGGGTAACCTATTGCGGCCGCGATGTTTTGGCCATGCCCGAGACGGAGCGCAGGCGGCTTTCCCGCACAGAATGGGCCTATGTTCACCAAAACCCACGCGACGGCTTGCGTATGGGGGTCAGTGCGGGCGGTAACGTTGGCGAGCGGCTGATGGCCGTCGGCGCCCGCCACTATGGCAGCATCCGCGACACGGCAACAGACTGGCTTGGCCGCGTGGAAATTGCAGCCGATCGGATAGACGAACGACCAAGCGCTTTTTCCGGCGGCATGCAGCAGCGGTTGCAGATTGCGCGCAATCTGGTGACCGCGCCACGGCTGGTGTTCATGGACGAACCGACCGGGGGACTTGATGTCAGCGTACAAGCGCGGTTGCTGGACCTGCTGCGTGGGCTGGTGCGAGATCTGGGTCTGTCGGCAATCATCGTAACACATGATCTGGCTGTTGTGAGGTTGCTGGCTGACCGATTGATGGTCATGAAAGGCGGGCGCGTGGTAGAGCAGGGCTTGACCGATCAGGTGCTGGACGATCCGCAGGACGCCTATACCCAGCTTCTGGTCTCCTCTGTCTTGCAGGTGTGACCTATGCTCTTTGCCTATCGCCCGACTGATACGAAACTTGAAAAACTGCCAAATGATGGCTCGCTGGACGAGGCGGTATGGATCGACCTTTACCAGCCGCTGGACGCTCAGGTGCTGGCGGCGCAGGCCATGGGCATCGAGGTGCCGACCCTTGCCGATATGGAGGAGATCGAAATCTCTAACCGGCTGTATCGCGAAAACGGCTTCGATTACATGACTGTAGTGCTGCCGGGCATGTCGGAAACCAACGAACCAATCTCGGGGCCTGTGACCTTTATCATGACCCCGGAGCGTCTGTTCACGGTGCGCCACCATGCGCCACGACCCTTCACCACATACCCCGAGCGGGCCAACAAGGTGGGGCCGGGCTGCACCGACAGCGCGCGCCTGTTCCTGAGCCTGCTGGAGGAAGTGACCGGTCGACTGGCCGATCTGCTGGAAGGGTCGGGGCGGGCACTCGATGCGCTGGCACGCGAGGTTTACAGTGAGACCGGGACCACAGATGCCGCCCAACTGCAGGGCGCGCTGCGCCGCACAGGTCGCGAAGGCGAACAAATTGCCCGTGTGCGGCTGTCATTGCTGACCATCGAACGCGCGGTGAGCTATTTTGGCCAAAGCCTGACGACCGAGCATCGCGGGACCGCGCTAAAAGGCCCCGTGAAGGGCTTGATGCGAGATCTGCATGCGCTGGAGGTTCATGCCGATCATCTGTCGGCGCGCGTGGCGCTGGCCAGCGACTCGACGATGGGCATGATCAATCTGAGCCAGAGCCAGACCATCAAGATCGTATCCGTCGTGGCAGTGGTGTTCCTGCCACCTACAGTGATCGCAAGCGCTTATGGCATGAACTTCGAGGTCATGCCCGAATTGCAATGGACGCTCGGCTATCCGATGGCGCTGAGCATGATGGTGGCCTCGGCAGTGGGCACCTATCTTTTCTTCAAATGGAGGCGCTGGCTATGACAGCGATGATCGAAATTTCCGACCTGTCCAAGGCATTCATCCTGCACAATCAGGGCGGGGCAGTAATACCGGTGATGGCAGGGGCGGCGTTGCAGGTGGCGGCAGGCGAATGCGTTGGCCTGACCGGGCAATCGGGCGCCGGCAAATCAACGCTGATGCGGATGGTGTATGGCAATTACCTGACGGCCGGGGGCCGGCTGCTGGTGGCCGGAACGGATGTGGCGCAGGCCGCGCCACGTGACATCATCGCCCTGCGACGGAATACTCTGGGCTATGTCAGCCAGTTTCTGCGGGTGGTGCCACGTGTGCCGACAGTGGATGTGGTCGCCGAACCACTGCTGCGGTTGGGTATGCACCCCACAAAGGCGAGGGCGAGGGCTGAAGATCTGCTGTCGCGACTGAATATCCCAACCCGGCTTTGGCCCTTGTCGCCCACCACATTTTCGGGCGGTGAGCAACAACGCGTTAACATTGCGCGCGGCTTTGCCCACACCTTTCCGGTTCTGCTACTGGATGAGCCGACAGCCAGCCTCGACGCCGCAAACCGCGACGTGGTGCTGACCCTGATCGAGGAAGCCAAGGCGCGGGGCGCGGCGATCCTTGGGATTTTTCACGACGAAGGCGCGCGGGCGCGGGTCTGTGACCGCTTGGTGGATGTGACCGGGTTTACGCCGGGCCTTGCCGCATGATCTTTGCCGTTGTTGGCCCATCGGGCGCTGGAAAGGACACGCTGATCGCAGGTGCCTGTGCCTTGTATCCTGAGCTTCAGCTGGTGCGCCGGGTGATCACACGGCCTGCAGATGCAGGTGGAGAAGATTTCGAAGGCGTGACCGAGGCGCAGTTTCTGCGGCGTCGCGCAATGGGTGAATTCGCACTGGACTGGCAGGCACATGGGCTTTGGTATGGTATACCAAAACAACACCTAACAGCAAACGGGCCAATCTTGTTCAACGGCTCTCGCGCTGCACTTATGGCCGCGATGGCGCTTATGCCGGATCTGGTGGTTATTCTTGTCACAGCCCCGGCCGAGGTTCTGGCCATGCGATTGGCTGCGCGGGGGCGTGAATGCGTGGAAGACGTGCGCGCAAGACTGGAGCGGGCCGGGTTTGCGCTGCCTGACGGGATTGTCCCACGGATTGTGGTGAATGACAGCAGCCCGGACATAGGTGTTGCCCGCTTTCTTGCTGCGCTCTACCCGCCTAATGGGAAACGGTGAAGCAGATGAAAGAGGCCCTGCGCATCCTCACCAAACAGGCAGAGATCATCGACGCGAAAGGGGCTTGGCAGCACCGGCGCAAGATATGCGGACAACGCAGCCGCTGTGTTTTCGGCATGCTGGGGCGCAAGGCGGTTGGTGAGTGTCAGATGAAAATGGAACTCATCCATCACATGCGGGTAGCCCCATTCATCAAGCAACGCGCGCTGATGGTCCGAGAGCGACTCGGGGCGACGCCGCGACCGCTCTTCCGGGCTGAGCGGCGCGCGCAGGGGGTTGGTTGCACGCACAACCTTTGCCGCGAGGTGGTTCAGGTCGGCCAGATCACCAGATGGGATGAGGGCAAGAAAGCCGTGGAGGTTTTCAACGCGCAGCCCATCACAGACCGCTGGCGAAAGCCCCGTCGAGAGAGCGCGAACCGTGTGGACAACAGCATCGGGCGACAGCGAGGGCGCAAGCCGGAATGGCGCGCGGATTGTTCCATGAAAGCCATATTTGCGCGGCTCGGCGGTCAATTCAGACAAGGGCGCGTGCAGGCCGGGAAGGGCCGGCTGTGGCACGGACAGGCCCGATACGCTGTCCCAACCCAAAAGCGCGGCCGTTGCATCGGCAAACGCTCCGGGGCGCGGCGCGAAATAGACGGCGAAACGATTCATCTGATCCATGGCGACGGCATAAGGTGGAATTGTCACACAAGCGTGACGCTTCCGTGTCATTGCACCCCTTGCCCCACGGATCGCAAGACAGGACTTGAAACATGACGGATGTAATCCTTGAAAATGCCATGCTGGTGTTGCCTGACGGGGTGCGCAGAGGCTCTGTTCGCATGAAAGAGGGCGTGATTGTTGATATCAGCGACAGCCCCAGCCGCGTGGCAGGCGTGGTGGATTGTGAAGGCGATCTGGTGATGCCGGGGCTGATCGAGTTGCACACAGACAATCTGGAGCGCCATATCGAACCTCGGCCAAAGGTAAACTGGCCCCATCAGGCGGCGATCATTGCACATGATGCAGAACTGGCAAGCGTTGGGATTACGACAGTGTTTGACGCCCTGCGGGTCGGGTCGGTGACATCAAACGCAAAGGCGAACTACGGCGAATATGCCCGCGCGCTGGCCGATGAGATTCTGGACCTGAGGAGCCGCGGCGCGCTTCGGATCAGCCACTTTCTGCACCTGAGGGCTGAAGTGTGTTCGGAAACGTTGGTCAGCGAAATGGCAAAGTTCGGGCCGGAAGACCGGATCGGCATCGTCAGCTTGATGGACCATACACCGGGAGAACGGCAGTTCCGGGATGTTTCGAAATTGAGGGACTATGTTTGCGGCAAACACGGTCTGACAGACGAAGGTTTTGATGACCACGTTGCCAGCCAGCGTGCGCTGCGCGACAGGCTGGGCGCGCTGCATGAGGCAACGGCCGTGGCAGAATCTCGGCGCTATGGCGCAACTTTGGCCAGCCATGACGATACGACAACATCGCAGGTGGCGGCGTCGGCTAGTCATGGCGTAACCTTTGCCGAGTTTCCCACGACTGTAGAGGCGGCAAAGGCCTGTGTGCAGCACGGCATCAAGGTGATGATGGGTGCGCCGAACCTGATCCGGGGCGGCTCTCATTCGGGTAATGTGGCGGCAAGCACATTGGCAGAGGCCGATCTGCTGGATATCGTCTCTTCGGATTATGTGCCGTCGTCTCTGCTGTCTGCGGCTTTGCTGCTGGGGGATCTGTGGGGCGACATTGCGCGCGGCGTGCAGACCGTGACACGCGCCCCCGCTCTGGCGACCGGCCTGACGGACCGCGGACAACTCGCCGTGGGCGCGCGGGCCGATGTGCTTCGGGTCAAGCGGATTTCCGGAGCAGCTGCTGTGCACGGAACTTGGGTCATGGGGAACAGGGTGGCCTGAGACGGCCACCCCGATCCGCTAGGATCAGGACGCAGGCATGGATGACACGCCGACCTGTGCCGGACGCAACAGGCGATCATGCAGCATGAACCCGTCTGTCATCACCTGAATGATATGGCCAGCCTTTGTGCCGGGAACCGGGGCTTCGAACATGGCCTGATGCAGCTGCGGGTCAAACGTATCGCCCGGCGCTGGGGAAATTGGCGTCATGCCGTGTTTGGTCATGACATTTGTCAGTTCCCGCAGTGTCAGCTCCACCCCCTCGATCAGCGCAGAGGCTTGTGTGCGGGTTTCATCTGTTGCCGCCTCAAGCGCGCGATTCAGGTTGTCGAACACTGGCAGCAAATCGCGGGCCAGACGGGTGCTGCCATATTGCTCGGCTTCACGACGATCACGATCGGCGCGCTTGCGTGCGTTCTCAGCATCTGCAAGAGCACGCATGAAGCGATCACGAAGTTCGTCGCGCTCTGCGCGCAAAGCGTCCAGCTCTTCGGCTTCGATGAATTCCTCGATCTCGTCGATCTCAATGTTCTCGGGGCTCGGATTTTCCTGCGCCATCTTTTGTCTTCCTTGCTCTTACGTTCGGGCGATCATCCCTTGCCGCGATCGGACACCAGGCGCCCGAGAAGCTGCGCCGTGTAATCGACGATTGGAACGATACGTCCGTAGTTGAGACGCGTCGGACCAATGACGCCAACGGCACCGATGATCTTACGATCAGCGTTCATATAGGGAGAGACCACCAGAGAGGAACCCGAAAGTGAGAAAAGCTTGTTCTCTGAACCGATAAAAATGCGCACACCGTCGCCCGCCTCGGTCAATTCAAGGAAGTCTGAGATGTCACGCTTGCGTTCCAGATCGTCAAAGAGGCTGCGGATGCGGTCAATCTCTTGCCCTTCGGTCGCGCCTTCCAGCAGATTGGCACGGCCCCGGACGATCAACCTCTCTCCCTGTTCACCGCCATTTTCCCAGATCGCAAGCCCGCTCTCGACCAGTTCGCGAGCAAGCACGTCAATTTCCTGCCGATGCCTGGCGATATCCTGGGTCATTGTCCGACGCAGGTCAGACAGCGTGCGTCCCCCGGCAAGAGCATTCAGAAAGTTTGCGGCCTCTCGCATAGAGGACGGAGTCTGACCGGCGGGCGGCGTGAACAGGCGGTTCTCGACATGCCCATCGGCAAAAACCAGAACCACAAGCGCGCGATCAGGAGACAGGCTGACAAACTCGATATGTTTGATTGGGGCTTCATGCTTTGGCGAAAGAACAAGGCTGGCACCGCGTGTAATGCCTGACAGGGTGGAGCCAACCTGATCCAGCAAGGTGGCCACATCGCGATCTGAATCGCCAAGGGTTGCGTCGATCCGCTCCTGGTCTTCTTTTGCGACAGTTCCGACTTCGAGCAGGCCGTCAACAAACATCCGCAAGCCACGCTGTGTTGGGATGCGCCCCGCAGAAACATGGGGGCTGTCGAGCAGGCCGAGAAACTCCAGATCCTGCATTACGTTGCGGATCGTGGCGGCAGACACCTTTTCTGTCATGGTGCGCGACAGACTGCGGGAGCCCATCGGCTCGCCCGAGGTCAGATACCCCTCAACCACACGCCGGAACACTTCCCGAGAGCGGTCATTCATCTCTGCGAGTAAATTTGCGCCGTCGCTCATTTGAGACTCCCTTTGGATCGCCAGAGTATTCCGATCAGCGCAATGGTCAATCGGGGTTGCATCAGACCCATCGGGACGCATATCTGGCTCCTATTCATGGAAAGGAACAAAGATGCGCCCCTCTGGACGGCAACTGGACCAAATGCGGTCGATTTCAATTGAAACCGGTGTAATGCGACACGCGGAAGGATCGTGCCTGATTAAAATGGGCGACACCCATGTATTGTGCTCTGCAACAATCGAAGACAAGGCGCCACCGTTTCTGAAGAACACCGGGCTGGGCTGGGTTACCGCCGAGTACGGAATGTTGCCGCGCGCCACAAACAGCCGGATGCGCCGAGAGGCGGCTGCTGGGAAGCAAAGTGGAAGAACACAAGAAATTCAAAGGCTTATCGGAAGATCTCTGCGCGCTGGCGTGGATCGCAGCGCGCTGGGCGAGCGGCAGATTGTTGTCGATTGTGACGTACTTCAAGCCGACGGAGGGACACGTTGCGCCTCTATCACTGGCGGCTGGGTCGCCCTGCGCTTGGCTGTAAACCGGCTTTTGACCGCTGGCACAATTACTAGTGATCCGATTATCGATCATGTTGCTGCCATCTCGTGCGGGATTTATGCCGGGCAGCCCCTGCTTGATCTGGATTACCCTGAAGATTCTGCGGCGGGAACCGATGGCAACTTTGTGATGACGGGACGGGGTCGATTGATCGAAGTGCAGATGTCTGCGGAAGGTGCCTCGTTCTCTCGCGATGAGATGGGGCAGCTTCTGGATTTGGCAGAAGCAGGTTCACGCCTATTGGTTTCTGCACAAAGTCAGGCACTGGGATCGTGAGAATGGCGAATATTATCGGGCCAAAATTGGTGATCGCGACGCACAACAAGGGTAAGCTTCAGGAAATGCTCTCCCTCCTGCAGCCCTACGGAGTTGAGGCAATCTCAGCGGCTGATTTTGGCCTGCCAGAGCCAGAAGAAACTGAGAGCACCTTTGTTGGAAATGCGCGCATCAAAGCGCATGCGGCGTCAAAGGCAACTGGGCTGCCCGCGCTGGCGGATGACTCGGGTATCTGTGTTGATGCTCTGGAGGGGGCGCCTGGGGTTTATACAGCAGATTGGGCGGAGACTGAAAAAGGTCGCGACTTTTCCTTGGCAATGACCCGAACCTGGAATGCGTGCGACGCGATTGGCGCGCCACTTCCCCGTCACGCCCAGTTTTGCTGTACGTTGGTCCTCGCTTGGCCGGATGGTCGCGACTTTGTTTTTGAGGGCACCGTTTCAGGAACTTTGGTCTGGCCGATGCGCGGAGAGCAAGGCCACGGCTACGACCCGATGTTTCAACCCGTGGGGTTTGGAACCACGTTTGCCGAAATGTCAGGTGACCAAAAGGGAAAAGTCAGCCATAGGGCAGAGGCCTTTCGAAAGCTGATTGCGCATTGTTTCACGTGAAACAAACTGTGGGATCAACGGCAGCAGAATATGGTGATTTGGGAGTATGATCGGTGCACAGATGGCAGACCGCCGGCTTTGGCCTTTATGTTCACTGGCCCTTTTGCCAATCAAAATGTCCCTACTGCGACTTCAACAGTCACGTTTCATCGCAAATTGACCACGATGAATGGAGAGTCGCGTATCTTGCACAGTTACGCCGGTTCGCCGAGGAAACTCCAGGCCGAGTCCTACAGAGTATCTTTTTTGGTGGCGGCACTCCTTCTCTGATGCGCGCGCGCACTGTGGCGGCGATCATTGACGAGGCAACACAACTTTGGACCCCGGCAAATGACATAGAGATTACGCTGGAGGCCAATCCAACGTCTGTGGAGATTGGTGGCTTCAAAGATTTTCGGGCCGCTGGCGTCAACCGCGTCTCTGTTGGAGTTCAAGCCCTAAACAATGCTGACCTTCGACGACTTGGTCGAATGCATGATGCGCAAGAAGCGCGGGCCGCAATTGATATTTCGCAAAAGGTTTTTGACAGAACAAGCTTTGATCTGATCTACGCAAGACAAGATCAAAGCCTCGTGGCGTGGGAAGCAGAGCTTTCAGAAGCGCTGAAGCTCGCGGGTGACCATCTCTCACTTTATCAGCTTACAATTGAGCCCGGAACCGTCTTTGGCGCCCGCCACGCTCTCGGACTGTTGCGGGGCCTGCCGGAAGAAGATGCTGCCGCTGACATGTATGAGCTGACCCAAGACGTCTGTATCGCACACGGAAGACCACAGTACGAGATTTCAAATCATGCTCCCCTTGGCGGAGAGTCGCGCCACAACATGATATATTGGCGCTGCGGAGACTATATCGGCATAGGACCGGGGGCGCATGGGAGGCTAACAGATGCAGAGGGACGGCGGGTTTCTACTGTCCAACCGTCTGCGCCAAATCTCTGGCTCGCAGCAAGTCACCCAACCTCTGATGGGAAGCATGATCGTGAGGACTTATCGCGCGACGCACAGGCGACAGAGTTTGTTCTTATGGGCCTGCGGCTGGTGTCAGGCGTATGCCTTAAGGAATATCAAAGCATTGCGGGCGCACCCCTTCCTTTGGAGAGAATTGAGCGACTGCGCACGCAAGGTGTCGTCGACATTTCTGATGGCCGCCTGCGGACAACGCTAAAAGGGCGACTTGTGCTCAATTGGGTGCTGAACAGATTGCTACAGGAGTAGGCGCGACTTCCTATGGGGTGAAGTCGCGCGGCACAACGGATAAAACCTGACAAAGCATGTCCAGTTGTTCCAGGGTTTTATATCGCAGGCGCAGGCTACCCCCCTCGCCCGAGGCATCATGATCGATGCTGACGGACATACCTAAGTTTGCTGCCAAGTCCGATTCGATCGCACGAGTATCCGCATCTTTTTCCGATCTGTCAGACCTCTTTGCTCCCTTCGATGGGCTCGTCGTTACGCTTTTTGCAAGTTTCTCTGTCTCGCGAACAGAAAGACCAGCTCCGACCACCTTCTGAGCCAAAGCCAGAGGATCGGGAGAGCCAATCATCGCCCGCGCGTGGCCAGCGGTCAGTTTACCAGATCGTATCATGGTAAGAACACCGTCAGGCAGGCTCAAAAGGCGCATGGTGTTGGCGACGTGAGACCGACTTTTGGACAACGCTTCGGCAAGCTTCTCTTGCGTATGCCCAAAGTTGTCCATCAGCTGCCTGAAGCCCAAAGCCTCTTCCACCGCATTAAGATCCGCTCTCTGAATGTTCTCAATGATAGCAATTTCAAGAACTTCGTCATCAGAAAAATCACGGATGACGACTGGAACCCGGTGCAACCGAGCCATCTGAGCGGCGCGCCATCTCCGCTCACCCGCTACAATCTGATAATTTCCATCTTTCTCGTTCAGTCTAACGACCAGCGGCTGGATAATACCCTTGGCCCGAATAGATGCTGCAAGCTCCTCAAGAAGAGCAGGATCAAAATCACGCCTTGGCTGATTGGGGTTTGGAAAAACCTGCTCAATCGGTAGAAAGGACTCTGGCTGACTGCGGGGGCCGTCTTGAGGTTCAATATCACCCCTAACAAGGTTAACGTCCGCCATCAGCGCGGATAGACCGCGACCCAGCCCTTTTCTTTCCTGTTTCTTTTCCATTTATACCTTTTCCTTACTGGCCACTCGACCATTTGATCTGCGTGCAATAACTTCAAGCGACAAGCGCCGGTAAGCTTCAGCGCCCTTTGACGTCGGATCATATTGCAAGACAGGCAATGCAAACGAAGGCGCCTCAGAAACCCTAACGTTGCGTGGAATTGTCGTTGAGAAAACCATGTCACCAAGATTGGCGCGCGCATCTGCCTCTACCTGTTGAGACAGCCGGTTTCTGCTGTCAGTCATCGTTACCAAAACACCCTCAATTCTTAAGCGTGGATTAGCGGATTTACGAATATCTCGGATCGTCAGCATGAGCTGCGACAAACCCTCAAGTGCAAAAAACTCGCTCTGCAACGGAATGAGAACTGATTCGGCGGCTACAAGAGCGTTGACGGTCAGCAGCGACAATGATGGTGGACAATCCACCAGCACAAAGTCAAATTCCGCCGCCAGAAAGCTTGCTTCATGCATTGCATCAGACATCAGAAAGGACCGCTTTTCGCTGGCCACGAGATCAATATCAGCAGAAGCAAGGTCCGCATTTGCCGGACACAGGGATATTCCAGGGACCGTCGTTTTCTGGATCAGATCAATCAACAAGGCCTGCTCTAAGAGCAATTCATAACTGGTTTTCGATCGTGCCTCTGGAGGGACTCCTAGGCCGGTCGAAGCGTTTCCCTGCGGGTCCATGTCGATCACAAGGACGCGGTAGCCAAATTCAGCCAAGCCTGCAGCCAGATTGATCGTTGTTGTGGTCTTTCCAACGCCACCCTTTTGATTCGCCACAGCAATAATGTGGGGAGAGCCCCGACGCTCTGGTTCAGGCATGACGAATATTCCTCATTTCCAGGACAGCCGCCGCTGAATCTGTTTTGCTGGGATGTACGGTTAAATCAAAGCGCCAATGCTGGCGCGCGCTGATAACTTCGTCATGATATCTGGCTCCCTTTGGAAAAAGCGCAACGCCGCTGGAGTCAAGATGAAGGCTTGCAAACTTGCAGAGGTTTGGAAGCGAGGTGAGCGCTCTCGCAGAAAGGACGCTGGCAGATATGGCTGGCAGATCTTCTATTCTTGAATTGAATACAGTGACATTCAATCCAAGTTGCCGTGCAGCCTCGCGAAGAAACGTGCATTTACGCCCGTCAGACTCAACAAGCTGGACGTGAAATCTATCCCCATCTTCTTGCGCCAACAGGGCCACCACCAGTCCCGGAAAGCCGCCGCCACTCCCCAAATCACACCAAACACCTTGGTTTGGCCCTGAAAGTCTGAATATCTGAATTGAATCAAGGATGTGGCGCTGCTGAATATGGGGAATCGTACCGGCGGAAACCAGATTAATAACAGGATTCCACTTTTTCACCAAAGCCTCAAGCAACAACAAACGACCCAGTGTTTCACGTGAAACAATTGCGTTCAGATCCTTTTCCGTCGCGCCGGACATCAGACGGCCTTTCGCGTTAGATCCGCCTTCCGAATATTCGCCAAAATCAACGCCATGGCAGCGGGCGTGATTCCTTCGATTTGAGCGGCGTCAGCAAGCGACGCCGGCCTGCGGCTTGATAGCTTTAGTCTTAACTCACCCGACAGTCCCGGCATATCAATGAAAGAAATTGATGCCGGGATCAGAGTTTGCTCTTGCAGCTTCAATTGAGTGATTTGGTCGTGCTGGCGGTCAAGATAACGACCGTACTGCGCGTCGCGCAAAACTTGTTCGCGGATTGGCGCCTCGACAGCCTTCAACCCTGGAAGCAACTGCTCTTGGGCATCAAGTGTCATCGGATATGCGCCCAACACTTCGAGCCCATTTCTACGTGAACCGTCCAAGCTGACATGGATGCCATGCTCAACTAAATCTCGCGGGGTAAAAACCACCTGTGACAAGTAAGACTTTGCGCGCTCCAACTCTTCAAGTTTACTATGGAATGCTACACTTCTTGTCTGCGATATAATGCCGATATGACATCCCATCTCTGTCAATCTCTGATCGGCGTTATCTGCACGCAAAGACAGACGGTATTCAGCACGAGACGTAAACATCCTGTAGGGCTCTGAGACACCCCTCGACCGAAGGTCATCAACAAGCACGCCAATGTAACTGTCGGACCTTGAGAAGGCCACCAATGACGCTCCAAGCGAGAGGCGCGCCGCATTCAAGCCTGCGACGAGGCCCTGGGCAGCGGCTTCTTCATACCCCGTTGTACCATTGATCTGACCCGCAAAGAACAACCCTTGAAGGCGATCAAGCTCAAGTGATGCAGACAGCGAACGAGGATCGAAATAGTCATATTCAATCGCGTAAGCAGGCTGAAGAATTGTTGCGTTCTCTAGACCCTCTATGGAGGCAACATATGCCTTCTGCACTTCGATTGGAAGCGATGAAGATATACCGTTTGGGTAAACGGTATGGTCATCCAGCCCCTCTGGCTCCAAGAAAATCTGATGGCTGTCCTTATCAGAAAAGCGTGTAATCTTATCCTCAATTGATGGGCAGTATCTGGGGCCAACGCCCTCGATATTGCCGCTATACAGCGCTGATTTCGAAAGGTTGCGTCGTATTATGTCGTGGGTAAGCTCATTTGTGCGCGTGACCCCACAGGATACCTGACGGACAAATGGTCGAGCGTTCAAAAATGAGAACATTGTTGGAACATCATCGCCACCTTGCTTCTCAAGGCTTGACCAATCAACTGTCCGACCATCAAGCCGAGGGGGTGTGCCCGTCTTAAGCCGACCGCGATTCAATCCCAAATCATTCAAACGCTGACCAAGCCGCGTTGATGCCGCGTCGCCCATCCGACCGCCTTGATGCTGTTTATCCCCAATGTGGATCACACCGTTTAAAAATGTGCCAGCAGTCAACACGACAGCATGAGCACTGACCTCCTGTCCGTCGGCCATAACAACGCCGTCAACGCGAGAGTTTCGAAGAAGCAGATCTACGACCTCGCCTTCAATCAGAGTTAAGTTCTGCAACTTGACAAGCTCTGCTTGCACAAACGCGCGATACAATGACCTGTCCGTTTGGGCTCTGGGGCCTTGGACGGCGGGGCCCTTTCGCCTGTTCAGCAGCCTGAATTGAATCCCTGCAGCATCTGCCGCACGGCCCATCAGGCCATCCAAAGCATCAATCTCCCGGACAAGGTGACCCTTTCCAAGACCCCCAATCGCAGGATTGCATGACATTGCTCCAATTGACTTCAGGCTTTGGGTAATCAGCGCGACACTTGCCCCCGCACGGGACGCGGCAGAGGCTGCCTCTGTGCCAGCATGGCCTCCACCTATCACTATGACATCAAAATGTTTCACGTGAAACAATCCTATTTCCCAATACAGAAACTGCTGAATATCTCATCTAACAGCATCTCGACCCCAATTTTACCGACAAGCAAATCCAACGCATGGCAGGCAGATCGAATATCAGCCGCTACCAGCTCCAAAGACGGATCTTCAGTATATAGACAACGCTGGGCAGATACCATGGATTCGCTAGCGGCCAACAACGCTGTTCGCTGTCTGTCTCGGATCAGAAGCCCCGAGCCCGAAACCTTGCCCTCGAGCTTTGCACGAATATCTTCCAAAAGTCGATCCAGACCAAAACCGGTATGACTTGATATCGAATTTGGTCCAGGAACAATATCGGCCTTCCCCCATACAATAATATCAGCACCACCGCCTGACTCTGCGCTGTCTCCGGGCTCAAGCAAAGCAATCCGTAGATCTGCAAGCTGCGCACGCTCTTTCGCAATCTCGACGCCAATCCTTTCAATCTCGTCTGTCGCATCGCGCAGTCCAGCCGTATCAAGCAAAGTAACGGGCAATCCCCCGATATCCATCCGAACCTCGATGATATCACGCGTCGTCCCGGCGACAGCCGATGTGATTGCGGCTTGGCGACCCACTAACACATTCAAAAGACTAGATTTTCCAACATTAGGGGCGCCAATAATCGCAACCTCAAAGCCCGCACGAATCCGCTCTGACGCATGGCTGCCAGCGACTTCTGCCAAAAAGGCAGAACATAGCCGGTCTACAATCTCACTGACCTCTGGGATAACGTTGACCGGAATATCCTCATCCGCAAAGTCAATCGTGGCCTCTATCAAGGCTGCCGCACGGATCAATTCCTTCCGCCACTCTGCCGCCCGCGCCCCGATCGCACCCGATAAAACGCGCTGCGCTTGCCTCCGCTGGGCCTCGGTCTCTGCATCTATCAGATCCGCAAGCGCCTCAACCTGCGTCAGGTCCAGCATCCCGTTTTCAAGCGCCCTTCGAGTGAATTCGCCCGCCTCGGCCATCCGCAGGCCGGAAAGCCCCCCCAAGGAAGCTAAGACCGCTGCGACAACCGCTTCACTGCCGTGTATCTGAAACTCAACGCTGGTCTCACCAGTGAAACTGGCGCCCGCTTCGAAAAACAGGACAAGCGCAGTATCCAACAACTCGCCGCCAACAACCAGATCACGCAAAGTTGCACGTCTTGGCGTTAGTCCAACCACACCGAAGGACGCAGCGGAGTCCAATGCCAACGGCCCGGAAACACGCACAACAGCAATGCCTGCCTTGCCGCGTGCCGTGGCCAGCGCAAAGATCGTATCCGTCATGATAAACTCTCTAGGGTTAAGAGCTTAGGTGTTCATTGATTCGAAGAACTCAGCGTTCGACTTGGTCTGCTTAAGCTTCGAAATCAAGAACTCGATTGCATCTGTGGTGCCCATCGGGTTTAGAATCCGACGCAGAACGTAGGTCTTCTGAAGATCGATCTTCTCGATCAAAAGATCCTCCTTCCGCGTCCCGGATTTCAGAATATCAATCGCCGGGAACACACGCTTGTCAGCAACCTTACGATCAAGCACGATCTCACTGTTACCTGTTCCTTTGAATTCCTCAAAGATCACTTCATCCATCCGGCTGCCTGTATCGATCAACGCCGTGGCGATGATGGTCAGCGACCCGCCTTCCTCGATGTTCCGCGCCGCTCCAAAGAACCGCTTTGGCCGTTGCAAGGCGTTTGCGTCCACGCCGCCCGTCAACACTTTGCCCGATGACGGAACAACCGTGTTAAAGGCGCGGCCCAAACGTGTAATCGAATCAAGAAGAATCACCACATCGCGCTTGTGTTCCACAAGGCGCTTTGCCTTCTCAATCACCATCTCCGCCACGGCGACGTGGCGGGTTGCCGGCTCATCAAAGGTTGACGAAACAACTTCGCCCCGCACACTGCGCTGCATGTCGGTGACTTCCTCGGGGCGTTCATCGATCAAAAGAACGATCAGGTAGCATTCCGGATGATTTGTCGCCACCGAATGAGCGATGTTCTGCAACAGAACGGTTTTACCCGTCCGCGGCGGCGCAACGATCAAAGCCCGCTGTCCCTTGCCGATTGGACAGACCAGGTCAATGATCCGCGCTGACCGATCCTTCACCGTCGGATCGTCAACCTCCATCTTCAACCGCTCATCCGGGTACAACGGCGTTAGGTTGTCGAAATGAACCTTGTGCTTTGCACGCTCCGGATCATCAAAGTTGATCTTTGTCGCCTTGATCAGGCTGAAATACTTCTCGTTTTCACGCGGCGCCTGAATGACCCCTTCTATGGAATCACCAGTCCGAAGGCTGAACTGCCGGATCATATCCGGGCTAACATAAATATCATCCGGTCCAGACAAGTAGTTGGCTGACGGGCTGCGAAGGAAGCCAAACCCGTCCTGCAGCACCTCAAGAACACCGTCTCCCCCGATCTCAAACCCTTCCTCCGCATGTTCCTTCAAAATCTGGAACATCATCTCGCCCTTACGCATGCTGGGCGCGTTCTCAATTTCCCATTCTTCAGCCATCGCCAGCAAATCGGCTGGGGTCTTGGCCTTCAGATCGGCAAGGTTCAAACGTTCTACGGTCATGGAATAGTCCTTTGGCTACCTGTCTGATCAACAAGCAGCGCCACAGTGTCAGGGGGAAAAACAAAGACCGGACGGTCCCGTTACGCGTCGGTTAAGGCCAGACGCAGAAAAAGTCAACAAATCAGAATTTCACAATCACCGAGAACACGATCAAAAGCAGCAAGACAGTCGGAACTTCGTTCATCATCCGATATCGCCGCCCGCTCAGCACGTTCAATCCAAGGGAAAAATCCTTGCGCCGCCCGGCCAGCCACATGTGAAACCAGGTCATCATCAGAACGGACCCAGCCTTCACCCAAGGCCAGACCATCGACCAATCCACCACACCGGGCGTTGCAACCAACAACAACCCAAACACCCAGGTAGAAATCATCGCAGGGTTCATGATGGCCCGCAGCAAGCGTCGCTCCATTGTCTGAAACAACTGATCCGTTTTGGTAGCCGCCTCAACAACTTCTACGTGATACACAAATAGTCGCGGCAAATAGAACAAGCCTGCCATCCACGCGATGACTGACACCACATGCAGAGACTTCGTCCAAAGATACCAGTCAGCCAGAAAATCAGTCATCGCATCCTCTTCGTTCTCTTCTTCTTTATTAAAAGAAATATAGGAAAGGAATGTAGTTGTAGGGCCTGTGGAAAACAGAATTGTCGATCTTTTCCCTTGGTCTGTCCACAGCGCGGGCATCTTGTATAAGCCTATGGAAAACTCGGTAACTCTGTGGATAATTTGTCATAAGTATATAAATATCAGTAGTTTAATATCTTAAGACTCCCAGCAGAACTATACAGGTTTTCGCTGATCCACCAAAAATACCAACTGTTCAGAAGGCCAAGGCGTCGCTATGCACAGCGGGATATCTTCCGTGGGCAGCTTGACAAAACAGTCCCCATCATCACCCTTCACCTTTGCCAAGAAGATGCGCACATTTGGCACAGCAAGAACAAAGCAAGCATATCCACAGAGCTGTCCCACCCAAAATGAAGCTGATCCTTGCCTCCACCTCTCAGATCAGACAGCAAATGCTGACCGCGGCAGGCGTACCGTTCACCGCACATGCTGCACGTGTTGATGAGGACACCATCCGCCGGGCGCTGCAAGCCGAACATGCCCGTCCGCGCGATATCGCTGACACGCTTGCTGAAATGAAGGCCCGCAAGATTGCCGAGCGTAGCCCAGAAGCCATGGTGCTGGGCTGCGATCAAGTCCTCGACATTCAGGGAGACGTACTCGCAAAGCCCGAAACACCGGATGAGGCCCGCGCCCAACTGCGCCGTCTCAGAGGTCAGACCCACAAACTCTGGTCTGCGGCCGTGATCTATCATGATGCCAAGCCAGTCTGGCGGTTCATGGGTGAGGCCCGGCTTACGATGCGCCCCCTGTCGGACGCGTATCTTGATGACTACGTCACCCGCAACTGGGACAGTATCCGCCACAGTGTCGGTGCTTACAAGCTTGAGGAGCAAGGCTCCCGGCTGTTTTCCGCGGTCGATGGGGATTACTTCACCGTGCTCGGTCTTCCTCTTTTACCGGTTTTGGGCTATCTGGGGGACAGAGGCATCATCCCGACATGACAGATCATCCGCGTATCCCCCTTGCCGGCGTTATCGGTCACCCGATCGCGCATAGCCGTTCTCCGGCGCTGCACGGATATTGGCTGAAGCGCTACGGCATCCGTGGCCATTACATCCCGCTGGATATCGCACCGGCCGATCTGGCCCATATGCTGCAGGCCTTGCCGCGGATGGGCTTTGTCGGGGTAAACATTACGATCCCGCACAAGGAGGCCATTCTTCAGATTGCGGATGTCATCACTGACCGCGCGGCGCTGATCGGGGCTGCCAACACCCTGATATTCCGAAAGGATGGCCGGATTCAGGCCGACAACACCGACGGCTCTGGCTTTATCGCCAACCTGCGCCAGAACGCGCCGCATTGGGTTCCGTCCAGCGGTCCCGCCGTGGTCTTTGGTGCCGGGGGCGCTGCGCGTGCAGTGGTTGCCGCGCTGATAGAAGTGGGCGTTCCCGAAATTCGAATCGCCAACCGCACCCGCCGACGGGCCGAGGCGCTTCGGTCTGATTTCGGTGCGAAACTCGTGGTCAGTGAATGGGTGCAGGCCGCGAATATGCTCGATGGCGCGACCACGGTTGTAAACACAACCTCGCTGGGCATGACCGGCAAATCTGATTTCCGGGTTCCGCTCGACGGGTTGCGGTCAGATGCTGTCGTGACTGACCTGGTCTACACTCCGCTGATGACTCAGTTTCTGATCGAGGCACAGGCCATGGGCTGCACCGTGGTTGATGGTTTGGGCATGTTGCTGCATCAGGCCGCCCCCGGCTTTGAGCGCTGGTTCGGCACCAGGCCCGAGGTGGACGACGCAACCCGCCGCGCTGTGCTGTTGGCATGACGTTTCTTCGGCTGGGCCTGACCGGCTCTATCGGCATGGGTAAATCCACCACGGCGGCCCTGTTCGCCGCAGAGGACATCCCGGTATGGGACGCCGACGCCGCAGTGCATCGCCTTTACGCACCGGGGGGGCTGGCCGTTGGTGTGGTCGCCGATCTGTGCCCGGTGGCGCTTGACCATGGAAGCATTGACCGCACGATTTTACGCGAGTGGATCAAATCTGATCCCTCCGCCCTCCCCCGGCTAGAGGCTGTGGTGCACCCGTTTGTGGCAGCAGACCGCGCAGCGTTTTCAGATCAACAGGCAGACGGCATTGTTGTGTTCGACATTCCGTTGCTGTTCGAAAAAGGCACCGAGGCAGAAATGGATGCCACCCTGTTGGTGACGGCACCGCCCGCGATTCAACGTCAGCGGGTCCTGTCGCGCCCCGGCATGACAGCAGAACAGTTCGCGCTGATCCTCTCGCGCCAGATGCCCGATGCGGAAAAGCGCGCCCGCGCCACACATATTGTCGAAACCCTGTCCATCGACCAGACGCGCTCCTATGTTCAGGCGCTGATTGCCCATCTGCGGAGTGGCTATGCGTGAAATCGTTCTTGATACCGAAACCACCGGCTTTGAGCCGTCCGAAGGTCACCGGATCGTCGAAATCGGCGCGGTAGAGCTGTTCAACCACCTGCCGACAGGCAAAACCTATCACCAATATATCAACCCTGAACGCTCCATGCCCAAAGAAGCGTTCGAAGTTCACGGTCTGGGTGATGATTTCTTAAGGGATAAGCCTTTGTTTACTGCGGTCGGGCAAGCCTTTCTCGATTTTGTTGCCGATGCGCAGATGGTCATCCATAACGCGGCCTTTGATATGAAGTTTCTGAATTTCGAATTGCAGCGCGCTGGCCTTCCGACCCTGCCTAACAGCCGGGCCACAGACACGCTTCAAATCGCACGCCAAAAGTATCCCGGGTCGCCTGCTTCGCTTGACGCGCTGTGTCGACGCTTTGGTGTGGACAATTCGGCGCGTGAAAAACACGGCGCTTTGCTCGACTCTGAAATTCTGGCCGAGGTTTATCTGGAACTGATCGGCGGACGACAGCCGGATCTGGTTTTGTCTGCGGCGTCAGACAAGACCAGACAGGCCGACGCGTCTGATGCTGTTGCCAACTGGCGTCCGCGTCCGCGCCCGACTGCCCTTCCCACGCGGGTGACAGAGGAAGAGGCGGCTGCGCATGCCAGCTTTGTGGCCAAACTGGGCGATGCGGCAATCTGGCTAAAGCGCCAGTAAACGCAAAAGGCCGGCCCAAATGGGCCGGCCCAACGGCTCAGAGGTCTGAACCCTAGTTCGGCTGACCTTCTTGCGCAGGCGTTTGCGCGCGGCGGGCCAATTCCTGACGATACAGCGCCAGATAGTCCACCGTGTCGATGTTCAGTGGCGGGAAGCCACCGTCACGGGTTACATCACTGACGATGCGGCGGATGAACGGGAACAAAAGGCGCGGGCATTCGATCAGCAGGAACGGATGCATCTGCTCGTCCGGGACGCCCTCGATGTGGAAAACGCCGCCGTAGTCGACCTCCAGCAAGAACAGGGTCTCATTGTTGGCGCGGTTCTTGGATGTCACCCGAAACTTCTGAATCACCTCGTACTGGTGATCCTGTGGGCGCTTGCGCGCATCCAGACTGACTGCAACCTGAATGTCAGGCTGCACTTCTCCGCCGTTCAAACCCTTCTGAGCGACAGCGTTTTCAAAAGACATGTCACGGATGAATTGGGCCAGCACTTGCATCTTGATCTGCGGCTGGGCCTGTGGCTGGGCATCAGCGCCATTTTCCTCGGCCATACTGTTTCGTCTCCCTGAGAAACTGTTCGGGTGCGTTCCTAGCAGGTCACAGAAGCGTTCTCAATGCCGGGTCCAGCCAGAGGGGCGGTTTGGTGGCGGGTTTTCTTCCACCTCGAAATACTCGCCGTCAATCACTGTTGGTCCACCGCTTGTGTTGCGCCCCTCACGTGTGTCTGCGCCAAAGGTCTGGACCTGAACCCGTGACCCGACAAAGGCGATCACCGCCTCGCGCAGCTTTGGCACCATCAGAAGAAATCCGATCGTGTCGGTGAAAAACCCCGGCGTCAGCAGCAGCAGCCCAGCCAGAACAATCAGTGCACCATGGGCAAGCGGTGACAGCGGATTCTTCAGCTGGCCCATATCGCCGCGTAATTCGGCCAGAACCTTAAGCCCCTGCCACCGCATCAGGATCGTTCCGACAATACCGGTCAGCATCACCAGTGCCAGCGTGGGCCACAACGTCAGCCAGCCCCCAACTGTGATGAAAAGAGCAATTTCGACGAGCGGAACAATCAAGAACAGTGCGAAAAGCCACATCTTGGCCTCCTTCATCGATAATTGCGGGCGGAGTGGCGGTAGACACCGCCCGTTGCCAGCCCTACATAAGATCCGATGGTCAAAGTTACCAACCCCCAATACAAGCCGTGCCTATCGCGGCGTCTGATCGAGGTTATGAATGAACTCTTCCCTGATCCAGCTTCTTGTCCTCGCCGGGATCGCAGTTTTCCTGATCCTGAAGCTGCGTTCGGTTCTGGGAACGCGCGACGGTTTTGAAAAGCCGCCCGTTCCTTTGGATGACGTGCGCCCGAAAGTGAGGCGCGACTTTGAGGTGATCGAAGGCGGCCCTGATCAGGATATCACTGACCATGTTGCTGACGGATCTGATGCCGCCAAGGCGCTTGCAGCGATGAAAGTGGCCGAGCCGAGCTTTTCGGTGAACACCTTTCTTCAGGGTGCGCGCGGCGCTTATGAGATGATCCTCATGTCATTCGAGCGTGGCGAGCTGGATCCGATCCGGCCATTTCTGGATGACGAGATCGAAGCAGCCTTCGCTCAGGCCATCAACGCGCGTGAGGCCGAAGGGCTGACAATCGAAGCAACCTTTGTCGGTCTGCGCGAATTGGCGCTGCACAATGCCACCTTTAACCGTGACACCAAGCGCGCAGAAATTTCGGTACGCTATGTTGGCGAACTCACCTCTGTTATCCGAAACAAGGCTGGCGAAGTGGTTGAAGGCAACACCAGAGAAATCAAGCGCCAGCGCGACGTCTGGACCTTTGCGCGCGTGATGGGTGCCTCTGATCCAAACTGGCAACTTGTCGCCACGGGCGACTAAGGTTTCGCGTGGGGTGGGTCGGGAATGCTCTTAACGCTATGTTGGTTGGCGCGGCGCTGATGTCCGCGCCCGCCGCCCCTGCACAAGTCCTTGATTTTGAAGATCTTGACGGCTGGGCGCAGGATGATCATCGCGCAGCGTTTGTCGTTTTCCGCAGCACCTGCAGCCTTCTTCGTGACCCGCTTTGGTCGCCGATTTGCAGGCTGGCCAGCGCTACGGGTGACAGCCGGGTTGAGGCGCGTCAGTTCTTTGAGCTTCTGTTCCGCCCAGTCATCGTCGGATCGCCACCTGCCTTGTTCACCGGCTATTATGAACCGGAACTTAGTGGATCACTGACCCGCACCCCACGCTTTACCTATCCACTTTACCGCAAGCCGTCGGAAATGACCGAAGGGCAGCAGTATCACTCGCGTGAGATGATCGAGTCTGGCGCGTTGCGCGGGAGGGGGCTGGAGCTGGTCTGGCTGGATGACCCGGTAGAGGTTTATTTTCTTCAAGTTCAAGGCTCTGGCCGCATTCGCCTGCCAGATGGCCGGGTGATGCGAGTGGCTTATGGTGGCAAGAATGGCCACCCATACCGCTCTATCGGGCAGGAACTTATCCGCCGGGGCGCTTCTATGGCCGATGTTTCCGCGCAGGATATCAAAGCGTGGGTCCGGTCCAACCCCGGCCCCGGCAGGGCGCTGCTGAATACAAATCCGTCTTTCGTGTTTTTTCGAAAGCTTGATAATCTTCCCGCAGAAAGCGGTCCGATTGGCGCAATGGGGCGACCGATCACGGGTATGCGTTCGGTTGCGATTGACCCTGCGCATGTCCCTCTTGGCGCGCCCGTCTGGATCGAGAAAGAGGGCCGCCAACCCCTGCGGCGATTGATGATTGCCCAGGATACCGGCGGTGCGATCAAGGGCGCGCAGCGGGCGGATATCTTTTATGGAACCGGCCTTGCCGCGGGTGAGGAAGCCGGACGGATCAAAGACGGTGGCCGATTGATCCAGCTTTTACCCATCGACCGCGCCTATGCGCTTTTGTCCGACGGATGATCGATGGCACGGCGTCGCACCCTTCGTCCGGATGAAGTAGACCTATGGCATGCGGTGGCCCGCACGGCCCGTGCGATGCATTCCAACGGCACAAAGATTCTTCACGGCAGCGCTGAGGCCCCTAAAAGGCAAACCACACCTCCCTCAAAGCATGATGCGGCAACACCGCTGCCGAAATTTCGGCTTGGCGAACGGGCGAAATCGGCCATGAGTCAGCACGTGGCCCCCAGCCTTCCTGCAAGTCTGACAGGTGCGGCGTTGCAGATGGATGCGAAAGCCTTTGGTCGGATGACGCGCGGCAAGCTGGTGCCAGAGGCGCGCATAGATTTGCATGGCCTGACCTTGGCCGAGGCCCACCCTGATCTCACACGGTTTATCCTGAATGCGCATGGGCAGGGATTGCGGCTGGTTTTGGTGATCACAGGCAAAGGCAAGGCAAAGCCCGACCATGGCCCGATCCCATCGCGCATTGGCGTTCTGCGCCATCATGTGCCGCAATGGCTGCGCCTGCCGCCCCTTGGGCCTCTTGTGCTTCAGGTCACTGAATCCCATGTGCGCCATGGTGGCACGGGGGCTTATTATGTCTATCTGCGCCGGGGTAGATGACGCCAGAGCCAAAACTATTCGGTCCCGCCCTACAACACATATCGTGACAGATCGGCAGACCGGGCAAGCGCGCCGACATTTACCTCGACAAACTCTGCATCAATGGTGACAGAGTCGCCTGAACGGTCTGGCGCAGTAAAACTCAGCTCTTCGAAAACCCGCTCCAGAATGGTGTAAAGCCGTCTGGCCCCGATGTTTTCAACCGATTGGTTCACCTCGGCAGCGATGCGAGCCAAGGCCGCAATTCCGTCGGTCGTAAACGACACCGACACCTGTTCAGTGGCCATCAGGGCAGAGTATTGACGCGTAAGCGCGTTTTCGGTCTCGGTCAGGATACGCACGAAATCACCCTCGGTCAGCGGGCGCAACTCGACGCGGATCGGCAGGCGGCCCTGTAATTCGGGCAGCAAGTCGGACGGCTTGGCAATGTGGAACGCCCCGCTGGCGATAAACAGGATATGGTCGGTCTTTACCGGTCCGTACTTGGTGGAAACGGTTGTGCCTTCGATCAGCGGCAGCAAATCGCGTTGCACGCCTTCACGGCTGATATCGCCGCCCCGCGCGTCAGAGCGGGCGCAGATTTTGTCGATTTCGTCCAGAAATACGATGCCGTTTTCTTGCACAGCCGACATGGCCGCCGCCTTTACCGCTTCATCATCCAGCAGTTTGTCGGCCTCTTGACCGATCAGCAGTTCATAGCTGTCAGAGACGGTCACTTTCTTGCGCACAGTTCGGCCGCCAAACGCCTTGAACAGGTCTTGCAGCCCCTGCATCTGCATTTCCATCCCCGGCGCGCCCATCATCGGCATCGGGCTGGAGGTGTCGGCGATGTCCAGCTCAATCACGGTCGAGTCCAACTCGCCGCGCCGCAGCTTGCCGCGGAACATTTCGCGGGTCTGGTCGCGGGCATCCTTGCCTGCCAAAGCCTCTATCACGCGCTCTTCGGCGGCGGCCTGTGCGCGGGCCTTCACATCCTCGCGCATGCGGTCACGGGTGTCGATCATGGCGGCATCAACCAGATCGCGGATGATGCTTTCGACGTCGCGGCCCACATAGCCCACCTCGGTGAACTTGGTCGCCTCAACCTTCAGGAACGGGGCTTTCGCCAGCTTGGCCAGACGGCGCGAAATCTCGGTCTTGCCCACGCCGGTCGGCCCGATCATCAGGATATTTTTCGGATAAACCTCATCGCGCAGATCGTCGGCCAGCAGCTTGCGCCGCCAGCGGTTGCGCAAGGCCACGGCAACGGCGCGCTTTGCGTCATTCTGGCCGATGATAAAGCGATCAAGCTCGGAGACAATCTCGCGCGGGGTCAGGTCTGTCATGTATTGCTCCCATAGGGGGGAAGGCGGGTTTTGCCGGGAAAGTCAGGCAAGCCCCGCATCAGGGCAGAGCGCAAGCGTTCCCATTGCGCCCCAAGGAAAACAAGGCCAAAGCCAAGAAACAGGATCACCATGGCTGACCCGTCGAACAGCTCGAATATCAGCCAGACCGCATAGCCCGCGCCCGACACCAGAAACGACCGCCGGTCGATGGCAAGCGCGACCAAAGCAATCGCAAGCAGGAAAACCATCAATACCAGCTTGCCGCCCTGCCCGCCCGACAACAGAAACACCGCGACTGTGTTAACGATGGCGGGGGCGGCCGTGACGTGCAGCCAGAACCCGGTTGTGCTGCGGGTAGACACGCGTAACGGGTCTGTCATGTCAAACCGCATGGCAAACGCAAAGGTCAGCAACCCAAAGATCAGCGACAAAACGGAAAGCGACCCGGTTCCCGACAGGTGCAGGAACCCGGCGCTGGTGTCTGGCAAGACGCCCGCCCCAGCCAAAAGCGACCAGACGGTGGAAAACACCGCTGTCGCAATGATGGCGGCATCAAACGGCACCCGAAAGCGCTGGTAATGCAGCAGCATCAGCGCCGCGACCACGGCCGATGTCAGGGCCGAGGCCGTCAGACCCCGCAGCCCGATCACATCAGCAAAGGCCGCCCCCAGCACCCATGCGGTCAGTGCAGACATGATGGCCAGCGCGATCGAGGGCGCAATCATCCGGCGCGTCAGCGTGCAATACCCCTGCACAACCGCCAGGCCGCCCAGCGTGACCAGCGCCACCAGAACCGTATCCAGCCCGCCGGGGTTAAAGACTTCAGCACCAAGCACTGCCGAAACACCGACCCAGCCCATGAACAGAATGCTCAGGCCAATGACGATGAAGATTTCGTTAAAGCCTTTGAACAGCACAAAGGGTTCCTCGCCGGGCTCTACCCCTGCAACGGCCTGCCTGCGAGACTCGGCTATGCCAGTCAGACCAGCGGCCTGCGATTCTGTTATCAGCCCGCGTTGAACGGCGGTGCGAAGATCTTGGGGGTCGATCATGCGGCGGCGATCCGTTCAACCGTCAGGTTGCCATTGGTGTAAACGCAAATGCTGGCGGCAATCGCCATGGCCTTGCGGGCGACCTCTTCGGCGTCCAGATCGGTTTCCATAAGTCCGCGCGCGGCTGCCAGCGCAAAATTCCCGCCCGACCCAATCGCCGCAACATCGTGTTCGGGCTCCAGCACATCGCCCGCCCCGGTGATGACGTAAAGTCCCTGCCCGTCAGTCACGATCAGCATGGCCTCCAGATTGCGCAGGTATTTGTCCATGCGCCAGTCTTTCGCCAGATCAACGCAGGCGCGGGCCAAGTGGCCGGGCGCGGCCTCCAGCTTTTTCTCAAGCCGTTCCAGCAGGGTAAAGGCATCTGCAGTTGATCCGGCAAACCCGCACACCACGTCATGACCGCCGGGTGACAGCCGCCGCACCTTACGCGCCGAGCCCTTGATCACCGTCTGCCCAAGACTGACCTGACCGTCACCAGCCATCACAACCTCACCCCCCCGGCGCACCGCCAGAATTGTTGTCCCATGCCAGCCGGGAAATTTGTCTTCTGCCATCGCCGCGCCTCCGTCACTGCGCCCTTTTATATGGCGACTGGGTGTCAAAACAAAAGGGCGGCCCGATGGACCGCCCCTTAATCTGTAAAACCAAGGATCAGATGGCCGATTGAATCCAAGTGGCAAGTGCCGCCTTTGGTGCGGCGCCAACCTTGTTCGACACGACCTGGCCATCCTTGAACAGGAACAGCGCCGGAATCCCACGCACGCCCAGTTGTGCCGGGCTGTCAGGATTTTCATCGACGTTGATCTTCACGATCTTCACCTTGCCCGCATATTCGGTGGCCAACTCCTCCAGAGCTGGGCCGATCTGGCGGCAAGGGCCGCACCATTCGGCCCAGAAATCCACCACAACCGGAATGTCCGACTGGCGGACTTCGGCATCAAAGGTGGCGTCGGTGACGGCAACGGTCGCAGCGCCCATTTCATATCTCCTGAATGGAATGTATTAGCTATCGAAGCTAGGCACTGGTGAAGGAAAGGTCAAGCGATGGCGGCACGTGCCAAGGCCGCCGTCACGGCATCGGGATCAAGATACATGAGTCTGGGTGTTGCCGTCCACAAAATCGCCGTCTCAATCCGCCGATCAGGGTAGATTTGGGCCAAGGCATGCGCATAGGCTCCCATCTGGCGCAAAATCCCGTCAGGCAATTGTGCCGCAGTGTAAGGCACTACGCGATTGGATTTGAAATCGATGGCCAGTACCCGGTCAGCTGCAATGATCACCCTGTCAATCGTGCCCGCGATTTGCCGTCCGTTCAGGTTCGCCGTGACAGATACCTCGGCCAGAGTGTCGGGTGCGAACAGGCCCGACAGTTCGGGCGATGACAAGACGCCAACAGCTTCGGACAAAAGCTGGCCAGCGTCAAATTCTGGCGGGGTCACGGCCTGCGCAAGCGAGGGCCACAGGCTGGGGTCATCGGCGGGCAAATGTTCCAACAAGCGATGCAGGATCGTGCCGCGCGCCTTTGCGATCCGCGTCTCATCGCCCTCGCCCGGCAGTGCCTTTGCTCCGCCAAGGTCTGATGGTGAAAGCGCGCCAAGGTCGCGTATCACCTCTGGTGCGGGGTGTGATACCCATTCGGGCATGACCAAAGGCGCGGCCTGTGCCACTGGCGCCGGCGCATTCGCAGGCCACACCCCGAACGCGTGGCGCAAACGCCCCGCTGCATCGGCGGGCGCACCCAAAGCCTTCAAGCCCGCCTCTACCTGCCGATACCACGCCCATTTCTCGCGCGGTTTGGCGTCTTTGCCAGATGTCACCTTGGCCTCTCCGGCTCCGGCTACAATCAGCCATGACCGCGCGCGCGTCAGCGCAACGTAAAGCAGGCGCAGGTTTTCCTCGGCCATCTTTTCCTTGCGCAGACCCAGCGCCGCCGCAACATCGGGTGGGCTTTCCTTTTCCGAGGTCTTCCACACAGGTAGACCATCGGCCAGTTTTATCGTTTCACCCCGGTCGCGCGGGCTGCGGTCGGCGGTGTCGGGCAATATGACGATGGGGGCCTCCAACCCCTTTGACCCATGCACCGTCATCACCCGAATGTTCGTGCCTTCGCTGTCAAGCTGACGCTTCACTTCGACCACATCGCTCTCCAGCCAGATCAGAAAACCGGTCAGGCTTGGCACATCGTTGTTCTCATAGGCCAGCGCCTGGTTAAGCAATTCGTCGATGCCATCTTCGGCCTCTGGCCCCAGCCGGGTCAGCAGTCTTTGTCGACCATTATGCCGGGTCAGAATGCGTTCCAGCATCTCATAAGGGCGCAGAAAGTCGGTTTGGTTGCGCAGATCATGCAGCACGGCCAGCGTTTCGGGCGCATCTGCGTGGCGCAAGCTGGCCCAAAGATGACGCTCAGGCCGACCATGGGCCAAACGAAACAGCCGATCTTCGGACCAGCCGAACAAGGGTGAGCGCAGGGCGGCGGCAAGCGACAGGCTATCTTCGGGCGTGGCCAGAAACGACAGCAGTGCCACCAGATCCTTCACGGCCAACTCTTCGCCCAGTTTCAGCCTGTCTGCTCCGGCGATTGGCAACCCGGCCTGTTTGCAGGCCCGGATGATCTGCGCGAACAACGGGCCGCGGGTCTGCACAAGGATCAGCACATCCCCTGCCTGAACCGGGCGGCTTTCTGCATTGGCGGTTGGAATATGAACGCCCGCATCTATCATGTCGCGAATTTCCGCCGCAACCATGCGCGCCAGTTCCACCGTGTGATGGCTGTCAGAGATCAGATCGACCGGGCTCCAGCCATCTTCGTCGGCGGTGGTGTCGGCCTTTGGGATCAGTGGCCACAGGTCTACCCGGCCCGGAAGGCCGTCGAAAAACGCCAGATGGCGCGGGGGGTCGCCAAGCGCGGCGGGAAAGGCGTCGCCAAAGCTGGCGTCCACCACATCCAGCACTGCGCGCGACGACCGGAACGAATAGTCCAGCGTTCGGTCCTGCATCGGCTGTTCAACGGCGGCAAACCTCGCGCCAAACTCCCCCCGTTTGGCGTCAAAGGCAGACAGGTCTGCGCCCTGAAATGAATAGATTGACTGCTTCTTGTCGCCCACCACGAACAGCGTGCGAGCTTTGTCACTGGCCCCTTGGCCTGCCGTGAATTCACCCGTCAGCTTTTCGATCACCGCCCATTGTGCGGGCGAGGTGTCTTGCGCTTCGTCGACCAGAATGTGGTCAATGCCGCCATCAAGCCGAAACAAAACCCACGCCGCAAGACCCGGATCGTTCAGCAATTGTCCTGCCTTGCGGATCAGGTCGTCGAAATCGAGATATCCGCGATCAGCCTTGCGCGCTGTGTAAAGCCGCAGGAACACTCGGGCAAAGTCATGCAACGCGATGGTTTTCTCGGCCGCTTCCAGTGCCACGCGGACGGCCCGTGCGGCTTCGACACGCCCCATCAGGTTTTTCAATCTCTCACCAAGAAGACCAAGCGCATCGCGCAGGTCTTTGGTCGGAAAGCTATCAACCTTTGCCGTGTGAATCTTGTCGCCGGATCCGAAGAGAAAGAGGCCTTCCAAAATTGAAAGGCTGCGCAGATCGGGGGTGAAGGGGTCCAGCGCCGCCAGCTTTTCGGCGGCCTTCAGGTCTGTGGACTTGCCCATCGCCAGCCGCGCGGTCAGTTCGGCAAGAATGTCTGCCTCATCCCCCAAAAACACCGCGGTCAAAAGGCTGTTTGTGGAAAGGCCGTCGGGCTGGCCAAAGCGGGCGAGTGCTGCCGCGCGGGAAAGCGGCACGGCGAAGTCATCGGCGCGGCTGCAAATCTCGCCCATCAGGGCGCCAAAGTCTTCGGCGGTGTAGTGCCGGGCAAGTTGCGCCACCTGCTGTGGGGCCAGCCTGTCAGCCATGTCCTGCACGATGTCTTCGCGCAGGGTTCTGGCAGTGCGGTCATCCATTTCCTGAAAACCGGGCGTCACGCCTGCTTCTAGCGGATAGCGCCGCAGCAAGGTGGCGCAAAAGCTGTGGATCGTCTGAATCCGCAGACCGCCCGGTGTTTCAATGGCGCGCGCAAACAACTGGCGAGCAAGTGCCAGTTGGGCGGCGTCCAGTTTGTCGCCTTCGCCCAGATCTACCAGATCTGCGCGCAGCTCGGCATCCGGCTTCATCGCCCATTCGCCCAGTCGACGGAACAGACGGTTTTGCATCTCGGTGGCGGCGGCCTTGGTATATGTCAGACACAAGATGTGCTGGGGCTGCACATTGCTGAGCAAAAGCCGCGCCACCCGGTCAGTCAGCACCCGTGTTTTGCCCGAACCGGCATTGGCCGAAAGCCATGTGGACAGGGCAGGTTGGGCTGCTGCCATTTGCGCAAGGCTGGCATCATGGGTCATGTCTTGCCCCCTTGGCCCACGTCTTGCGGGTCTGGACTGTCGGTCATTTCCCATTCGCCAAAGCGCGCCAGATGATCGTAATCGCCGGGAAACCGTTCGGTGAACACCGCACGACGCGAAGTATAGCCCTGACCCAGCCGTGCATAAGATCCGATCAGATGATACAAGCCGTCACGCACCGCAGCCAGTTTTTCGGGGGTGATGTCATCTTCGGTCACCTTGCCCGCAGACCCAAGCCCTACATAGGTAATCTTGGCCACCTCTTGCGGGCCCAAGCCTTTGAACCCGCCGTCTTCCGCCAAAAGCGCTGCAAGGTGCAGCTGCTTGGCAAAGGACTTCTGCTCTTTGTCAGACGGCGGACTGCCGGTTTTATAGTCGATCAGGTGCAGCCTGCCAGAGGGCAGCATGTCAATGCGGTCAGGCGTGCCGAACAGGGTGAAGTCCAGGTCTTGCAATGAAAGCTCTCCCCGGCCCTCGACCAGCACACTTTCGCCGCCCTCGGCCGCATCAATCGTCAGGAAGTGATCGGCCGCCCGGTCCATCCGTGCGGCCCAAAGTGCGCGAGCGGCGGGCCACGGCACCTGAGCGTCCAACACCTCTGCGGTAATGGCCATCAGCCGCGCACGGGCGTCAGCCCGGTCCTCAACAACAGGGCGCTTGCGCACGAACCGTTCAAGGATTTCATGCACCACGGTGCCACGGTCGCGCGCATCCGGGGTTTGCCGTATCGGGTCCAGAGGGCGCAGGTTCAGCACTTTATCGGCATAAATGGCATAGGGATCGCGGATCAGAACCTCTACCCGTGTCAATGACAGCGCCTTGGGTCGCGCCGCCAGCGGTGGTCGCGGGGCAGGGCGGCGGGCAGGCAGCAACCCCGCATCGGGGTTGGGCAGCGGGCGGTCCATCGCTGCCGCAAGGTCTATCCAGACCCGCCCGCGCGCGCGCATCTGGCGCAACGCATCTGGCCCGTTTCGGTTTGGCAAACCGTCCATCAGGTTGGTCAGGCGGTTGATCCAACGGGACGGCACGGTTTCAGCCTCGGCATTGCGCAGCGCCCGCGAGAGAATGACCCTTGGCGCGGCAACCGCTTGCTGAAAGTCATGCGCCGACAGACCAATGCGCCGTTCGGGCAACAACAGCCCTGCATCCAACCGCATTTTGCGGTTCAGCCACGGGTCTGGCGGCGGCAGCGCGGGCCATGTGCCATCATTCAGCCCGGCAAGGATTACCAGTTCGGCACCCTGCACCCGCGCTTCCAACGTGCCCCAGATCATCACGCCGGGATGCACGATCATAGGCGCGCGCACCTCGGCACCCGAGATCAGGCCCTCAAACAGGTCACGGAACTCACCTGGGGACAGGATGGCCCCATGCGCGGCTTCGGCCTCAAGCTGGGTCAAGAAATCTATGGCGGCCTCGCCTGCCGCTTCATCCCACAACCCGCCCGTTCCCTCCGGGGCCGGGCCTCGCGACAATCGCTCGGCAAGCGTGCGGGTGCGGGCCAGATGATCGACCAGATGGACGCTGCCGGCATCTTCGAGCCCATCAATCGCCCCCGCCAAAGCGGTTGCCCAACCCAGCGCATGGTCATTCGGCTGCGTCATTGCCCAAGTGATCAGATCGGGCCCGGTTGGAAACGCGGGCCCCTTGCTGCGCAGTTTCAGCTCCAGATCGCGGGTCAACAGCAGATGCTGGCCGCGGTCCATTGCCGAAGCTGTCAGCGGGTGCTTCAGCACCGTCAGTAGCGAGTCTGCGGTCAGCTTTTGCCCGAACATCCGCACCACATGGCGCAGAAACCGACCCGGCGCTGATTGGTTCAGCGGCACGCCCGCGCTGTCGTCGGGCCGGATGCCCCAACGATCCAGCGCCGCAGCGACCTGACGGGTCAGCACCCGGTCGGGAGAGATCAGCGCGGCAGGCGTGCCGTGTTCAGCCGCGTCGCGCAGGATCAGCGCGATTGAAAGCGCCTCCTGGCGCGGGGTGGCGGATTCCATCAGCGCCACGCCCTCCATCGCCCCCGGCAGATCGGGCAGGTGCGGCCCTTCCACTAGCCACTGATCGGTGACCGGGGCAGGGCGCAAGGCAAGCGACACAACACGGTTGCGCGCCGCGCTGGGCGGGGTGCAATCGTGCCAAAGCTGCACGTCGGAAGGGTCAGCGCCTGTCAGTACCATCAGCTTGTGGAACCTGAACTGCGGGTGATCTTCCGACGTAAGCGCATCGCCCAGCCCTGCCCAAACCTGATCCGGCATGTCGAAATCATACCCCGGCAACACAATCGCGCCTTGGGGTAACCGTGCAATCGCCTGCATGAAAAGCGCCGTTGTCCCGCGTGAACCCGTAGACCCGGCAACGATCACCGGGTCTCCGGGCGGGGCCTTGGCCCAAAGCTCTGCCAACATCAGCGCCAGACGACGCTGGCGGCCTTCGGCATCGGGCTGCTCGGTATCGGTGAAAAACGGGGCGATGATGGTCAGGAATTCACGGGTGCGCGCCCAATGCTCGGAATGGTCTGACACATCCAGCGCGGCCACCCGTTCGGGCGCGACACCTTCGCCCTGCATTTCAGACATCAACGATGACAGGCTTTCCGCCAGATCGGCCAGCGCTGAGCGGGGCGCCAGATCGGGCAGTGCGTCAAGCAAGCGTCCGATAAGGACGGTCAGTTGCAGCTTGCGCCGCAGCGCCGGGATCGCAAGTGGCAGGTCGGGGACAACCATATCCGCGGCAAGATCGCTGACCAACCGGATGCGCGGCAGAAATCCCGCGCCCTTTTGGCCAAAGATCTGAACCACACGGCGGCGCATCCGCGTGGTGTTCAGATACAGCGTCACCCGCGCCATTGCCTCGGGCGGCTGATCCTGCATCCGGGCGCGCAGACCCGCGACCAGAACGGCAGGAAAATCAGCGCCGGGCGGCAGGGCAAAAAGACGGGGCGCGCTTGGGTCAAACATCAGGGCATTCTCCTGCATCGCGCAACATTGCCTCTGCCTTGGCGATACCAGCGGGGTGGCCCACGTCACACCAGCCGCCATTGTGGATCACACCATAGGCACGCCCTGCTGCCATTGCGCGTGTCCATGGCGCATGCAGGGAAAACGCGGGCCCGGCCTCTGTCAGCAGGCGTGGGTGAATGATCTGCGCCCCAAGGTACAGGAAGCCATCACGCCCCTTGGCCCAATCTACCCGGCCCTGATCGTCCAACACAAAGTCAGACCGACCTGACGCGCTGCGGGCCTGATCGGCAGGCAATAGCAGGAACAACTGGTCCATCCGGTCGTCGTCCCATGTGTCAAGCAAGCGGGCTAGTGGGTTTTCCCCGGTCCAGACGGCATCGGTGTTCAGTGTCAGCACGGGGCCATCCCCAAGCAACGGCAATGCGGCCTTCAGCCCGCCGCCTGTGTCAAGAATTGCATCACGCTCCCATGACAGCGCGACATTGCTGCCTTGCAGATGGGCGGCCAGCTGATCGCCCCGGTAATGCAGGTTGACGGCCTGATGCGTGATCCCGGCTTGCGCGGCAATCCGGCGGGCATGATCAATCAGCGGCAGACCGGCCACTTTAATCAGCGGCTTGGGCTGATGTTTGGTCAGCGTGCCCATGCGGGTGCCGAACCCGGCAGCAAACAGCATCAGGGGGAATGGGTGGCGCATTGATCCCCGATCTTTTGCAAAATGGTGTCTGTGGGCGCGGGCAAGAGCGTCGCGCAAATCTGGCGCAGGTCTGACAGGGCCGGGTGCGCAAGATTGTGATGCAGCTGCCCCCAGACCCGCGGCATCAGGCGAAGATAGCCGGGCTTTCCCCCAACCATACAGAGCCGCGTAAAAATTCCCAAGATGCGCAAAGCGCGCTGGGCGCCCAGAACCGCGCAGGACGCCTCGAATGTATGCCTGTCGCGCCCGGTTGCATCTGCAAACCGGGCCATTGTCAGGGTTGCAACATCGGCCGATACATCGCGGCGCGCATCTTGCAGCAGCGACACCAGATCATATCCCGGCTGCCCCATCTGCGCGAGTTGGAAATCCAGCAATCCTACCGCTGCCACCCCATCCCGGTCTGGCAGATCCAGAAGGTTTTCGGTATGGTAATCGCGCAGGATCATCACGCGTGGGCCGTCGGCATGGTTGTGCAAAGCATCCGCCAAGGCAGCGACAAAGGCCGCGCGGTCCGGCCGTTCGCCCGTGGCGCCAAAAGCATACCAATCCAGCGCAAAAGCAGCGGCCGACGCCCAGTCTTGCGCGGACAGATCGGGCAGGCCGGGCGGCGGGGAGTGGCGGTGAAGATGCGCCAGCACCGCTGCCGCCGCTTGGTATAGCGCGGCTTCGCGCTGGGGTGCATGGTCCAGCACACGCGCGAAAAGTTCGTCGCCCAAGTCTTCGATCAGCAAAAAGCCCTGCGTCAGATCTTTAGCTAAGATTTTTGGCGCAGACAGTCCGATGCCGTGCAAATGGTGGGCGACAGATACGAAATCTGCCGGATCATCGCCCGTGCCGGGCGGAGCGTCCATCAGAATGGCCGTTTTGCCCGACAGCACCACACGATCATACCTGCGGTCAGACGCATCACCAGCAAGGAAGTGCCTCCGGGCATTTCCCCAACCTTGGGCGCTCAGAAAGCTGGTGGAGGCAGTTTTCCGGTCAGCCATCAAGCGCCCTTGCCAGTTCGGGTCGCCCGAAGAACGAAATCAGGGCGTTACGGCCATCTCCCTCAACCGCAAGGGAGATGTGGATGGCATCTTCCGGTTGATGCGGCCCAAGCCTGTCAGGCCATTCGACCAAACAAATCGCCGTTGTGAATGCGTCTTCCAGACCAAGTTCCAGCACCTCGTCCGGGTGGGAAAGCCGGTAAAGATCGGCGTGCCAGATATCACCAGCCGGATCTTCATACGTCTGAACCAGCGTAAATGTCGGTGATGGCACGTCTTCCATCCGGCCCAGCCGTGCCCGGATAATAGCGCGTGACAGGTGGGATTTTCCGGCGCCGATTGGCCCGGACAGCAGAACCGTATCGCCCGGCGCCAACCGTTCTGCCAAAAGCCGACCAAGCGCATCGGTCGCTTCGTCTGTGGGCAAAAACAGGGAGTGGCGAAGCGGATCAAACATAAATGCAGTCTTAACGCTGCCGGGCGCAGCCGCAAGCTGAACCCGTCAGGCCGAGCGTCGATCAGGCGGAGAGGCGGGAGCCTCTTCTGCTGCGGCCACGTGCACCCGAAACCCGACCAGAGTTGCCCCACCCGCAAGCGGGGTCAGCTTGCAGCTGATAAGCCGGCCGTCCAGCAGACGCGCGTCCCCGCTCCACGCTTCACGGTCACCGACGGTGCAGACAAAGTCTTCAACCTCAGACCACAGCGCGCTGGGCGCAGTCTGGGTGCGCCACATGCGTGAGACTGACGCTATCCCCCCGCCTGCCAAATCCTCGGCAGGATCGTGACCCCAAAGCTTTGGATAAGAGGCGTTGGTCATCACCAGAAGCCCGGTTTCCGAAAACACGGCCATCGCTTCTTCCATGGTGTCGATGACAGACTGCCCAAGCTCCAGATCCGCTCGATAGCGTCTGGTTCGCGTTATCTCGGTTGAAATATCTTCAATCATCAGCGCCAAGGCCCCATTCGGATGTGGCCTGCCGATCACCCGGTACGTTTGACCGCCTGGCAGGTTCCAGGTTTCCTCATAGACACCAGTCGATGCCGCCCGCTCCAGGTCTGTGATCTGTCGCCGCCAGCCGCGATAATCTTTTGGTTCAGGAACCATATTGCGGTCGCGAAGTGCATCCAGAACGGACAAAAGTGATGGACGCAACGATAGAAAATCAGGTGGCAACCCGGTGAGATCCAGCAGTGCGGGGTTGAACAATTGCAATTGGCGCCGACTGTCAAATATCGCAAGGGCGATCGGAAGATGGGCAAAGGTCTTGGTCAGTGTCTGCATGAAGTCGCGTAGATTGGTTTCAGCCTGCACTGCAGAATCGGCGCGTAGCGCATAGACCCGTCGCCCGTCGCCATCGGGCATACTGACAAGTTCGAACCACAAAACTGACCCGTCCGGGAAGCGCAGCTTTTGCCGTTGACCGTCGACGCCCTGGACTGTTGCGGTGCGATCAAACAATCGTGGCAATGGCCACGTCAGTTCCTGTCCGGGCGGCAAAAGGTCACCTGCGCGCAACAAATACGCGGTATTCGCCCAGATCACATCGCCGTTTTCCCTTTCGCGCCATGCCAGAAATGGCGCATGAGACATCATTGACCGCAGGAAGGCCACTTCTTCCGTCATTGATTGCTGCGCAAGCAAATCAAAGCCAAAAGACGCTCCGCGCGTTTCCGGGTCAATCAGGGTGATGTGCGACAATCCACCGCGATATTCTGCAATCAACACCAAGGATTGGCCGTCCGAATCCTCTGATGCCAGTGTGATCGCGCCCTCTTCAGGAAGGCGCGCCAGATGCTGTTCAACCTGAGGAAATGGGACCGAGAGATATGCAAGCATCTTAGCCCAATCAGGGCCTGGCACGGGTGACGAGGAAAGGACCGCGCGACCGCCCGGTGTGCAGTCAACCAAAACCTCACCATCAAAAAGAAACAAAGTTCCCTTTTGATGTTCTTCAAAAATACTGTTTAATGCCTGTGGTTTAGAAGAATGGAATGCTGTTATCAGAAAAAGACCGCCCAGCGCGGACAGCATAGCCGTCAGCCCCAATCCTATTCCAATGATATCGTGCGAATCCATAGGTGTCTCGTTTAGGGGCTGAGATCAACCTAAGGGTTATTTTATTAATGATGAGTTAACCAGAGGCCTACATGTGCCCGCGTTTTAAAGTTTCAACACTGAGGCCCATGGCTCACACCTTGATCTGTTTGTTTTGTCCAAGACCGTGCTCGTTTGACTGCGCAATCCGGGCCATTGGCCAGACGACCTCTACAACCGCTCCGCTTCTTTCCGGCCTCTCGCTGGGCGTTAAAAACGGATCAGAAGCATTTGCAAACGTCAGCTCTGCCCCGGTGCGCTCCAGAAGTGTTTTTGCGATGAACAGGCCAAGACCCATACCTTCGTACTCCGGGCGCATCGCCAAATCCTGCGACGACCTGCGGCTGCGCACAAAGGGATCGCCAATCCGGCCGATAACATGCGATGGAAACCCTTCGCCATCATCTGCAATGCGGATTGTGATAGCATCTGCCGACCACTCGCCATGAATCCAGACAGTGCTGCGGGCAAAGTCTACGGCGTTTTGAATCAGATTGCGCAGGCCGTGAACCACCTCTGGTCTTCGGTTTACCGTAGGCTGGCGCTCACCCCCGCCTGGACCTGCCTGAAACGTTAACTCAAGCCGCTTTCCACGCCCTTGATGCGGTTCGGCGGCCTCTTGCACCAACAGGGCAAGCGGCACGATGCGCATGTGCAGGTCATCCTTGCCCATGCGGCCCATGGAATGAAGGATATCGCGGCATCTGTCGGCCTGTTCCCGGATCAGACGCGCATCTTCCAGCAGTGCGGGTTGGTCTTTCAGCTCATCCATCATCTCGGCGGAAACCAATTTGATGGTGGCCAATGGTGTGCCCAACTCATGCGCGGCAGCCGCGACAACGCCGCCAAGATCGGTCAGTTTCTGTTCACGCGCCAAGGCCATCTGAGTGGCCAGCAAAGCGTCTGACATTGACCGGATCTCGGTTGCCACGCGGCGCGAGTAAAGGCCAAGAAACAAGATACCAATGACAATCGACAGCCAGAACCCGAACTCGAACAGAACGGGCACCGACAGGACGGACCCATCGGCATATCGCAGGGGAACATGGACAAATGCGATCAGTGTGATGAAGACAATCGACAGGCTGCCCAGAAACAGCGTTGTCCGAAGCTCCAGCGCTGAAGCCGAAATGGTAACCGGTGCAAGGATGAGCAGCGCAAACGGGTTTGCAAGCCCTCCGGTCAGATACAAGAGAAACGATAGTTGCGACAGATCGAACAGCAGGGTCAGCATCGCCTCTGCCTCTGACAGACGCTTGTTTTCCGGGAAAACGAACACAGACACCAAGTTGGCGATGATCGACGCCCCAACCGCAAGGTAGCAAAGCCCAAGCGGCAACTGCATTTCATAGTAGCGGTCCGCAACCGTGATTGCGGCAAGTTGTCCTGCAATTGCCATCCAGCGCAGTAGAATAAGGGTACGCAGGCGAACCCAATCGCTACGCGTGTCGCGGGAAAGCAGGTTTATACCGGGGGAAAGCATGGCATCCCTTATCCAAAGGCATTATCACACTCAGTGTTAGGCCCGCAGCGATCCGGGATCAATGCGGCGATGAGGCAGGTGAGGTGTGACAATGGAAAAGACGTATGCGGCTATGGCAGCGGCGGCGGTGGTCGGGCTTCTGGGAGGCACGGCGCTTTACATCTATCTGGGGCAGGGCGACGACGCCTTTGCCCAGTGTCGCGGCGGGCAGGTTGGCGGTGGTGATATTGGCGGCGCCTTCACGCTGGTCGACGAAGCCGGCGCGACCGTGACCGATGTTGACGTGCTGGCCAAGCCATCGCTTATCTACTTCGGCTATACCTTCTGCCCGGATGTCTGTCCTTTGGATGCCGCCCGCAATGCCGAAGCGGTGGATATTCTGGAAGAGCAGGGCTTTGACGTCACACCCATCTTTATCTCGATCGACCCTGAACGTGACACGCCAGAGGTCATGGCCGAATTTACCGAGAACCTACACCCTCACATGATTGGCCTGACAGGATCGCCTGAACAGGTCAGGGTGGCGTCACAGGCCTATAAGACCTTTTATCGCAAGCAAGACGGTGGCGACCCAGAGTTTTATCTGGTCGACCACTCTACATTTACCTATCTGACCTTGCCCGGAATTGGCTTTGTCGATTTTTTTCGGCGCGAGGATACGGCTGTTCAGATGGCAGACCGGGTGGCCTGCTTTGTGCTGAATGCCCCAAACGCCAAGATAAATTGACCGCGTAGACTCTCCGCCCTACCTTTCACGGCAGAAGACAGACCTTAAAGGGGACAGAAGATGGCAGATGACGTTACGGCAGACCTTGGACCGGACCGGACTCTGCTGCTGGTCGACGACGACGAGCCCTTTGTCAAACGCCTTGCCCGCGCCATGGAGCGCCGTGGTTTCATTACCGAAACCGCTGAAAGCGTTGCCGCCGGAAAGGCAATCGCCCAGTCGCGCCCGCCAGCCTATGCCGTGGTTGATCTTCGTCTGGAGGACGGCAACGGGCTGGATGTTGTTGAGGCGTTGCGCGAACGTCGGCCTGACTGTCGTATCGTTGTTCTGACCGGCTATGGTGCCATTGCCACGGCGGTTGCGGCTGTGAAAATCGGCGCGACGGACTATCTGTCAAAGCCCGCAGATGCGAATGATGTGACCAACGCTTTGTTGGCAAAGGGCGAAGCGTTGCCGGGCCCGCCAGAAAACCCAATGTCAGCCGACCGTGTGCGCTGGGAACATATTCAGCGAGTGTATGAGATGTGCGACCGCAATGTATCTGAAACAGCGCGCAGGCTTTCGATGCATCGCCGGACCCTTCAACGTATTTTGGCGAAGCGGAGTCCAAAATAACCCACTGCACCACAAGAGCTTGAGTATTTGGGAGTTTGGGTTTAATTAAGTTTAAATATACTTCCAACAAGGAAAACAACCGTGGACATGGATCTGAACGCACTGTCCCTTAAAGAGTTGAAAGATCTTCAATCCCAAGTCGCCAAGGCGATTAGTGGTTTTGAGGATCGCCGTAAAAAAGAAGCCTTAATAGAGCTTGAAGAAAAAGCACGCGCGATGGGCTTTTCGCTTGCAGAACTGACGGGCATTGCGCCTGTTCGCAAGCGCACGCCCGCAGCGGCAAAATATGCCAATCCTACCGATCCTTCCGATACATGGTCGGGTCGCGGCCGCAAGCCTCGCTGGTTTGAAGCGGCTCTTCGGGCCGGGAAGAAGCCCGAAGATCTGGCAATCTGAACAAAAGCCACCCCTCGGGGTGGCTTTTTACTGTCAGCCGATCTCGGCCAGAAGAACCAGATGGCGGCTGACAAAATCGGACCGCACCACTGCAGGTGGACGCAAGCGAATGGCCAGCCCCGTGAAAAGCGGGGCTTTTGGGTTGCCAAACAGCTTGTTTGCCTCTTGCTCGGAGAAGCCTGCGATATTCACGGCCTCCATCCAGGCGGAAATATGGTCTGCCGCCTTGATCTGAGCTTTGATCGCAGCAGGCAATGTCGCAGGTAGGCCAAACCGCAAGTGAACTGCTGCTGTCAGTCTTTCATCCAGCGCGCCATAGGCTGGACCAACGGCGGCCTTTACCGGTGAAATCATATCACCGATGACGTATTCGGGCGCATCATGCAGCAAAGCTGCAAGCTTCCATTTTGCGGAAATGCCAGGATTTTGGCGGCTGAAGATCGCTTCGACCAAAAGCGAATGCTCGGCAACCGAATAGGGCCAATCGCCGCGCGTCTGGCCGTTCCACCGTGCAACAAACGCCAATCCATGTGCAATATCTTCGATCTCGATATCAACAGGCGTCGGGTCCAGCAAATCAAGGCGGCGGCCCGACAGCATGCGTTGCCATGCACGTTTTGGTTTTGCCACGTTCGCCTCCGGCGGTCTTTTCAGTATCGCTGCGTAACGCAGCGTCACGGCGGGTTCAAACCCTATCCGTTTCCATAAATGGAACTTTTAGCACTCTTGGATCGTTACCGCTGTGTTGAAGTAGAACGGAAGACGTAAAATGTTCAATCCACTTCCATTGTTGGCCCTTGGCGTCGTGGCAGCCGGATATGCGGGTGCTGTCGATAATCTGAGAAGCGCAAACGATCTTGGTCCGGATGCCAATCCGTCGATCGTGGCTTTTGCCGCCGCGCCCAATCTGTCGGTGCAAGGCTTTGTCGGGCAACTGCCACAGTCGATTCAGGATCCGTTGTGCGATGATACAGACGTTTTGACCGCATCCCTTGCGGATGATTTCGCCGAAACGTTTGAAAGCACATGGATGCAGCAACAGCAGGTATCGATGGAACTTTGGGCGTCGGAACTGATGGGCACATGGACGTTGTTGCAAGTGCAAGAAGACGGTCTGGCATGCATTGTCGCATCCGGCTTCGGCTGGACTGACGGGATGGGTGTGCAGGATGTTGTTCCGGATCGTCCGCTCAGCTAATGCCCGGTTTGGCAAGTTGTTCAAACAAGCCTTCGATGATAAAGCCACGTCCAACAGACAGGAGAGTTCAGGACATGGTTGACTACATCGTTAAGGACATCACGCTCGCAGACTTTGGGCGTAAAGAACTGACCATCGCAGAAACCGAAATGCCCGGCCTGATGGCGTGCCGCGAGGAATTCGGCGCAAGCCAGCCTCTGAAAGGCGCGCGCATTGTCGGATCGCTTCACATGACAATCCAGACAGCGGTTCTGATCGAGACGTTGACCGCCCTTGGAGCCGATGTGCGCTGGGCCTCATGCAATATCTTTTCAACCCAAGACCACGCTGCCGCCGCCATCGCTGCGGGCGGCACGCCGGTCTTTGCAGTCAAGGGCCAGACCTTGACCGAGCATTGGGATTACCTCGACCGGTCGTTCATGTTCCCGGCAGGCGCCAACATGATTCTGGACGATGGCGGCGATGCCACGCTGTACGTCCTTTTGGGTGCGCGTGCCGAAGCTGGCGAAGAAATCCTCGCTGTGCCGCAGTCCGAAGAAGAAGAAGTAATCAAGGTGCAGATCCACAAGCGGATGAAGGAAAGCCCCGGTTGGTTCACCAAGACCAAAGCTGCGATCAAGGGTGTATCCGAAGAAACCACCACGGGTGTTCACCGTCTTTATGAACTGCACAAGACGGGCCAGCTTCCCTTCCCGGCGATCAACGTGAACGACTCGGTGACCAAGTCGAAGTTCGACAATAAATACGGCTGCAAGGAATCGCTGGTCGATGGCATCCGCCGCGCCACCGACACCATGATGGCCGGCAAGGTCGCTGTTGTCTGCGGTTATGGCGATGTGGGCAAAGGCTCTGCTGCGTCGCTTCAGGGTGCGGGTGCGCGCGTCAAGGTAACGGAAGTTGACCCGATCTGCGCACTACAGGCCGCCATGGATGGGTTTGAAGTTGTTGTTCTGGAAGACGTGATCGACACGGCGGATATCTTCATCACGACAACCGGCAACAAGGATGTCATCCGCATCGAGCACCTGCGTGAGATGAAGGATATGGCGATTGTCGGAAACATTGGCCACTTCGACAATGAAATCCAGGTTGCCGCGCTGAAGAACCACAAGTGGACCAACATTAAGGAACAGGTGGATATGATCGAGATGCCTTCGGGCAACCGGATCATTCTTCTGTCCGAGGGGCGCCTGCTGAACCTTGGCAATGCCACCGGCCACCCGTCTTTTGTGATGTCGGCAAGCTTTACCAATCAGGTTCTGGCGCAGATTGAACTTTGGACCAAAGGCACGGAATACAAGCCGGGTGTCTACATCCTGCCCAAGGCACTTGATGAAAAAGTAGCGCGTCTGCACCTGAAAAAGATTGGCGTAAAGCTGACCGAACTGCGCCGCGATCAAGCCGATTACATCGGTGTGGCGATTGATGGGCCGTTCAAGTCGGAACACTATCGCTATTGAAGTGATGCCACCGCCACCGCTGCGCCTCTCTTGTAGGTCAGCGGTGGTGGCCTTCCACGTCAGGGTCTGGGGTGAAAACCCCACGACTTTTCCCTTGGTTCATTGGGTCTTTTCTGGCTAAGCTTCGTGTTAGCCAAGACATAAAGGTACTTGGTGAACGGTAACCAAGCCTGACAGGGACAGTAAGCATGAGCAAACGTGACGATTTAATCGCGAAATACGCCGAAGACCTTTCCTCCAAGTGCAGCATGACACCCGATATGGCGCTTCTTACGAAGGTGACCATCGGGTGCGGCCCCGCGATCTATAACAATGATGCGTCAACTGTCGCAGGCAGTGATCCGTCAGAGTTGGAGACGATCAAAAAGAACTTCCTGATGAAAAAGCTTGGTCTGGAAGACAGCCCAAAGCTGATGGAAGCCATCGACGCTGTGATCGACACCTATGGCCGGTCGAACCGCAGTAAGTACCGGGCAGTCGTTTACTATATGCTCGTCAAGCATTTCGGCAAAGAAAGCGCTTACGCCTAAGGGTTTCATTGGGTTGACCCAAAAAGGCCCCGTCTTGCGGGGTCTTTTGTTGTGTTTCAAAAGTCGAGACAGTTTTAAGTTCGCATCGCTTGCGAGTGGGGGGCGACTGCGCATAACGTCGGATGTAACAGGCAGTATGCCTCGGACCCTTTTTCAGAACACGTGTGGTGCTAGGGGAGCACGTGGGGTGGATGGAGGGTCCTGCGTGATTCGGGGCCCTCCATTTACATTGACGTTGCCGCATCCGCCTAATCCAGTTTGAGGTAGACTCTGGCCCAACCGAAAGGACCAGAGATGAAGCGCAGCAGGTTCACCGAAGACCAGATTGTCGGCATTCTGCAAGAGCATGGGGCGGGGGTTTCCGTCGCCGATCTGTGCCGCGAGCACGGCGTCAGCGAGGCGAAACAACTTAAAGGCCTTTAGGACGAGAACGCCC
>NZ_JAUXOV010000055.1 GCF_030684215.1 Pseudotabrizicola sp.
TCCCCAGACTGGTTCCGCGAGGGCGTCAGGCCAACCCATGGCCCCACCTTCTTCGAGGACGTGAACCTGGAGGGATCGTCGACGGCTGATCGGTAGGTCAGAGCGACAACCGCGCCGACCCCCGGCATCGACATCAGCCGATGGCAAACGGGATCATCCTGGGCCAGTTGGCGAACACGGCGCTCCAGTCCCGCCAGTTCCTGCCGTAAAAAGGACCGCGCGCGGAGCAGCGGTCCCGTCGCAGCCAACAGCATGGGAGTGCCTGCTACCAGTTCACGGATGCGCTGCTCGAACCGCCCCCGAGAGATGGCACCGACCTTGAGCCCAAAGTTTCGCAAGAGCCCGCGCAGAGACATTTCCAAGGCAATAAAGCCTTGTTGCACGGCCTTGCGGGCACCAAGCACGGCGCGAACTTCTTGCGCCGAGACGGACTTGCAGTGGACCGGCCGGAACCAGCCGAGGTGAAGCAGGCGCGCAATACCCTCGGCGTCCCGACGATCGGTCTTGATCGGCATGGCTTTCAGCGCCCCCTTCACCTGCCGGGTCTCCATCAGCACGACGTCCAGTCCCGCTTCGGTCAGCCCGCGGTGCAACCATTGCGACAGGGGGCCGGCTTCAAGACCGATAGCGGCGATGGTGCCGTCCAGCTCCCTCATCCACCGTGTCAGCGCTTCCGGCTCGCTGGCCGCCTGCGCCTCCCTCACGATCTTCCCATGCTCGTTGATTACGCAGATCGCGGTCTTCTCCAGCGACACGTCCAGTCCGACAAACAGCTTCATCCCGAAGTCCTCCCGATGGATTCAATACGGGAATGGCGCCAGCTTGCCCTCGATATTGCAACGGTAACGGGCGGGTCGCGACGCAGGCCCCGTTACGGCATCTCGTTCTCGCATCATAGCCAGAACATGACTGTTGCGGCGAGGGCGACGGCGGAGAGGAAGACCTTCGGGCACCTGTCGTAGCGTGTTGCGACCCGTCGCCAGTCCTTGAGCCGCCCGAACATGATCTCGATGCGGTTGCGGCGTTTGTAGCGTCGCTTGTCATGCTTGATGGGTTTGCCGCGCGACTTCCTGCCGGGAATGCAGGGCTTTATCCCCTTGTCTTTCAACGCATCTCGGAACCAGTCTGCATCATAACCGCGGTCGGCAAGCAACCATTCCGCCTTTGGCAGGCTGCTCAGCAGGGCCGCCGCACCGGTGTAGTCACTGACTCGTTGCCCGGCAGGCGATGCCTGTATCGCCGAGAGGGGGCCTGCGGTCATGAAGAAGCGGAGCGGGCGGCCCTCGGCGTCGGTAACGGCATGCAACTTGGTGTTCATGCCGCCCTTGGTTCGGCCGATCAGACGGCCCCTCTGGTCACCGGCTCCCCCTTTTTCGACCGTAGGCTGGTCGCCGTGCGGTGTGCCTTCAGGTAGGTCGCGTCGATCATAACTGTCTTCGCGACGGCGGCCTCGGCTGCCAGGCCAACCATCATACGGGCGAAGACACCCTTGTCGCTCCACCGTTTCCAGCGGTTGTAGAGGGTCTTTGGTGGGCCATATTTCTTCGGCGCATCGCACCACCGCAAGCCATTGCTATTAATGAAGATTATCCCGCTCAACACTCGCCGATCATCGACACGGGGTTTGCCGTGGCTCTTCGGGAAGAAGGGTTGAAGCCGCGCCATCTGCGCGTCCGTCAGCCAAAAAAGGTTGCTCATCAGTCAGTCTCCTTGCGGAGGCTGAATCACGCCGCGAGCGGATGATCAATGGGTCCTGACCCTAACGCAACGGCAGAGCGAAATGCATTTGGGTGAAGGTAGGAAGCCCGACGGCATCATCGCTCTGGTGCGTTATCTGGCAAGGGTTTGCCCTGTGTCGTCTATCCGGTGCGCACCCCAAGGGATGACAGAACCCACGCCGAAAGATCTTTCAGCACGCTTTGTGTGGCGCTGTTGAACCCTTCGACCAGAGCAATGGTTTCAGTGGTGGCAACCGGAACGCTGGCGTTAAAGGTACGGGTTGCCATGACCGACGCATCGCTTTCGCGCACCAGCCTTGCGGTCAGCCTGACGCGGATGGTGGCGCTTTTGCCGTCGGGGGCTGCCTCGGCCTGAAGGTCGGTCATTTCCGAGATGAGCACATAATCGCCAAAGCTGCCCAGCGGGCGGCGTCCGACATAGCGAAAGCCGTTGCTGTCCTCCAGCGTGCGCACGATCAGCGTTTGCATCATCAGGGGCGCCTCTGAGGCCCATTGCCCATCGGTCAGATATTGCGCCTGAAGCGGACGCGGGCGGATCATGATGCGATCCGTCATCAGCCCGCCGGGAGCTGTGGGCACTTCGACCACAAGCTGGCGCGCAAGGCTGCTGCGCGCAACCTGCACATCGACAGGGGCCTGAAGGTCATAGCTTTGCGTAGGCGTTGCGGCGCTGTTCAGCGCTGAGATGGCTGAACAGGCTGACAAAAAGGCGGTGGCGACGAGGGCGGTCACGATCGGGCGAAGCATGGCAGTGCTCTTTCTATACTGGCGATAGGCTTACTGGCGATAGGCGGGCGTATTGGTTCCCCCAAGGAAGAACCGCGCCGGGTCGCGCTGGATCTGGCGGGTCAGTTGGTCAAGGTTGCCGATCAGATCGCGCATTTCGCGCGACAACCGGGTGAACTGCGGCAAGGCATTGGCGGAAAAGTCTCGGATCGGCTGGCCCGAAGCCGAAGCCGTGCGTGCCACTTCGTCAAAGGCTTGCCGGGCCGCCTCGCTTGCGGCTTTCAGATCAGCGGTCACTGCCGGAATATCAGCCGACACCTGCGCGATGGCCTGATCCAGGGTGTCGATCGTGCGGCGCAGATCGGTGGTGATCGCGGCCACATCATTGTTGATCACCCGGTCGGCGCCGTCAAAGGTGCGCTCGGCCGCTGTCAGAGTGCGTTCGCCGACCACCAGCGCAGAGTTGATCGCACTCAGCGTTTCATTCGCGCGGCTGAACGTATCGGTGACGGTGGTGACGGCAGCACTTGCATCATCCATCAGCCCGTCAACCTTGCCGGTAGCATCGGTCAGGCTTTGACCAACATCGGTAATCGTGCGGTTGGCCGTTTCGACGGCAGAGCGGATATCGGCCACCAGCGCGGGCAGGTCGGCATTGGCTGCGTCCGAGATGGGTTTGATGGCCGCCCGTGCCTCGGCCACCAGTGCAGTGCCGTCGCCCATGACCAGTGCATCAAAGTTCGTGGTGGCCTTGTCGAATGTCTCTAACGTGGCTGTCAGATCAGCGATCATAGCATCGGTGGCGCGAATTGTTGTTTCAACCTGCGTCAGTCGCGCGGTCGCAGCTTCGCCTGTCAGACGGAATTCGGCCACCATCTCACGCGCTTGCGTCCCGATCTGGTCTATTTGCACGCGCAACTCGGCAATGCTGGCGCGGGCTTCTTCGGTCGTCTGCTTCAGGTTTTCGGTGATGTAGCGATCTGCCGAAGCCAGGGTGGTGGTTGCCTGATCCAACGTAGCGGTGCCGCTGGACAGCGCTGTGCGCGATTCAGTGACCAGCCCATCTACATTCCTGAGCGTGGTTTCTGCCGTCTCGAACAGGCTTTCTGCCCGCCCGGTCAGGCCCTCCAGCGTGACGTTGAAAGCCGAGATATTGTCGGCAAAATCTGCCACTGCAGAAGCCACGACCGAAAAATCCTCAAGCGCCTTGGACAGCCCCGCCGAGGCTGTGTCCGCGTTTTCCAGAATGCTGCCCACGCGCTCGATATTTTCGGTGCTGGCAAGGTTAGACAGGTCTTGCATCACCCGCAGGGCTTGTTCGACCAATTGCGGCGCGTCCTCGGTCAGGCTTTGCAGCATCGACCGGCCGGCTTCAATCTGGGGGATGTCTAAAAGGCTGGTAGCGCGCAAAAGCGGGTCCGTCGCCTCACCGGGGCTGATCCCGACAAAGGACACGCCCGTGACACCTTGCGATTCAATGGTGGCAACCGAACTGGTGCGCACCGGAACATCAGTGCCGATTTCCAACCGGACCCGCACGGTGCCATCCCCATCCGGCGACAGGCGCACATCAACCACCTGACCTACGGGCAACCCGGCAAAGCGCACATCAGATGCGGTGGCCAACCCCGAGACCGAGGTGAACTTCACCTCGTAATAGCTGAACTGACGGTCAAGCTGCACCTGCGCGAACCACAGGAAAAACCCAAGGATGCCCAAAAGCCCGGCCAGTGTGAAAGCTCCGATCAGGACGTAATTTGCTTTGGTCTCCACAGGATCAACTGCCTTTCTGCGCATCTTTGGCGGTCAGGGCCGCGCGGGCGCGTGGCCCGTGAAAATAATCGTGAACCCACGGGTGATCGACGCGCAACATCTCGTCCATGGTGCCTGTAACCAGAACTTTCTTCTCGGCCAGCACTGCAATGCGGTCGCAGATCGCATGGAGCGTGTCCAGATCATGTGTGACCAAAAATACGGTCAGTCCCATGGTATCACTAAGCTGGCGGATCAGCGTGTCGAAATCGGCGGCCCCGATCGGATCCAGTCCGGCGGTGGGTTCGTCAAGAAACACAATTTCGGGGTCCAGCGCCAAGGCCCGCGCCAGTCCTGCGCGCTTGCGCATGCCGCCCGACAGTTCCGACGGGTACTTGTCCCCCGCCAGATAGGGCAGGCCGGACATCGAGATTTTCAGATCGGCCATCGCACGGCGCAAGGCCGGGTCCAACCCCTCGACCGCCCGCATCGGCACTTCGACATTTTCGCGCACGTTCAGCGACGAGAACAGCGCGCCATCCTGAAACATCACGCCCCAGCGCCGTTCCAGTGCTATGCGCTCGGCCTCGCTGGCGGCGCGCACATCGGTGCCCAGCACCTCGATCTCTCCGGCCACAGGGCGCTGAAGGCCCGCGATGGACCGCAGCAGAACCGACTTTCCGGTGCCCGACCCGCCGACGACGCCCAGAATCTCGCCCCGGTAAACATCCAGATCAAGCCCGTCATGCACGACATGACTGCCGAACTGGTTGCGAATCCCACGCAGACGGATCACCGGGGTAGGATCTGTCGCGACCGTCATATGCCCACCTGCGCGAAGAAGATTGAAAACAGCGCATCAATGACGATCACCGAAAAAATCGCCGTCACCACCGCAGCCGAGGTTTTCTGGCCCAGCGACTCAGCATTGTTGCCAACCTGCATTCCAGCATGACAGCCCACCACACCGATAATGATGGCAAAGAACGGAGCCTTGATCATACCGACCATCAGATGCGACACATCCGTGCCCTCGATCAGCCGTGACTGGAACATGGCGGGGGATATGCCCAGTTCCACCCAACTCATCAGCGCGCCGCCGAACAGGCCCGCCGCATTGGCGATCATCCCCAGAATGGGCAGCATCAACAGCAAGGCCAGCACGCGCGGCACGATCAGCGCCGCCGCCGGATCAATGCCCAGCGTGCGCATTGCGTCAATTTCTTCGCGCATCTTCATCGACCCGATTGCGGCGGTAAAGGCCGATGCCGTGCGACCTGCCACGATAATGGCGGTCAGCAAGATGCCCAGTTCGCGCAGGATCGACACCGCGATCAGATCCACCACAAAGACCTCGGCCCCGAATTGCTTGAGCTGGGTAGACCCTTGAAACGCAAGCACAATCCCGATCAGAAACGCCATCAGCGCTACAATCGGCACGGCCTTCAGCCCGACCTCGTGGCAGTGATGCACAAGGGCGGTCAGCCGGAATTCAGACGGATGCCGAAGCGCACGTGCAAGGCGCGACAGGAACAGCCCCAAAAAGCCCAGAAGCTGCATCAAAAATGAGACCGCCCCCATCACCGAGCGGCCATATCCGTCCAGCCAAAGGGCCAGCGTCATGGGTTTTGCGGGGGGCGTATCGGGATTGGGCAGGGCATCGCGCACGGTCTGGATCAGGGCTGCGCTGTCCGCGCTTGCCCCGGTAATCTGCATGGAATGCCCGGCCGCTGTTGCCTTTGCGTCAGCCTCGGCAATCGCCCAAGCGGCGGCGGTATCCAGCCGTGTGACGCCTGACAGATCCACCAAAAACGGCCCCGCCGTTGCCGCCTGCATCAGTGCGCCATGCAGCGCCGTCAGATCTCCAAGCGAAAACCGCCCCGCAAGGTGCAGGCTGACCGCGCCATCGGCTTGGTCAGTGGTCACAGAGACTGGCGTTTCAAGGCGGTCCAAAACCTGCATTCATCCCCTTGGGTTGAAAGGGTGGGGCTATCATCATCGACGGCAATAGAGAAGTCCGGGGGGCACCACGCAGCGCTGTGGCCTGACCACTGATCACTGGCGTTGCGCATTGGCCATACTGTGCCCGATCAGCGCGGTGTGCGGGCATTGATCTCACGCGCGATAAACCGCCCGATCACGCCAGAGCCTGCGGGTGACGGGTGGGTTTTGTCCGATGCAAAAAGCGCGGCATTGTTCGGATCAAACACATCTTCTGAGTCTATGAAGAACACGCCCTGCCTTGCGCTGGCAAAGGCCGCGATGCGCCGTTCCAACTCGACAAGGCCGGGACGACAGCCTTTGAAAGACTCTGATTGCGGCGCTGCATAATAGCCAACCCACAGCACCTGTGCGCCCTGCGACCGTGCCGTCAAAATCAGGTCGGGGATAGAGCCTGTGCTGGCATCCTTTGACATCAACGCGTCAATCTCGTCGTCGCAGGGGGTGCAACCACAGTTGAACCCCAGATCATTGGCCCCTCCGTTCATCACCACCCAGTTCCACCGTCCCGGTGAAAGCTGCGAGGGAATGCCAAGCCGCCCGATGGCCCCAAGCGCGCCAGGCCGGACACGCGCACCCAAGGCGGCGCGACTGACCACATCGCGGTTAAGCTCGGTGCCGATTGCACTGCCAATATCAGCGCCGCCCGACCTGTTCCACGCCATCACGGAATCACCGATGACCAAAATATCACCACCCGACCGGGGCGGCGTCAGCCCGCAGGCTGCGACCAGCACCAAAAGGCCAAGCACCATCCATGGTTTCATTCACACAGCCTTATCGCGCCCCAGCCTTTGCAACCTTACGGGTGGTCTTGCCGCAGGCCAAATCACAGTCCCGTTGCGCGGCCAAAGTCAGGGGCTGGCTTTGACGGGGCCACAAGACTGGCGCTCTATCAGCCGACAGGCAAGCTCGATCCGGCGCGCGGGCATATGGGCGCCAAAGCTCAAATCACGCAGCAGATCCACGGCAGCGGCCCCAATATGGCGCATCGGCATTTCAATCGCGGTCAGGGGTGGCGTGAAAAACGCCCCCTGCGCCAGCCCGTCCATGCCAAGCACCGAAACATCCCCCGGTACAGACAGGCCAAGCGATGCCAGCCCCTGCATGCAGCCCATGGCCAGACTATCACTGGCACAAAGCACGGCCGAGAAATCGACACCGTGGCGCTGGATCCTGTCCTTCACCGCTTGTGCCGCGCAATCGGGTAACCAGTCTGCCACATCAATCTGCAAGCCCGCATCCAGTGCCACGCCACCAAGCGTCATGCGATCCCGCCAACCCTCAAAGCGCCGCTCAATCGTGCGGCGTCCCCGGCGACTAAGAAACAGAATGCGGCGGTGTCCCAGCCGCATCAGGTAATCGGTCGCCATCGTTGCAGCTGCCCGGTTTGACGGCGCGACCGAAGACAGTTGCATCAACGGATCATCCCCGTTGACCAGCACCACGGGCTTGCGCGAGGCGCGCGCGGCGGTCAGCATGTCTTCGTCATCCAGCGTCAGGAACAACAGGCCCGCTACACTTGGGTCATTCGCCACCTCGGCAAGTGTCTGACGTTCCTGTTCGGTCGAGGTGATCGGCTGGGTCATCACTGCTGCCCGCAAAAGTTTCGCCTGTTCTTCAATGCCTTGCATGACGTTCAGGGTGAACTGGCTGCGCGCGTAATCTTCCATCGCGGCGGGGCTGGCAAGGATCAGCAGCCGCTGGCCAGACAGGGTCGAGGGCAGGGCATAGCGAAACTCCTGCGCCTTGCGCTGGATCTTTTCCACCAGCTCTGGCCGCACCCCCGGCGCGCCCGACAGCGCGCGTGACACGGTGGCGATGGACACGCCGCAAGCGGTTGCCAGATCGTCCAGTCTGATGCGGCGGCTTGGTTTGCCGCTTTTGCCCGGTGGCGTGCTGTGCATGGGGTAACTTTCCAATGTGCCCGCCTATCATGCAAAAAATTTTCATGTTGTGCAAATTTTTTGCACTGCCATGATCTGATTCAAGGACCAAAACATGGGCCAAGGGGGGAAGATGCGACCACAGGCTGATCAGATCAGGCGCAAGCTTGGGCAATTGGTGCGGGGTCTGACCGACCTGCGCCACGATGGCCAGTTTGATGAGCCAAATCTTGACGGGACAGCAGGCGATTACATCAGCTTTGACAGCTGGGAATGGCCGCAGGGGGTTGGGCTTTATGGCTTGGCGCAGCTGTGGCGGCGGCATCGTGACCCGGCTTTGCAGGCGTTGCTGGAGAGTTGGTATGCCCGCCATCTTGACCGCGGCCTGCCGGGGCTGAACATCAACACCACCGCGCCGATGCTGGCGTTGTCGCTGTTGTGGTCTGAAACCCGCGATCCACGCTGGCGGCCTGCGCTGGACGATTGGGCGGATCGTCTGATGGCTGATGCCCCGCGCACGGCCGAGGGCGGATTTCAGCATGATGTGTCCGACAAGGTAAACCCCGGCGAATTGTGGGATGACACGCTGTTCATGGCGGGGTTGTTTTTGGCCCGGTATGGCCATGCGGCGGGGCGGCCCGAACTGGTGGACGAAGCGATCCGCCAGTTTCTGGTGCATGCGCGCTATCTGTCGGACCCGGACACCGGTTTGTGGTTCCATGGCTGGACCTTTGACGGGCGGCACAACTTCGCCCGTGCGCGCTGGGCGCGGGGCAATGCATGGATCACGGCCTGTATTCTTGACCTGTTTGAGGTGCCGGACCTGCCGGGGTCGGTCCGGCTGTATCTGACCGAGGTGTTGCGCGCTCAGGTGCAGGCGTTGCTGCCGTTGCAGACCAAAAACGGGGCATGGCGCACGCTGCTGGATGATCCGCAAAGCTATGAGGAGATCAGTGCTACGGCTGGTTTTGCTTACGGACTGCTGAAGGCGGCAGGGCAAGGTATCGGCGGGGCCGACTGGGCCGAGGCCGGGTGGCGCGCTGTGCAGGCGGTAATGGTGAACATCGACGATCAGGGCACAGTGCAAAACGTGTCTTACGGCACGCGGATGGGGCCGGATCTGCAGTTTTACCGCGACATCCCGTTGCAACCCACTGGCTATGGTCAGGCGCTGGCGATCCTGTGTCTGGTCGAGGCTGAGGGGCAATTGGCAACCGCAGGGGTGGCGGCATGATGGACGTGCGCTATGGCGGCAACCCCGCCGATGTGATGACCGCCACCACCGACCGCCTGCGCGCCGATTATATGGTTGAGGGGGCCTTTGCGCCGGGGCAGTTGCGGCTGACCTATACCCATGTCGACCGTATGATCCTTGGCGGCGCGGTGCCCACAGATACGCCGCTGGTGTTCGGCGATGGCGCAGACCTGGGGACCGAGTTCTTTTTTTCGGCACGCGAGGGCGGGCTTGCCAATCTGGGCGGGCCGGGGGTGGTGACGGTGGATGGCAACGACTACGCCATGGGAAACCGTGATATCCTCTACATCGGACGCGGCGTGCAGCGGGTGGAGATGCGCAGCGATGACGCCACCCATCCGGCGTGGTTCTACCTCAACTCCGTACCGGCCGGGGCAAATCATCCGACTCGTCTGATCCGCCGCGATCAGGCAAAGCACATCCGCTTGGGCGAGCCGGCCAAGGCCAATGTGCGGTCCTTGGCAATGTATATCCACCCCGAAGTCTCGCCGTCTTGTCTGCTCTTGATGGGCATCACCGATCCTGCCCCCGGCAGCATGTGGAACACCATGCCGCCCCATCTGCACGAACGCCGGATGGAGGCTTATTGCTACTTTGACATGGGCGATGATGACCGGGTGATGCACTTCATGGGCCGCCCCGATCAGACCCGGCATCTGGTGATTGCCAATGGCGATATGGTGCTGTCGCCCGCGTGGTCCATCCATATGGGGGCGGGCACCGGGCCATATGCCTTTGTCTGGGGCATGACCGGTGAAAATCAGGCCTATACCGACTTTACCCCCGTTCCTGTCTCATCGCTTAGGTAATCATCTGACATGCAAGGCTTTCTGTCCCATCCCCTGACCCCCGGCGCGGCTGTTGGATATTGGCGTCTTGGTCCGACCGCAGAGGCGCGGTTCGACCTGCCTGACCTGCCAATGGCGGGAGAGATGGACCCGTTTTTTTTCCTGACCAAGGACAAGAACTTCATCCCGCACGAATACCCCTGCCGCACGCAGTTTGCGGCGGATCGTCGCGACCAGCGGCCACAGGTGGCCAATGCGTTCGAGGCGGCGCGCAACTGGTTGCCCTTTGGATCGCCGCGCCTTGATCTGTCGGGGTTCTGGTTCCGGCCCACCCATCTTGCGACATGGGCGGAAACGGTGATCCGGGCGGCCGCTGCCGGGCCTGCGCGCCTGAGTCTGCGCACCTGCGGCGGGGCGGTGCTGTTCGTGAACGGCACGGAAGTGGGATGGATGGCCCCCTACAAGCGCAACGCGGAAACCGCCGCTGAATTCGACGTGACGCTGCACGCGGGCGACAACAGCGTGCAGGTGTTCTTTGACGATCTGGCCGAGCGTGATGCCCGCTATTACATCCAGCTTGACTGGCTGAACGGTCCGGAGGCCGAGGCGGGCATCCCCACCGCCTGCACCACTGACCACGCCCGCGCGATGGAAACGGCACTTGCGACGATGCACTTTGACCAACCGGCCTATACCGGGGGCGAGGTGGCGCTGGTTTTGCCGGTGCCGATGCCGATGGATGTCGATGTGGCAATCCGGGTCGAGGGCGATTTCATGTCGCACCATCCCGCCGCCTTGCACCGGCATTTGCCCGCAGGGGCGGCACAGCTGGTCATCGACCGGGCTGAAAACCTGCCCGGCGATTTCCGGCACTTCATCCCCACGCTGACCGCAGACGGCTTTTCTGCCACCCGCACCTTTGGGGTCGAGGTCTGCGATCTGGCCGCACAAGGCACCGCCCCCGACACGCTGGCGGCGCGGATCGACGAGGCGCTGACATGGGTCGCCAACCGCGCCGAACCCGACACGGTGGCGGCACTTGCACGGCTGGCGCAGGGGCTTTCCGGCCCCGAGACCGAAGCGATGATCGACGCGACCCTCCCCGCGATCGAGGATTGCTGGGATTGCGCCGATTTCGCGCTGGTGCCGCTGCTCTGGGGGCGCACCCGGTTTGGGCATCTGCTGTCCGACCGGGTGCGCGACCGGATTGATTCTGCCATCCTTGGCTATCGCTACTGGATGGACGAGCCGGGCAATGACGTGCAGTGGTATTTCAGCGAAAACCACGCGCTGCTGTTCCACACCTCGGCCTATCTGGCGGGGCATCTGCTGCCCGAGGCCACTTTCCGCCGGTCAGGCCGCACGGGGGTGGAACAGTCTGCCACCGGGCGCGACCGCGTGCGGGCCTGGCTGGATCACTTCGAGGAATGGGAGATGGCCGAATTCAACTCAGCCCCCTATTTCCCAATTGATTTGAAAGGGTTAACCGCGCTTTACGCCCTCGCGCCCGATGCTGATATCCGGGCGCGCGCAGGCCGCGCCGTGGTGCGGTTGATCGAGGTGGTAGCCAATTCCGCGCATCATGGCGTGATCACGGCCGCCCAAGGGCGCAGCTATGAACACACACTGCGCGCGGGCCGCACGCTGGAATTGTCGGCCATCACCCGCATGTTGTGGGGCATGGGCCAGTTTGGTGCGCGCTTCCACTGCCTGCCGGGGCTGGCGCTGGCCTTGCGTGATCATGGATTGCAACTGGATGCGGGTCTGGCCGCGCGCGCCAGTCTTGCGGCGGGCGAACAGGAATGGATGTTCGCGCAAGGTGAAGGCCGCTTTGCCGCGCTGTATCATGCAAAAACCCCGGATTGGGCCATGGGATCGACGGCGGCTTACCGCTGGTTTGACTGGGGCTATCAGGAAACCCTGCTGCATGCCCGCATGGGGCGGAACCCGGATGCGCAGATCTGGATCAACCATCCGGGCGAGGTGATTCATTCCGGCTATGGCCGTCCGTCGTATTGGGGTGGGTCTGCCTCGGTGCCAAGGGTGCAGCAGTATCGCGGTCTGGCGCTGGTGTGGTTTGATGGCCAGCCAGAACAGCCGGGCTTCACTCATTGCTGGTTTCCGGCCATTGCCTTTGATGACACCCGGTTGATGGGTGATATGGCAGCGGCGGCCGTGGGCGAAGGCGCTATGGTGGTCCGCGCTTCCGGTGCGCTGGAAATGGTCGCCGATGGCCCCACAGCAGGCTGCGAATTGCGGCTTGCAGGGTGCCATGGGTGGTGGATTGTGCGGATGGGTCACGCAGCAAAGGGGCTTGATGATTACGCCGCGCAATTCTCGCAACTTACTCCTGACATTGGCGCAAATTCGCGTGCTACAGTCACGATTGATGATCCTGAATACGGCCCGGTTCACTTTCACGCTGATGGCCGGATCGAGGCGGAGGGGCGGACAGTCAATCCAAAGGAATGGACGGTCGTGGGGCACAGAACCCTGCACCGCTAAGAACGACCCCGGCGGGAGGCCGGGCTATAACAGAAGGAGGAGAACGACATGAAAAATACAATGATCGCACTGGCACTCGGTGCCAGCCTGATGGGCACGACCGCGCTTGCCGGTGACGTGCGTCTGATGTGGTATTCTGACGGGGTCGAGGGCGAGGTGATGAAAGACCTTGTCGCGCGCTTCAACGCGGAAAACCCCGGCATCAACGTCATTCTGGACGAGGTGGCCTATAAGGTTGTGCAAGAACAGCTGCAAATTCAGCTTGAAGCAGGCTCTGGCCCCGATATCGCCCGCGTAACCAATATCAAGACATTGGCACCGCATTGGCTGGATCTGACGCCGTATCTGGCGGACCCGGACTATTGGCGCACCAACTTTGGCGCCCATGCAGATTGGATGCGGACAGATGGCAGTGATGCTATCACCGGGTTCATGACCCAGCTTACCTTGACAGGCGGTTTTGCCAACGCGACCCTGTTTGAACAGGCGGGCGTGGCGTTGCCGGGTGAGGGGGCCACTTGGGATGATTGGGTGAACGCTGCCGATCAGGTCGCGAAATCGCAAGGCACCGCCGCCGCCTTTGCCATCGACCGTTCGGGCCACCGGATCTCTGGGCCAAATGTGTCTTATGGCGCGGATTACATCGGTGCTGACGGCATGCCTGTGCCGGTGGATGACGGAACCAAAGCCTTTGCCGCCAAACTGGTTGGCTGGGTCGAGGGCGGCCAGATGCTGCGTGACACATGGGTTGCGGCATCGGGATCTACCTATCGTGCGGCGGCGGACGACTTCATCAACGCGGCGATCCCATTCTATTATTCCGGCAGTTGGCAAATCGCCAACCTGTCGACCAAGATCGGCGACGGGTTTGACTGGGTGGCCACCGGATCGCCTTGCGGCACCGCCGGATGTTCCGGTCTGGCCGGGGGGGCTGCGCTGGTCGCGGTGAAATACACCCAGAACGCCGAGGAAGTGGCAAAAGTCATGGAATATTTCGCGCGTGAAGATATCGTGAAAGAGTTCTCCGAGCGCACCCTGTTCTTGCCTGCCCATGCCGGCGTCGCGGCTGCTGGTGGCCTGAACTGGCAGACTGATGATGTGAATGTAGGCGCAGCGCTTGATGCCTATGTGGCGGCTGCGGGTGATATCCTGCCTGCCGCTGGTGCGCTTCCTGCTTGGAAGTGGGCCTCACCGGTTTATGGCGCGCTGGTTAACCGGATCAGTCAGGTGATGGCGGGTGAGTTGACCTTGGACGACGCGTTTGCGCGCATCGATCAGGACATCGCTGAACAGGTCGCGGCGGCTCAGTAAGCCATGACCGGGGTAAAGGGAATGTTGGGGGCCGTTGTGACGGCCCCCCTGGGCTGGCTCGCCCGTCTGCTGGATGCGCCCTTGCGCCTTTGGCAACGAGTGGCGGGGCAGGGCGGTATGGTGGCGTTTTTCCTGTTGCCGAACATGGCGATTTTTACCATTTTCGTCTTGCTGCCGCTGGTCATCAACATCGCCTATTCGATGACGACCGGCGCGGCCCTTTTCCTTCCTGACCGCACCTATGTTGGCATGGGCCAATATGAACGGCTGCTTCGCTGCACCGATTACACCAATCTGATGACTTGTCAGGAAGATCAGTTCTGGATTGCCCTGCGCAACACCGGCACTTTTGTTGTGCTGCAAGTGTCGCTGCTGATCGTGGCCGCGACCATCACCGCGCTGATCCTGAACCGGGCGCTGCGCGCGCTCAGCTTCTGGCGGGCGGTTTTCTTTTTTCCGGTGCTGTTGTCGCCGGTTGTTGTGGGCTTGATCTGGCGCTGGATTCTGGACCGCAACGGCGTGTTGAATGCAGCCCTTGTCGGGGTGGGGATGGACCCCGTGAACTGGCTGCTGGAGCGCAACTATGCCTTTTCCGCCGCGATTGGCGTGACGATCTGGGCGCAATTGGGGTTCTTTGCCCTGATCCTGCTGGCCGGATTGCAAGCCATTCCGCGAGATCTGTATGAGGCAGCCGAGATGGACGGCACCAAGCCCGCCCGCGTGTTCTGGCGCATCACGCTGCCGCTGTTGATGCCCAATATGCTGGTGGTGATCGTGCTGGCGCTGATCCGTGCGGTGCAGGTGTTTGACGAGGCCTATGTGCTTACGGGGGGCGGTCCGGGCACGGCCACGCTGTTCCTGACGCAGTATATCTACGAGGTCGGCTTTGCCTCGCTCTTGAAAAACCCCGGACTTGCAGCGGCGGCGTCTATCTTGATGGGTGGGGTGCTGATCGTGCTGACCTTGCTGCAACTGGCGCTGGGCAAACGCAATGAGCGGAAAGGAAAGTTGAAATGAGCCGCGCCATGGCCTTTCTGACCCGCCGCAAAGGGGGCGATGCGTGGGACTGGACCGATGTGTTCACCTTCATCTGGCTGGGCTCTGCCGTGTTTATCATGTTCGGTCCGGCACTTTGGCTGGTGCTGTCCTCGTTCAAATCGCCCGCGCAATTGTCGGAGTTTCCGCCGACCTTGCTGCCGTATGAGGCGCAAACGGTTGCTGTTGAAGGCTACGACCGGCTGTTGCCACTGTTTTCGGTGTCCGATGACGATGGCACCCGGACCCTCGCCGAGGTGCGCCGGGTGGGGACCGTGGCGCAGATGGTGGACCCGGCGAACCCTGCAGAGGTGCAGCGCATCAACATCGCCAACCGGACCCCGGTGCGCGAGGTGGGGTTTTCCTGGGGCAACTACCTTGACCCGTTCCTGCGCTTTGATTTCCTGAACTATACCAAGAACTCGATCTTCGTGACCGGGGTCGCCACGCTGATCACCCTGCTGACAAATTCGATGGCGGCCTTTGCGCTGTCAAAATACGAGTTCCGGGGACGTGGGTTTGTGGTCGTGCTGATCATTGCCACGCTGATGATCCCGCTATCGGTGATCCTGGTGCCCTTGTATTCCATCGTGGCGGGGGTGGGGCTGATCAACTCGCTTTGGGGGGTGATCCTGCCCACGGTTGCCACACCGACGGGGGTGTTCCTGTTGCGGCAATACATGCTGACCATCCCCGATGAACTGCTGGAGGCGGCGCGGATGGATCATGCCAGCGAATGGCAGATCTATTGGCGGATCGTTCTGCCACTGACCGCGCCCGCGCTGGCGGTGCTGGCGATCTTCTCGGTGGTCTGGCGTTGGAATGATTTCCTGTGGCCGCTGATCGTGTTGTCGCGGCAAGAGGTCTATACGCTGCAAGTCGGCCTGAACGCCTATGCCGGAGAGCTGAATGTGCAGTGGCACTATCTGCTGGCGATGACCGTCATCACCATGATCCCGGTCGTTCTGGTCTTTATCTTCCTGCAACGGTTCATCACGGCGGGCATCGCCGGAACCGGGTTGAAATAGGGGTTCCCGATGGGACGCATACAGTTGCACGACATCCGCAAAAGTTTTGGCGCTATTGATGTGCTCAAAGGCATCGACTTGACGATTGACGAAGGCGAACTTGTGGTCTTCGTCGGCCCATCCGGCTGCGGAAAATCCACCTTGCTGCGCATGATCGCCGGGTTGGACAAGCCCACCTTTGGGCGGATCGAGATTGACGGCACCGATGTTACCGCGCGGTCGGCGGCGGATCGGGGGCTGGCGATGGTGTTCCAGTCGTATGCCTTGTATCCGCATATGACAGTGCGCGCCAACATGGCCTTTGGCCTGCAAAACACCAACATGCCAAAGGCCGAGATTGACACCCGCATTGGCGAGGCCGCGCGGATGCTGGAGATTGAGCCGCTGCTGGAACGCCGCCCCGGCCAGTTGTCTGGCGGGCAGCGGCAGCGGGTGGCCATTGGCCGCGCCATTGTGCGCCGCCCGACTGCCTTCTTGCTGGACGAGCCGTTGTCAAATCTGGACGCCGAATTGCGCGTCAGCATGCGGGCAGAACTCTCGGCACTGCATGATCGCCTTGGGGCCACGATGATTCACGTGACCCATGATCAGGTCGAGGCGATGACAATGGCCGACCGGATCGTTGTGTTGCGCGCCGGAAAGGTGGAACAGGTTGACACGCCGCTGAACCTGTTCAACCGCCCTGCTAATCTGTTCGTGGCGGGCTTCATCGGCGCGCCGGGCATGAACCTGTGGGCCGGGCAGGCCAAGGGCGTGTCGGTGCAACTGGACAGTGGGGCATTGCTGCCACTGCCGCTTGGCGTGCGCGTGCCCGATGGTCCGGTGACGCTCGGCATCCGTCCGCAACATCTGCGCCCCGAGGTCGGGGGACCAATTCGGGCCGAGGTGCGGCTGATTGAGGCGCTTGGACCTGAAAGCGTTGTGCATGCCGATATGGGCGCGGGCGGTGGCTTGCTTGCGGTTCTGCCGGGCCAGCCCGACCTAGGGCGGGGGGCAGTGATCGAGTTGGGCTATGAGCCGCAATTCGTGCATGTCTTTGGGTCTGATGGTCAGCGGCTGGCTTAGGCCAGGGCGCTTGCCATGAAATCCAGCATCGCTCGGTGCATGGCAGGTGTTTCTAAATGGCCCGAGGCGGCTTCGCGGTGGATTGCCAGCCGCCCGCCGTGTTGGGCATAGGCTGCGCGCACCTGATCCAGCGCCGGAGCTGTGGCGGCGGGGGGCGTCAGCGGGTCCAGATCGCCCAGACCGATAAACTGCGCACGCGGCGCGATCCGTCCCGCAATCTGCCCGTTTGACGCCCGCGCCAGCAGGCCCGGCACCGTCAGGTAAATCCCGTGCAGATCATGCTGGCCAAGCGCGATCAACTGTCGATAATCGGCAAAGCAGCACTCATGTGCGACGGCGCGCAGGCGCGGCTCCAGCGCGCCTAGCCAATAGGCCAGCGTGGCCCCCATCGACAGGCCAAACACCCCGATCCGGTCGGCGCGCACCTCGGGCCGGGCGGCAAGCCACTGCACTGCCGCGAGGTTTTCCGCCAGCATCTGCCCGGCCAACGACCGCCCCTCCCACAGCAGCGCCTTGGTCGTCGCAGTCTCGGATTGCGCGGCACGGCTGCCAAAACAGGGCATATCCAGACACAGCGAGGCGATCCCCCGTGCGGCCAATGCGCGCCCGGTCGGGGCGAACAGGGCAGGGCGGCCGTTGATCACCTCGGCCGCGCCGATGTCATAGCGGTTGCCATGGGCGTGGATCAGCAGCACCGCCGGAGTTGGCCCGGTGGTATCTTGCGGGCGGCACCAATAGGCGCGCGCCATCTGATCTGCGCCGATACTCAGCCGCAATTCTTCGGCACGGCAGGTTGCGTCCTCTACCGCCACCCCAAGGCTTTGCGCCGAGATCATCGGAACCGGATCGCACAACCCGAACGCTTGCCACAGGTCTTCGTTGTGCAATGTCATATCGCCCCCCCGGTCCACTCCATTCGGGGCCAGAGTGGCGTTTGCCGCCATCCGGGTCCAGCGCAGAGTATCAGGCCGCGTTTTTTGGGGGCCGCTTGATGCCTTCTGGACGAAGCGAAATTACCCGACTATAATACTCAGGTTTAAGGAGATGTATCATGCAGGCACTTGCGCGACCAAGCCCACAGACCGGGCCAAACCAACCCATTCCGGCAGCCGTCGCAGCCTTGCGCCGGATTGCGCGGCGCTGTCAGGCCGGGGCGCGGATTGATCTGTTTCAGGCCTGCGCGATGCTGTCTTTGCGTGCCGATCTGGCCGCCCAAGCCTATGCCGAGGCCCTGTTGCGCGGCCTTGCAGTGGTTCTTCCTCGTGCGCCCGTGCTGCACCAACCCGGCGCGGCCGAGCTGTCATTTGACGAGGTGTGGATCGCCAGTTTGCTGGACGCGGCCGCGCGCAAGGATGACAGTTCTGTGCGCTTTCTTCTCGCCTCACGCCTGCCGCGTCATACGTGGCGGCAGGTCGGTTGGCTGGCGGCACAGCTGGCGCAGAGGCAAGATCAGATGTGACTGAGTAAACTTGTCAGGTTTAGAATTATTCTAAAAGGGGTTGTCCCCGCACCTATCTGCCCCTACCTTGTGCAAGCGGATAGCCAGCCTGTATGCAAGCCAGTTCGCCCCAGAATTCCGAACTCATTAAAGGAGGTCAGGCATGGCGCAAGCTTCAGCCCAAATCAGCCCATCGGCCCGCGAAGCCGTGTGTGAGGCGCTCAATCAGGGCGTCGCAGAAACCGTGGTCGCCACGATGCTGGCGCAGAATTTCCACTGGAACGTGACGGGCATGGGCTTTGGCCCGCTGCATGCGCTGTTTCAGACCATGTATGAAGATCATTTCACCGCCCAAGACGATCTGGCCGAGCGCATCAAGGCGCTGGACGGCCATGCCGAGGGCCAGCTTTCGGCCATGCTGAAGCGGTCAAAGATCGTCGAGCATGACGGCCACGCCAAGGCTGAAGCCATGGTTGCGGCCTTGCTTGCAGCCCAGGAAACGCTGGCGGCCACACTGGCCGGTATTGCAGCGGTGGCGGAAGAAAACGGCGATCTGCTGACGCAGGATCTGGCGATTGCGCGGGGCCAAACCCACGAGAAATTCGCCTGGATGCTGCGCGCGCATCTGCGCTGATCGTGCCTGAGCGTTACAGCGGGCTTTTTACATTCCGCTTTTCGCAACGTTTGGCGTAAGCCGGTGCCCAGTGACGATAGCGGCCGATATCATTTTGTTGATGCACCAGCATGTCGATAAAGGCGTGTTGGTGTTTCTCTTTTTTAAGCTTCTTGAACATGTCTTTCTGATCTTTTGTCATCGAACAGCCAATACAATGGCCCTCGCGTTTGAATTTGCAGACACTGATGCAGGGAGAGGGAAGTTTGGTCATCGTATCCTCGCAGGGCGGTTTTGCCCTTTGGCTGGGGTTACTTGGTCAGGATCAGCTTTCCGGCACGTGTGATGCGCAAAACGTAGACTTGGCCGTCCAGCACGATATGCGCCTTTGCGCCGCCTGCCGTCAGCGCCTCATGCGCCGGGGCAGGGCGAATGTCTGGCAATGGTTGCGGGCAACTGGGGGGCTGGCGGTCTTGCATGCGGGTGGCCTGGGCAGGGAATGGGGCTGGCCGAAAGGCCGGATCGTGAATAGGTGATCTTTTCTGTCGGAATTGTCAATCCTGAGTCTTTTACTTTGCGCCTGTGCAGGGCTACCGTCGCCCGACAAATTCAAACCGGAACTCGGTTTCTGCGCCTGCGGGGGGTGGCGGAAAGGGCGCGGCGCGGCGGATATGGTCAAGCGCGGCGCGTTCGAGCGACGGATCCCCAGTTGAGCGTGCCACGCGCGCTGATGCCAATGCGCCAGACGATGCCACGCGAAAGGCCACAACAACCGTTCCACGCGCCGAACTGGCGGTCTTGCGAGTACCCTCGATCTTGCGCAGCACAAGGCCGGGATAGCTGGAGCGTGCCGCATTGCCCGCCTGCTGCGCCGGTTTGGTGTTGCCAGCGCCTGATGCGGCGGCGGTGGGTGCTGCCTCTTGCCCGTCTTGCGACCCTTTGTGCGCTGCTCGGTCTGCGTTTCCGGCAGGCACAGGTGCGGCCGATTTGGCGGCGCGTTTTTCGGTTGGGGGTGCCTTGGCCAATGGTTTTTCCAGCCGCGCACGGGGTCTGGGCGATCTGTCCGGCGCTGCCGTCTCAGCTTTGGCCGTCTGTGCAAGCGTCGGCGTGGCGGGCGTTGGGGCCATGGTCGCAGCCACCGGCAAAGCCAGATCTGCCACATCAGCGGACGGCAACAACGGGGGCGGTGCCATAGCTGCCGCCGTAATGGGGGGGAACTGCGCCGTTCCGGTTGGCGCAGGAGGGGCACTGGTGGCGGCAACCGGCTGCGCGCCTTGGGCAAGATCCTCAAACGCCTCACCCAACAGGGCGATGGTGGCGGGAGCGCCGCCCTCAACCGCAAGATCCTCATGCGGAGCAATGGCAATTGCGCCTGCCGCATGTAGAGCGCCAGACAGCGCAAGCGCGGCAACGAAGGGAAGGCGGGCTTTTTTCATGGGGCAGACCGTTCGGTAACCAGGCGCACTTCGATCGCAAAGGCCCCCTGCGCGGTGCTGGCACGGCGCAAAGCGTTGGAAATACGCAGCAAATCCTGTGCAGGCAGATCGCGGGCGGGAACCAACCGCAGCACCTCGGCGCCTGCGATGATCCGGGCGGCGGCATAGGCTTCTGGCAAGGTTGGCTTGCCGCGCCACAGCGTTGTGCCATCCGCGCGGATGGCCAGCGCATCATCAGGCGCGCGTGTGGCCAGTGCCCCGGTCTCGATCAGGCGGATGTCATTGTCGAGGGGCGAGGCGACCTGACCTGCGATCAGAAAGAACACCAGCATCAGAAACACCACGTTGATCAGCGTGATTGTTGGCTCGGCGCGGCGGCGGGTCGGGGGGGCAAGGCGGGACATGTCAGCCTCCGATCACGCGCAGGGTGATGTCTGGCTGATCGCGCAGCGCGCCGAGCACATCCACCAGCCGCTGCGCCGTCACCCCGTCGCCGGGCGCCAAGATGACCAGGAGCGGCGCACGGCTGGCCAATGCCCCCGGCAAAGCGGCCAGATCCAGCGTCTGGGTGTCCAGCGTCAATGTGTCGGGCATCAGACGCAAAAAGGCAGGCGCATCAGCCTTGGCGCTGGCCCCACCCGAGGCGGTGATCAAAGGCAGATCACCAAAGCGGGTAAAGGTAGAGGACAGCATGAAAAACAGCAGCAGAAGAAAGATCACGTCGATCAGCGAGGTCATTGACAGGGGCCGCCGCCGGGTGGATTGCCTAAGCCGGGACATGCGCAAACCCCGGTTGCACAGAGGGTTCCGCAAGCGCCCTCAAGCCGGGGCATAGGGCGGCTTCGATCAGGGTGGTGGCCATCCGGCGCTCTGCCGCCATTCGCTGTTCCAGCCATGCCAGCAGTGCTGACACCGGCATGGCCACCGCAAGACCTGCCGCCGTGGTCATCAGCGCCACCCAGATCCCGCCGGCCAGAACCGAAGGGTCAACCGCTTGCCCGGCCCCTTGCATCGCGCGGAACGCGTCGATCATGCCCAGAACCGTGCCAAAAAGCCCCAACAGGGGGGCCACCTGCGCGATGGTGTCGAGCAATCGAAAACCGGTCTCCAGCCGCGCGAGCCTGTCTTCGGCCAGCGTATACAAACGATCACGCGTGGCAGCGCTTTGTGCCTGCAACGCCTCGGCCAGCAGGGGTGACAGGTGGCTGGGGGCCGCTTCGGCCAAGGCGCGGGCGCGGGTGTGCTGGCCTGCATCCTGCGCGGTGATCGCAGCCTTCAGCCCTGTGTGCCGCCCCACACCTGCGGCGCGGAACTGCCAAAGCTTGCACAGCACAACTGCGCCCGCCAGAACCGATAGCGCAAGGATCAGTGCAACCACCGGCCCCCCCAAACGGATCAGGCCAACCAAAGCGTCGCGTGCCTCCATAAGGTGGATCATCCTGTTACCTCTACGCCTTCAACGGTGCTGTGTGGTTTCAGCGCGGCGGCACAGGCGGTGGAGTCTGCGCCCTCACAGCTTGACACCCCGTTCAGCAGAACCTGCCCAAGATCATCGCAGCCCAAGCCTGCCACATCGAATTGCCGCACCCGTTGCCTCCCCTCTGGCAGAGCGGCAAAGTCGAACAGCGTGAACTGTGCGACTCGCCCGGCCTTGGTGAACAGCACCGCTTCCAGCACCAGCCGGGTGATGTCGGTGTCGGTGGCGTTGTCGGCCACAAAGGTCAGCCGACAAGCTTGAGGTTGCGGGTCCAACGTGTTCAGGGCGATCCCCAGATCCTGCGCCCCGGCCGCAGTTGCCGCAGTGGCAGCGATGGCAAAAGCCATCGCTGCGAAAACCAGACGCCTTACCATGTCAGCGCCTTTGCGAGGCTGACCTTGAACGTCCGCCCGCGCCCGCGATCTGCGGACAGGTTGTTGCGGTAATCCCTGTCAAACACGTTCTCAACCGCCAGTTGCACGCTGACCCCTTCCAGCGCGCCGGACTGAGGTTTCCAGCCAAGGAACAGGTCGTGCGTGGCATATCCGGCATAACGGGTCGAGGTGATAACCCCGGTCGCGGTGCTGCGGGTGGCGGTGGTAATGCGGTCTGCAAAATTTCCGCGCCAGCCGTATTCGATCCCGCGATCCGGCACCCGTCCGCCCAGCGTCAGCGCAAGGGATTCGGCCGGTGTGGTGGCGATGGTATATCCAAAGTCGCTGTCCTTGCCCGACACCTGCGAGTAGGCAAGCCGCCCGAAGAAACGGTCGGTCTCGTAGCCCGCCTCGATCTCGGCGCCTTTGAAATGCGCGCGGGCCAGATTGCGGTGGAACACGGTATCGACGGTGGGAGTCGTGGTGATCAGATTGTCGATCCGGTTGCGAAAGACCGTGGCCTTGATCTGCAAGCTGTCATCTGCCGAAAACAACCCCTGATGCGACCAAGCAAGGCCGAGCTCAAAACTGGTGGCCTTTTCCTTTTCCAACGACAGGGCCGGGGCCTTGGTCGCAGACCACGAATAGAGCTCATCCAGCGTCGGCAGGCGTTCGGTGCGCGCGACCGAGCCGAACACCGACAGATCATCGGTGATTTTGTAAAGTGCTGCAAAGGTCAGTGCCGTGGCCTCATCCTTGACCCGCGCGGCCCCCGGCACGTTTGCGCTGGGATCGCGGGTGCCAAAGTCGATCCGCGCGCCGGGAACAAGCGTCAGGCGCTCGCCGATAACCAGTTCAGATTGCGCATAAATACCGAATTTGCGGTCGGTGCCTTCGGGGTGAAAGCCCAGCGGACCAGAACTGTCGGCCACGCGCTTTTGGTTGGTTGCCTGCAAACCGACGGTCAGGAAGTTTTCCCACCCGGCACCTTGCTGCGTCGCGGTGTTTTCCACTTTCAGCATTGTCGTGCGATAAGCGTAATCCACATCACAAAAGACGTTGGCATTCGATGCCACGGGCAGACAGGTTTGTGGCACGCCGGCCAGATTGCGGGCGTCACGCTGGGAAACGCTGGTATCAGAATAAGCAAGCTGGACCTTTGGGTTCAGCCATGCCAGATCTGTGGTCGCCTGCCAAACCGCGCTGATCGTGGTGTCGGTCGTGTCACGCCGCACCAGACCAAAGGCATCGGCAATCACATTGCCACCGCCGGTCTGCGACAGGGTGGCGTTGTCGTCGTTGCTTTCAAAGCGCTGGACCGACAGGCGCAGAGTTTGCGTCTCGCCCAGCCGGAAGGTGCCTTTGACCAGCGCGGATGGTGACGAAAATTCAGAGCCACGGATCGTGGTGCCCGCGCCATCCTTGTAGTCGTTTGATGTGCGATAGCCCAAGGCCGCCAGAAACTCTGCCCCCGGTGCGGTGCGCAGTGCCAGAATGGCCGAGCCCATGAGTGCATCGCCGTTGCTTTCATAGCCGAGTTTCAGCCGCGCGGCCCCGGTCTTGCCCTCGGGGATAAAGTCGCCAGCATCCTTGGTCTCGAAATTCACCGTGCCGCCGATAGCACCAGAGCCATACAGAACTGCCGACCCCGGCCCGCGCAGCACCTCGACCCGGCGATAAAGTTCGGGATCGCTAAAGAACGAGCCAAGGCGATACTGCTCGTAGAACTTCGGCACGCCATCGACGTTGACGATGATGCGCGCCTCGCTGGCGGTCTGTTCAGTGGTGCCGATGCCACGGATGTTGAACGCCGTGCCAAGCGGGCGGTCAGATCCTGCCGCCTGCACTCCCGGCACGTTGAGCAAGATCTGCCCGACCGTGGCGGGCTGTTCGCGGTCGATGTCGTCTTGCTCAACCGCGGTGACTGCCTGCGGCGTGTCTATGGCCACCTTTTGCTGTCCCGCGCCCAGAATCAGACGGCCGAGGAAGGTTCCTCCACGTGTTGCATCCTGCGCGGCGGCAGGTGTCGCAATGGCGATAATGGCGGCGGTTGTCATCAGGCGGGCAACGCCCGCAATGGTCGGTTGGCCCGAAAAATTCGGTTGCATCAGTGTCCCCTTGGTCGCGACGGTTGTGGTCGGCTGGCGGAACGCTGGCACCCTGCGGGATCGGCTCTTGACCCCGTTGGAGCAGGGTTCTAGATTAACCCAGCAAATTCGTCAAGTATTGCACCGCGCCATCCAGCCCAGGGGCCACGCCCCCGCCAGACATGCGACCACTGCCCATGTCAAAGCCCAAGGCCAAGGATGACCGCCATGCTGATTTCCCCTGATATGATCGCTTTGATCACCCAAGCCCGCGCCGAGCGCCCCAAGCTGCGCGAGCGTGATCTTGCCGCCACGCTTGGTCTGTCCGAAGCGCAACTTGTCGCCGCCGAGGCGGGCGGGGCGGCCACGCGAATCGTCGCGGACCCGGCGCGCCTGATGCCGCATATCTGCCAGATGGGCGATGTGATGGCGCTGACCCGCAACGAAAGTGCGGTGCATGAACGGCGCGGGGTCTACAAGAATTTTCACGCCGGCGCGCATGCCTCGATGGTGCTGGGCGACGAGATTGATCTGCGGATCTTCCCGCGCCACTGGGTCCATGCCTTTGCGGTCCGTGGTGAGACGGATCAGGGGGTGAAGCGCAGTGTGCAGGTGTTTGATGCGGCGGGTGATGCTGTTCACAAGGTTCATCTGGGGGCCGGTTCGGATGCGGCCGCCTTTGACGCAGCGATTTCAGATCTGGCAGTGCCCGATGATGCCCCGTTTGAAATCGCCGCCCGTGCCGCCCCGGAACCTGCCCGCATTGACGCGGCCCGCATCGACGCGCTGCGCAGCGAATGGGCGCAGATGACCGACACGCATCAGTTTCTGGCGATGGTGCGGCGGTTGAAGATGAACCGGCTGGGGGCCAACCGCGCTGTAGGCTCCACCTTTGCCCGCCAGCTTCCGGTGGATGCCGTGTCGTGGGCGCTGGAACGCTCTGCCGCCGAGGCGCTGAAGATCATGCTTTTTGTGGGCAATGAGGGCTGTATCCAGATCCATTCCGGCCCGGTGCAGCGGATCGAGCCGATGGGACCATGGCAAAACGTGCTTGACCCCCGGTTCAACCTTCATTTGCGCGCCGACCACATCGCCGAGGTCTGGCTGGTCAGCAAACCCACCAAACGCGGTCCCGCGGTTTCGGTCGAGGCATTCGATGCCGAGGGCCGCTTGATCCTGCAAATGTTCGGCAAACGCGCCGAGGCTGATATTGAGACCTCGGGCTGGGACCGGATGGCCAAGGGGTTGGCGGCAGAGGTGTTGGCATGAACCGCGCAAGGTTTGTTTCGGTGGGCGGGGTCCATGCCGGACTGACGGCGATGTTGCTGCTGTTGGCGCTGGCCACAGCAGCGCGTGCCGATGACGGGCCGCGCCGGGTGATTGCGGCGGGCGGATCGGCGGCAGAGATCGTCTTTGCGCTGGGTCAGGGCGACCGCCTGATCGCGCGCGATACCACATCAAGTTTTCCTCAGGCGGTGCTGGATTTGCCCGATGTGGGCTATGTCCGCCGCCTGTCGCCGGAAAACCTGATCGCGATGGAGCCTGATCTGATTCTGGCCGAACATGATGCAGGCCCGCCCGAAACCATCGAGATTCTGACCCGTGCGGGCGTGCCCATGGTCATCTTGCCCGAGGCCCGGACCCCGGCGGATGTGCTGGCCAAAATCGGTCTCACCGCCCAAGCGCTGGGTCTGCCAGAGGCAGGTGCGCAGCTTTTGGCCCGGACGCAAAGCGATTTGGATGCGGCGGCGCAAGCTGCGGCATCATTGCCCGCGCGGCCTCGGGTCATGTTTGTTCTGTCGCTGCAAGGCGGGCGCATTCTGGCGGCGGGCAGCGATACCTCGGCTGCGGCGATGATTGCGCTGGCTGGCGGGGTCAATGCTGTTGAGGGTTTTATCGGCTACAAGCCCTTGACCGATGAGGCCGCGATTGCGGCGGCGCCGGATGTAATTCTGGCGATGGACCGAGGGGGCGACATGGCTGTCGAGGCGGATGAGCTTTTGGCGCATCCCGCTTTGGCGCTGACCCCGGCCGCACAGCGTGCACAGGTGGTGCGGATGGATGGTCTGTATCTGTTGGGATTTGGTCCGCGCACCGGGGCAGCCGCGCTGGAGTTGAACACGGCGCTGCGGGCGGTCATTCCGGCGGGACGCGGCTGATGGTGGCGCTGGACGCATCAAGCCTGATGGGCGACCGCGGTGCGCAGGCGCGCGTGACCATGTTGGCGCTTATGGCCGCATTGTTGCTGACGGGACTGCTCAGTCTGTCGCACGGGGCGTCTGGTGTTTCGCTTTGGTCACTGATTGAGGCGCTGACATCGGGTCAGGCCATGCCTGACCGAGACCGGCTGATCTTGTGGGAAATCCGCTTGCCCCGAATGCTGACGGGCGTGCTGGTGGGCGCGTCGCTGGCGGTGGCGGGGGCGGTGATGCAGGGGTTGTTCCGCAATCCGCTGGCCGATCCGGGTCTTGTGGGCGTGGGGGCCGGGGCGGGCTTGGGTGCGGTGGTGGCGATCGTGTTGGGCGGTCTGGCCCCGCTTTGGCTGACACAGGCCGTGGGGTATCATCTGGTGCCACTGGCGGCTTTTCTTGGCGGTTGGGCATCTACGCTGGTGCTTTACCGGGTGGCCACGCGGTCGGGTCGCACATCTGTGGCGACAATGCTGCTGGCTGGCATTGCGCTTGGCGCGCTGGCCGGGGCGGCGACGGGGGTGTTGGTCTATATTGCCGATGACCGTCAGTTGCGGGATCTGACATTCTGGGGCCTTGGCAGCCTTGGCGGGGCGAGTTGGCCAAAGCTCTTGGCGGCAGGGCCGGTCATGGCACTGGCACTGGTCGCGGCCCCGTTTCTGGCGCGTGGCCTGAACGGTCTGGCGCTGGGCGAGGCCGCGGCGCATCACATCGGTCTGCCGATCCAGCGGGTCAAGGCAGTGGCGATCCTGACCGTGGCGGCAGCGACCGGGGCCGCAGTGGCGGTGGCAGGGGGGATCGGGTTCATCGGTATTGTTGTTCCGCATCTTCTGCGGCTGGCGACCGGGCCGGATCACCGCTTCTTGCTGCTTAATGCGGGGCTTGCGGGGGCGACCTTGTTGCTGTTGGCGGATTTGATCGCGCGCAGCATCATTGCGCCCGCTGAACTGCCCATCGGTATCGTCACAGCCACACTGGGCGCGCCAGTGTTTTTGTGGATTTTGTTGCGGCGTCGCGGGCTGGTGGATCTGTAAATGTTGATTTCGAACGATATCCGCGTGTCTTTGGGCAAAGTCCCGGTCCTGCACGGGATCAGTGCCGCAGCGCGGGCGGGTGAGGTGACGGTGATCGTCGGCCCCAACGGGTCGGGCAAAACCACGCTGTTGCGGGCATTAACCGGTGATGTTGCGTTTCAGGGCCGGGTCTGCCTGAACGGGCAAGATTGCGCCCGGCTGCGCCCGTGGGAACTGGCGGCGTTGCGCGGTGTGCTGCCGCAAGCCTCGGCGCTGGCGTTTCCGTTCACGGTGGCCGAGGTGGTGCGGCTTGGCCTGACCGTCGCCACCCATGCCAACCGTGCCGAACTTGTGGTGCGCGCGCTTGGCGCGGTGGATATGGAAGGCTTTGCGCGGCGGCTGTATCAGGAACTGTCGGGCGGGCAACAAGCGCGGGTGCAACTGGCGCGCGTTTTGGTGCAGGTGTGGGAACCAGTCGTCGCTGGTGTGCCACGCTGGCTGTTTCTGGATGAACCGGTGGCCAGTCTGGACATTGCGCATCAATTGGCCGTTGTGCGCCTGATGCGCGATTTTGCGCGGCGGGGCGGCGGCGTGGTCACGGTGTTGCACGATCTGAACCTGACCGCCATGGCCGCCGACCGGGTCTGGCTGATGGATCAGGGCCGACTGACAGGGCAGGGGGCGATGGCCGAAGTGCTGACCGATGCTGCGCTAGAACTCGCCTATGGCTGCCCACTGCGGGTGGGGCGTTTGCCCGCTTTGGGCGGATGGTTTGCCCTGCCACAGGCGGCGGGTGTGGCTTAGTCGCGGTGGGTGGGCGCGCGGGCAACATGGTCGCGCGCCACGGACATGGATTTCACAATGGCATGGACGGCATCGCCGGGCGCAAGGTGCATCTGATCCGCCGCGCGCCGCGTGATGCGGGCAAGCAGGTCATGGCCCGCCACATCAATATGCACCATCGCCCCCGGCCCGACGCCTTGCACGATCCGGGTAATCACCCCGGCAATGATGTTCTGCGCGGACAGACCTTCGGGCCGAGCGCGCGACAAGATCACCTCATGCGCCATGATCCGCACGCGCACTTGCGCGCCCACAGGCCCCGAAACGCCCGCCAGATACAGCGCGCCCGTCGGTCCGTCCAACCGGGTCAGGCCATCTGACCCATGTTCGGCAATCGTCGCGGGCAGCATCGCGGCCACCTCGCGGATGCCCATGGCGCGCAGGGCGTCGGGGTCTGCCATCACTTGGGCGGTGCTGCCTTGCCGCACCACGCGCCCCTGTTCGATCACCACCATACGGTCAGCCAGAAGCTGCGCCTCGTTCATGTCATGCGTAACAAGGATCACCGGCATGGCCAAAGACGCGCGCAGGGCGATGATCTCGGCATAAAGCGTCTCGCGGGTGGGGCGGTCCACGGCGGAAAACGGCTCGTCCAGCAACAACGCCTGCGGCTTGCGGGCAAGCGCGCGCGCTACCGCCACCCGCTGCTGCTGCCCGCCCGAAAGCTGGGCAGGCTTGCGGTCTGACAGGCTGTGCAGGTTGACCAGATCCAGCAGGCGCGCGGCCTCGGCCCGGTCGGGACTGACCATAGCCACCATCACGTTTTGCGCGGCTGTCATATGCGGGAACAGCGCATAATTCTGGAACACCACCCCGACGCGGCGGCGATGCGTGGGCAGATTGACCCCGGCTGTGGTGTCCAGCCATGTGGTGCCGCCCACCACAACGCGCCCCGCTTCCGGGTGCGAAAGCCCGGCAATGCAGCGCAACAGCGTGGTCTTGCCGGACCCGGAGTGCCCCACCAGCGCCAACAGTTCGCCCGGATCGACCCGGAACGAGATATCCAGCGCGATCGGCGTTTGCGCCTGTGCCATCACCTCCAGCGCCATCACGATAACCGTCGCCCGACGCGCGCCGACAACCAATAGGTCAGCGCGATGGTGAACAGGCTGATTGCCACCAGAACGGCAGACATGGTGGCGGCCCCTTTGTCATCAAAGCCCTGCACCCGGTCGTAGATCGCAATGGCGATTGTCTTTGTTTCGCCGGGGATAGAGCCGCCCACCATCAGCACGATGCCAAACTCGCCAAGCGTATGGGCAAATGTCAGCACCATTGCCGTCACCACCCCCGGCCATGCCAGCGGCAGGTCTACCCGCCACAGCGCAGCCATGGGCGACAGACCACAGCAGCGCGCCGCCTCGCGCACTTCGACCGGAATCGACTCGAACCCGCGCTGCGCGGGCTGGATCGCAAAGGGCAGGTTGAAAATCACGCTCGCCAGCACCAGCCCCTGAAAGCTGAACACAAGCTGATGGCCGAACAGCGTTTGCCACAGATCGCCCAGCGGGGAATTGCGCCCGAAAGCCACCAGCAAGTAGAACCCAAAGACGGTGGGCGGCAGCACCAAGGGCAGCATCACCAGCGCCTCGACCAGCCCTTTGCCCCGGAATCGCCGATAGGCCAGCAGGCGGCCCATCAGGACCGACACCGGCAGCAGGAAAACAACGGTCCACCCCGCCAACTGCAATGATAGGAAAAGGGCGGTCCAGTCCACGCGGTCACTCCTGCGGCAGGGTAAAGCCGTAACGGTCCATAATGTCACGGGCGGCGCGCGCGTTCATATAGGCATAAAACGCCTGCGCAACCTGCCCGGCGCCATTCAACAGCACCATGCGCTGACGCAGCGGTTCGTGCCAGTCTTCTGGGATCAGCGCAAAATTGCCACGCGCGGTCACCTCGGGGGCAAGTGCCAGCGAATAGGCGATGATCCCGCCCTCGGCGTTGCCCGACAGCGCGAATTGTGCGGCTTGGGAGACATTTTCGCCAACCACCAGAACGGGGTGCAGATCATCCCATATCCCTTTTGTGATCAACGCCTCACGCGCGCGCATGCCGTAGGGGGCGTGATCGGGATTGGGAATGGCAAACCGGGTGATCTGGCCTGCCGCGAGCATCCGGGCCAGACTGTCCAGCGCCGGATCAGGGGTCAGGGCAGACCCGGTCGGCACCATGATGACAATGCGGCCAAGGGCGTAAAGATCACCTGCATCGGGGGTAAACCCGTCGGCGTGCAAGGCTGCGATAAACGACTCATCTGCCGCCATGAAGATCTGGAACGGTGCGCCTTCGCGGATCTGGCGGGCAAAGTTGCCAGTAGAGCCAAAGGCCAGCCGCACGTCCATACCGGTGTCGGCCCTGAACGCCGCTGCGATCTCGGTCAGCGCGAATTGCAGATCTGACGCGGCCGCGATCACCGGAATATCACCTTGCGCCTGCCCTTGCCCGGCAAGGGCAAGCGCTGCTGTGGCCGCGAACAGCGCGCGGCGGGTGATGGCAAGGGGCATGGGCAGCATCCGGGGTGTTGTGGCTTGTCAAACATATCGCGGGAAGTTGGCGCGACAGGCAAGCGCTATTTCCCTTGGGTTTTGGCCACTTACGCCCGACCAGACGCCCCAAGGCCGCGAAAAACCGCTTGGGCCGCGTGCTGCATCGGATCATGCGTGTCTGTCAGAATCGCATTTCTGTCAAAGCGGTTGGCGTCGCGCGCCATCGCCGCGCGCAAAGCCGCGCCAAAGACCATGCGCAATTCGGTGCCGATGTTGAATTTGGCAATATGGCTGGTGGCCGACAGTTCAGCGCGCTGATCGAACGGCACGCCGGACCCGCCATGTATGACCAGCGCCACGTCGGTCAACGCTTCAATCGCGCGCAGACGGGCAAGGTCAAGCCCGTTGCCGGGGTCTTGCTGCAAATGCAGGTTGCCAATGGAAATGGCCATGGCGTCCACCCCGGTTTCGCGGGCAAAGCGGGCGGCGTCTTCGGGATCTGTCCCGGCAGAGGCTGCGCCCCCGGCGTATCCGACAAAGCCGATCTCGCCTTCGCAACTGGCCCCGGCGGCATGGGCCAGTGCGGCTACGGTTGCGGTTGCGTCGATGTTCTCGGCCAAGGGCAGGTCTGATCCGTCAAACATCACCGATGAAAACCCCGAGTCCAGCCCTGCGCGGCAGTCCGCCAGCGATGTGCCATGGTCCAGATGTGCCACGACAGGCACCGAAGCGCCTTCGGCCAGATGCCGGAACATCGCTCCCCAAACCGAAACAGGCATATGCGCCCGCGCGCCCGGTCCGGCTTGCAAGATCACCGGCGCACGTTCGGCCTCGGCGGCGGCGACAAAGGCGCGGGCGTCTTCCCAGCCAAGGCAGACCAGACCCGGCACGGCGTATCCACCTTTCAGCGCCGGTTGCAGCACATCGCGGAGCGTCACAAGGGTCATTTGAACTTGGCCACCATATCCATGATGCCGGGAATGGTGTGCAATTGCGCGGCATGGGTGGGTTGAAAATACTGCTTCAGACTGCGCTGGCTTTGGCCACCCAGAATGGTGAAGTAATACATCTCATACCCCGGCAGCACGCAGCAGGGGTGATAACCGGTGTCGATCAGCACGGTTGAGCGGTTCATGATGTGATAGGCGTCGCCCGGTTCGTTGTCGACCCGTTGCAGCATTTGCAGGCCAGAGCCATAATCGGGCTTGAAGCGGAAATTATAGCATTCGTCATGGCGCGTCTCGATCATGCCTTCCCCTGTGCTGTCCAACCGGTCGGCGTCGTGCTTGTGGGACGGGAACCCCGACCAGCCGCCCGCACCCACGGTGTAAAGCTCGCTTACCAGCAGGCGGCCCACGCGGTCATGATAGGCGGCACCAAGGATGTGTTTGATCTTGCGGTGGGTTTTGGTGTCGTCCGACCCGTATTGCACGCGGTCGATATCAGCGGCGCGCACAGCAAAGGGGCGCAGGGTTTCTGCGAATCTTGCCCCGGCGATGAAGGTTTCCGTGTCGGTCAGCGCAGTGATCCGCGCGCCGGTGTCTTGCGGCACATAAGCGCCCTCCGGCTCGCCATCCCACACATCCGCCCCCCGGTTGCCGATCGCGGCAAAGGTTTCGCCCATGGTTTCCACCGTGACCGTGCCCGTCGCAGGCACGATGCAGGTTTCATAGCCGGGGGTGCGGTAGGTAAAGCTTTCTCCCGCTTTCAGCGTGATGATGTTGAAATAGACCAGCGGCACAACCGCATCGTCCATATCGACGATGGCGCGGTTCTGGTTGTCATGGGGGGCGATGTGCATGTGGGTTCCTTTATCCGGTCGGGCCGGGGTGCTGGCCAAGAAAGCCGTCAAGTTCGGCAGTGGTCGGCATGGCAGGGGCGCAGGCCACGCGGGCGACCACCATCGCTGCAGCGGCAGAGCCGCGCAGAACGGCGTCTTTGACGGGCACGCCACTTGCCAGTGCTGCGATGAAGGTGCCAAGGAAGCTGTCGCCGGCACCAGTGGGTTTCAGGGCGGTGGTCGGGTAAATGCCGGTGGCAAATTCGCCCTTGGGTGTGATTGTTACCGCGCCCTTTTCACCCATCTTGTAGACCACGATTTGCGCGCCCTGCGTGATCAGGCTGCGCGCCTTGTCCAACCCCCGGTCCGGGTGCCCGGCCATGAAACCGAACTCTACATCATTGCCGACGATCACATCGCAAAGGGCGGCAGCACGCGAGTAATTTTGGGCGGCAACATCGGCGGAGGGCCAGGAATAGGGGCGGTAATCGACATCGAAAATAAGTGGCAGTCCCACTGCGCGGGCCAGGTCAAAAGCACGAAAGGCGGCACCGCGTGATGGTTCGGCGGCAAGAACGGTCCCAGTGGTGATCAGCGCGGAGAAGGGGGCGTAGTCAATCGCTTCTACGTCGGAAACAGTCATGGCAAAGTCGGCGGCATTGTTTCGATATATGACTGATTGGCAGTTGTCTGCCCTCGTTTCCACCACGGCCAGTGAGTTGCGCGCCTCGCCCGCCACGGCGCGCACATGGGCGCGGTCGATGCCGTAAGCGTCCAACTGGTTCAGGCAAAAGCGGCCCACCGCGTCATCAGACACGCAGGTCACCAGCGCGGCGCGGCACGCTTGCCGGGTCAGCGCCACGGCAATATTGGCCGAAGATCCCCCCAGCGCGGTTGTAAAGCGGGTGGCCTGTTCGATCTGTGTGCCGGGCGGGTCAGCATAAAGGTCCATGCCCGCCCGCCCGATCACAAGGAAATTTCGCCCGGCAAGGCGCGCAAGATCGGCCATCAGACGCCCTGCCTTTGCGCGGCGCGCCCGGCCTCGACTGCTGTGTGCTTGTCACGGACGGTTTCGCTGTCGGAGACCTGCGCGGTGCCAATCTCCCACCACGCATGGCCTTGGGTTGTCCAGCCGTCGTAAGGATCGACCTGCATCACGATAACGCTGGTGCGGTCAGCAGCCTTGGCACGCTGGAACGCTTGCGCCAGTTCTGCGGGGTTGGCCACCGTTTCTGCATTGGCCCCCATCGCGCGGGCGTGGGCCTCAAAATCCACCGCAAAGGGCGCGGGAACAGTCGAGCAATCTGCGATCAGGTTGTTGAAACTGGGTTGCCCGGTGTTGTTTTGCAGCTTGTTGATGACCGCAAAGCCGCCATTATCCAACACAAGGATGATCAGTTTTCGTTCAGTGAGTACTGACGAGTAAATGTCCGAATTCATCAAGAGATAGCTGCCATCTCCAACGAAAACTATGGTGTCTCGGTGCGACTCATGTTCGAATTGTGCAATTCGTGCGCCCCAGCCACCAGCGATTTCGTAGCCCATGCAGGAAAATCCGAACTCTACATCCACAGTGCCGACCCCCAGCGTGCGCCAGTTGGCAGTGACCTCGGCGGGCAGACCGCCAGCCGCTGTCACCACCCGGTCGCGAGGGTGGCACAGGGCGTTCACCACACCGATGGCCTGGGCGTAGGAATTGGGGCGGTTGCCATGGGCCACATTCCCCGCGACGTATGCATCCCATGCCTTGCGCTCTGCTTGGGCCTTGGCCATCCAGTCCGAGGGTGCGCGGTGGGTGCCAAGCGCATCGCCAAGCGCCAGAAGCCCCAGCTTGGCATCTCCCACCACGGTCAGCGATTGGTGCTTGGCCGCATCGTGCCGCCCGGCGTTCAGGCCGATCAGGCGGGCATCTTGGGCAAAGACCGTCCATGATCCGGTGGTGAAATCTTGCAACCTTGTGCCGACGGCCAGCACCACATCCGCCGCGCCCGCAATGGCATTGGCGCTGTCCGATCCGGTTACCCCAAGCGGGCCGATGTTCAGCGGATGGTCGGCCAACAGGTTCGCCCGGCCAGCGATGGTTTCGACAACCGGAATGCCATGATCTTCAGCAAAGGCGGTCAACTCGGCCACCGCACCGGAATATTGCACGCCGCCACCAGCCACGATCACCGGGCGCTTGGCGGCACTCAGCAGGGCTACAGCCTCGGCCACTTCGGTTGTGTCGGGTGATTGGCGGCGGATACGGTGAACCCGGGGGGCAAAGAACGCCTTTGGATAGTCATAGGCCCAACCCTGAACATCCTGCGGCAGGGCAAGGAAGGCCGGGCCGCAATCGGCGGGGTCCAGCATCGTGGCCAGCGCAGCAGGCAGCGATTGCAGCACCTGCGCCGGGTGGGTGATGCGGTCCCAGAACCGGCTGACGGCCTTGAACGCATCGTTCACGCCGATGGTGGGGTTTCCGAAATGCTCCAGCTGTTGCAACACCGGATCGGGCAGGCGGGTCAGGAAGGTGTCGCCGCACAGCATCAGCATCGGCAGGCGGTTGGCATGGGCAAGTGCTGCCGCTGTCAGCAGGTTCGCGGTGCCCGGCCCTGCGCTGGCGGTGCAGAACATGAAGCGGCGGCGCAGGTGGTATTTGGCGTAAGCCGCCGCCGCAAAGCCCATGCTTTGTTCGTTCTGCCCGCGATACAGTGGCATCTCGGCCTGAACCGGATACAGCGCCTCGCCCAGACAGGGCACGTTGCCATGGCCGAAAATACCGAAACCTCCGCCGCAGATGCGGACCTCGGCCCCGTCGATCACGATGAATTGGTTCATCAGCCAACGCACGATGGCCTGTGCCACAGTCAGCCTGATGGTATCGTCCGTATTTGCCATGGCACTCCCCCGATCGCCGCAGGGCCACAGGGGGCTTGCACGGCTTGCGAAGGGAGGATACATAATTTGCAACCGGTTGCAATACCGGCTGCAAGCGGGGAGGCTTTCAGTGACGGATATCGGAATCGGGCTGGTCGGCGGCGGCTATATGGGCAAGGCGCATGCGGTGGCCCTGTCAGCGGTTGGTGCGGTGTTCGATACCGCTTTGCGCCCCCGGCTGGAAGTGATTGCGGCGTCGAGCCCTGAGTCGGCTGAGGTTTACCGCCGTGCTTATGGGTTCAACCGCGCGGCGGCGGATTGGCGTGAGCTTGTGGCCGACCCCAAGGTGCAGGCCGTGGTCATCGCGTCACCCCAGTCCACGCACCGAGCGATTGCCGAGGCCGCTTTTGCCGCTGGCAAGCCGGTGTTCTGCGAAAAGCCGTTGGGCGCGTCGCTGGACGATGCCCGCGCAATGGTGGCCGCGGCCGAGGCGTCGGGTCTGCCCAATATGATCGGCTTCAACTATGTGCGCACCCCTGCCACGCAATTCGTGCGGCAATTGCTGGCGACAGGCGCGATCGGCGATCTGACGTGGTTCCGGGGTGAGCATACCGAGGATTTTCTGGCCGATCCGGCGCTGCCTGCGACCTGGCGCACCACGGGTCGGGCGAATGGCTGCATGGGCGATCTGGCCCCGCATCCGATCAACTGCCTGCTGGCGCTGATGGGTCCGGTGGCCGAGCTTTCCGCGCGGATCGAGACCGTCCACGCCACCCGTCCCGGCCCGAACGGTCCCTTGTTGGTGGACAATGACGATCAGGCGCAACTGATGCTGCGCTTTGCCAGTGGGGTGATGGGGCATCTGTTTGTCAGCCGCGTCGCCACGGGGCGCAAGATGGGCTATGCCTATGAAATTCATGGCACAAAGGGTGGAGTCCGGTTTGATCAGGAAGATCAGAACGCGGTCTGGCTCTACCGTGCCGAGGGTCCAGAGGCCACGCGCGGCTTTACCCGCATTCTGACCGGGCCTGCGCATCCGAACTATGCCGCCTTTTGTCAGGGCCCCGGCCATGGCACCGGCTATCAGGACCAGATCATCATCGAGGCGCGGGATTTTCTGGAGGCGATTGCCACCAGCACACCCGTCTGGCCCACCTTCCGCGACGGTCTGGCAGTCAGCCAGATTATCGATACCGCCTTCAAATCATCCGACGACGGCCGTTGGCACGCCGTCCCGCAAATATGAGGATCAAATGACCATCCGCATTGGCAATGCCCCTTGTTCCTGGGGTGTAGAATTTGCAGACGACCCGCGTAATCCGGACTGGCGACAGGTGCTGTCCGAGTGCGCCGCCGCAGGTTACAAGGGGATCGAACTTGGCCCCATCGGCTTTATGCCCGAAGATCCCGAGATTCTGGGCGAGGCGCTGGCAACCAATGATCTGACGCTGATCGGCGGCGTGGTGTTTCGCCCGTTTCACGACCCCTCAAAATGGGATGAGGTGATGGATGCAGCGCGGCGCACCTGCAAGGCGCTGGTGGCGCATGGGGCGCGGCATCTGGTGCTGATCGATTCCATCTCTGCGCGCCGGGCGCCCACAGCCGGGCGCGCGGATGCGGCAGTCCAGATGTATCCGTCAGAATGGGCGGCCTTTCGCAACCGCATTTCCACTGTGGCGCGCATGGGGGCCGAGGAATACGGCCTGACCGTTGGCATCCACGCCCACGCGGCAGGGTTCATCGACTTTGAGCCGGAACTGGAGCGTTTGCTGGCCGAGGTGGATGAAAGCATCCTGAAAATCTGCTTCGACACCGGGCATCATTCCTATGCGGGCTTTGATCCGGTCGCTTTCATGCGCCGCCATATGGGCCGTATTTCCTATATGCATTTCAAGGATATAGACCCCGTGGTCAAGGCGAGGGCGATTGCGGCCAGTACCGGATTCTATGATGCCTGCGGGCAGGGCATTTTCTGCAACCTTGGCACGGGAGATGTCGATTTTCCGACCGTGCGCCAGATCCTTCTGGACGCTGGGTTTGACGGGTGGTGCACGGTGGAACAGGATTGTGACCCCACGCTGGATATCAGCCCCGTCAACGACGCGCGCAAGAACCGCGAATACCTTTCCTCCATCGGATTCTGAGGGCATCATGGCAAAACTGAACTGGGGCATGATCGGCGGCGGCGAGGGTAGTCAGATCGGGCCAGCCCACCGTCTGGGCGCTTTGGCCGACGGGCATTTCACCCTTGCGGCAGGCGCGCTGGATCACCGCGCTGATGTGGGGCGCGACTACGCGAAAGCATTGGGGGTTGCTGCCGACCGGGCCTATGGCGACTGGACGGAAATGCTGGCAGGGGAACGGAACCGCCCCGACCGCTGCGATCTGGTAACGGTGGCTACACCCAATTCCACCCACTTTGAGATTACCAAGGCCTTCCTTGAAGCTGGCTTTAACGTCCTGTGCGAAAAGCCGATGACGGTGACGGTGGAGGAGGGCGAAGAAATCGTCCGCATCGCCGGGAAGACCGGCAAGATCTGTGCGGTGAACTACTGCTATTCCGCCTATCCGATGGTGCGCCAAGCCCGTGCGATGGTGCGCAATGGTGACATTGGCCGGGTGCGGCTGGTGGTCACCAACTTCAGCCACGGGCACCACGGCGACGCCAGCGACGCCGACAACCCGCGTGTGCGCTGGCGCTATGATCCGGCGATGGCGGGCGTGTCCGGCCAGTTCGCCGATTGCGGCATCCATGCGCTGCACATGGCCAGCTTTATCTGTGACGACGAGGTGGAAAAGCTGTCCGCTGACTTTGCCTCGACCATTGCCAGCCGGGTGCTGGAGGATGACGCTATGGTCAACTTCCGCATGACACGCGGCACGGTCGGGCGGCTTTGGACTTCATCCGTTGCCATCGGGCGGCAGCATGGGTTCGACATTCAGGTCTTTGGCGAAACCGGGGGCTTTCGCTGGGCATCCGAGCAACCGAACCAGCTGATCTATACCCCGGTGGGCGGGCGCACACAGATCATGGAGAAGGGCGAAGGCGGGCTTTATGACGATGCCAAGCGCCTGTCGCGCGTGGCGATTGCGCACCCCGAAGGCTTTCCGCTGGCGGTCGCGAATATCTATTGCGACCTTGCCGATGCCATCCGTGGCCAAACGCGCGACGGATTGCCCACTGCGGCCAGTGGTTTGCGGTCGATGGCGGCGGTGCATACGGCTGTTGCCTCGGCCAAGGCCGGAGGGGCATGGATGGACGCCCGCCCGCCCATGTTCCGCTAGCGCAGGGTTCCCCGGTCAATCACCCGGCAGGGGAACAGCCGCACCTCTGGCGGGCGGTCTGGCTCTGCGATGGTTGCCACCACCACCTCGATGGCGGCCTCGATGATCTGGGCCACCGGCTGATGTATCGTGGTCAGCGCGATGTTTTGCCAGCGCGACATTTCCATGTCGTTCAGGCCGATCAGCCCGATATCACCGGGCACCGACAGGCCAGCATTCTGTATGGCGCTGAGCGCGCCAATCGCCAGCAGATCATCGCCGCAGAAATACGCTTCGGCCGGGGGTTCGCCCAACAAGCGCTGCATCTCGGCCCGCCCGGCATCAAAGGTGTAATCGGTGGCAAAACTTGTGCTGCTAGCAATCCGCGGATGCTCTGCAAGTGCGCCCAGAAACCCGGCCATGCGGTCTTGGGTCGAAGTGGCGCTGCGCGGCCCGCCCAGAAAGGCCACCCGCCTGTAGCCGCGCCGGATCAGCGCCTGTGCCGCCATGCGTCCGCAGGCCACGTTGTCGATGCCCACCACAGACACATCCGGCGCGACCGAAGGACGCCCGAACGTGTGCACAACCGGCAGGCCCGCGCTTTTGAACGATTCAGCAAAGCTTGCTGGCAGGGTGGACGAGGCCACAATCACCCCATCCACCGAATACTGCCGCAGCATCCGTACCGATGCCGCTGGGTCTGTCGCGTTGCTCAGGTTGACCAGCAGGGGCCGCAAGCCCCGGTCTTGCAGCCCGCGCGTAAACAGATCAAACACTTCCAGAATCAAAGGGTTGTGGAAGTTGTTGACGATGAGGCCAATCAGCTTTGTCCGTCCGGTGGTCAGGCTGGAGGCCAGCGCATTGGGCGCATAGCCCAGATCAAGCGCGGCCTGTTCCACCTTGGCGCGGGTCTTGGGCGACACCGATGCCCCGTCGGTAAAGGTGCGCGACACCGCAGAGCGCGACACGCCGGCCCGTTCCGCCACGTCTTTCAGGGTCACCACCATTGCGCGCTGTCCATCGTCTGTGCTTTCGCTGACTATACTGGCAAAGGTGGCAAAGAAAACCTTTGCTGCGCCCCGGTTCAGGTGCAAAGTTCTGCCAGTGCCGCTTGCAATATGGTCAAGGCGCGATCATTCAGGCAGGTATGACCCAGATTTCAGACCAAGACTTGTTTTCCGCGGCTGCCCTTGGGTGGAGTGCTTTCTTTGATGACCAGCTTGGCGCGGAAGAGGCTGGCCTTGACCGGATGCGCATTGCAACCGTTCACCGCGCCCGACTGACCGCTGTTTCTTCGGCGGGGCCGGTCCGGCTGACTTTGCCACCACAATTGTCTACGGGCGATTTCGCCGTGGGCGATTGGGTTCTGGCCGAGCCGGGCACGGCGCTTGTGGTGCGCAGGCTTGACCGCAAGACCCTGCTGCAACGCCATACCGAGGGCGCGCGGTTCCCGCAGTTGATCGCGGCCAATGTCGATACGTTGTTTATCGTGACCTCGTGCAACGATGATCTGAACCCGGCCCGGTTGGAACGCTATCTGGCCTTTGCGAATGAGGCGGGGGCGACACCCGTGATCGTTCTGACCAAGGCCGATCAGGTTGCCGATCCAGAGCCTTACCGCGAACAGGTGATCGGCTTGCAGCGCGGGCTGGCGGCGGTGGCGCTGAATGCAAAATCACCCGACGCGGCAGATATGCTTGCGCCATGGTGTGCCGAAGGCCAGACAGTTGCCTTGGTCGGATCATCGGGGGTGGGCAAGTCATCGCTACTGAACACGCTGGCGGCCAAGGCCCCGGATGAGGCGCAACTGACCGGCAGCATCCGCGAGTCTGATGCCAAGGGTCGTCACACCACCACCGCGCGATCGCTGCACCCGATAGTGGGCGGCGGGTGTGTGATCGACACGCCGGGGATGCGCACGCTGCATATCAGCGATACCGCATTTGGGCTGGACCAGTTGTTTGCCGAAATCATCGAACTCGCCCCCCAGTGCCGATTTCGCGATTGCACCCACGCACACGAGCCGGGATGCGCGGTTCAGGCGGCAGTTGCCAAGGGCGCGCTGGACCCGGAACGGCTGGTGCGCTGGCGCAAATTGCTGGAGGAGAACCGGGCTAACACTCCGGTTCAGACCGGGCCGCGCGGCAATAAAACGACCAAGACCCCCGGCAAACGCTGGTAGGGCGCGGGTTATCGTTTTGGCGTGACATTGCTTTGGCCGTCACGCAACTGCCTGCAACCGTCTGATGATTTGCCCTGTCGTCTGATGCGGGGCGTTCCAGCACTATTGCGCGGGCAAATGATGCAGGTTGCGGCGCGATTGTCTTGAAACGCCACCTAATGTTCGGGCGATTTCCTCGATGATACGATCAACATTGCGTGCCGAGATATCTACCGAAAACGGCAGACCCAAGACCCGCGCTGCAACGTCGGTCGACGTATCCAGATTGGCGCGCCGACAGCCCGCATAGGCCGGATGACTCTGTAGCCCGTGACCATACCAGCGCCGGGATTCGATGTTTTGTGCCGCAAGCGCTTCGCCAACACGTTCGGCTTCAGCTGCATCCTGGGCGATGAACAGGGCATAGGGCACTGCTGCATCAGAGTTCACCTCTATGCGGTCACCAATAAGGTAGAAGTCGGCCAGCATGGTATAGATCGACGCTGTCATCATGAATGCAGCCCGTTTTTGTGGCCATGTTTCCAGATCGGCAAGGCCGACGGCGGCATGATATTCGCTGAGCTTGCCGTTGATCCCCGGAATGACGCTGATGCGCTCCCCGACAAAGCCGAAATTCACTGCTGCAACAGCCCGCTGGATCAAGGCCTGATCGCCACAGATCATCAACCCGCCTTCGGCAGTGCTGAGTGTCTTGGTGGCATGCAGGCTGATTGCAACCGGCAGGCCCGACGCAATGACCTCGGCAGCCGAAAACGTGTCAAAGCTGGCGGCTGCGTCGATCACCACCGGCACCCCGGTGCGCTGCGCAAAGGCGCGCCAGCCAGCAAGGTCGATCTGCCGCCCGTAGGGGGCCACAAGGATAACAGCGCCAACCTGCGCAAAATCCGGTAGCGCCTCGACAGCGACCGGGTCCAGCGCCCAGCTTTGCGCATCGACATCGACCAGATAGGGCGCATAGCCGCAAGCCTGTGCCGCGCTTGCCGTGGCAACAAAGGTATAGGCCGGGCAAACGCACAATGGGCGATCTGCCTTGGCCCGTCCCGCAGCAGCCACAAGCAAACCGATCAGCGCCGCCGTCCCCGATCCGGCAATCCCGATCCGGCCCGGATCAATTGCAAAATGTCCCGCCAATGCCTTTTGCAGCATTTCGTGCAGGTTCCCCCCGTTTGAGTAAAACCGGGTGGTGTCTATATTGCGGAGAAAGGGCGAAAGCTGGTCAGATGTCGGCAGCATCGGGCGGCTGACGTGGATGGATTGGGCTTGCGCGCTTTCCATCGTCGATCCACGCCCTGTGGTCATGGCGTGTCCGGCACTGGTTGGTAGTTTGGGTGTATACCACTGCTCGGCTGGGGCCTGATCAGATGTATGGATGTGCGGTCTTCTAGCCAAAGTTGTTAACCAGCTATTAATAATTTTCCGATATCCCACTGGTATCACGGCGATAGCGCGGCGTATCCGGTGTTTTGGGCAAAACGGGCTCAGACTTGGTAAACCGAGACTAAAGTTATGCGTATCACTGCGAACTTTTAGGCAATCTGAGTTAATTACTCAGACCGGCCGCAATCCCCAGTTGCGGGCGCTGCAAGGCAGCACAGCTTCTGCGCGCGCTCGCAGTGTTTCACAAGGTTCTGTCGTTAAAACAGGCTGGAAATGCGTCTCAGTGATTCGCTGAAAAACCTTGCTCATAAGGCGATTTGCTTTTTGTAGCTTGGGGTTTGCTGAGCGGGCCTTGCGTGTGGTCTGGGCATGTTGCGGTCACGCGCGTCAGTTTATCAGTGTCAGTCCGATCCCGCCCATCGCGGCGACGATCACCACACTCCATGGCGGGGCTTTCCACTGGATCAGCAGAACAAAGCACGCCAGCGCTAGCGCAAGGTCGCCCAGATCTCTGATGGTGCCGGTAAAGACCGGGTCATAAAGGGCAGCACCCAGAATGCCGACACCGGCATCATGACATGTCCGCCCAGCTGCGCGCTGTTTCCGCGCCCCAGTGCAAGCCCGGCACAGGCGCCAAACACGATCGCGCCCACCATCCCGAACGCCCCTGGCAGTATCACCAGCACCGCGACGGCGCCTACGGCAATCGTTGCGCGCTAGCGCTCGGGGCACAGCGTTCTTGCCATGCCCAGAGCGGCCTGTGCGACAATCGCCACCGCAACGACTTTCAGCCCGTGCAAGGCCCCAGAGGCTATCGGCCTGGTCAACGAGGCCGCCGTCAGGACAAAAACCAAAAGCACCAGCGCCGAGGGCAGCGTAAAGGCCGTGAATGCCCCAAGCGCCCCCAACCAGTCGGCGTTCCCTGTGCGCCCGGTGTGGCAGGGGCTTGGTCAGCCGTTGATTTATCTGTCATTCCGTCATTGCCCTATCAACTGTGCCCAATGCCACCCATACCCGCAGGCCCAGTCAGGGATCGGCAGTGATATTGGCCAGCACCACCGCGATCATCTGTTCGATCTTGTCTACCGGCACACCTGAAATGCGCTTTTCCAGACCCAGTAGCACGATTCCATGAACTGAAGAAAACAGCGCGCGGGTCATCAGATCAATGCGCGCGGCGGGCCAGTCGGGAAAGATCCGGGCCAGCGGGGCCGAGATCAGCGCAAAAAGCGCTGCAAGTTCCGCCAGATACCACGCGGGCACCTGCGTCTCGATCGACATTTCCAGATCAAACAGCGCGCGCCATGCTTTTGTGTTGCTGGCGGCAAAGTGCAGATAGGCGTGTGACATCGTGATCAGGCAATCGCGCGGCGTCAGATCCTGCCCTGCCATAGACGCCGAAACAGCCGCCCCCAGCCGTTGAAACGTGCGGCCGTTCACCGCCATCGTTACGGCGTTCAGATCGGTGAACACGTTATAAATCGCGCCCACCGAACAGCCCGCCAGCTTTGCCAGATCCCGCGCTTTGAGCGCTGCAAGACCCTGCGCTGCGATCACCGCTTCGGCGTGGTCGATCAGGCGCGTGCGCAGATCATCGCGGCGCGTTTCGGTCTTGCTGGGGGCGCTGGCCATAAGTGCTCCTTGAACTTTGTTCAAGGATAGCCAAGGCGCGGAAGAAGCGCAAACGGGGCCGCACGCAACTGGCGCGCATATATCACTCCTTGTGCGGCAAGGTAGACGGCGCGCCGCCCTCAAACCGGTTGCCATTGGTGTAATCACAGGGTGCCTCTTGCATCTGAAGATGCAGACCGGTGCCGGAATAGGGATGCGCGCGCGCCACATCTTCATCAAAGTCGATGCCAAGACCTGGGGCTTCGGGCGGCAGGATATAACCGTTTTCCCAAATGATGCTGTTACGGATCAGCTTTTGGTGGAACGCGCCGCCGGTCTCGATGGTCTCGGCCATCAGCAGGTTGGGGATCGATGCCGCCAGATGCACATTCGCCGCCCATTCCACCGGGCCTGCATACAGATGCGGGGCCATTTCGGCGTTGAACACCTCGGCCATGGCGCTGATCTTCTTGGCCTCCCAGATGCCGCCCACGCGCCCCAGCGCCGGTTGCAGGATCTTGACCCCGCCATGGCGCAACAGTGCGCCGAACTCGGCCTTGGTGGTCAGCCGCTCGCCGGTTGCCAGCGGGATGCGGACGGCGCGCCCCACCTCGGCAAATTCGAGCAGGTTGTCCGGCGGGATCGGTTCTTCGTACCACAGCGGGTTGTAGGGTTCCAACTCGCGCCCCAGGCGGATCGCGCCTGACGTGGTGAACTGGCCATGGGTGCCGAACAAAAGATCAACCCGGTCGCCCACCGCCTCGCGGATCGCGCGGCAAAACGCGACCGAACGCGAGATATCAGACAGCGCCGGCTGATGCCCGCCGCGCAGGGTATAGGGACCGGCGGGGTCAAACTTGACGGCTGTGAACCCCATTTCCATGAAGCGCACGGCCGCCCCTGCGGCGGCGTCGGGATCGATCCAGAAATCGGGGTTCTCATTGCCTGGTTCGGGGTAAAGATAGGTGTAGCTGCGAATACGTTTGTTGATCTTGCCGCCCAGAAGCGCCCACACTGGGCGGTTGCGGGCCTTGCCGAGGATATCCCAGCAGGCGATTTCCAGCCCGGAAAACGCGCCCATCACGGTGGGATCGGCGCGTTGGGTGAAGCCCGAGGAATAGGCACGGCGGAACATCAGTTCGATATCTTCGGGCGAGGAGCCTTCCATGTGGCGGGAAAACACATCCTCGATCACCGCGATCATCGCCCTGGGGCCGACGGTAGAGGCATAGCATTCGCCATACCCCGTGATGCCACAAGCCGTGGTCAGTTTGGGAAAGATCCAGTAGCGCCCGCCCCAGCCCGGAAACGGCGGGGCGACGACGAAGATTTCAAGGTCTTTCAGCTTCATGCCAGCGGCCCTTTCTTGGCAAGCGCCGGGCGACTTTGCGTCTCCCGGACCCCCTGCAGAGTATTTTTACCAAGATGAAGGGTAGGCGCGGTTTCGTGGCAGGGCAAAGGTGTTTGCGACAGTGTATGACGTAAATGAACGATCAGGCGGGTTGGGGCCGGCTGAGGCGGGGGCCAAGGACATGCAGCGCGAGGCAGGCGAGCATCATGGCGGCGGCGAGCAGGAAGGGCGCGCCGGGGGCGTAGACCGGGGCCGTGGGGCTGGTAAAGGCGCTGAAGGTGGCGGTCATGATCAGGGGCGAGGTGATCATGGCGATGGCGTTCAGGCTGGCCAGCACGCCCTGGACCTCGCCTTGGGCATCAGCGGGGGCGGCGCGGCTGGCAATGGCCTGAAGCGCCGGCGTGACTGCGCCGCCAAGCGCGGTGACCGGTGTGATCATCAGCGCAAGGACGGGGGAGGTAACAAGGCCAAGGGCCGTGAGGGTGACTACATCGACCCACATGCCGTAGTGGGCGGCACGGTGTTCGCCAAAGCGCCGGATCATCGGGCCAACCAGCAGGGCCTGACCGAGCGCATAGCTGATGCCATAGATCGCCAGTGATATGCCGACCATCTGCGTGCTCCAGCCAAAGCGGGCCTGCCCGAAATAGGCCCAGATCGCGGGGTAGACGTTCATGGCGATGCCGAGGATCAGGAAGCAGGCAAGTGTCAGGCGCAGGCCGGGCAGTTTGCTGACAGACCGCAGCGCGCCCAAGGGGTTGGCACGACGGATCGAGAACGGGCGGCGGGTGGCATCGGTGACGGTTTCAGGCAGAACCAGCCAGCCGAAGATCAGGTTGGCGAATGCCAGGGCTGATGCTGCATAAAACGGCGCGCGGGTGTCGATGCCCGCCAAGAGCCCACCGATCAGCGGCCCAAGCACAAAGCCCACCCCAAAGCCTGCGCCGATCAGACCAAACCGCGCCCCGCGCTGGTCGGGTGGCGTGATGTCGGCGATATAGGCTGTGGCGGTGGAATAGGTGGCGGCGGTGATGCCTGCGATAACTCGGGCCAGCAGCAAGAGCCAGATCGTGGGGGCAACCGCCATCACCAGATAATCGACCGACATGATCAGCAGTGACAGCAGCAGCACCGGGCGGCGGCCAAAGCGGTCTGACAGTGACCCGAGGATCGGGCCGAACAGGAACTGCATCACGGCGAATGAGGTGGCAAGCACACCGCCCCACAGCGCGGCATGGGCCAGATCCTGCCCGGTGACTGCGCGGATCAGGTCGGGCATCACCGGAAAGATCAGTCCGATCCCGATAGCATCCAGCGTGACGGTGGTCAGGATGAAAGTCAGCGCGAGTTTCGGGGTGCGGGTCGGGGTGGGGGTCACGTTGCGGCCTGACTGTGCTGGGCAATGGTGTGCAGGCGCTGGGCCAGCGCATCAGGGCAGGCGAAGAACGGCGAATGTGACGCGGGCAGGGTGGTGTGGTGCGCTGCCGGGACGGACCCGGCCATCACCGCCTGATACTCGGGTGGAATGGCGCGGTCATCGGTGCAGCGAATGTAATGCCGGGGCAGCGACTGGCTGCGTTGGGTCAGGGTCAGCACGGTTTCCTGCGGCGCAATCGGCTGCGGGGTCAGGCACAGCGTGGCTAGGGTCTGCGCCTGCGCGTCGCAATCGTGGTAGAACAGCGCATTGGTCTGCGCGGGATCAAAGCCAAAGGTGCCTTGATACTTGTTCACCCTTATGGCCGGGGCCAGCGGTTGGTGCGGGCCTGCCCGGCGCATGTCGCCAAGCGTCATCCCCGATACCGGCGCATAGGCGCACAGATAGACGAGGGCAGAGATATGGGTGGGGTCGGTCTCCGCCGCGGCGGTGATCGGGTAGCCCGCCATCGAATGGCCGACCACAATCGTCGGGCTGTCCAGCGCTGTGCAGATGGCTTGGGCATAGCTGTCCAGCGTGACCTGATCAAAAGGCGTGCGGTCGCGGCCATGGCCGGGCAGGTCTATGGCTCGAGCGCTGTGGCCAAGGGCGGCAAGCGCAGGGATCACGCGGTGCCAGCACCATGCGCCGTGACACGATCCGTGGATCAGCAGAAACTCAGACATGGCCGATACTTTCCAGAAAGTCGCGCAACAGGTCGGCATAGACGCCCGGTTGCTCCACCATTGGCAGATGCCCCGCGCTCCGGACCAGCACAAAGCGGCTGCCAAGGATCAGGTCGGCGGTTTCCTTGACCAGATCGGGCGGGGTGGACCCGTCGCGCAGGCCCGCGATTGCCAGCGTCGGCAGGGTCAGCCCGGCGGTGGGCGTATAGAAATCGGTGCCCGCAATCGCCGCCGCTGCCCCCATCCAACCCTCTGGCGGGGTGGCAAGTAGCATGGCGCGCATCTGCGTCAACTCGGGCAGGTCGCGCCATTGGCGGCCAAACCAACGCTCTAAGGTGGCGTCGGCAATCGACTCCAGCCCGCCTGCGCGCACGGCATCAATCCGGTCCTGCCATTGCGACGCAATCCCGATGCGGGCGGCGGTGTTCGACAAGACCATGCCGCGCACCAGATCCAGCCGCTTGACCGCCAGCCCCTGCGCGATCATCCCGCCTATCGACAGGCCAACGACCACCGCATCGCGCACCCGTACGCGGTCCATCACGCGTTCCAAATCATGGATCAGCGCGCCCATGGTATAGGGTGCGGGCGGCACGTCTGATGCCCCATGCCCGCGCATATCCAGCCGCAGAAGACGGTGCCTCGGCAGCCGCGCCACCACGCCATCCCACAGCGCCAGATTGGTGCCCAAAGCGTGCAGCAGCACCACGGGTGGCCCACCCTCTGGCCCGGACATCTCGACGTTCAGCCGCAGGTCGGGGAAAAACATCAGCGCCATGGCTTAGCCAAACCGCGCGAGGGCTGCACGAAACAGCGCAGGATCAGCATTGCCGCCACTGGCCACACAGATCACCGGATCGGCGCTGTCCGCAAACAGCGCCGCCGCCAGCGCGACAGCACCCCCCGGTTCCAGCACAATGCGCAGATGGGTGAATGCCAGCGCCATCGCCTCCAGCGCCTGATCATCTGTCACGACAACCCCTGGCCCGGCCAGCCGTTGCAGAATCGGAAAGGTCATCTCCCCCGGAGCGGGCGTCAAAATCGCGTCACAGACCGAGCCAGAGGTCTGCGCATTGCGCAGCCGCTTCCCCGCCGCCAGTGACCGCGCCATGTCGTCAAAGCCCGCAGGCTCCACCGTGCGCACCCGCAGACCCGGAGCCTGCGCCTCCAGCGCGAGGGCAATGCCCGCCGACAGCCCGCCCCCGCCGCAACACACCAGCACGTCGCCCGCCTCTATGCTCAAGGTGCGCGCCTGTGCTGCAATCTCCAGCCCCACCGTGCCTTGCCCCGATATCACCTGCGCATCATCAAACGGCTTGATCAGCACCAGACCGCGCTGGGCGCACAGCTCAGCACCCAAAGCGTCGCGGTCGGTCGTGGCGCGGTCATACAGCACCACCTCTGCCCCATAGGCGCGGGTGTTGGCGATCTTCACCTCCGGCGCGTCCGAGGGCATCACCACCACGGCGGCCAACCCATGCCGCGCGGCGGCCAGCGCCACCCCTTGCCCATGGTTGCCCGACGAATAGGCCAACACGCCGCGCGCGCCCGCCGCCAAGGCTGAAACCGCCGACCACGCGCCGCGAAACTTGAACGACCCCGTCACCTGTAGACATTCCGCCTTGACCAGAACCCGCTTGCCAAAGCGCGCATCCAGCAGTGGCGCGCTTAGCAGCGGCGTCAGCCGCGCATGGCCCGCCAATCGCCCCGCCGCAGCCTCGATCATCGCGACGTTCATGCGCAGGCCCCAAGGAACGCGCGGATCACCGCCACCGAGTCCGGCTCATCCAGAAACGGAATATGCGCGCGGTCAGGCACCTCGGCAAAGATCATATCCGGGCGGCGGCGGCGCATCTCCTCGGCCGTGTCTGCCGACAACAGATCGGAATTCACCCCGCGCAACAGCGCCAAAGGCAACCCGGCACAGGCGTCAAACAGCGGCCACAAATCCACCGCTGGCCCCTCAAACGCGGCCAGAAACGCCTCGCGCAATGCCGGATCATAGGTAATGCGTAGGCCCTCTGCCGTCTCACGGTAATGCAGGCGTGCCTCCTCCAGCCAGCGCGACTCTGGCACCCCCGCAAAGCCGGGCATCATGCCGGGCAAGGCCCGCGCCAGCGCGGCATGGGTCCGCATGGCCGGATTGCGCCCGACATAGTCGAAAATCCGCTCCAGCCCCGGTCGGTGAATATCTGGCCCCACATCGTTCAGCAGCAGCCCCCTCAGCCGGGGCCGCGCCACCGCCGCCAGCATCATGCCAATCAACCCCCCGCGTGAGGTGCCGATCACGCAGGCACTCTCCACCCCCAGATGGTCCAGCAAATCCAAGGCGTCGCGCCCCTCAACCGGCACAGTATAGCTTGCGGCCCCGGTCCAGTCGCTTTGCCCGCGTCCCCGGTAATCCATCCGTATCACCCGGCAGGGCGGCAGATGCGGCAGCATATAGTCAAAATCGCCCATGCTCCGGGTCAGCCCGGGCAGACACAGCACCGGTAAACCCTCACCCTGATCGCTATAGGCCAGCTTTGTGCCATCCTGCGCTTTGAAAAACTGGGTCATCGGCAGCTCCTTGATCGGGCAGGGGCCTGCGATCCCCCGCCCGCAGGTAAAGCCGATGCGCGCCGCTGCCGCAATATGTCATCCACCGCCCATACTCTGCCTGCCGCATTCAATTTGGCAAAACTACTCCCACCGGAGGCATCCGCCGCTTGCCCCTCGCGCAGCGCCTGAAAAGCTGGTTATCACCGACAAAACAGGGGCGCGGCAATCGGGGCGCTTGCCCCGGCGGGCCGGGTTGCCTAAACCCGAGGCGCAACAAGGCAGGACGACATGGCACGCACACCCACAGTCACCGAAGACCGCGCGAAATCAAAACAGGTCAGCGCCCTCGCAGGCTTGCTGCCTTTCCTGATGCCGTATCGCCGCCTGTTGCTGCTGGCCTTGCTGGCCCTGATCCTGACTGCCGCTGTCAGTCTGGTGTTGCCGCTGGCCGTGCGGCGGGTGGTGGATAACTTCAACGCCGATGTGGTCATTCTGGACCAATACTTCGGCGCCGCCATCATCATTGCCGGGCTGTTCGCATTTGGCTCTGGCATGCGCTACTATCTTGTCACCCGTCTGGGTGAACGCGTGGTGGCCGACATCCGCCGTGCGCTGTTTGACCGGGTGCTGATGCTGTCGCCGGCGTTTTATGAGCGGATCATGACCGGCGAGGTGCTCAGCCGCATCACCACCGACACCACGCTGATTTTGTCGCTGATCGGCTCCTCCATTTCGATTGCACTGCGCAACAGCCTGATTTTGTTGGGTGGTCTGGTCCTGATGCTGTTGACCTCGGCCAAGCTGGCGGGGCTGGTGCTGCTGATCGTGCCTGTGGTTGTGGTGCCGATCATCGTGCTGGGCCGCCGTCTGCGCAAACTGGGGCGCGAAAATCAGGACTGGATCGCGAATTCTTCGGGCTCGGCCTCCGAGGCGCTGTCATCTGTCCAGACCGTACAGGCCTTCACGCATGAGCCGCAAACCCGCGCTGCCTTTGCCGAGGTGACCGAAAAAAGCTTTCTGTCAGCCAAAACCCGCATCGGCACCCGTGCCGTGCTGACGATCTTTGTGATCTTTCTGGTGTTTACCGGCATCGTTGGTGTGCTCTGGATGGGCGCGCGCGACGTGCGCGCCGATGTGATGACGGCAGGCGAACTGATCCAGTTCGTCATCTATGCCATCATGGTCGCGGGATCGGTCGGTGCGCTGTCGGAAATCTGGGGCGAATTGCAACGCGCCGCAGGTGCGACCGAGCGTCTGGTCGAACTTCTGCACGCCACCGACCCGGTGAACGACCCCGCCACACCCGTCGCCCTCCCCAAACCCGTTCGCGGCGAGATCCGCTTTGATGCCGTCACCTTCCGCTATCCGGCCCGGCCCGAAACCTCTGCCCTTGAGAGCGTTACGCTGCACGTCCAGCCCGGTGAAACTGTGGCGCTTGTTGGCCCTTCTGGCGCGGGAAAGACGACGATTTTGCAACTTCTGCTCCGGTTTTACGATCCGCAACAGGGCAGCGTCACCCTTGACGGCATCGATCTGCGTGACCTGACCCGCGGCGATTTCCGCCAGTCTTTGTCGCTGGTGCCGCAGGATCCGGTGATCTTTGCCGCTTCCGCTCGCGAAAACATCCGCTTTGGCCGACCAGAGGCGACCGATACAGAGGTGGAAGCCGCCGGGCGCGCTGCCGCCGCGCATGATTTCATTGCCGCCTTGCCACAAGGCTATGACACCTATCTTGGCGAGCGCGGCGTTATGCTGTCGGGCGGCCAGAAACAACGCATCGCCATCGCCCGCGCCATTTTGCGTGACGCGCCGGTTCTGCTGCTGGATGAAGCGACCAGCGCGCTGGACGCAGAATCCGAACGACTGGTGCAGGCCGCCGTGGAAACCCTTGCGCAAAACCGCACCACTCTTGTCGTGGCTCACCGTCTGGCCACCGTCAAACGCGCCGACCGGATCATTGTGTTTGATCAGGGCCGTATTGTGGCGCAGGGCAAGCATGATGATCTTGTCCGTGATGGCGGCCTTTATGCACGGCTTGCGCGGTTGCAATTCACCGATGGCGCGGCCTGAGGGGGAAGCCAACCCTGCTTTTCCCCGCCGACCCCGGCACAGTGTCATTGCGCTTTGATCCTCACGCGCCATACTGCGCGCCAATGCCTCTGGCACCTACGTCCGGGGCGATAAAGCTGGGTAGAGGAGTATCCGATGGGAATGTGGAGTTTCGTGAAAGACGCGGGCAAATCGCTGTTTGGTGGCAAGGCAGAGGCGGCAACCTTGCCAGAGCCAGAGGCGCTGAAGACTGAACTCAAGGATCTGGGGCTTGATGCTTCCGGGCTTGAGATCAAGGTCGATGGTGACAAGGTCACCGTGGAAGGCAAAGCCGTGTCGCCCGAGATGAAGGAAAAGGTTATCCTTGCCGTCGGCAATGTGGCGGGTGTGGCTTCGGTCGAGGCTGAAGCCGATGGCGATGAGCCAACATTCCACACCGTGCAAAAGGGTGAAAACCTGTCGGTGATCGCCAAGGCCACGCTGGGCAGCGCCAACCGCTACATGGAAATCTTTGAGGCCAACAAGCCGATGCTGAAGCACCCTGACAAGATCTATCCCGGTCAGATGCTGCGCATCCCGGCCTGATCTGCGCCGGTCAGCTTGTGAAAGGCGGTCCTTCAGGGGCCGCCTTTTTTTACAGACTGGCCCCGGTTTGACGTTGCGTTTTGATCCACAGCTGCGGCTTGGCAAATACCGCTTTTGCCCACATTGTAGGTGGCAGGGATAAAAGACCCCCCATCAACGGGGTCATAGGGAGGATACTATGGGGACTTTCGTCACCCGCGAAGATATCGCGGCGACCGAGGCTGAAATGTCATGGGCTGATCGCCCGGTGGCACGCACGATGTATGAATTCATCAGCGGCACAAAGGCCGCTCATGGCGCGCGCCCGGCTGTCAGCTACCAGCTGCTCTCTGGCCCCGAAACCAAGAGCGAAACCCTTACCTGGGCCGAGTTGCACGCGCTGACCACGCAGGCCGCCAACCTGTTCCGCAGCCTTGGCGTGGGCGAATCCGATGTGGTGGCCTATGTCCTGCCCAATGCGCTGGAAACCGTGGTCACCCTGATCGGCGGCGCGGTCGCGGGTATCGTCAACCCGATCAATCCACTGTTGGAGCCTGAGCAGATCAGTGCCATCCTGCGTGAGACCAAGGCCAAGGTCGTGGTCACGCTCAAACCCTTCCCGAAAACCGACCTGCCGCAAAAGGTGGCCGAAGCGGTGCGTCACGCGCCAACGGTGAAAACCGTGTTGGAGGTCGATCTGGTGCGCTACCTGTCGGGTGCCAAGAAGTTTATCGTGCCGCTGATCCGGCCGAAAAATCCGATCAGCCACAATGCCAATGTCAAGAATTTCATGACTGAACTGGCGCGCCAGCCGTCAGACCGCCTGACCTTTGCAGACGAGCCGCGCGACCGAGTTGCCGCATATTTCCACACCGGTGGCACCACCGGTATGCCAAAGGTCGCCCAGCACAAGGTGTCGGGCATGGTCTATAACGGCTGGCTTGGTCAGCAGTTGTTGTTCAAGCCCAATGATGTGGCAATGTGCCCGCTGCCGTTGTTCCATGTGTTTGCCGCCTATCCGATCCTGATGGGCATGATCGCATCGGGCGCGCATGCGGTGTTCCCGACCCCTGCTGGCTATCGCGGCGACGGGGTGTTTGACAACTTCTGGAAGTTGATCGAACGCTACAAGGCCACCTATATGATCACCGTGCCGACCGCGCTTTCGGCGCTGATGCAGCGCCCGGTCAACGCCGACATCTCGACCTTGCGCAACGCGTTTTCCGGCTCATCGCCCCTGCCGATCGAGCTGTACAACCGCTTCAAGAAAGAAACCGGGATCGAGATTATCGAAGGCTATGGCCTGACAGAATGCACCTGCCTTGTGTCGATCAACCCGCCCGATGGCGTAAAGAAAATCGGCTCGGTCGGCATGCCCTTTCCCTATACCCACGTCCGCATCCTGCACAAGAACGGCGAGGGCTTTCGCGAATGTGGCGTGGATGAGGTGGGTGAAATCTGTGTCGCGAACCCCGGCGTATTTGAAGGCTCGACCTATACCGAAGTCGACAAGAACAAAGACCTCTTTGCCGAAGGCCGGTTCCTGCGCACTGGCGATTTGGGCCGCATCGACGCCGATGGGTATCTGTTCATCACCGGCCGCGCCAAGGATCTGATCATTCGCGGCGGCCATAACATCGACCCCGCAATCATCGAAGAAGCGCTTATGGGCCATGAGGCGGTCGCCGTGGTCGGTGCCATCGGCCAACCCGACGCGCATTCAGGCGAACTGCCTGCGGCTTACGTCGAACTGGTCAAAGGCTCCAATGCAACTGTGGCCGATCTTATGGATTATGCCACCAAACACATCCACGAACGCGCCGCCCTGCCCAAGCATATCGAGATTCTGGTGGAAGTGCCCAAAACCGCCGTGGGTAAGGTGTTCAAACCCGACCTGCGCCGCATGGCCATCACCCGCATCTATGACGAGGCGCTGGCAAAAGCCGGTATCCCGGCCAGCGTGGCGATGGTGGCCGAGGATAAAAAACGCGGCCTTGTGGCAAAGCTTGTCAAAACCGGCCCGGTCGATGACGCAAAGGTCACCGAAGTGCTGGGCGGCTTTACCAACCCGTGGGACTGGGCGGCGTAACCCGAACCGCGGCTACTCATTTTCTGTTCAAAAATATCCCGGGGGGGCGGGGGGCTGGCCCCCCGCTCTGCCCTTGGCCAAGATTCCGCCCTCTGCCATCACTCACGGACATTCAGCCGGTGGAACAGATGGGTGAATGTCGCCGCCCCCAGAACCGGGATCAGAAGGTTGAGAAAGGGCACCGACAACGGTGCGGCCATCAGCGTGCCTGCAATCCAGACCTTGCCCCAATGCCGCTTGCGCAGCGCTTTTGCGCCTGCGCGCCCCAATCTCCGCATCGCGACAAGGGTGAAATATTCCCGCCCCAAAAGCAGCCCGTTTACCAGCCAGAACACTATCGGAATAAACGGCCCGGCAAAGGCATACAGGATCAGCGCCAGCGTGTTGACTGCGATCAGCAGGGCAAAGAAATTCGCGGCATCGACCAGCGCATCGCCCAGCGGTAGCCGGGGCACCGGCGGCAGCGCGGGGTAGTGCCGGTCCTCCACCGCCTGCGCCACGTCTTCCAGAAACAGGCCGGTAAAGGCCGAGGCTACCGGCATCATCAAAAACACCGACAGCCCGATCATGAACAGCGCCGATCCCCATGACAGCAGCGTATCGAGGCCTCCGACGGGGCCGACAAAGGGAATGTCGATCGCGTCGGGCGTAAAGGTCTGGATCAAGGCAAGAAAGCCTGCATAGACCGCGACCAGCAAGGCCAGCGACAACATAACCCCGATCAGCATGACCCGCCGGAACGGCTTGTCGCCTAATTGCAGCAGGGCCTTCAGGAAATCCCCAAGGATCATTCTAGCCCCAGCTTACCAGTTTGGCCACATCCGGGCGCGGGCGGTCGGGGGCCATCGGGGTCGGGGTGGCGATATGGATGATCCCGGCCACCGTCTCATGCTCTGCGCAGCCAAAGGCCTGAGCGCGGAATTCGGCATCATGCGAGGGCCAGCCCGACAGCCAGCACACGCCCCAGCCCGCCGCTGTGGCGGCATGGACGACATTCATGCACAACGCCCCCGCTGACAGCACCTGTTCGGCCAACGGCACCTTTTCGGCGGCTTTGGGTGATGAGATCACCACCACCGCCAATTGCCCGCGATCAAACTGGCCCCGGCCTTTTTCGATCTTTTCGGCGTCGCCGCCCATCGCCTGCGCGCGCGCCTCGGCCAGATCGGCCAGCCGCGCCATGGCGGCGCGGTCCAGCACGATCATCCGCCACGGTTCCAGCTTGCCATGATCGGGCACACGCAAAGCAAGGCTCAGGATTTTCAGGATCTGATCGCGGTCCGGCACCGGGGCGGTAAAGGTCTTTGCCCCCGGTGATTGGCGCAGGGCCAGATAGTCAAGGACGGCGGGATTTGGGTCGGGCATCTGTCTCTCCGGTCTGTGTAGGGTGCAGGCTATGCGCTTGGCAGGGGAAATTCCAGAGCCGGGCTGTCGCTTGCGCAGTGGCACGCTCTGCGGCAGACTTGCGCCAGCACAAAGGAGCAGCATGACCAAGGGTTTGTGGGCGCATCTTGCCGCGCCGGGGGCGGAGTTTCATGTGCGGGCAACGCCGCGTGCCCGTCAGCCGGGCTTGTCGTTTACGGGCGGCAAGTTCCAGATCGGCGTGACCGCTCCGGCGGATGACGGCCGCGCCAATGCCGCCGTGACCGAGACGCTCGCCCATGCGCTTGGAGTGGCCAAGACGCGCCTGACCCTTGTGCGCGGGGTCATATCGCGCGACAAGACCTTCCGGCTTGATTGAACCAAAGGCGAAAGGGCCATCTGATGTCGCAGCTTCCGGCTATATTGGTCATCCTTTTGGGGGGGGTTGCCCTTGCCGTTCAGGCACCACTGAACGGCGCTTTGGGGCGCACGCTTGGCTCGGCCCTGCCTGCGGCTGCGGTGTCGTTTGCGGTCGGCTTCATTGCGCTGCTGGTGCTGAGTTTTGCCAGTGTGGGCAATCCCTTTGCCCGGCTGGGTGCGGTGCCATTGTGGCAATGGGCAGGCGGGTTTCTGGGGGCTTACTACGTCTGGTCGGTGGCTTGGGGCGTGCCGATGCTTGGGGTGGTCACAGCCATGGCGGCCCTTGTTCTGGGTCAGATGGCCGGGGCTTTGCTGTTGGATGCCGTCGGGGCCTTTGGCGTGCCAGTGCAGCCCATAAGCCTGACCCGTGTTCTGGCCGTGGTTCTGGTGGCCGCAGGGGTGGTGTTGTCGCGGCTTTAGGGATTCCGTAGTCTTAAGGCTTTCCGGGCCGCTCCAACCGGTAGCTGCCTTCGGGAAGGTCCAGCGCTGCCGCCAGATCGGCCAGTTGCCCCATCGACAGGCTGATGCGGACGACATCGCCTGACAGCGGGTCTTCTTGTTCCAGAACCACGCATTCTTCGAAGGCGAGGATCGTCACGTCTTCTTCCAGCCCGTCCGACCCCTCATCAATCAGGGTGATCACGGTCGCGTCAAAGTCGTGTTCAATGGTAAACATGAGTTAAGATTAGACCTGTGGCGGGCGAAAGCGCAATGGGGATATTGGTGGGCAGCCCGGCTCGTTGCCGTGGCTGCGCAACTTGGCGTGAAGTGCCGCACAGGCTCTTTCGTCTGCCGGTTCACCTGCTATCTTTGGCGCAAAAATAACGAAGTTCCAAAGGGGCGAGATATGGGCATTCGGCGTGCATTGGGCATGGGACTCTTGGCGGCGCTGCTGGCGGCGTGTCAACCTATGGCCTATCCGGCACCCTCCACACCGCCGCCGCCTTCTGTGCAAGCCATCAACGCACCGCTGCCTGATGGCCGGTTGTCGCCCGAACAGGCGGCGCGCAATTTTGTGGCCGTGGTGGCGCGCGTGGAACCTGTGGCCGAGGCGATGTGCCGCGAACGTCGCCCGCGCAGCAATTGCGACTTCGAGATTGTGGTGGATGATCGCCCCAACCAGCCGCCGAATGCCTTTCAGACGCTGGACCGTTCAGGGCGGCCCATCATCGGCTTTACGCTGGCCTTGATCGCGGATGCGCGCAACGTGGACGAAATCGCCTTTGTTGTGGGCCATGAAGCTGCGCATCACATCGCAGGCCACATCCCGCAGGTGCAGCGCACCGCGACGACCGGGGCCGTGCTGGCGGGGGTACTTGCGCAAGCCTCGGGCGCACCGCCCGAGGCCGTGCGCGCAGCACAACAGATGGGTGCGACCATGGGCGCGCGCACCTATGCCCGCAATTTCGAGCTGGAAGCCGATGCGCTGGGGGCCGAGATTGCATTTCGGGCGGGCTTTGATCCGGTGCGTGGGGCCGGGTTCTTTGACCGCCTGCCCGATCCGGGGGACCAGTTTCTTGGTAGCCACCCACCAAACGCGCAACGGGTCGAAGCCGTGCGCCGGGTTGTCGCGGGGCTGCGCTGATCTACATTTTTATGAGGCCGTGGTGTGAGTCCGGCTTTCATGGGCACCTAAAGGGCCCAATATGTTTAAGGGGTGGTGTGGTATGGCTGCGACGCGGTCTATGTTCGAGTTGCGCAGGCTTTTGCGTAAATTGTGGGTCAGAACATCTGTCTTTGCCGTCGCAGGCGTTGCAGTGGTTGTCGTGACCCCGATGGTGTCCCCGTTTCTGCCGGAATGGCTTGCCGAGATTGAGGCGGAAAATGCCGTTGAAAGCATTCTGGCCATCATTGCGACATCCATGCTGGCGGTCACCACCTTTTCAGTGTCGATCATGCTGACGGCTTATGGCGCGGCGTCGCAAGCAGGCACCCCGCGCGCGGTCACGCTGTTGAAAGAAGATGTCACATCGCAGATGGTGCTGGCCACTTTTCTGGGCGCGTTCCTGTTTTCTTTGTTTGCGCTGATCGGCATTCGCAGCGGGGTCTTTGATGCGGCGGGGCGGGTGGTTTTGTTCTTTGCAACCATGTGGGTCACGCTTGCCGTTGTGGTGGCGCTGGTGCGCTGGATCACGCATCTGACAGATTTCGGACGGCTGTCGGATACCGTCGCGCGGGTCGAAACCGCCGCCATCAAGGCGATGAGCGACCGGGTCAAACAGCCCTATCTTGGCGGTGTGCCAGCGGAGGGCACCCCCGAAAGCTGGATCGCAGTTTATCCTGAAACCTCGGGGTATCTGTGCCATATCGATATGCCCGCGCTTCAATCCTTGGCCAAGGCGGTTGGCCGCGCAGATGGCACCCCCTTGATTCAGCTGGATGTTTTGCCCGGTGCCTTTGTGCATCGCAACCGTGTGCTGGCATGGTTGTCTGCGCGGATCACCGAAGGCGAGGCAAACAAAGACTGCCATGTCCGTGCGCAAAAGGCTTTTACCGTCGGGGAGGCGCGCAGCTTTGACCAGGATCCGCGCTTTGGTCTTTCGGTCCTGTCCGAAATCGCAGAGCGCGCGCTGTCGCCTGCGGTGAATGACCCCGGAACGGCGCTGGATGTTCTGGGCCGACAGTTCCGGGTGCTGGACGACTGGGCGGATCGCGACTCTGACGTGGCGCCGGATTTCCCACTTGTCGCGGTGCCTGGGCTTTCCATGCAAGATCTGCTGGAGGATGCCTTTGCCGGAATTGCGCGCGATGGGGCGGGCGTCGTTTCGGTTCAGTTGCGGTTGCAAAAAGTGCTGATCGCGCTGGTGCAAAGTGCCCCAGAGCGATTTGCAGCGGCGGCGCTTCAATTGTCGGACAGAGCCGTGGCCGAGTCTGCGTCGGCGCGGCTTTACCCCGAAGATCAGCGCCGGATTGAGCAGGCAAATGAAGACTTGCGCGCGATTGCCCTGCGCGCTGCTTGATCTGGGTCAAAGTCAGTCGTGCCATTGTCCTGCACGCTGATCTGGCACAAGGATCAAAGGACGCAGCGATGATCGGATATTCGGAAACCCCGTTGGCTTGGGGGCTGACGCGCGGCATGGCGCGGCTTTTGGGGGTCAGTCTGTCTTCGGCGGTTGTTGAGGGCTGGCTGAGTCGCAAGGAGTTGGGAGAGTTGGTGGATCGCTGCGAAGCCTGCACGCAGAAAGCCGCCTGCACTACCTGGATGGCCGTTGCGGTGGGCAGCCCTTGTCCTCCGGTCTTTTGCCCGAACAAGGCCGCGCTAGAGGTGCTGTCTTTGCGCCATTGACCTTTCGCCCGCTGCCCGCCAGTTTCCGGCATGGGCAGGGGGGCATGGATGATCCGGCTGGAAAATGTCGTCAACGACCGGGGGTCGCGCTATGCGGTGACGGGCGGTATCGTTGCCGGTCGCGCTGGGGTTGATGCGTTCTTGCGCGACCTGAAGCGCGAAAAGAAATACGCAAAAGCCACGCATAATTCCTGGGCCGTCATCCTGTCGGACGATGGCCCTGTAAAGAATGACGACGGCGAGTCAGGGGCAGGCGCGGTCATTCTGAAAATGCTGGACCGCGAAGGCCTGTCTGACTGCGTGGTTGTGGTTACGCGCTGGTATGGCGGGGTGCATCTGGGGGGCGACCGTTTTTCCCATGTCGTAACCTGCGTACGGGCCTTTCTTGAAGCGTGGCGCAACCGGGGTGGCGCTGCATGAAGCCTTGCGTGCAGAGGTCCGGCGGCTTGTCGCTAGGGTGATCCGGTTGTGGCAATGCGCGCAGCCAAGCTGCAACCTCTGCCTGGCGGGTTGGTCAGGTCTTATCAGGTATCACGCGGATCTGGTCCACCCTTTGCCAGACCAGATCGCCTTGGACTGGCGGGGCGAGAGGTGCCGCGACGGCAGCACCTCTTTGTGGTTTTCAGGCGCTTTTAAGCGCGGATTGCACCCGCGTCAGTTGTGCATTGAGCGTCAGCACCTGACACACCGCATCGACTGCCTCGGCGCCCTTTTTCACGAAGTGGTCAGCAAAAAACGCGGTCAGCACATCTGTTGGCTGATAGTTATGCGGCGTCAGCGAGACCGAGAACACCGGAATCCCGGTGGCCATCTGTGCTTGCATCAAGCCGTCGATCACCGCGCTTGCGACAAAATCATGCCGGTAAATCCCGCCATCCACCACAAAGGCGATGGCAACAACGGCGTCATAGCGCCCGGTTTCGGCTATTTTTTTCGCCAAAAGTGGCATCTCGAACGCGCCGGGCACGTCAAAGGTGTCGACATGGGTGTTTGGCAGAAGGGTTGCGGCCTCAGCAAGAAAGCTGTCATGGGCACGGTCCACGATATCGCTGTGCCAGCGGGCGCGGATAACGGCCACGCGGGCCGCAGAGGTGTAGGGGGATGGGTTGGTCATTTTGGAACCTTTGCGTTGCTGCGTCAGGTCCCAGAGCATCAAACGGCCTGACCCGCCCGGCAAAGGGCGGATACAAACCATTCTCTTTCATCCGGACTATACCGTCGGCCCCGGAGTTTCACCGGATCTGCTGACCCAAGCGACGCGAAACGACGCAAGGCGCTCGCGGGCTATACCGCCGGTGGGGAATTGCGCCCCGCCCTGAGAACACCGGATTGCTACGGTTTTTGTGTCGACAGGGCAAGACAGGAATGCGCGCGCTGACTGTGCAAAGACGCGCTAACCCAAGGCATAGCCCGCACCCCGCACGGTGCGCAGCGGATCTTCACCGCCGTTCTGCATCAGCGATTTGCGCAACCGCCCGATGTGAACGTCAACGGTGCGGCTGTCGACATAGATATCGCGGCCCCAGACCCGGTCGAGCAACTGTTCGCGCGACCAGACCCGCCCCGGCTTTTCCATGAATGTGGACAGCAGGCGAAATTCGGTAGGCCCGAGTTTCAGCACAGAGTTTCCGCGGTAAACCCGGTGGGTTTCGGGATCAAGCCGGATGTCATCCCATTCGAGCACGACGCCGATGGTCGATGGCCGCACGCGGCGCAACTGCACTCGGGCGCGCGCCATCAGTTCCAGCACCGAATAGGGCTTGATCACATAATCATCGGCCCCGGTTTCCAGACCCCGGATACGGTCCACCTCCTCGGCGCGGGCTGACAGCATGATGATCGGAATGCTGCGGGTGTCCGGGCGCATCTTCAGGCGGCGACAGACCTCGATGCCCGACAGCTCCGGCATCATCCAATCCAGAATGATGATATCGGGGGTGTCTTCATCCACCAGCAGCAGCGCATCTTCGCCATTGCCGGCCTGCACCACACGAAAGCCCTCGGCCTCCAGATTATAGGCCAGAACTTCGCGTTGTGCGGGTTCATCTTCCACCAGCAGAACGACGGGTTGCGACGTGTGTGCCATGGTGTCAGATCGTCGACGTGGCGGAGTCGGTCAACGAAGTTACATCGCCTTTTGGCCGGTCATCGTCGGGGTAGATGCCTGTCACCAGGTAGATCACCTGTTCCGCAATGCCCGTCGCATGGTCGCCCACACGTTCGATGTTCTTGGCGATGAAATGCAGATGCATGCAGGGCGTGATATTTCGCGGGTCTTCCATCATATGGGTCAGGAATTCACGAAAGACCGAGTTATACATCTGGTCCACTTCAGCATCACGCCGGCGCACGTCATCGGCCAGTTTCGCGTCGCGCGTCACATAGGCATCCAGCGCGTCTTTCAGCAGGCCAACGACCGAACGCGCCATGCGCGAGATCGACCCGGCAGAGCCATTCACCGGGCGCATCTGGCTAAGGACCAGCGAGCGTTTGGCAAGGTTTTTGGCATAATCGCCTGACCGTTCCAGAGACCCCACGATGCGCATGACCGTCAGCACGGTGCGCAGATCGGTCGCGGTCGGGGACCGCAGCGCGATGATGCGGGCGCATTCGGTGTGGATCAGGTCTTCCAGTTCGTCAATCGCACGGTCCCCGGCGCGGACTTCGGCGGCAAGCGCTTCATCGCGGGTTTCCAGCGCTTGGGCGGCCTGCAAAAGGGCATGTTCAACCAAGCCCCCCATTTTCATGACCAAAGCCTGCACGCCTTCCAGGTCGCGGTCAAAGGCTGAACGGATATGTGGTTCCATAATCATTGTTCCTTAGCCGATCCGGCCACTGATATAGCTTTCGGTGCGCGGGTCTTTGGGCGAGGTGAAAATCTGCCCGGTTTCGCCGTATTCGACCAGACTGCCCAGGTGGAAAAAGGCGGTGCGCTGGCTGACGCGGGCGGCCTGTTGCATGGAGTGGGTGACGATCACCACCGAAAACTGGTTGCGCAATTCGTCGATCAGTTCTTCGACCTGCGCCGTCGCAATCGGGTCAAGCGCCGAGCAAGGTTCGTCCATCAAAAGAACTTCGGGCGAGGTGGCGATGGCGCGCGCAATGCACAAGCGTTGCTGCTGGCCCCCCGACAACCCGGTGCCGGGCGAGTCGAGACGATCTTTGACCTCGTTCCACAAAGCGGCTTTGCGCAGGCAGCTTTCGACTATCTCATCCAGTTCGGCCTTGCTGGAGCTGAGGCCGTGGATCTTGGGGCCGTAGGAGACGTTCTCATAAATCGACTTTGGAAACGGGTTCGGCTTTTGAAACACCATGCCGACCTTGGCGCGCAACTGGACCGGATCGACGCTGCGATCATAGATGTTTTCGCCATCCAGAAGGATCTCACCCTCAATACGCGCGGATGCCACGGTATCATTCATCCGGTTCAGGCAGCGCAGAAAGGTCGATTTTCCGCAGCCCGACGGACCGATGAACGCGGTGACGGTGTGGTCTAGAATATCAACATCGACATCCTTCAGCGCATGTGTGGTGCCGTAATGGACCTGAACGCCGCGCGCTGTGATCTTGTTCTTCTGGTCGGACACGACCCTCTCCTCAAGCTGAATGTCTTTCATGGTCTAAACGTCTTTCCTTCGTCCATGCGCCACGCAAAGCTTGGGCGACTCAGTTTCATCTGCTTTAACGCAGGCGCGTGACGGTCGTGCATCGGTTTTGTAACAATATGATGACATGGCCGGTGGGCGGGTGTCATCCGCTGTGCAGGCTCTGGCTCTTTCACCACATGCCGGATAGCCTTAGTCAAAACAATGAAGCCAAGGGGCAGGGCATGGACAGGCAGATGACAGCGCGGGCAGTGCTGACCGGCACGGGCATGGCGGCGGGACTTGGGTTGTTTGCCTTGTCACAACTGGCGGATGCCGGGGTGCTGGCGGGGCACCCGCTTTTGGGCGCGGCCACCTTTGCGGCTTGTTTTTTCGCAACCCTTCTGGCGATGGCTGGTCCGCTTTCTGTAGTGCGCGCAGCCCTTGGCGCGCTGTTTGTGGCGCTTGGGGTGACTGTGCTGCTTAGCATTGCGGCCCTTGGCTTTGTCCGGGTCGAGGATGTTCTGGACAGCCCGCAAGCGGTGCTGGGGGCGGTGATCCTGACATTGATACCCTTGCCGTTCTGGATCGCCCGGCATGGCGCGGGCTGGCGCGATTACCCGGCGTTGTTTGCCGAAGCCTGGGCAATTGTGGTGCGTGTGGTGGCCGCATGGGCCTTTGTCGGGCTGGTATGGGCGGTGGTCCTGTTGTCGGATGCGCTGCTCAAAGGGGTCGGGATCGACCTGATCGACCGGATGATTGATCTGGAAGTGATGCCGTGGCTGATCACCGGGGGCGTGCTGGGTCTGGGGCTGGCAGTGGTGCAAGAGCTGTCAGATTACGTCAGCCCCTATCTGATCCTGCGCCTTTTGCGGCTGTTGTTGCCGGTGGTTTTTTTGGTGTCGGCGGTGTTTTTGCTCGCGTTGCCGTTGCGCGGGGTGTCGGGGTTGTTTGGGGTGTGGTCCTTTGCGCTGACCCTGCTGACCATGGCGGGGGTGGTGGCCACGCTGGTGACAACGGCGGTGGATCAGGATGATACGCAGGCAACACAAAGTCTGCTGCTGGCGCGGACAGCGCAAGTCATGGCGTTGATGTTGCCGCTTATGGCCGGGTTGGGGGCTTGGGCGGTCTGGGTGCGGGTTGCGCAATATGGCTGGACGCCAGAGCGGGTGTTCGCCGCGCAGGTGGCGGCGCTGGCTGTGGGATATGGGGTGCTTTATGCGTTGGCTGTGGCGCGTGGCGCAGGCTGGATGGCGCGCGTGCGGCAGGCCAACATCGCCATGGCGCTTGTGCTGATGGCTATGGCCGCAGTGTCGATGACCCCGGTCTTGAGTGCCGAGCGTTTGTCCGCCCGCAGCATGATGGCCCGGCTGGATGACGGACGGTTGCCGGTTGCCGAGCTGGAGGCCGGGCTGCTGGACCGCTGGGGCAAGCCGGGGGCTGATGCGCGGGCACTGCTGGAAGAGCGGGCGTCAGAACCGGGCCAAGAGGCGCTGGCCCGGCGTCTGGTGCTGGCGGACTTGCCCCGCGAGAGCGGGGATCGCGGTGACATTTTGGCTGCGGTGGCCGCAATACTGCCCTTGCAGCCCGAAGGGGCGACCGCCACGCGCGACATGTATCTGAACGCGCTGGACAGCTATCGGCTGAATGCGCTGCTGGAAAGTTGCGGTCGGCAGATGCCGGGGGGCGGGGCAGGCTGTGTGATGGTGGTGGCCGATCTGGTGCCCGGCCTGCCGGGAGAGGAGGCGCTGCTGCTGGATTACAGCCTTGGCGGATTTGTGCAGTTCACCGGATTTCGCAACGATGCAGCCCTTGGCCCGGTGATCCGCGAGGTTCTGCCCGCCAATGGCGTTCTGCCGCAATACGAGGCGGGCGAGGCCCTGATCCGCAAATGGCAGGCCGCCCCCCCGCCGACAATGCCGCTTGCGGTGAACCAACTGAACCTGCCCGAAGGCGGCGGGCTTATTCTGGCGCCCTGAGCTTTCTCGCTTTGGCGGCAACCTTTCCTTAATGGCTTTGCCCTAGCCTTTGTGGAATCGAGGCCCGCATCACAGGGGAAGGGGCAATGCACGGGCTGATCAATCGGGCGCTGGAAAACTTCCTGAAACAGCGGCATGGTCTGGTGCTGTGGAAGCGTGTCGTTGAACGGGCGCAGTTGCCGTTCGACAGTTTTGAACCGCTGCTGACCTATGATCCAGCGTTTACCGATCGCGTGATCGCTGTTGCTTGTGATGAGCTGAACCAAAGCCACGAAACCCTGTTGGAGGATATGGGAACGGCGCTGGTGTCGCATCGTGACCGCGATGGCCTGCGCAGGTTGTTGCGCTTTGGCGGGATCAGCTTTCGTGACTTTCTGCACTCGCTGGAAGAGTTGCCCGATCGCGCCCGGCTGGCGCTGCCTGATCTTTACCTGCCCGAACTGCGGTTGGAAGAACGCGCCGCGGGGCAGTTTGCCCTGATGGCGGCCCCACCGTTTGAGGGGGCGGGGTTCATCCTGATGGGTCTGTTGCGGGCGATGGCTGACGACTATGGCGCGCTGGTGCTGCTGGATATCACGCCAACCGTGTCAGACGTGGATGTGATCTCGATCTACCTGCTGGATGAAAGCCATGCCGAAGGCCGCCGCTTTGCACTGTCGGCGGGTGCGCCATGACCGGGTGCAGCGCGGTGGCTGATGGGTGCTTGTCAGTTGCGGGGCACTGTATGGGGCGGCTGGGGCTTTCCACCGATGCCATTGCGCGGCTGATGCCAATGCACCTGCATCTGTCGCGCAATGGCCATATCACCGCGCATGGGCCCACATTGACCAAGATTGCCAGTGGCACTCCGTTGATCGGAAACAATTTTTTTGATCTGTTCGCTGTGCGACGCCCCGCCGGAGTTGCGGCAATGGCGGATCTGATCGCCCATCAAGGCGCGCGTCTGCACCTTGGCCTGCGCGCTGGCGGGGCGGAATTTCGCGGGCTGGCGATGCCGGATCTGTCGGGCGGTATCATGCTGAACCTGTCTTTTGGTATTGGCGTGGTGGATGCTGTCCGCGCCCATGCGCTGACTGATGCAGATTTTGCCGCCACCGATCTGACGGTGGAATTGCTGTATCTGGTTGAGGCAAAGCGTGCGGTTCTGGGCGAATTGCAGCGGTTGAACCTGCGCTTGCAGGGCGCAAAATCCCATGCCGAAGAACTGGCGCTGACCGATACGCTGACAGGGTTGCGCAACCGCCGTGCGCTGGATGTCGCGCTGATGCAGGCAGCGGCGGCGCGTGCGCCATTTGCGCTGATGCATCTGGATCTGGACCGGTTCAAGTCGGTGAACGACACGCTGGGGCACGCGGCGGGCGATCATGTCTTGCGTGTTGTGGCGAAGGTGCTGTCTGATGAAACCCGCACCGGGGATCTGGTGGCGCGGGTCGGGGGGGATGAGTTTGTCATTCTTCTTCCGGGAATGACCGATGTGGCCAGCCTGACCGGGGTGGCCGAACGCATCATCGCCGGCCTTGCACAGCCCATCATCTTTGAAAGTCGTGCCTGCCAGATCGGGGCCAGTGTCGGGCTGACCGTCTCTACCCTGTATCCCAATCCAGAGGCAGAGGTGATGTTGCATGACGCAGACATCGCCCTTTACGCCGCCAAAGGTGCCGGGCGCGGGCGGGTGGTGACCTTTTCTGCGCATATGCCGCAAGTCTAGGGAACTGCGCTGTCAGCGCGGGCGTTTTGTCAGGGTAGGGCGGCCACCTCTGGCTGCTACCCAATGTGAGGAAATTCCCTATGTCAGAAGCACTCAAAGCCGTGCCGGGATCAGACAAGATCGACACCGGCATCACCGGCGTTACCGCCATTTCCAAGGGGCTGAGCGAATCCCTTGCCGACACCTATCGGTTGCTTTTCAAATCGCACGCCGTTCATTGGAATGTCGAAGGCCCGATGTTCCACTCGATCCACGTTCTGACCGAGGCACAGTATACCAATCTGTTTCAGGCGGCTGATGATCTGGCCGAACGTATTCGCGCCCTTGGCCGGATTGCACCGTTCCAGATGGCAGAGATCACCAAGATGTCTTGCGTGAAAGACCCGGCGAAGCTGGGATCAGCGCAAGAGATGGTCGAAGATCTGGCCAGCGATCATGAAGCGGTGGTGCGCCGGATGCGCGACGTGATCGGTCAGGCCGAAAAGGGCGAAGACGCTGCCACGGCCGATCTGCTGACTGCGCGATGCGCGTTTCACGAAAAATCCGCCTGGATGCTGCGCGCTACCGCCAAGTGATGACAGCCAAGACTACAATTTGAAACGCAAAAGGCCCCGGAGCGATCCGGGGCCTTTCTTCATGGGGCGAAGATTACTTCAGGCGGGTAACGACGCCATCAGCAAAGGCGGCGATCAGCGCCGCATAGTATTCCGGCGTGTCATCAAACGCGCCTTCCAGAACGGTGCCATCAGCGGCAAATGCCTGAGCCGATTGCGCGGTGACGGTCAGTTCGTAATTGTCGAACTTGGCGTTGTCGTCATCATTCGTGATGTTGACCATGCCAATGATCACGGCATCTTCCAGGCCAAGCTGGTTCTGGAACGAGTTGGAAAGCGACAACTCGTCAATATCGACCGAAATCTTAGACCCGGTTTCACCGATCCGGTCCACCAAGCGTGCAACGATTGCATTTTCCAGATCATCGGCCACTTGGGTCCAATAGGCTGCGGCCTCGGCGTTGGAAATCGCGGTAATGTCAGCCGAGATGCTGACCTCTTTCACCATGGTATCCTGCGCGAAAGCAGCGTTTGCAATGAACAGAGCGGTGGTGGTCATCAGAATGTTGCGGAACATAAGAAGATCCTTTCGTGCATGTGTTGCGCTGAACAGTCCAGCGCTTGCATGAACAACGCGGCTTTGATCAAATGGTTCCCGGCATTGTTTGGAAATGTCTGGAATAAAAAGAAAAAACGCCCGCCCAGAACGGGCAGGCGTTTATTTGGCACACAGGGTTACGTTCAGGCGTGCAGGGTCTCTGTCGACGAGAAAAACATGGCCTGACTGACCGCCGACCGCACCTGTTCTTCCGAGAACGGCTTGGTGATCAGGAACGCTGGCTCGGGCTTGTCGCCCGTCAGCAAACGCTCGGGGAAGGCGGTGATGAAAATCACCGGAATATCGTCAAACTGAGCCAGAATATCGTTGACCGCATCAATGCCCGAGGAATCGTCCGCAAGCTGAATATCAGACAAGATCAGATCCGGCCGCTCTCGTGCTGCCAGTTCAACCGCCTCGCGCCGTGTGCGGGCAACGCCAGTGACCTTGTGGCCGATCTGGCCGACGATATCGACGATGTCCATGGCGATGATCGCCTCATCTTCGATGACCATGACCTTGCCGGTCACGGATGCTTCCATCTCTCGGATCGCGGCGTCCAGCAGCACCTGCACTTCGGTTTCGTCATGCGACATGATCTCTGCGATGGCTGGGCGGTCGAACCCTTCGATCGCGTGCAGCAACAAAGCCTCACGCGAGTTTGGGGTCAGGCCCGACATATGAACTTGCGCACGCTTGGCCAGAATATCGTCTTCGGTATCAAGGGGCGCACCCGCGCTTACCCAAACCCGGTGGAAACTGTGAAAAAGTCCAATCCGCGGGCTGGATGCTTCGCGTACCGGGGTGTCTTCGATCAAAATGCTTTCCAGCGTTGCAGCGGCGTAGCGGTCACCGCTGTCCTGACTGCCGGTCAGCGCACGCGCATAGCGACGCAGAAAGGGCAGGTCAGCCGCAATTGCCGAAGTCAGATCGAAGGTCGCAGAGGCAGTCATTATTTTCTCCCCAGTTTCGTTTTCTACGGAACCAAACGCACTGGCGCTGCGTTTGGTTCCATGAATAAATACGGGATCAGTAGAGTAGCATGATGATGGAACATATGGCAGGTGACAACCAGAAGTCCAGTTTGCGCAAAGACATCGACGAGAATCTGAAGCGCGTTTACGAGGACGCGCTGAAGGAAGAGGTTCCCGACCGGTTCAAAGAGCTTTTGGCGCAACTGAAGGCTAAGGAGGCCAAAAAATGACCTCCCAGACCGTACCCCATGCTGACCCGCGGGAGGAGATGGCAAATCACATTCCATCGCTGCGAGCTTTCGCAATCTCGCTGACCCGCAATGTAAGTGAAGCGGATGATCTGGTGCAGGAAACCATCCTGAAGGCCTGGTCAAATATCGAGAAATTCACTGTAGGTACGGATCTTCGCGCGTGGCTGTTCACCATTTTGCGCAACACGTTCTTTTCGTCCAAGCGCAAAACCCGGCGCGAGGTGCAGGACACCGATGGCGTTCACGCCGCGACGATGTTTGAAAAGCCGCATCACGACGGGCGTCTGGCCTTTAACGATTTCAGCCGCGCCTTCGACAAACTGACCCCCGAGCATCGCGAAGTCCTGATCCTGGTTGGCGCGAACGGGTATTCATACGAAGAAGCGGCACAGATGATGGGTGTGGCGATTGGCACGGCGAAAAGCCGGGCAAACCGTGCGCGCGCCCGCTTGTGCGAACTTCTTGGCATGGCGGAAGGCGAAAACATTCTGTCCGAGCAATCGGGTGCTACGCTTGCCGTTATGGGTCGGTCAGGATTTCAAGCCGCATGACAAAGGTTGCCGCAGTAAGGCGGCGGTTTGCAGGGCTAGGGTTCCGGCTCATGGCGGTGATGGGGGTGGCGCTGTTGCCACTTGCCATCCTCAGCTATGTTCAGGGGGTCAAGACCGCCCAGCTTGCCGAAGCGCGCGTGACCAATGTGATCAAGGGCGAAACCCTGATCGCGGCCAATCCGCTGATAGCCGAGATCGTCAAGGCGCAGGCCAAGGCCGCTACGTTGGCCGCGGCTTTGCCATCGGTCTTGCGCACCGATGCGGATGCCAGTCTGCAAGCCTGTCGAAACCTGATGGACCGGGTGGTGTCAGCCAATATCGGTATTGTGACCTTTGCCGGCTATGTGGACCGCGCCGGTCAAATGCGGTGCGGCGCACGGGGGGAGGAGCGCGATCTGGCGGGCACCCCGGCAATGCAAGAGCTGTTGACCGACCCCGGCCCGAAAATTGCGGTCAACCCCTATGGTCCGGTGTCGAAAACCTCGGTCCTGATTGTATCGAACCCGGTGTTTGACGTTGTGGGCGACCTTTTGGGGTTTGCCTTTGTGTCGATGCCACACAGCATGCTGGATCAACAGACCGCTATGGTGGAAGGCGAAAAGGCCAAGCCGCTTGCGCTGGTGACATTCGATGCGAAGGGGTCTTTATTGACCTCGTCTGTCGGGATGGAAGCGGCACAGCAAAGTTTGCCTGCCAATCGTCCGTTGACCGGTTTTACGGATGGAGAGAGCGTCAGCTTTGTCGCGCGGACTGTGTCGGGCGAGAGGCGCGCGTTTTCGGTGGTGCCAATTGAGCCCGGCACCTTGTATCTTTTGGGCTCTTGGCCGGCGAACCGACTGCACAGCACGGTTTTCGAAGGGGCGTTTCCGGCCTTTTTGTTCCCGATGATGATGTGGGCGGCCAGTCTTCTTGTTGCGTGGCTTGCAGCGGAAAGTCAGGTGCTCAGGCATGTGCGGCTGTTGCGCGACCGGATCACCGCTTTTGCGGCAGGTGAGCGGCAATTGCCGGGGCTCAGGATGGAGGGCGCAGCAATGGAATTGCGGTCTGTCGGGCTTGCCTATGAGCGTATGACAACGGCGGTTCTGCGCAACGAAGCGGATCTGGAAAATACGATCCACCAAAAGGAAGTGCTTCTGCGCGAAGTGCATCACCGCGTGAAGAACAACCTGCAACTTATTGCATCCATTCTGAATATGCAGCTACGGGCCGCCCGCACCAATGAAGCAAAAGAGGCGATGCGCACGGTGCAGGACCGCGTTATCAGCCTCGCGACTGTTCACCGCGAACTCTATCAGACGAGTGGCCTGACCGATGTGCGCGCGGATGAGTTGCTGCCGCGTGTTGCCAATGATCTGCTGCGCATCGGGTCTGTCCCCGGACGGCGGTTTGATATGGATGCGCAGGTGGATGACATACGCCTTACCCCGGATCAGGCAGTGCCGTTGGCTCTGTTTCTGACCGAAGGAATGGCCAATGTGATCAAGCATTCGTGGCTGGAGGGAACAGCCCGCGCCCGTGTCGGCTTGCGGTTGGAACGGACCGGAGATGGCCGTGCGCGGTTTTCGCTGTGCAACGGTCTGATGCCGCAAGTTGATGACGCCGATGACGTGGTGGTTGAGGCGAACGATGGCTTTGGCTCGCAACTTTTGCTGGCCTTCTCGCAGCAGCTGAACGGCACCGTTACCCGTGGCCGGTCGGGCGATGGCTATGTTCTGACACTGGATTTCCCGCTGCGCCCCTTGACCGAAGGCGAGGAGAGGGTTGCACCCAAGCCCGAAACTGCGGTGCCGGATGACATAGACGATCCGACCTGACACGGGGTGCGATACGCCCAAGTGACAGGCAGCGGGCAAGTGACAGGCAGCGGGGCGGTATGATGCGCGATGACGGCCCATTCAGCACCAAGGCGCCGCAGGTTTTTATCACCGCGGCAGAGGCGTATCCCGCCCTTGAGCGCGCCTTTCTGGAGGCGCAAACCGAGATTGTCGCTAGTTTTCTGGTATTTGACCCTGAAACGCGGTTGCGCTCTGCTGAAGGGTTGGCGGTGGGGGAGCGGTGGTTTGACCTGATCGTTCATTGCTTGCGGCGCGGGATTTCCATTACGCTGACTCTGTCTGACTTTGACCCCATTGCGCGGGCGGCATTGCATCGCGGCACTTGGCGCAGTTTGCGGCTGTTGCAGGCTGCGGCCGAAGTCGCAGGCCCCGGTTCCGGGCGGCTGAGTGCCTCGGCGGCGCGGCATCCGGCGGAAACCGGCACCTTGCCGCGTGTGCTGATATCGCCGCTGATCATGGCGCGGGTCTTGCGCTCTGCAAACTGGCTGAACCGCCAACCACCAGAGGTTCGCGCCGCTGCCTTGCGTGACATGCCGGGAATCGCGGCGCTGATGGTGGTGAAGGCAGATGGCCGGGTGCGACCGCGCCTGTGGCCCTTGCCCCGGTTGTTTCCGGGCACACACCATCAGAAAATCGCGGTGTTTGACCGGCGGCGGCTGTATGTCGGGGGCCTTGATCTGAACGAGCGCCGCTATGACGATCAGGGCCACGACCGCCCGGCCGCAGAAACGTGGCATGATGTGCAAGTACTGGTGGACGGCCCGGTTGCTGCCGATGCGGCCCGCCATTTGCAGGCATTTCAGGCGGTGACAGCGGGGCAGATGCCCCCGATCGACACCGGGCAGCTTTTGGTGACGCTGTCGCGGCAGCGGGGCGTTCCTTTGGTTCGCTTTGGCCCCAAACCGATTGTGCAAAGCATCTTTGACGCCCATTGCGCCGCAATTGCGGGGGCTCAAGGGCTTATCTATCTGGAAACGCAGTACTTTCGGGACATAAAGCTTACCCGCGCGCTGTGCAAGGTGGCCCAGGAAAAGCCCGATCTGGGGCTGATCCTGATGCTGCCGGGCGCGCCCGAGGAATTGGCGTTTGACGGGCGCGACGGGTTGGACTCGCAACTGGGAGAATTTTATCAGGCCCGATGTTTGCGCCACCTCAAGCGCGCCTTTGGCAAGCGGTTGTTCATCGGAAGCGCAGCGCAGCAAAGGCGGGCGCGCAAGCAGCAAAGGATGGGGCGCGATCTGTTGGCCAAGGCCCCGCTGATCTATATTCATGCCAAGGTTTCGGTCTTCGACCACGTGGCAATCATTTCATCGGCAAACCTGAACGGGCGGTCAATGCGCTGGGATACCGAGGCCGGAGTGCAACTTGACGATCCGCAAACGGTCGCGGATATGCGGCGGCGTTGCATGGCCCATTGGCTGCCCGAAGCGGTGGATGCCAGCTTTTTTGCGCCCGAAACAGCGGTGGCTGCATGGCGGGGGCTGGCGCTGTCAAATGCGGGCCGTGCGCCCGAGGCGCGTCAGGGTTTCGTGCTGCCCTATGATCTGCGCGCCGCAGAGAAATTCGGCACAGCTGTCCCGTTTCTGCCGCCGGAAATGGTCTGACTCGATGCGAAACTTGGGGCCATAAAAAGACCCACAGCCGGGGCTGTGGGTCAGGTAGGGGTGCCGTGTGGAAGGCACAGGGAGAGACAGGTCGGTTGCGTGTCAGTTCGCGCGGCCGCGGGTCAGTTTATCGGCCAACTTTTGCGTACTTTTGCGACGGCTGCGGGTCTGTGCGCTGACACGCTTTGCCGCGCTATTTACCTGATCCGCCGCCCGGCGGGTGCTTTTGCGCACGCTCGCCTCCAGATCTTCGGCGGCGTCTTCGACGGAGTCGGCGACATCACGCCCCTTGTCGCGCACGCCTTCCAGAATATCGGTCAGATCCGCGACCATCGCCAAAGCGGCTTCGGAACCACGCGCGCGCAACGCAGTTGCCGCTTCGCCAATCGCACGGCCAGCGGCAGTCGTTTCGGTGTCAAACGCCTTGCGCGCCTTTGCCATCAACGCTTCGGCGGACTCGGCCAGCGTTTCGCCATCGCGGCGATTGGCTTGCAGGGCCGTGGCCAAAGCCGCACCCACCGCCACCGCAACCGCCGCCGAGGCGACCGGGTGACGGCGCAGGAAGTTGCGGTCGTCTGCGTCATCACGCAGATGGTCAATCTGATCTTCAACCGCTTCGGCACCCGAGGCAAAGGCGGCATAGGCGCGTTCACGGGCGGCGATGATCCGGTCGGCGGCCTCATCGCCCAGGTCCGACAGGCCATGGCCAAAGGCAGCAGCCAGATCGGCGGCCAGATCGGCAGTCACAGTGGCTTTTTCGCGGGCGAAAGCTGCGGCGTCGGCACCCCTGTCTGACATGTCTTCATAAAGTGACGTCAGACGGTCGCGCGCAGCTTCGCGGGCATCATCGGCGCGGGCCTGCCAATCCTCGATCGTGTCAGACACGCGGTCGGCAAGGGTTTCCTCGCGGCGCTGACCAAAGGTCAACCAGGCAAGGCCTGCACCGACAAGCACCGTTGCCAGCGGGTAAGTGCGCAAGGCGCGGGCTGCTGCGGTTGCCAGAACGGTCTGACCCAGCGGGCCAGTCGCCAGCCCGATCAGATCGTCGGACGTGTCGCGGCGGCCCGTCAGACGGCCCGTCAGTCGGCCTAGGGCGGCGCGAAGGGCGTCTTCTGTGGCGCGTGCTTCGTTGAACAGCGCCTCGGAGGTACGGGAACGTGCCATGTCAGTCTCCTATTCAGAAATGTGTCAGGGGCGGTTGGCGGGAACGTTTTCGCCAGTGCCCGCAAGAGAAGAAAGTGGAAGCGTGGCCCGCCGCAGGCAGGACCGCGCAATCAAAAGGAAGATCAGAGCCACAAGCGCGCAGGCCGCCGCTGCCGCCAGCGTTGCTTGCAGGGGCGTCAACCCAAGTGCTGCAAGGCCAATCAGTCCGGCCTGCACCAGCAGAACCAGAAAAATCACCACCAGCACCAAAGCCAACCCGGCAAGAACAAGCGCCGTTACCACGGAAGACGCCCGCAGGCGCAGCTCGACCTTTGCCAAAGCGAACCGCAATGCCACGGCGCGACGGCCCAGCATCAAAAGGTCGATCAGCGGTACAATAAGGCCTTCAAGTCCAGAGCGCGCCATTATGGTCTTCCTGTCTGCGTTTGGTCAGATGCGCCGTGCTTCGGCGCGTGGTCCCATAAAAAACCACAAGATAAAGCCGATGATTGGCAGGAAAAGGATCAGCAAGGTCCAAATCACCTTTTTCCCGGTGGTCGCGGACGATCCGATGACAGAGATGATGGCCCAAAGGTCCAGCGCCAAAATCAATAGTCCGCCAAAGCCGGATAGTTCAAACATGCTTAGTTGGCTCATCTTTCGTGCCTTTTACGCAGTGGTTTCGGTGATGTCGCGGCGACGCCACGATCTTGTGATGAGACAACGCCGGCATTTGGCTTTGGGTTCCGATGCCTTTTAAACTTTGTTCAGGTGCCGGGGCGGGGTAGATCCGCAGGCTTTCTGCGCTGCTGCTCTGATAGTTTTGGGCAACATAACCGCCCATGCCACGGTCATGCTTCGGGCTGGGCCCGATATAGCGTGGTGGCCTGCAGAAGTGGGGGAAATTCTATCGCTATTGATATCTCTGACGGCTGCTTCAACGCCATTGGCGAAATTTTTTTGGGGCTGGGCGGAACCTGACCTGCCTGCCCACGTTGGTTTGTCATGAGCGCTAAGGCGCAGAAATATGAACCAGATAAAGAAGGAGATCACCATGCTAGGTTGGGCATTGACGTTTCTGGTCGTAGCATTGATTGCAGCGGCTTTGGGCTTTGGCGGGATTGCAGGCGCTTCGGCCTCGATTGCACAGATCCTGTTTTTTGTATTCATCGTATTGTTTGTTGTGGCGATGGTTGCGCGTGCGGTGCGCGGCAAACCACCGGTCTGAACGCCCCCGGTCTGATTGCAAACAGTCTTGCCATCGCTTCGGTAGAGCGTGCATTCGGGAAAAGCCGCCCCTTCTGGGGCGGCCTTTTTTTGCAGATGACGATCGGGATGTGAAAAGACCAGCCAAACGACTGGTCACTTGCTTCGTTGTTTGAGTTTTAGCGGATCACGGTTTCAGGCTGCGCGCCGTCTAGCGAGACAACGGTAAACTCTGCCGGATGGGCGGTCAGGGCGCGGCCTGCGTTGCGTGAAAAGCTGATGAGGGACTGGTGCAACTGTCCGTCGGGCGTGTCTCCGAAGGCCAGAAATACAATGCGCCGCGCCCCGGTGGCCACCAGTTTGCGGGCCTTGGCAACGGCGGTCAGAAAGTCTGTCCCATTTTCAACGGTGCCCGGACCAATGCCACACCGGACATAATGCACCGCGTCTTTTGCGTTGCCTGCCACTTCAATAAAGTCATCGGGTCGGGTCAATCGTGCGCCCGACTGGATCAGCGCCTGCATCCACGGCAACTGAAGGCTTGGCGAAACAGGGGGGCAGTGCGGTTGAGGCGGTTCCGTGGCGGTCATGTCATCTCGCTCCTGTGGTCAATGCGCTTTTCGGGCGCGATTGATCGTCGACTGGCAGTTTAACGCCAGAGGGGTGGGGATTGGTTCCCTGTTGTCTTGCGCGTCGGCAAAGGATTGCCCATCTGCTGACAGTGCCCGTAGCCAACTGGCCGAAACCGCCTGTGTGTTCGGGAGCAGAGGATAGATTAGAACCATGTCACCCATACGAAACCAAAGCGGGCACGGGGCCGAAGGATCAGATGAGCCTGCACCGGGTTCTGATGCGTCGCTGTCGGATCTGAGCGCCATAGTGTCCCGCATGCACGCTGCGTCCCGTGGGGTCGAGAGGGTGCAACTGGGTGATCTGGTGGATGCGATGGGTCCATCGTCGATGGCGGCTGTGCTGCTGGTGCCGGCACTGCTGTTGATCTCGCCGCTCAGCGGTGTGCCAGGGGCGTCGATTGTGGGCGGGCTGGTGATCGCGCTGATTGCCGGGCAGATCGTGTTGCGCAAACCAAAGGTCTGGTTGCCGGAATTGATCCGTGCCCGCAGCCTGCCGGGACCAGCGCTCCGCCGCGCGCTGGCGTGGTTGCGCAAACCTGCGCGCCGATTTGACGGCATGGCCCCGGCCCGACCGGGTGGCGGCGCAGATTCGTGGTGGACCCCTGCGCTGGCCTTTTTGTGCCTGTGTCTGGGCCTGAGCATGCCGATGTTGGAGCTGATCCCGTTTTCATCGTCGATTGTCGCGTCTCTGGTTGCAGCCCTCGCGACCGCCATGTTGACAGGGCGCGTGCGGATCGCGCTGGTCGCTATGGCAGTTGCCGCCCTTGCCATCAGCGGTGCGTTTTGGTTGCTGTAGGGTGGTTTATTTCTTGTCTGCCCCATCAAGTGGAATGGTTAGTGTGACCCGTGTGCCATTGACTGTTTCAAAGGTCAGTGTGCCATCAAGCTGTTCGGTGAACTGAAGCGCCACCCGCAAGCCAAGGCTGCGGGACTTTTCGGGCGCAAAGTCCGGTGGCAAACCTTTTCCGTCGTCCTGCACAATAATGATCGCTTCGGGGCCACGGCTGCGCATGGTCAGGTGCAGATGGGTTTTCTTGGTGTCATGGGCTGCATGCTCGACCGCATTTGACACCAACTCAACGATGATCAGTGCCAGCGGCGTGGCCTGATCTGCCGAAACGATCACCGGCTCTACATCGAAATCCAGCGTTATTCGATCTGACAGCGCCGAGCTGCTGACCACCTCGGGCAGCACATCGCGCATGAGGTGGCCCATGTCGGTGGTCTGGCGTTTGGGGTTGTGCAACTGACGCTGGATGCTGGCCACGACCTGCAAGCGCGCCGAGGCCACATCAAGCGCTGCCCGTGCCGCCTCATCCGCCACATTGCGGCGCTGCATCTTCAACAGCGACGACACCACCTGAAGGTTGTTTGACACCCGGTGCTGCAATTCGTGGAACATTGTCTTGTTGGCATGGGCCAGCGTGTCGGACCGGTGTTTTTCAACCTCCAGCTTGCTCAGGGCATAGCGCATGACATGGACCAACACCAATTGGGTGATGACGATGAACATGTAAAACGCCAGCGCAAGAACACTGGACGGCAAGAGGGCGAAGCTGTTGTCGGGGGCCAGAAACCAATACCAGGCAATAAGTCCGCAGACCACGGCAACCGCAACGCCCGCGCGGGTCCCCGCGAAAAACGCAGTCAGAATCACGGCGGGAAAGAACGTCAGATACGGGAATCCGGGCGGCAAAGCAGACTCCAGATAGGCGCGCGCCGACGCCGATATAAGGATTGCAAGACACGCAAACACAATCTGATAAACAGGGCTGCGCTCAGCTACAGCCCAAAGTCGCAGTTGTTCCATTTCGCTATCCTAAGCCGGGCCTTTCTCCGGCGACAACCGGACGTTAACCCAAGAGAATCTCTTTGCAATAACTATCCATACAAGGCTGCGTTTCAGGGCAGGCATCATGCAAAGCTTCGCGCACTTGCGCCGCAGAAAACGGCATGTCAAGGGCGTGCCAGCCCAGTTCGGCGATGTCTGGCCCTTCGTCATCATCGGCTGCGGTCAAAAGCACTTTGATTTCAAGGTCACAGATCAGGTCAACCAGAGCAAACGCCTGCATCTTGCGCAAGGACTGCCGCAAAACCAGCAATTCTGGCCGCTGTCCATCGGACAAGGTTGCGACAGCCTGCATTACGTCGCGGCACAAGATGACGCTGGCATCAGGCCAAGCTTCCATCACGGTTTGCGCCAGATCAAGGCTGATAAGCCCGTCGGGGTCTTGAACCAGGATTGTTTTCGGCATGCCGCCCCCTTTGAAAAAGAAGGGGGAGTCATGGAACCAAAAGCCGCGGTGCGCACTTAACTGTGACATAGAGCTGGAGGAAAAGTTGAAAACAGTTTGCCGTTCTTGTCCGTTGCGCCAATGCGAAGCCTTTCTGCCGATGACCGAGGATGAAATTCGTTTCATGGAGCGGTTCAAGAAGGGCGAGTTGTCTGTTGAACGCGGGGCCACCATTCTGTCCGAAGGCCAGTCCAGTGCGCAGCTCTACACTGTGCTCAGTGGGCTTGGCCTGCGTCACAAGACATTGGAAGATGGTCGGCGTCAGGTGCTCAACCTGATCTTTCCGGGCGACTTTCTGGGGCTTCAGGCTGGCCTGATGGGCGAGATGGGGCACTCGGTAGAGGCCGCAACCCCGATGGTCTTGTGCGTCTTTGACCGCAGCGCCTTGTGGTCGCTGTTTCAGACCAACCCGTCACGGGCCTACGATCTGACATGGATTGCCGCGGTCGAGGAGCACTTTCTGGGCGAAACGGTTGCCACGATCGGACAGCGCGACGCCTCTGCGGCGCTGGCTTGGGCGTTTTTGCGGATCTATCGGCGCGGCGAAAGCCTTGGGCTGGTGTCGGATGGCAAGATGTCATTGCCCTATCGTCAACAGGATATGGCTGACGCACTTGGCCTGTCGCTTGTGCACACCAACAAGCGGCTGCAAAAGTTTCGTGCGGCGGGCCTGATGGACTGGTCGCGTGGGGTTTTGCACATTCCCAACCGCAAAGCATTGGCCGAACTGGCCAAACTGGCGGACGAGCCTGCGGAACAGCGGCCTATCCTGTAACCTCTTGCGGCGCGCTGTTCGTCGGGGCAGTCTGGCATCAAACGGTGCCGGGGATGCGCCGCAACAAGAGGGACGACCATGCTCAAGGGAATTGACCACCGGCTGAATGCCGATGTGCTGGGGACACTGCGGGCCATGGGGCACGGCGATTATCTGATGGTTGTTGATACCAATTTCCCCGCCGACAGCATTGCACGCGAAACCCCCGTCGGACGACTGCTGCGTATGGAAAACCTGACGGCGGCGCAGGCGGTTCAGGCCATCTTGTCGGTGATGCCGCTGGATACATTCGTGCCCGATTTCGCCGGGCGGATGCAGGTTGTGGGTGACCCCGCAGCCCTGCCAGAGGTGCAGGCCGAAGTGCAGGTTGAGGTGGACCGCGCCGAAGGCACGGCGCGTCCCTTGCCAGGGGTTGAGCGGTTTGCGTTCTACGATCTGGCCAAGGGGGCCTATGCCGTGATCCAGACGGGTGAACGGCGATTCTATGGCTGCATCATGCTGCGCAAAGGCGTGATCGGGCCAGAGGCGTGACCATGGCGCACAAAGTTGTGGTCCTTGGGATCTTTGTGGCAGATGCGGCCTACCGCGCCGATCGGTTGCCGCGGCTGGGCGAGACAATTCTGGGCCATCATTTCATGCTGGGACCGGGCGGCAAGGGATCGAACCAGGCGGTTGCGGCGGCGCGGGCGGGGGGGGATGTGCATATCATCACCCGACTGGGGCGCGACGCTTTTGCCGATATGGCGCGTGACCTGTGGCGCGCTGCCGGAATCACGCCCGAGGTGACGGAAGACCCAGACAGCTATACCGGGTCGGCCTTTATCTTTCTGGAGGCTGCGACCGGACAAAATGCCATCATCGTGGCACAAGGGGCTGCGGCGCGCATCTCGGTCGCCGATGTTAAGGCGCGGCGCAGTCTGATTGAGGGGGCAGCAGTGTTCATGACCCAGTTGGAACAACCTCTGGATGCGGCCGAACACGGGCTTCGGCTTGCGCGGGGGGCAGGCGTACGCACAATCCTGAACCCGGCCCCTGCTGCGGCATTGACCGATACGATGCTGGGTCTGTGCGACCTGATCACACCCAACGAATCCGAAGCCGAAGGGCTGACCGGGGTAACGGTCAACTCCTTTGCCGATGCCGAAGCCGCCGCTGATCGGTTGATCGAGCGTGGCGTGGGGGCGGCGATTATCACCTTGGGCGAAAAGGGTGTGCTCTATCGCAAGGATGGCACCAGCCTGCAGGTGCCAGCGCGCGCGCCCGGCCCGGTGGTGGATACGACCGGCGCGGGCGATGCGTTCAACGGTGGTCTGGCCGTCGCGCTGGCGCAAGGCGCGGCGATAGAGCAGGCCCTGCGGTTTGGCGCGGCCGTGGCCGGATTGTCGGTCACCCGCCATGGCGCGGCAAGTTCGATGCCAACCCGCGCAGAGGTGGACAGGTTTCTGCGAGAACAATAAGCGGGGCTTGCAACCTGTGGCGGGCGATGCAGCGTCATCTAGTTGCTGCGGGCGCTAATTTTGTAAATTTCCCCTGAGATTTTGGTGGGTTTGGGCGTAAGAGCGGGAACTCGGGACAAACCGAACTGTGTCTTGGGGTGCTGCCAATGTCTGCCCTTTTATTTTCTCGGCCTGCTGCGTTGCAGGTGCCTGCTCCTGCGCGCCACAAACGGGTGTTGGATGTGGGTTTGATTGTGCTGGCGCTGCCGGTGCTGCTACCCGTGGTTCTGCTTTTGGCATTGGCGATCAAACTGACTTCACCCGGTCCGGTGCTGTTTTTTCAGACCCGCGTCGGACGTGATGGCCGCCGCTTTCGGATGGTGAAATTCCGCAGCATGTATCCCGATGCCGAAACGCGCCGCGCGGCGCTTTTGGCGCAATCAGACCGTGCCGGGCTGTGCTTCAAACACAAGGACGACCCGCGCGTGACCAAAGTAGGGCGGATTCTCCGGCGATCTTCGCTGGATGAATTGCCGCAATTGTGGAACGTCCTGCGCGGTGAGATGTCTTTGGTTGGCCCCCGCCCGGCGTTGCCAGAGGAGGTCGCGCTGTATTCTTACGAAGCCAAGCAGCGGCTGGCGGGTTTGCCGGGGCTGACCGGGCTTTGGCAGGTCTCGGGTCGGGCCAATATCGGCTTTGACGAGATGGTGGCGATGGATCTGCGCTATCTGCAAGAGGCCAGCTTGCGAAACGACCTGATGTTGATTTTTCGCACCTTTGAGGCCGTTGCTTTGGCGCGGGGTGCCTACTGACCGGGCGACTGCCGGGGCGGGTGTTTCAGAACGACTTTTTTTTGGGCAACACGCACGACTATTGGGCGTCAGTCGCGCCCTGATCAATCAGATCTGGTTGCCGCGCGTGTCGCGCATTGAGCCTGCCCCAGCCACGCATAAGCCTTGGGCGAAAGCGGGGGATCATGTTTGCAGCAGCCATCACAGAGCCGATGCAGCGCAGCCGGGGGGAAGCCTCGGTTTCGCTAGCACTTGGCCCGGCGGGCATGCGGCTGACAGGCTTGCGCCAGCAAGGGTCGGCCAAGTGCATCCTGCCGCACGGACCCATTGGCCGTGGTGGTCCGCCAGAGGTGGTGTTTCTGAACACATCAGGTGGGCTGACCGGGGGCGATACCCTGGCTTATGCAGTCACGCTGGGGCCAAGTGCGCGGGCGGTGGCCACGACGCAAACCGCCGAACGGGCCTATCGGTCGTCTGGCGGGGCCGCACGGGTGCGGGTCACAATGGATGTGGGGCCGGGGGGCTGGCTGGACTGGCTGCCGCAAGAAACCATTTTGTTTGAGGACAGCCATCTGGACCGCCGCACAACGCTTGATCTGGCCCCCGGTGCGGGCTGCCTGCTGTTGGAAAGCGTTGTGCTGGGCAGGGCTGCGATGGGCGAATCTGTGGGCCGGGTGGCACTGCGCGACTGGCGCGAAATCCGCCAGTCAGGCCGCCCGGTGATGGTCGAGCCGCTGACCCTGACCGACCGCGCCTTGCAAACCGGCGTGGCGGGGCTGCGGGGCTGCCGGGCATTTGCCTCATTGGCGATGGTGGGGCAGGGGGTTGCTGACCTGTTGGCCCCTGTGCGGCGCGTGCTGGATGAACCCGGCGTGACCGCAGCCGCATCAGCCCCGGATGGCCGCCTGATGCTGCGGATGATGGCGGCAGATGGCTGGCCCTTGCGCCGCCAGATCGCCCGCGCTTTGGCCGTGTTGCGCCGGGGTGCAGCCCTGCCGCGCGTCTGGCAGATGTGAAGGAGAACTCATGAACCTGACCCCTCGCGAAAAAGACAAACTGCTGGTCAGCCTTGCCGCCATGGTCGCCCGTGGACGGCTGGCGCGCGGCGTCAAGCTGAACCACCCCGAGGCGATAGCCCTGATTACAGACTTCGTGGTCGAGGGCGCGCGTGACGGTCGCCGCGTTGCCGATCTGATGGAGGCAGGGGCCAGCGTGATCACCGCTGGGCAATGCATGCCCGGCGTCCCCGAGATGATCCATTCCGTGCAGGTAGAGGCCACGTTCCCCGATGGCACAAAGCTTGTCACCGTTCACCACCCGATCCGCTGAGAAAGGCACCTCGATGAAAAAACTGGCATTGACCCTTGGTTCTGTCGCGCTGTTGCCACAGGCGGCTCTGGCCCACGTGGGGGATCATGGCGCATCGCTCTTTGTGTCCGGCGTGATGCATCCGCTGGGTGGCACCGATCACGTGTTGGCCATGGTGGCGGTGGGTCTTTGGGCGGCGGTAACGGCGGGGCGTGCACTTTGGGCGCTGCCGTTGGGCTTTGTCGGTGCGATGCTGGCGGGGGGTGCGCTGGGGGCGATGGGTCTTGTTCTGCCGGGGGTGGAGCCGATGATTCTGGCCTCCATCGTGTTGTTGGGGGTAGCTGCCGCGTTGGCATGGCGCGCGCCTTTGGCGGTTGGCGTGGGGATCGTGGCGGCTTTTGGCCTGTTTCACGGCCATGCCCAGGGCACCGAAGGGCCTGCTGCAGGTCTGCTGAGCTATGGTGCGGGGTTTGCCTTTGCCACCATGGCGCTGCATGGGGCAGGCGTGGCGCTTGGTCTTGGTCTGAACGCGCTGTCTGTGCGTGGGGCCGCGCGGGCCTTTGGCGCGGGCACTGCGGTTGCGGGCCTCGCGCTCACCTTTGCATAGGGGCAAGGCTATGATTCCTGGAGAAATTTTTCCAGTAGACGGCGATGTAACGCTGAACGCGGGCGCGCCTGTCACCGTGCTGATGGTGGCCAATACCGGCGACCGCCCGGTACAGGTGGGCAGCCATTACCACTTTGCCGAAACCAACCCCGGCCTGTCGTTTGACCGCGACGCCGCGCGCGGGCAACGGCTGGATATTCCCGCAGGCACTGCTGTACGGTTTGAACCGGGCCAAATGCGCGAGGTTCGCCTTGTGCCGTTGGCCGGGAACCGCCATGTCTATGGCTTCAACGCCCAAGTGATGGGCGCTTTGTAGGAGCTTAGCAATGTCGCCTTTTTCCCCGTTTGATCTGATGCGCCTGTCGATGAACACCTCCATGATGCTGATGCAGGCCAATTCCGTCATTGCCATGCGCGTGATGGGTATGGCCGGGGTCTGGACGGTATCGCCACAGGAAAACAACCGCATGGTCGGTGAAAAGATGCGGGCGGGCATGAAATCAGGCATTGCCGCCCAACGCTCTGCCCTGTCGGGCGGGTCAATGACCGATATCGCCGAGGCAGCCCTTGCCCCGGTCAAGCGTACCACCGCTGCCAATGCCCGCAGGCTGACGCGCAGCGGGCCAAAAAACCCGTTCTGACAGAAAGGTTCTGCCCATGCCCTTCGTTCTTTCTCGCGCCGCTTATGCCGACATGTATGGGCCAACCGTGGGCGACAGGGTGCGTTTGGGCGACACTGACCTGATCATCGAGGTTGAGCGTGACCTGATCGCCGAACGCAGCGGGGCGGCCACCTTTGGGGCCAATGGGCTGATGTTCGGCGAAGAGGTGAAGTTCGGCGGCGGCAAGGTCATTCGCGACGGGATGGGCCAAAGCCAGATCACCCGCGCGGCGGGTGCGATGGATACTGTCATCACCAATGCTCTGATCGTGGACCATACCGGCATCTACAAGGCCGACGTGGGCCTGCGCGATGGGCGCATTGCCGTGATCGGCAAGGCGGGCAACCCCGACACGCAACCCGGCGTCGATGTGATCATCGGGCCGGGAACCGAGATCATCGCGGGAGAGGGCCGCATCCTGACCGCGGGCGGCATGGATGCGCATATCCATTTCATCGCCCCGCAACAGATTGATGATGCGCTGCATTCCGGCATCACCACGATGCTGGGCGGTGGCACTGGCCCCGCGCATGGCACGCTTGCCACCACCTGCACGCCGGGGCCGTGGCATCTGGCGCGGATGATGCAGGCGGCCGATGCGTTCCCGATGAACCTTGCCTTTGCCGGAAAGGGCAATGCGTCGCTGCCTGCCGCGTTGGAGGAACAGGTGCGGGCGGGCGCTTCATGCCTCAAGCTGCACGAGGATTGGGGCACCACCCCCGCCGCGATTGATTGCTGCCTGACGGTGGCCGATGCGATGGACGTGCAGGTGATGATCCACACCGACACGCTGAACGAATCCGGATTTGTGGAAAACACGCTCAAAGCCATCGCGGGCCGCACGATCCACGCTTTCCACACCGAAGGCGCGGGTGGCGGTCATGCGCCCGACATCATCAAGGTTGTGGCCAGCCAGAACATTTTGCCAAGTTCGACCAACCCGACGATGCCCTATACCGTCAACACCATCGAGGAACACCTTGATATGTTGATGGTGTGCCATCACCTTGATCGCCGGGTGCCCGAAGATGTGGCCTTTGCGGAATCCCGCATCCGCCGCGAAACCATTGCTGCCGAAGACATCCTGCACGATCTGGGCGCGTTTTCGGTACTGTCATCAGACAGTCAGGCGATGGGCCGGGTGGGCGAGGTGGTGACCCGCACATGGCAGACTGCGCATAAGATGAAGCTGCAACGCGGGCGGCTGGACGGCGAGCAGGGCGCGAATGATAACCTGCGCGTACGCCGCTACATCGCGAAATACACCATAAACCCCGCCATTGTGCATGGCATGGCCGAGGAACTGGGCAGCGTTGAGGTCGGCAAGCGCGCCGATCTGGTGCTTTGGTCGCCTGCCTTTTTCGGGGCCAAGCCAGAGATGGTTTTGCTGGGTGGTGTGATCGTGGTGGCGCAGATGGGCGACCCCAATGCCAGCATTCCAACGCCGCAGCCAGTCCACACGCGGCCCATGTTCGGTGCTTACGGTCGCAGCGTGGAACGCAACGCGGTGGTGTTTGTCAGTCAGGCCGCTCAGGATGATGGCATCGCCCACAAGCTGGGGCTGGCCAAGGACACGCTGGCCGTCAAAGGCACGCGCGGGGTGACAAAGTCCGACATGCGCCTGAACTCTGCCACGCCGCATATAGAAGTGGACCCGGAAACCTATGAGGTGCGCGCCGATGGTGTGCTGCTGACCTGCGAACCGGCAGAGGAGTTGCCCCTTGCGCAGCGCTATTTCCTGTATTGATCCCCGCGAGGCAGCCCGTGACGCGGCTGCCGGGTCAATGGACCGCGCCCTGATCGCTGATCCGCCGGATAGGCCAGCCGGGGCGGTGGTTGGGGTTTGCCTGTATCTCGGCCTCGGTCACCAGAAGCTGGTCTTGCAACTGCAATTCGCGGCTTTGCAGGTGCATGATCTGGCTGCGCAGTTCGGACAATTCGTCGGTCAACCTTTGCTTGAGCATTCTACCCTCCGGTCTGTGGTTCAACTGAAGTCAGGCTGCGGCAAAACGGTTAACAACTTATTTCCGCTGGCGGCGTGGTTTCACTTTTTGTTCCGCGTGTCCGTTGTCCCGACCCTGACCCTGACCCCAAAGGCCCTGACATGCTGAATGTGCTTGCCAATGCCGGCGCTTTGCCCCCTGTGCGCCGTCTGCTGACCGATGCGCCCGAGGTCTGCCATGATGTGGTGGTGCTGACCTATGATCAGCGCATCTTGCGCCGCAAGCGGCTGGTCACGCAGCAGGGCGCATCCTTCATGGTCGATCTGCCAGAGGTGACCAATCTCGATGCGGTCTGGGGGTTCGAACTGGAGGATGGCCGCGCCATCCGGATCAAGGCTGCCGAAGAACCGGTGCTGTTGGTGACCGGGCCTGACCTTGCGCGGTATGCTTGGCACATCGGCAACCGCCATACGCCGTGTCAGATCGAATCCGGGCGGCTTGTGATCCGCGCTGACCATGTGCTGGAGGCGATGCTGCGCCAGTTGGGCGCGCAGGTCGAAGCCGGGCAGGAACCCTTTGGCCCGGAATCGGGGGCTTATGGCTTTGGCCGCCCGATGGGCCATGATCACGGCCATGATCACGGGCATGGGCACGGCTGATGCAGGGTCTGCTGTCACTTATTCAATGGCTGTCGCCTGCGTTTCCGACTGGTGGCTTTGCCTATTCGCATGGGCTGGAAACTGCGATTTCCGATGGTCTTGTGCCCGATGCGGCGGCGCTGCGGCAGTGGCTGACAGATGTGCTGGAATTCGGCGCCGGGCGTCAGGATGCGATTTTGCTGGTGCAGGCGCTGCGCAACGATGATCACGCCGCACTGGACTGTCTGGCCCGCGCGCTGCAACCCAGTGCAGAACGGCTGACCGAAACACTGGATCAGGGCTCCGCCTTTGCCCGCACGGTTGGCGAGATGACAGGCCGTGCGCTGCCTGCCCGCTGCCTGCCCATAGCGGTGGGCGAGGCCGCGGCGGCGCTGGGATTGCCCGTGGCGCAGGTTGTCGCGCTTTATCTGCACGCATTTGCCAGCAATCTGACTTCGGTCGCGATGCGCTTCATGCCCTTGGGGCAAGAGGCAGGGCAGGGCGTGCTGGCTTCTTTGCATCCTGTCATTGACACTATGGCGACCGAGGCCGTCACTTTGACCTTGGATGATCTGGGATCATCCGCAATTGGGGCGGATTTGTCAGCAATGGCGCATGAAACAATGGATGTAAGGATTTTCAGGACATGAGCATGAATGGCCCGTTGCGTGTGGGGATCGGCGGCCCGGTGGGGGCAGGCAAAACCACACTGACCGAACATCTTGCCCGTGCTTTGGCACCGCGCTGTTCGATGGCGGTGATCACCAATGATATCTACACGCGCGAAGATGCCGAGTATCTGTTGCGCGCCCAAGTGCTGCCCGCCGACCGGATCCGGGGGGTGGAAACCGGTGGTTGCCCGCATACCGCTATCCGTGAAGATGCCAGCATCAATCTGGCCGCCATTGCCGATCTGCGCGCCCTGCACCCCGATCTTGACCTGATCCTGATCGAATCCGGTGGGGACAATTTGGCCGCGACCTATAGCCCCGAGTTGGCCGATATCACCATCTACGTCATCGACACCGCCGCCGGGCAGGACATTCCGCGCAAGCGCGGGCCGGGGGTGACGCGGTCTGACCTTTTGATCGTGAACAAGACCGATCTTGCGCCCTATGTCGGCGTGGACCCGGTTTTGCTGGAGTCCGATACAGCGCGGGCGCGTGGGCGCAGGCCCTATATCATGGCGCAATTGCGGGACGGCAAAGGTGTGGCCGAGGTCGTGGCCTTTCTGGAGCGCGAGGGCGGGCTGCGGTTGCGCCCGGTCCCGCAAGTCGAGTCAGTGACCTAACGGCAGCTTTATTGGCTGGTCATTTTGCAAAGCCCCGGTACATCCGGGGCTTTTGATTTAACTGACCGTTTTATGATCACATTCGCCGCCTGAGTCGCCTGCGGGGGCACAACCTTGCCTGATAATGTGTCGAAGCACACTTGGTAAGCCTATTATTGAGGCAATCTTCTCGAGGGTCATCGGGTGGTGTCAGCCAAACAGTTCCGCAGCTTGCCGCGCCGCAGCAATGACGCTTTTGTGACACAGCGGACCGGTTCGGGCCGCACAAGAACAAGGGTTGTGCGGTGGCGGCTGCGAATTGGACATCCGCCACCACCGCACGGGGTGCAACACTGTTGCCGCGCAAGGATAGGCTTTCCACGAGTGAAGGGAAAGCCGTCCTCTGCATGCGGCCCAATGAGGGAAAACCATGTCGAATTTTAAGGGAGCGCTGCTGGCCAGTGCTATCGCCATGACGGCGGGGCAGGCTTTTGCACAGGATGACACGATCAAGATCGGGGTTTTGCATTCGCTGTCGGGATCGATGGCGATTTCGGAAACCACGTTGAAAGACGTGATGCTGATGTTGATCGAAGAACAGAACGCCAAGGGTGGCGTACTGGGCAAACAACTGGAGGCGGTGGTGGTTGACCCGGCTTCCGACTGGCCGCTGTTCGCGGAAAAAGCACGCGAGCTGATGACCGTATCCAATGTCGATGTGATGTTTGGCTGCTGGACATCCGTATCGCGCAAATCCGTGCTGCCGGTGATCGAAGAACTGAACGGGTTGCTGTTCTATCCGGTGCAGTATGAGGGCGAGGAATCGTCGAAAAACGTGTTCTACACCGGGGCTGCGCCAAACCAGCAGGCGATCCCTGCCACCGATTATTTCCTTGAAGAATTGGGCGTCGAGAAATTTGCGCTGCTTGGTACCGATTATGTATACCCGCGCACTACGAACAACATCCTCGACAGCTATCTGAAATCCAAGGGCATCGCGGAAAGCGATATCTTTGTGAACTACACCCCATTCGGCCATTCTGACTGGTCCAAGATTGTAGCAGATGTGGTCGCTCTTGGGGCTGACGGCAAAAAGGTCGGCGTGATCTCGACCATCAACGGCGATGCCAACATCGGCTTCTACAAGGAACTGGCCGCAGCGGGCATTTCTGCTGATGACATTCCGGTTGTCGCCTTCTCGGTTGGCGAAGAAGAACTGTCGGGCCTTGATACGTCGAACCTCGTTGGCCACCTTGCGGCCTGGAACTATTTCCAGACGGCAGAATCCGAGCTGAACGATGAATTCATCGCCAAGTGGAAAGCCTTTGCCGGTGAAAACCGCGTGTTCAACGACCCGATGGAAGCCCATGTGATTGGCTTCAATATGTGGGTTCAGGCGGTAGAGGCGGCTGGCACCACCGATGTCGATGCCGTGCGCAGCGCGATGTATGGTCTGGAAACCCCGAATCTGACCGGGGGTATCGCAAAGATGCTGCCGAACCATCACCTGACCAAGCCGGTTCTGATCGGCGAGATCCGGGCCGATGGTCAGTTCGACATCATCTCGGCCACCGATCCGGTTCCTGGCGATGCCTGGACCGACTTCTTGCCGGAATCGGCTGTGCTTGAGGCAGACTGGGCCGAATTGGGCTGTGGGATGTACAACACCGAAACCAAGACCTGCGTGCAGATCAAATCCAACTATTGATCGCCACGGGCGAAAGGGGACCCCCCCTTTCGCCCAACCCCTTTCCCAAAAGACAAGGCCCACCCATGCGCGCCGCACTCGCCGCCATTGTCCTTGCGCTGCTGTCGCTGATGCCCCTTGCGGCCCTCGCGCAGACCAGCCCGCCGCTTTCCGCTGTCCAGATTGTCGAAGACAACCGTGCCCAGATCGAAAAGCCGTCGCGCCAGACCATTGGCCCTGTCATTGCGGGGCTTGCTGGCAGTGGTGATCCGCAGGCGCTGGTGATCCTGTCTGCCTGGGCCAACCGGGGCTTGGGGGTGCGCAAGTCTGATGGGGCCTTTGTCCTGATTTCCGAGACCGCCGATGGCTATGTCTTGCGCGCGCTTGATGGGAGCGATGCCGGCACCGCCGCGCGCGCCGATATCACCGAACTTCGCCCCAACGCGGGTGTGCGCGGGGTGATCGCCACCGCGCTGGTGCAGTTTAATCTGTCCGACCCCGACCCGGCGCGCCGCGCCGATGCGCTGACCACCATTGCCCGCGATCCTGCACCTGAATTGCTGGACCCTTTGCGCGCCTCGATTGACGCCGAGACTGACCCTGTTTTGCGCGCCCGCAAAGACCGGCTGAACCGCCTGCTCACCTTGCGCTTTGACCCCGACAGCGCCACCCGCATCGCCGCTGTGGAAAGCTTTTCCGGCGACCTTGGGCTAGATCTGCGCGGGGCGCTGAACCCGCTGCTGGCCACAACCCGCCGGGCTGCTCCGTTGGGCACCGCAATTGACGGCAACATCGCCCGCGATCTGAAACCGGGCAGCGATCTGACCGAGGTGGAGGCGTATGATCTGCTGGTCGCCGCCAACCTCGCCCCGGCCCGCCTGACCCCGGCAGAGCTGAAATCCGCCCTTGCCGCCAACATTACCGATGGTGCGGTTGCAGGTATCCCGCTGGCAGATCTGAACACTCAGGCCGCCCGCAACCGCGCCTATACCGCGCTGGAAGTGGCGGGCACAGTCCCCGTTGCGGCCACGGATGAAGAAGTGACCCAGATCGTTGCCGGTCACCGCTTTGTCCTCACCTATTCCGAACCGGACACCGCCGTAACCACCGCCGCCCAAGCCGTGCTGACCGGCATAGAGGTGAAACTGGGTGCCATGCAGATGGCCGACCTTGCGCTGGATGCGCTGTCGCTGGCCTCGATCTACTTCCTGGCCGCTATTGGCCTTGCCATTACGTTTGGCGTGATGCGGGTGATCAACATGGCGCATGGTGAATTCATCATGATGGGCGCCTACACCGGCTATGTGGTCCAGTTGTTCATCCCCAATTACACGCTGTCGCTGATCGTGGCGCTGCCCTTGGCCTTTCTTGTTACCTTTGCCGCCGGGGTCGCGATGGAGCGGCTGGTGATCCGCCATCTGTACAAGCGCCCGCTGGAAACGCTACTGGCCACCTTTGGCATCTCGATCGCGCTGCAACAGTTGGCCAAGAACATCTTCGGCACCCAAGCCCGCCCGCTGACCTCACCCGCATGGCTGGATGGTGCACTGACCTTCAATGACATCGTGTCAATCAGCTATATCCGCGTCGCGATCTTCGTGCTGGCGCTGGTGTTCCTGATGTTCTTCCTCTGGCTGATGAAGCGCACCCGTTTGGGGCTCGAGGTTCGGGCGGTCACGCAAAACCCCTCGATGGCGGCGTCGATGGGCATCAACCCTGACCGTATCAATATGCTGACATTTGGACTTGGCTCTGGCATCGCAGGTATTGCGGGCATTGCCATTGGCCTGTTCGCCAAGGTCACCTCGGAACTGGGCAACGATTACATCGTGCAAAGCTTTATGACCGTGGTGGTCGGTGGCGTGGGCAACATCTGGGGCACGCTTGCGGGCGCGCTGATGATCGGCACGCTGCAAAAGGGCATCGAATGGTTCAACCCGTCCAACACCCTCGCTGCCCAAACCTACATGATCCTCTTTATCATCCTGTTCATCCAGTTCCGCCCCCGCGGCATCATCGCCCTCAAGGGCCGCGCAGCAGGAGATTGAGCATGCTGCCCCATTCATCTTGGCAAAAATACTTCCGTGGGCCAGTCCCGCTTCGCCACCGGCTCAGTCACCGGTGCCAATGGGGGCTGGCCCCTCGGTTCCACGGCAGGAGCCTGCAATGACCCGCACCTATCTCGCACGAAACCCGTCCGTCCTATGGTTCCTGCTGATCTTGTCGCTGTTCACACTCGGCGTCACCGTCCTGTCCGAAGCGTATGGCGTGGCGTTCCTGTCCACCTCGTTCATCAAGACGCTGGGCAAGACGCTGTGCCTCTGCCTCGCCGCCCTCGCCATGGATCTGATCTGGGGCTATGCAGGCATCCTTAGCCTTGGTCACATGGCGTTTTTCGCGCTTGGCGGCTATATGATCGGCATGTGGTTGATGTATGCCCGGACCGAAGGCATCGTCATCACTGCCCTGTCGAATGAGGCGCTGCCTGCCACCGCGCAGGAAATCCAGAACGGCATCGCGGGCCAGATCTTTGGCGTCGTTGGCGCGTCAGAACTGCCCTCGGTCTGGCTTTTTGCCCATTCGCTGCCGCTGCAACTGATGCTGGTCGTGCTGGTGCCGGGCATTCTGGCACTGATCTTTGGCTGGCTGGCATTTCGCAGCCGGGTAACGGGGGTGTATCTGTCGATCCTGACCCAAGCCATGACGCTGGCGCTGGCGCTTTATCTCTTTCAGAACGATTCCGGCCTGCGCGGGAACAACGGGTTGTCGGGTCTGCAAAACATCCCCGGTCTGGCGGATGTGTCGCAAGACCGCATTTCGGTCTGGTTCCTCTGGGCCTCGGCCTTTGCCCTTGGCCTTGGCTATCTGCTGGTAGCCTGGGTGGTGTCTGGCAAGTTTGGCAGCGTTATCCGCGCGATCCGCGATGACGAGGCTCGGGTGCGGTTTCTTGGCTACTCGGTTGAGGGGTATAAACTGTTTGTCTTCACCCTGACCGCGATTATCGCCGCCATTGCGGGCGCACTCTATTACCCGCAGGCAGGCATCATCAACCCGGCAGAGCTTGCGCCCATTGCCAGCATTTACCTTGCGGTCTGGGTGGCCATTGGCGGGCGTGGGCGGCTTTACGGCGCGGTGATTGGTGCTGCTGCCGTCTCGCTGTTGTCCTCATGGTTCACCGGCGGACGGGCGCCGTCGATCAACCTTGGCTTTTACACGATCAACTGGGTGGACTGGTGGCTGATCCTGCTGGGCCTGTCCTTTGTCGGCGTCACGCTGTTCGCGCCCAAGGGCATTGGTGGGTTGTTCGATCTGCTCCAAGGGCTGCGCAGCCCCGACCGTAAAGGTGCAGCACTGGGCCCCGATGACGGATCGCTGATGGAAAAGGAGGCCAAGGAATGAGCCAGCTTCTGGAAGTCTCTGGCGTGTCGGTCACCTTTGACGGCTTTCGCGCCATCAACAACCTGTCATTTTCCATCGGCCCGGCAGAATTGCGCGCGATCATCGGGCCGAACGGGGCGGGCAAGACCACGTTCATGGATATTGTGACCGGGAAAACCCGGCCCGATGAGGGGCGGGTGCTGTGGGGCACAAAGTTGCAATCGCTGCTGTCGATGTCTGAGGCGCAGATCGCCCGCGCCGGGGTGGGCCGCAAGTTTCAGCGCCCGACGGTGTTTGAGGATCAGACGGTTGCAGACAACCTGATGATGGCACTGAAAGCCGCGCGTGGGCCGCTTGCGGTGCTGTTCTGGTCCCCCAAGCCCGCCGATCACGCCCGCGTGGCGGAACTGGCGACCGAGGTAGGCCTTGGCGACTCGCTGGCCCGCAAATCCGGGGAACTGAGCCACGGGCAAAAGCAATGGCTGGAAATCGGGATGCTGCTGGCACAGGAACCGCAGTTGCTGCTGGTCGATGAACCCGCTGCGGGCATGACGCTGGCCGAGCGTGAACACACCACGCGGTTGCTGGTCGATCTGGCAAAAACCCGCGCGGTGGTGGTGGTAGAGCATGACATGGAATTCGTGCGCCGTCTGAACTGCAAGGTCACGGTCTTGCACGAAGGCTCTGTGCTGGCCGAGGGAAGTCTGGACCATGTCACCCGCAACCCGCACGTGATCGACGTTTATCTGGGGCGGTCCGAACGATGATAAAATGCGAAAACCTGACGCTGCATTATGGTGGCAGCCAGATCTTGCACGGCATCTCGATGGAGGCGCGGGCGGGAGAGGTGACCTGCGTGATGGGCACCAACGGGGTCGGCAAGACCTCGCTGCTCAAGGCGCTTGCAGGCACGCATCCGCGATCGGGTGGCAAGCTGTGGCTGGGTGGCGATGCCGTTCCGGTGGTGCCGCCGCAAGCCATGGCCAAGCGGGGGTTGGCGGTGGTGCCGCAGGGGCGGATGATCTTTCCGCTGCTGAGTGTGCGCGAGAATATGGAAACCGCCTATGCCTTGCTGCCAAAGGGCGAACACCGCATCCCGGATGAGATTTTTGAGCTGTTCCCGATCCTCAAAGAGTTCCTCCACCGTCGCGGCGGCGATCTGTCGGGGGGGCAGCAGCAACAGTTGGCGATTGCGCGGGCAATGATCATGAAGCCGCGCGTGCTGCTTTTGGATGAGCCAACCGAAGGTATTCAGCCCAACATCATCCAGCAGATCGGGCGGGTGATCGAATACCTGAAGGGCAAGGGCGATATGGCGATAATTCTGGTCGAGCAGTATTTCGACTTTGCCTATGGTCTTGCCGACCGCTTCTACGTCCTCAAACGCGGCGAGGTGGCGCTGGAGGGGGATAAGGCTACGCTGTCAAAAGAGGTGCTGCGGGCGACCGTTTCGGTCTGACACCCACTGTGACGATCAAATGAAAAAGCCCCGGATTGCTCCGGGGCTTTTGGCTGACGATGTGTCAGATCAGTATGTGGCAGCCGGGGCTTCGTCACCTTCGGCTTCGGCGTCCACCTCAACCGCGGGCGACAATGAGGCAATGTAGGCCCAGACGTCGGCCTGTTCTTTGGCATTGCCAAGCTTGAAGCTCATCTTTGAGCGGGCAGAATTATCCAGCTTTGCCTTCAGGAATTTGGCCGGATCTGCCACATATTCCACGAAAGACGCCTCATCCCAGACAAATCCGCTTGCGCCCAGTGCGACAAGCGAGTCGCCATAGCCGTTGAACCCTTCATAGGTGCCAGCCGCACGGCCGGGCAGGCCATACAGGTTCGGCCCGGTTTTGGCATTGCGTCCGCCCAGCACCGTGCCATCGGCATCTGCGATGACATGGCAGGTCTGGCACTTGTTAAACACACGTTCCCCGGCAGCAGCATCGCCTGTCGCATCCTGGGCCATGGCGGGGGCCGCAAAGGCGAGCGAGGCAAAAGTCAGGGCAGTCAAAGCGAGTCTCATAGGAATCCTCCCGAGTGTATTACGGATTTCAACATGGACCTGCCGTTGGAAAAGGCAAGTCACGCCCCTGTGTCGATTGAGAAATTATTACAGGGGCGGTGGTTGGGTTAGGCAACAGCATGGGCCAGTGCGCATTGCCGCCAAAGTGAGGTAAGCGCCCGGACCAGATGGTCAATATCGCTGACCGTGTGAAGCGGGCCGGGGGTGATGCGCAGCCGCTCGGTGCCCTTGGGCACCGTGGGGTAGTTGATGGGCTGCACATAGATGCCCCAGTCGTTCATCAGAATGTCGCTGATCATCCGGCATTTGACCGGATCACCGATCATGACCGGGATGATATGGCTGTCATTTTCCAGATGCGGAATCCCGGCGGCGGTCAGACGCGCCCGCAACAGGGCCACACGGTCAGCCTGTGCCTGCCGCTCGGCAGACGAGGCTTTCAGGTGCTTGATCGACGCGGTTGCGGCGGCGGCGACGGCCGGAGGCAGCGCGGTGGTAAAGATGAACCCGCTGGAAAAGCTGCGGATGAAATCGACCAAAGGGGCTGATCCGGTGATATAGCCGCCGACGCAGCCATAAGCCTTGCCCAATGTGCCTTCGATCAGGTCGATGCGGTCGGCCAGATCCTCACGCTCGGATACCCCCCCGCCGCGTGGTCCATACATGCCAACGGCGTGAACCTCGTCAATATAGGACATCGCGCCATGCGCTTCGCAGACCTCGATGATCTCGCGGATGGGGGAAATATCGCCATCCATCGAATACACGCTCTCAAACGCGACGATCTTGGGACGGTCACCAACCGCGTGCAGCTTGCGGTCCAGATCGCGCCAGTCGTTGTGGCGCCACAGAACCTTGTCGGCGCGGGAATGGCGGATGCCTTCGATCATGCTGGCGTGGTTCTTTTCGTCCGACAGGATCACCGCGCCGGGAATCCGCGCGCCAAGCGTGCCAAGGGCGGCCCAGTTCGATACATAGCCCGAGGTGAACAGCAGCGCCGCATCCTTGCCATGCAGATCAGCCAGTTCCTGTTCCAGCAGAATGTGGTGGTGATTGGTGCCGCCGATGTTGCGGGTGCCGCCCGCCCCGGTGCCACAGGCGCGCACGGCATCGACCATGGCGTTGACCACTTTTGGATTCTGACCCATGCCCAGATAGTCATTGGAACACCAGACCGTCACATCACGCAACTGCCCGTCTTTGTGGTTCGCTGCGCGGGGAAAGTTGCCGCAACTGCGTTCCAGATCAGCAAAGACGCGGTAGTTACCTTCGGCTTTCAGGGTGTCCAGATGGCTGGTGAAAAGGGCGTCAAAGTCCATGGGGGGTCTCTTTCAACGTCGTGTGCAGGGCTGGCTGGGGCTGACCATGCGATTGCGGTTTGCGCTCGGGCAGCATCCAGCGCCAGAGCTTTTGGTCGGGAAGCGGGATCACCATGAACCAGTGCTCCAGCAGGGCGAGCAAGGTCAGGGCGGACAGCAGAGTAAAGCCGATCAGTGCGCCATCGGTGGTGGCGCTGTAGGCACGCTCCAGCCAACAGTAAGACGCATAGCTGAGCGCCGTGACAGACAGCGGAAACACCCAGTTCATCGGCGCCCGGCGAAAGTGGCTGGCCAGATGTGCCAAGGGACGGGGCAGAAATTCGGTATGGATGCGCGGGACGCCGAAAAACAGGTTCAGCTTGGCCGAGATCCGGGCAAAGAACAGGATGGCAAAGGTCCACAGCCCAAAGATATTCGCAGCGTCTTGCGACAGGATCACCAGCGCGGCCAACAGGGCTATCAGCAGCACTTCATGCCACAGGATCGTGCCGATGGCGCGCAAAAAGCGGTCGGGCAGGGTTGCACCCGCCGGGCAAACGGAGGTGTTTGGCCCGGTGATCACCCCCGACAGGAAAGCAAGTTCAACCCATCCCCAGACCGCAAGTGCCGACAAGAACGCAAGATAGGCGCCCACGGCAGATGTGTCGTTCAGGGTTTCCATCAGCCCAACGATCCCGGCCAGCAGCAGCGGCAGGCCCAGCAACACTGACCACAGATGCGCGTCATGGCCTTCATTATCGGCCCGGCGCACACGCCAAAGGATGATGCCGGTGGAAAACCACCACAGGAAAATTGCTGACAGCGCGGCGATCCATGGGTTAGTCATGGTCAAAAGGTTAGACATTCGTGGCCCCCCTGTGTCCAGAGGGGCCACGCGCGGCGGCAGGACGCGCCCATCCTGCTGCCGCAATCACCGCTGTCGCGGCGATATGGTTGATCACGGTCAATACGCTGGCTCCAGCCGCACATTCGCGGGCGGTGTGGTGTGAATGACGGGGATCGTGTAAAGTGAGACGAATGCGGTCAGTGCCCGCAGGGTGCCCCAGGCCTTTGTGGCACGGCCCTTGAGCCCGCCCTGTTTAGCGCCGCGCTCCATATCCAGCATGGCCGCGTTCATGCGGCGCAGGCCCGGAATCCAGCGCGGGTGGTCGATGTCCAGCTCTACCGGGAACACCTGCCGCGCAATGGCAGAGGTTTTGCGATAGACCTCTTGGTCATACCAGTCGATATCGACGCCAAGGGCTTCGTGGAAATCCTTGCGGGCATGGTCGCGCACCCACATCGTCGAATAAACGGCGGTCAGGAAAAACCGGATCCACAGCTTATTGGTAAAGCTGGTGGTCAGCTTGGGGTCGGTGCGCATCAGCAGTGCGAACGCCTCGCCATGGCTGAACTCGTCGTTGCACCATTCCTTGAACCATTTGAAAATCGGGTGGAACCGCTGTTCGGGGTGCGCCTCCAGATGACGGTAGATTGTGATGTAACGAGCGTAACCGATTTTCTCCGACAGATAGGTGGCATAGTAGATAAACTTTGGCCGGAAGTAGGTGTATTTCTTGGCCTTGGTCAGAAAGCCAAGGTTCACCGCCACGCCCGCCTCACGCAGGGCGTCGTTGATGAAGCCGGCGTGCCGTGCTTCGTCGCGGGCCATGTAGTTGAACAGCTCGCAAATGTCTGGGTTGTTGCCGCGCCGTTTCATTTCCTTGTACAGCACACAGCCCGAAAACTCGGCGGTGCAGGATGACACCAGAAAATCAATGAACTCGGCGCGCAGATGGGGTTCCATCCCGGCCCAGTCAACGTGATCCCAGTCGGCGTTTTTCTTGAAATGGCCCTTGTTCGGGTCTGATTTCATCTGTGCGATCAGCACGTCCCATTCGGCGCGCACCGGGGTCACGTCGATGCGATCCATCTCGTCGAAATCGGTGGTGTAGAATCGCGGGTTCAGAAGGGTGGTATCGGTCGCCATCGCAGTGGTGTCGAACTTGCTGGCCAGTTCGGCATGCAACTCGCCATGCGTGGTGTCGTGTGTCTTTTCCTGGGTTGCGTCTTTCATACTGTCAACTCCTCAGAAAACGAGAACTCGCACAGTTCCATGAAGTCGAGATCACCCGTCAGCTTGACCCATTGGCGTTCCAGCCAAGTGGCGCGGGTGATGGTGGCGATGCGGTCCTCAATGATCAACTCGCCATAGGCGGCCAGCACCGGTGCGCCATGCACCAGCACCTCGTCACCCGGATGGACCACGGCGCCATTGTTGAATTTGACGTGAGCATGAAGCGCTTCAAAGCGGTGACTGACCTCGACGGTGCAGGGCACCTGCTCCTTTACTTTGCTGAAAATTCCCATTGTTTGGTTCCCTTATTTTGTTTGGTCGAGCAGCCGTTCGAACGCGGCTTTGTTGTCGCCGCCAAAGGCATAAAGCTCTGCGCTCCAGCCTGTGGTCGGGTCTTCGGCCACAAGGCGGCCGTTGTCATAGCGCACAACCCGCATCGGCGGATTGCCCTCGATCTTCGCCACCAGACGCGCGCGCGCCATGGCCGACTGTATCACGGTGATAAACCCGCCGTGGGGCAGGTCCATCAGCAGGGTGCCGTCAGCATCGCGGACCACAACCGCCTGTGCTGACTTGCCTTCAAGAACCAGCCACCGCTCTGATACGGCGGTTGCGGCTGGCGGAACGCCCACAAGCGGGCGGTTGGTCAGAACCGAAACACTGACCATGGCCAAGGTTACCATGGCCAAAGCAAACATTGCCCACAAAAGAACCCGTGGGATCATCTCACGCTCGGGCGAGGGGCGGTCTGCGAGAGTGCGAAGCTGTGCCATCTGTCCGCCCCCTATTCTGCGGCCAGCACGGCACCCGATGGGGCCATGGTGACAACGGGTTCGTTCAGCTTGGCCTGTGCTGCATCGGCCAGCAGGCGCGCGACGGTCTGCGCATCGGGAATGCAGCGGAATGCCGGCTGGGTGTGCTTGGCAAAGCCGGGGCGCAGATGCGGCCACAACACGGCGAATGACAGGCGCATGCCTTCGGTGATTTCCATGGCAATGGTGCCGGTGCCGCTGGGTTTCAGGTCAAGCCGGGCGGTGGCGATGCGGACAAAGGGGATCGTGTAGGTGACAGGCAGCGCCGCCCCCACCCGCATGATCACGCGGGCCGAGGTGATCGTATAGATCGAGGCCCGCGCCTGCGCCCATGCCAGCAAGTAAATCACCGCATAGCCCGCAACGGCCAGCACCAGATAAGGCAGGCCGGTTGCCATCATCAGGGCGGTGCCGCCGTCGGCATAGGCCCCGCCAGCACGCCAGACCACAATGGCCAGCATATACCCGGCGATCCAGTTGATTTTATACGCCTCCCGCGCCAGTGCGAGGGCCTGCGGTTTGCCTTGCCAAAGGATATCTTCATCCTTTGGCAGACCAGCGGGAACGCCGGGCATCAGTTCAAAATCGAAATCCCTGTCGACGGCTCTGTCGACGGTCTTGGTGGTCGTGTTCCGGTCTGACATCTCAGACCCTCCGTATCTTGATGGTAAGACGGGGCGGCGCGGGCGCGCGCCGCCCCCCTTCTTGATCAGAGCCCGTATTTACGGTTCGTGGCATACATCCAGCCCGACGCGACATAGGCCGAGATCTTGTCTTCCTCGAGCTTGGTCACAGTGGTCATCGATTTGGTTGCCGGGATGTCTGCGAAATGGTCCGAGGTGATCGAGCGCACGCGCACCCGGTCAGCCCAGATCCGCGCCATGGTCATCGGGATCAGGCGACGCTCGCCCGAGTTCAGCTCGACTTCCAGATAGCGGACCAGCTGTTCGGGGGCATCAACCCACATGTCGCTGATGCGGCCCACAACTTCTAGATCAGCCGCCTGCACCGGCAGACCGCGCGGGTCACGCCCGGCGCTGACGGAAAAGCCCTTTGCATGCGCCATTGGCACGATCTTGGCATGGCCGTGGCCATCCAGTTCCGGCTCGTCGCGGCGCGGGGTCCAGGAGGCGGGGCCGACGCCATCCAGCATCGGGTTGCCAGTGGGGGCGTGCGGAAAGCCTTCGGATACGGCGGTGCGCGCAAGGGCCAGATCGGTGCGGCGGTGTTCCGCCTCATTCGCTGCCGATGGCACGGTGACGCTGCCCTTGCCGCCCGGTAACAGGAATGTCTTTGGCTTTGGCACCGGGAAGGGGCCTTGGTTTGGCGCAGGAAGACCGTCTTCGGTTTCCAGCGGATAGCCTTCGCGCATGTTTTCGGTTTGTAGGTAATAGATCAGCAGGGCGAAAAAGCCCCAGAACAGCCAGATCGACAGGCTTGCCAGATCAAAGTTACCAAAGAAGTTTACGCCAACCATGGATTGGTCCTCCGTTTATTCAGGTTGGGAATTCGGCAAGGGCCAGTTTGCCCCCGTCGGCGTCCGGTTTCGGTGGGGTTAGAATGCCAACCTTGACCAAAGGGCCAAGGACAACAAGGGTTGCGAAAAGCAGCCCGATTTCAAGGTGATAGACAACAGAATAGCCGATGCTGGGGGCGGTCAGCGCGCCCAGCTTGCCACTGGTGGCCAGATGGCCCACAACATCACGCAGCGTGCCGCCGATCAAAATCGCCAGCCCCGCCGCGGTGGCCTGTGCAGCCCCCCATGCGCCAAGCGCCAGACCCGCACCTGCCAGCCCGCGGGCAGGCATGGTCATCGCGGCCGTCAGGGTCGAGATGCCAAACAGCCCGCCTCCAAAGCCGATCCCGAAGGCGCCGACATAAAACACAACAGTGCTGTCCAGCGGCGCGGCAAAGATCACGCATGAAAACGCAGCCACCCCCGCCAGAATGCCCCGTGCGGCCATCCGGTAAGGGTCCAACCCTTTGAGCAGCCATTGCGCCGCCAGCAAAAATCCGACCAGCGCCCCGCCAGCCCATGCGGCGGTCAACAGCGTGGTCGCCCCCACCGACAGGCCCAGAATCTCGCCGCCGTAAGGTTCCAGCAGCACATCCTGCATCTGAAACGCCAGCGTGCCCAACACGACCACGGCCAGCAACCGTCCCGCCGTGCCGCCCGCCATCAGATCGCGCCATGCGTCGCGAAACTGCGGGCGCGGCTCTTCGCGCTGCGCCTTTGTCATGGGGGCCACTTTTTCCTGCTTCCACAACGCAATGAGGTTTAACACCAGCGTTGCCGCGCCACAGCCCTGCACAACGCGCACCAGCGTAATCGGGTCGTAGTCGCGCAAAAGGTAGCCGACGATCACCGCCGACACGCCCATGCCCACCAGAAACATGATGTACAACAGCGCAACCACGCGCGGCCGGGTCTCATCACTCGCCCGGTCAGCGGCCAAGGCAAGGCCCGCAGTCTGGGTCATGTGCATGCCCACGCCGGTCATCAGAAACGCCAGCGCCGCCAGCACCTCACCCGCCCAAGCCGGGCCAATGTACTGGTCGCCCGACAACACGATCAGCGCGAACGGCATCACGGCAAGGCCGCCCATCTGCCACAGGCTGCCAAACCACAGGTAGGGCACCCGCTTCCAGCCAATCGCGCTGCGGTGGGTATCCGACCGATGGCCCAGAAACGCCCGGAAGGGTGCGACCAGAACCGGAATGGCAATCATCAGCGCGACCAGCATGGCCGGGATCGACAACTCGACAATCATCACCCGGTTTAGCGTGCCAAGCAAAAGCACCGTCGCCATGCCGACCGAGACCTGAAACAGCGACAGGCGCAAAAGCTGGCCCATCGGCAGCCCCTCGGACGCCGCATCGGCAAAGGGCATCCAAGCGGTTCCCAGCTTTGCGATGTCCTTCTTGCGCAGGATCATGGCCGATACTCCAGACATTCGCTGATGTAGAAACCTTGGGCCACACGCCCCACACGGCCAAGCCCCGGCCCAGCCGTTTGCGCCAGCGTATCAAAGGCATGCGGAATCATGATGGGCGAGCGGTCGGCGCGTGGAAACAGCTTTCCGGCGGTGAAAAACGCCATCAGAAACGGCGTGCGCGGGGCCACAGTGAACACGATACTGCCACGGGTGCGCGCGCCCAGCCGGTGCAGAATGCCTGTGATGTCGGCGCCGTTGTAATAGATCAGACTGTCCATCGCGATAACATGGTCAAAGCTGCCAAAGCTGGCGTCCGTCATATCCCCGGAGGCGAAAGTGACCTGCCCCCGAAAGCGCGGATCAAGCTTTTCTTGCGCAATGCCAATCAGTTGTGGCGCAATATCCACCGCAACCACCTCGGCCCCGCGCTGCGCCAGTTCCGCCGTCATCAACCCGGTGCCGCAGCCCGCATCCAGAATGCGCGCGCCCGAAAGATCCGCTGGCAATTGCGCCAGCATCATCGCGCGCATCGCATCGCGCCCCATGCGCACGGTCTGCCGGATCCGGCTGACCGGCGCATCAGAGCACAAGCGCTCCCACACCTTGGTGGCGCTGCGGTCGAAATAGTCTTCGACCCTGGCACGGGTGGTCGAATAGTCAGTCATGATCAGTCAAACCCCAACAGCTCGAAAATCTCACGGTCGGGCAGCGGGTCGGGGGTTGATCCCTTGCCCTGAACCGACCGCCAAAGCACATCGGCCAGCCGCATGTATTCGGCCCGCGCCATCACCACGTCTTCGGCATCGTCCATCTCGAACAGCGTCTTTTTCTTCAGACGGCTGCGGCGGATTGCGTCGATGTCGGGCATATGCGCCAGCCGGTTAAAGCCCACGCGCGCGCAATAGCGGTCCACCTCATCGGTCTCGCGCGACCGGTTGGCGACGCAGCCGGCAAGCTGCACCTTGTAATTGCTGGATTTCGCCTGCACCGCCGCGATGATCCGGTTCATCGCATAGATGCTGTCAAAGTCGTTTGCAGTCACGATCACAGCCCGGTCGGCATGCTGCAAGGGGGCGGCGAACCCGCCACACACCACATCGCCCAGCACGTCAAAGATCACCACATCAGTGTCTTCCAGCAGGTGGTGCTGCTTCAAAAGCTTCACCGTCTGCCCCACCACATAGCCACCACAGCCGGTGCCTGCGGGCGGCCCACCGGCCTCCACGCATTTCACGCCGTTGAAACCGATCGCCACATAGTCTTCGGGCCGCAATTCCTCTGCATGGAAATCGACCTCTTTCAGAATGTCGATCACCGTCGATTGCAGTCGCCCGGTCAGGGTGAATGTGCTGTCATGCTTGGGGTCACAGCCGATCTGCAACACCCGCTTGCCCATCATCGAAAACGCAGCTGACAGGTTGGAACTGGTGGTCGATTTCCCGATCCCCCCCTTGCCGTAAACCGAGAACACCTTGGCCCCCTCGATCTTTACCGTTGCGTCCTGATGCACCTGCACCGACCCGTCGCCATCAAGGCCTCTCAGGTTTGGAATCTCATCACGCGGGCTCATTGTCCGCTCCTTTCCAGAGGCGGGCGCGCCTCCATTTTCTGTTCAAAAATATCCCGGGGTCCGGGGCAGAGCCCCGGTCCGAAGGCGGGGTCTTGAAACCGCGTTGTCATTCTGCCGCGATCCCTTCCAAACGGTCTTCCATCTCATCTGCCGCGCGCTGGAGTGCGGCCAGCGTGTCGGCGTCGGGTTGCCAGTAGTTGCGGTCTGACGCTTCCAGCAGGCGTTGTGCCATCCGGTTGCTCGCCTCGGGGTTCAGCCCGGTCAGGCGCTTGCGCATCGCCTCGTCCAGCACAAAGGTTTCTGACAGGCGCTGATAGACCCATGGGTCCACCTGTGCGGTGGTGGCCGACCAGCCAAGGGTGTTGGTCACATGTGCCTCGATCTGGCGCACGCCTTCGGCGCCGTGGCGCAACAGGCCCTCATAGAACTTGGGGTTCAGACTGCGCGACCGGGTTTCCAGCGCAATCTGGTCACGCAAGGTGCGCACAGTGCCCGCGCCGCGGGTCTGGTCGCCGATGAACACCGGGGTCTCGGCCCCGCCGCGCGCGCGTTTCACAGCGCGCGCAATGCCGCCCAGCGTGTCGAAATAGTGATCCACCGAGGTGACGCCCAGTTCGACCGATTCCAGGTTCTGATAGGCCAGATCCACGTCCTTCAGCGCCTTTTGCAGCAAGGCCCCGTTCTGGACCGGCTTGCCCGACCGCCCGTAGGCAAAGGATTTGCGCGACTCGTAGGCGTCGGCCAATTCGTCCTCGGCACCAAAGGCCGATGATCCCACCAGCACATTCACGTTGGACCCGTAAGCGCCTTCAGCATTGGAAAACACCCGCAAGGAAGCGGTGTCCATATCCACCCCCATCTCCTCGGCATAGGCCAGCGCATGGGCGCGGATGAAGTTCTGCGCCAGCGGTTCTTCGGCGGTGGCCGCCTTGAACGCGGCTTCGGCCAGCATCCGGGTTTGCAACGGCAGCAGATCACGGAAGATGCCCGACAGCGTCATCACCACGTCAATCCGTGGCCGGCCAAGCTCTGCCAGTGGGATCAGATCCGCCCCGCACAGTCGGCCATAATGGTCAAAGCGGGGGCGCGCGCCCATCAGCGCAAGCGCCTGCGCAATCGGCCCGCCATCGGATTTGATGTTGTCAGACCCCCACAGCACCAGCGCCACCGACCGCGGCAAACGCTCCGCCGCCGCCAGCAGACGGTCGGCCTGCGCCGCCCCGTCCTGCATGGCAAACGCGGTTGGCATGCGGAACGGGTCAAACGCATGGATATTGCGCCCCGTCGGCAAAATCTCGGGCGCACGGATCAGGTCACCCCCCGGCACCGGGCTGATGAACCGCCCCGAGAGCGCCCTCAGCAGCGCCGGAATTTCAGGGTCGTCGCGCAGCAACTGATCCGCCAGCACCTTGTCGGCACTGTCTGGCATCAGATCCAGCATCGCCGCCCGTGCGCTATCCGACATCTTGCGGCCCACGACGTGAAAGCCATCGGTGATCAGCGCGCCCTCGGTCTCCAGCAGCTTGACCCAAAGCGAGCCCAGATCGCTGCCGTCCAGATCAACCGCGCGGGCCTGTTCGCGCACCAGATCGGCCAGTTCGGCCGCCTCTGGCGCACCCTGCGGCAGGCTGCGCAAACGCGACAGCGAGTCCTTTACATCGGCCAAGCCCTTGTAAAGCCCCGACTGCGCCAAGGGCGGTGTCAGATGCGTGACCGTCACCGCGTTCGAGCGGCGCTTGGCAAGCGTGGCCTCGGACGGGTTGTTGGCGGCATAAAGGTAGACATTGGGCAAATTGCCGATCAACCGGTCGGGCCAGCAGGTTTCCGACATGCCCGCCTGCTTGCCTGGCATGAATTCCAGCGCGCCATGCATCCCGAAATGGAGCAGCACATCGGCGCGGAAATCTTCGCGCATCCAGCGGTAGAACGTGGTGAACGCATGGGTCGGGGCAAAGCCCTTCTCAAACAGCAACCGCATCGGGTCGCCCTCGTAGCCGAACACCGGCTGAAGGCCCACAAACACATTGCCCATCTCGCGGCCCAGTACGAACACGCCGCGCCCGTCGGTCTGGATCCGGCCGGGGGCAGGGCCCCATGCAGCCTCGACATCGCGCAGCCAGCGGGTTTTTGCCACCACATCGGCGGCGGGAACAATCGCCGCGACATTGGCGGGCTGGCCATACATCTTGGCTGATCCGCCCAGCACCGCCTCGCGCAGATCCTCTACGCTCGCGGGCGGGTCCACGCGGTAGCCTGCGTCGCGCATGGCGTGCAGCATGTTGTGCAGCGATTCGAACACCGACAGATACGCCGCAGTGCCCGCAGCCCCCGCATTTGGCGGAAAACCATACAGCACAATTGCCACGCGGCGCTGCGCCACGTCCGACCGACGCAGGCGGGCCAGACGCGCCACCTTGTCGGCCAAAGTGTCAATGCGCTCAAAGCAAGGCGCCATCGCGCGGGTGGTCAGCGACTCGGCACTTTGCGGCTGGCAGTTCTTTGCACAGCCATTGCAGCCGTTCAGATCATGCCGCCCAGCAAAAACGGTGGGGTTGGTCGCGCCGTCAATCTCGGGCAGGGCGATCAGCATGGTGGTTTCCACTGGACCAAGCCCACCACCCGAAGCACCCCATTGGCCAAGCGTCTGAAATTCCAAAGGATGCGCGGCGATATAGGGCACGTCCAGCGCCGCAAGCGCCGCCACTGCTGCCGGGCTGTCATTATAGGCCGGGCCACCAACAAGGCTGAAACCGGTCAGACTGACCAGCGCATCGACGCGTGATCCGGCAGGCCCCTTGAAATACGCCTCCATCGCAGGACGGCCATCAAGACCCCCGGCAAAGGCGGGCAGAACGGCAATGCCCTTGGCCTCGAACGCGGCGATCACGGCATCATAATGGGCGGTGTCTCCGGCAAGGATATAGCTGCGCAGCATCAGCATGCCGACCGTGGCCACCGCGCCCTCGGGCCGTGGAATGCTGGCGGTTTCAGTGGTGATGCGGGACGACAGCGAGGGGTGATAAAGCCCGACATCGGGATAATCAATCGGTGCTGCCGCCTTGATCTTGGCCCAGTCACGCTTGCCTGAATAGCGGCTGACCAGAAAGCGCACCATCGCCTCCAGATTGTCATCTGATCCGCCCAGCCAATATTGCATCGACAAGAACCAGGCCCGCAGATCCTGTGCCTTGCCGGGAAAATACTTCAAGATCTTGGGCAGGCGCCGCAGCATCGCCATCTGCTTCTCCCCCGACCCTCCCGAAGGGGCCTTGGTGCCGCGCAGCTTCTTCAGCAGTGCCATCGGCCCCGATGCCGGAAGGCTCATGTCCAGATCGCCCATCCGGGTCAGCTTGACCACGGCCGGGTCGGCAATCACGCCGACAAACGCATCGGCACGCAGACTGGCGGCCTGCAACTCGGGCAGAATGGCGGTGATGTGCTCCTCGATGAACAACAGGTTCGCCACCACGAAATCGGCGCTGTTCACCGCAGCCTTGGCCGCGACCAAAGCGGCCGGGTTTTCGGCCCATTCCGCCGCCGCATGAACCGAGACCTCTATCCCCGGAAAGTCCACCGCCAGACGTGGCGCAATCCGCGCCGCCGGGCCTGCCGCATGGGCGTCCAGCGTCACGATCACAAAACGGTAAACCCCGTCGCCTTTCGGCGCAGATCTGGCCAAAACAGCTTGGCCCGCCGATGTATAGCCATCATCGCGCATAATGGGCCTTTGCCTCATACAGGGTTTCGACAGAAATCTCGGCCACGCCCGCATCGCGCGCATAGGACTCGGTGTTGCGCTTGGCCTTGCCGCGCACAAAGAACGGGATCTTCTTCAATTCGCGCTCGGCTGCCGCCTGCCAGACCGGCGCACCGGTAACAGGTGCCTGGGCATCCGCATTCATCTTGGCCAAAATACTTCCGCCAGAGGCATCCGCGGCATCCACCAGCGCTTCGGGTGCCGATGGGTCGCGCAGGTCGGCCTTGCCGCCGTGGTGGCTGGGGCCTGCGTCGGAGTGAAACTCAAAATCTTCGCGAAACATCGTCAGCAGATGTTCTTCAAGCCCCATCACCAGCGGATGAATCCAAGTGTCAAAGATCACATTGGCCCCTTCGAACCCCATCTGGGGCGAGTATCGCGCGGGGAAGTCCTGCACATGCACGGGGCTGGAGATCACGGCGCAGGGGATGCCCAGCCGTTTGCCAATATGGCGTTCCTGCTGGGTGCCAAGGATCAGTTCGGGGGCGGCGGCGGCGATGGCGTCCTCGACCTCCAGATAGTCGTCGGTGATCAGCGCCTCCAACCCGTAGGCCTTGGCCGCGGCGCGCATGGGCCGGGCGAATTCGCGGTTGTAGCAGCCCATGCCGACCACCTCGAACCCAATTTCGGTGGCGGCGATGCGGGCGGCAGCGATGACGTGGGTGGCATCCCCGAACAGGAATACGCGCTTGCCGGTCAGATAGGTGGAATCAACGCTTGCTGACCACCAGGGCAGGCGCAGGGCGCTTTCGTCTACCTTTGGCGACAGGCCGGTAAGGGCGGCCACTTCATGCAGGAAGTCGCGGGTGGCACCGACACCAAGCGGGACCACGCGTGTATAGGGTTGGTTGCAGGTCCGCTCCAGCCAGCGCGCGGCGGACTCGCCGGTTTCGGGGTACAAGAGCACGTTGAAATGCGCCTGTCCCATGCGGGAGATGTCGGCGGGCGATGATCCCATCGGTGCGGCCACGTTGACCGAAATCCCCATCAGACCCAGAAGTTTGGTGACCTCGGCCACATCATCGCGGTGCCGGAAGCCAAGGGCGGTGGCGCCCAGGATGTTGCAGGTGATGTGTTCGGTGCGCGGCATCGGTTTGACCAAGGCGCGGCAGATCTGGTGGAACGTCTCATCTGCGCCGAAGTTTTCCTTGCGCTGATAGCTGGGCAGATCCAGCGGGATGACCGGGCAGGGCAGGCCGATCGCCTCGGCCAGACCGCCGGGGTCGTCCTGAATAAGTTCTGCCGTGCAAGACGCGCCGACAATCATCGCCTGCGGCTTGAAGCGGGCATAGGCCTCACGCGCGGCATCCTTGAACAGGTTGGCGGTGTCGCCGCCCAGATCGCGGGCCTGAAAGGTGGTGTAGGTGACCGGCGGGCGGTGATTGCGACGCTCGATCATGGTGAACAGAAGGTCGGCGTAGGTGTCGCCCTGAGGGGCGTGCAGCACGTAGTGTAACCCGGTCATTCCGGTGGCGACGCGCATTGCGCCGACATGCGGCGGACCTTCATATGTCCACAGGGTAAGCTTCATGGCTGGCCTCCGGGGCTCTGCCCCGGACCCCGGGATATTTCAGAACAGAAAATGGGGGCGGTCAGGAGGGCTTTGCGGCGCAAGGGTCGGCTGAACAGGGCTGCGAGGTCGCCCGCCTGTTCGTAGAAATGGACCGGGGTGAACACGAGTTCGATGGCCCATTTGGTGGTGTGGCCGCGAGCCTCCAGCGGGTTGGCAAGGCCAAGGCCGCAGACGGTGAGGTCGGGGCGGGCCGCGTGCTGGCGGTCAAGCTGGCGTTCCACATCCTGACCCTCAGAGATGACCGGGCCTTCGGGCAAGAGGTCAAGGTCGGGGCCGGTGATGCTTGCGTGCAGGAAAGGGGTGCCGACCTCTAGCGGCGTCATGCCACATTCGCGGGCGAGGAAGCGCGCGAGCGGGATTTCCAGCTGGCTGTCGGGGAAGAAGAACACCGATTTGCCGTTCAACGTGTCAGCGTGGGCCGCGACGGCCTTTGCCGCACGGGCACGGGGAGCAGCGGTAACGGTGTCAAAATGCGCGCGCGAGATGCCAAACTCCTGTGCCACGGCCCAGAGCCAGAGGGTTGTGCCCTCTTCGCCAAAAGGGAAGGGCGCGGGCAGGTGGGTGGCACCGCGACGGGTCAGCGCCACATGGGTGTCACCAAGGAAGGGCTGCACCAGCGCAAAGACGGTATTTGCACCGACGGCAGGCAGGTCTGCAGAGCGCCGCGCAGGCAGCATACGCACCGGGCCGATGCCCAGTTGATCCAGCAGTGACAGGCACTGATCCTCGACCACATCGGGCAGCGCGCCCACAACCATCAGCTCGCGCGCTTCGGTGGCCGCCAGCGTTGGCACCATCGCGGCAAGGCAGGCATCTTCGCCTTGGGTAAAGGTCGTCTCGATGCCAGAACCGGAATAGTTGTAGACCCGCACATGCGGCGCATGCAGGGTGGTCAGCCGCTCGGCCGCGCGGGCCAGATCCAGCTTGATCACCTCAGACGGGCAAGAGCCGACGAGGAACAGTTGTTTGATATCAGGACGGCGCGACAGCAGGCGCGCGACTTCGCGGTCCAGTTCAGTATTGGCATCGGCCAGACCGGCGAGGTCTTTTTCTTCGAGAATCGCTGTGCCGAAGCGCGGCTCGGCAAAAATCATCACGCCAGCCGCAGATTGCAGCAGGTGCGCGCAGGTGCGCGACCCAACTACCAGAAAGAACGCATCCTGCATCTTGCGGTGCAGCCAGATGATTCCCGTCAGGCCGCAGAACACTTCACGCTGGCCGCGCTCTTTCAGAACGGGGGTTTCGCGGCAACCACGGGCGGGGGAATCAAGGCTCATGCGGCCACTCCTGAAATGGGGGTGGCGCGGGCTTCGGCCTCGGCGTCCAGCCGGGCCATCCGCAGCTTCCACAGAAACTGTCCGGCGTTGAGGACATAGGCGGCATAGGCCGCAAGGGCGACAGTCATCTGGGCGGCCGGATCCAGCGCGCCGGTAATTAGCCCATAAAGGTAGAAGGTGTGCAGCGCGATGACCGCAAAGCTGATCACATCTTCCCAAAAGAACGCAGGCGCAAAGAGATATTGGCCAAACACCACCTTTTCCCAGATCGCGCCGGTGACCATGATCACATACAAAAAGCCGGTCTTTATCAGGATGGAAACAGTCGCGGCGCCATAGCCTTCACCTGTGCCGATAAAACGCAGGACAAGAACCAGCGACACACCGAAAGCCAGAAATTGCAGCGGGGCCAGGATGCCCTGCACCAGCGTCCAGCGCGTGGCATCGCGGCGGGCCCGCTCTGCGGGGGTATAAAGCCGCTTGCGCGGTGTCTGTGTTGGCTTTGGCTGCATGTGCCGCGGCCCCTCCCTTTGGTCTTTGCCCTTTACAGGTTAGACTTGGGGGCGAAGGTGTCAACATAAACTTACACAGTGGCGCGGATTGATTTAGGGCTTCGGAAGGTGTCGTCTGGGTGCAGTTTTTGGTAATTTATATCTTATAATCAATTGTATGCCGAGAAATTAGCCAAAATGCGCCTTTGCAATGTGTCAATTTGATTTGACAACTTGTCCACTGTGGGTGACAGTTGATTATCAATGTGCTTGCATGTCGGGGCGGTCTGTGCGGTTCTGCAGTCGGCACGCGACCGGCAATGTGGTCTCGGAGCCAGAAATGCAGGATGGCAATTTTTCAGTGGACGGGCTGCGCGGATTGACAAGTGTGGGGTTCACACAGTTTGCGGTGGATGTGGTGGCTCGAGTGGCAGCGCGTGACGGCGTGGCCAGAGTCGCCCTGAAAGAGCCGTTGGTTGTTGCCATGCTGGCCGCTGCCAAGTCGCCTGATCCGGCGGCGCTTGCCAACCTGTTGCCAGATTTCAGGCGGGCGCGTGTCAGCAAAGATGTGCTGGCAGATTGCTATATTCCCGAGGTTGCCCGCAGGCTGGGGCGCGGATGGGAAGATGATGAGGTGAGCTTTGCGCAGGTGAGCATCGGGTCGTCGCGCTTGCAATCTCTGTTGCGCGACATCGGGGCATGCTGGAGCGCGGATGGTACCGAAGCGCAAAGTGGCAACACTGCTTTGCTGATTGTGCCGGGGCGGGAGCAGCACACTTTGGGTGCGCTGACGGTGTCTGGTTGGTTGCGTCGGCAGGGCATTTCGGTGTGTGTGCGCGTTGCACCCTCGACAGATGAAATTGAGGCGATTCTGGCGCAGCGCCATTTTGATGGCGCATTGATTTCAGTTGCTTGTCGCGAAACGCTTGAAGTTTGCACCGGCTTGGTGAAAACCATAAAACAAGCGACATCAAACAGACTGCCTATCGCCTTGGGGGGGGCGGTTCTGGAACGGGGGGGCGAAGTTGTGACTGTATCCGGCGTGGATATTGTGACAAATGATTTGGCAAAGGCTGTATTGGCCTTGGGTCTGACCTGTAAACGGCCCCTGTCTACGGCGAAAACTTAAAGCGCACCTGCCGTTCGCCGGTGTGCAACAAAAGAACGGATAGTCAGGTGACAACGGATGGACGGCACCTATTGAACGGCGGGAAAATGCCTCTGATTGCCCCAGAGTTAATGGGTGAAATCATCGCATCTGCCTGCGACATCGCGCTTTTGGTGTCCCCCTCTCACAAGGTCGTTTCGGTTTTGGTGAACCCGGCGCACGGTATTCAGGCCCGCGTTGCGGATTGGGAAGGTGCGCAGCTTCAGTCGATTTTGGCGGCGGAAAGCTGGCGCAAGCTGGAGACGCGTCTGGCCGATCTTGGCAATCGTCGCACCGCACCGGTGATAGAGCTGAATCACGCAGACCGGAGCGCATGGGAATTTCCCGTGCGCTATTCCCTTCACCGGATCGGTGCAGACGATTCCGTGCTGATGACCGGGCGCGATCTGCGCCCGATTGCCGAAGTGCAGCAGCAGTTGATCAGCGCGCAGCTGGCGCTGGAGCGTGACTATGAAGCGCAGCGTGAGGCGGACACCCGCTACCGTGTGCTGATGGAAGTCGGTCGCGATCCGATTGTCATTGTGTCGATGTCCACCGGGCGAATCACCGATCTGAACGCAGCGGCGGCCTCGCTTTTGGGTGGCAACCGGGCCGAGTTGATCGGTGCTGCGATTGCGCAGGAGTTTGAAGGACGGCGCCGGGGCGAGTTTCTGGAAAGCATGGCCAATCTGGCAGTGGCGGAAAGCGCTGGGCCGATTGAACTGTCTGCCCGCCGGTCGCAAAAGCGGCTGCTGGTCACGCCGACCATGTTCCGCGCGGCAGGGGAACGCCTGCTGATGTGTCAGATCGACAACGCCGACAGCGTCACGCCGCAGGGCGACGATCTGACCGAAAATCTGGCGCGGATGTATCAGGAAGGCGTGGATGGGATCGTCTTTGCCGATGCCGAAGGTGTCATCGTTTCTGCCAATGAGGCGTTTTTGAACATGACCGACAGCGCCAACACCGCCTCTGTGCGGGGGCGGTCGCTGGCTGATTTCATGGCGCGCGGGGCGGTTGATCTGCGGGTCTTGATGGATAATGTCAAGCGCACTGGCCAGTTGCGGCTCTATGCAACGCGGCTCACCACTGATTTCTCGGGCCAGACGGCGGTGGAGTTGTCGGCCAGTTGGCTCAATGACCGCCCGAACCCGGTTCTGGCGCTGCTGGTGCGCGATGTCAGCCGCGCTGACAGCCTGCGCAAGCCCTCGGGTGTTCACAACGAAGAAGGCATGCGCAATGTGATGGAGCTTGTTGGCTCTTCCACGCTCAGGGATATTGTGGCCGAAACCACCGATGTCATCGAAAAGATGTGCATTGAGACCGCGCTTGAACTGACCCGCAACAACCGGGTTGCAGCGGCAGACATGCTCAGCCTGTCGCGGCAATCGCTTTATGTAAAGCTGCGCAAATACGGGCTGATCAACAAAGACGGCGACTAATGGGATGTGTCGGCTGCTTCCCCACAGTTGGGTTACCCTGAAGAGGGATCAACCGTGCAACAAGGAGAAGTAGCCATGTGTGCAAAGAAGACAGGAAGCCTCGAAGACCTTGCCGTCGTCGGTGTCGATATCGGCAAGGACACGTTTCATCTTGTCGGGTTCGACCGCGCCGGCCAGCTGGTCATACGCAAACAGATCAAGCGGCTGGCGTTGAGTGCCACATTCGAACAGCTCCCACGCTGCATCGTCGGGATGGAAGCCTGCCTTAGCGCCCATTTTGTCAGCCGGACGCTG
>NZ_JAUXOV010000027.1 GCF_030684215.1 Pseudotabrizicola sp.
GCTTCTGAGTACCTTGTATTGCATGCGCTCGCCACGGTCTGCGAGAAATCCTTGATCAAGCTCAAGCTCAGAAAACCAAGAGCTTTCTACAAGTCAGTGCCACAGAGATTGCTCTTGCATCCGTTTCTAAACGGTCGTTTAGTGGCGATACATGAAACTGCAAAAAGACTGTTTTGATGCCACTCATCGGTTATGCCCGCGTATCGACCGAGGATCAGACCCCCCTGCCCCAGTCGCAGGCCCTTAAATCTGCAGGCTGCGCGGAGATCCATGAAGAGCAGGCCTCTGGCGGCAATCGTGCGCGGCCGGTGTTGGCGCGCGTGCTGGAACGCGTCGCCAAGGGCGACACGCTAGTGGTCGTGCGGATCGACCGGCTGGCGCGGTCGCTGTCGCACCTTCTGGAGGTGATCGAGAGGCTTGAGGTAAAGGGCGCGTTCTTCCGCTCGATCGAGGACCCGATCGACACCGCATCCCCGCAGGGCAAGTTCACCCTGCAGGTGCTGGGCGCCGCGGCCGAATTCGAACGCGCCTTGATCCGCGAGCGTACGAAGGCGGGGCTGGCCAGCGCGCGGACCAAGGGCCGTGTTGGCGGAAACCCTGGGCTGCGGGCCAAAGACCCTGCCGCTCTGCGCAAGGTGCGGCTGGCACGACAGGATGGCTACATGGAGCGCTTGAACGAGACGGCACAGGACTGGGTGCCCCATGTACGCCGGTTGCGCCCCGACTTGGCCTGGGAAGATGTGCTTCGCATCATCAACGGCCCTCTGCCGGAAGCGCGGCGATGGACGCAGAGCCGCCTGTTGCGCGCCGTGAACGCCTATGTGCGCGATGGCTTTTTGTCCGACACGGTGCTGGCGCGCGCCGGACGGCGCGAAACGGACGACCGCCTGCCTGCCATCGTCGCCACGATCAAAGGTGCGGATCCTGACATCACCCTTCAGGCGATCTGTAACAGGCTGGAATCCATGCGTGAGCGCACACCCCGTGGGCGGACGAGCTGGCAGCCGTCATCCGTGAAGATGTTGCTGGAACGGGCCGAACAGCTTGGCTTGCTCGATTGAGCATAATAACCTTGCAAAACTTCCACTTCATGGAGTAATTGCAAGGTATGTACCAGCGCCAGACCAGTCAGATCGTGATATCGGCCCTCGATGCCCAAGCGGCTGTTGTCCTTTTGGGGCCCCGGCAGGTTGGCAAGACTACACTTGCGCTTGAGATAGCCGAGCAACGCCCATCTGTGTATCTCGACCTAGAACGCGACGCGGATCGGCAGATCCTGACTGAGCCCGATCTGTATCTGGATGAACAAGTCGGCAAGCTGGTGATCCTGGATGAGGTTCAGCAGATGCCGAATCTGTTCAAAAACCTCCGTGGGCAGATCGACATGCGACGGCGCAAGGGATCCCGCACGGGGCAGTTCCTTCTGCTGGGATCTGCGTCGAATGTGCTGCTGCATCAATCGGCCGAATCCCTCGCCGGGCGGGTTCGCTATATCGAGATGCCGCCTCTCCTGCTGGACGAAGTCGGCGAAGACAGGTTGAACGACCTGTGGCTGCGGGGCGGTTTTCCTGACAGCTTTCAGGCGGATAGCGACCGGTCCAGCATGACCTGGCGCGAGGATTTTCTGCGCACTTATCTAGAGCGCGATATCCCTTCCCTCGGGCCGCGCATCCCGGCAACCACGCTGCGCCGCTTCTGGACGATGCTGGCGCATGCACAGGGTGGCCTGTTGAATGCGAGCGCACTGGCCGAAGGACTTGGCGTCTCAGGTCAGACCGTCGGGCGATACCTTGATCTGCTCGTCGATCTCATGCTGGTGCGGCGCCTGCAGCCCTGGCACGAGAATGTCGGCAAGCGCCTCGTCAAGTCGCCGAAGGTCTTCGTCAGGGATAGCGGCCTCGTCCATGCCCTGCTCGGCCTCGGTTCGCAGGAAAGCTTGCTGGGACATCCTGTGGTCGGTGGGAGCTGGGAAGGGTTTTGCATCGAGACCCTGATCGCCGCGGCGCCAACCGGGACCGAGCCCTTCTTTTACCGGACTACGGCGGGGGCCGAGCTTGACCTTGTTTTGCGGCTACCCGGGGATGACATCTGGGCGATCGAGATCAAGCGCACCACCGCGCCCAAGGTGTCGCGTGGATTCCACCTGGCGGTCGATGACATCAAGGCCGACCGGAAGATGCTGGTCTACGCAGGTGACCGGGAAGTCCCGGCAGGCGATGATTTGCGCGCAGTGCCTCTGGCTGCCGCCGTGGGCCAGTTGCGCAAGCCGTAGAGCTTGATGTCCGCTCTGGGTCCGTCCCGACGCTGCGCTCATTTGTATTGGGCTTGGGAGAAAATCGCCCTCCCCCAGCAGCCAGGATGTCCGCGCTTGCCCTTACCGCCTATGAGCATCATCGCGGCGAAGGCGATCATTGGCAGGGAGTTGGCCGCGAAACTGTCGCAAGCCGTCCAGCACGTCACGGGTGCGCGGCAAGCGTTGAACCCGCAGAACATCATTGTCGCGGATCAATTCGATTCGGTCACCTTCCTCCAGGCCAAGTTCCCTGACCAGCTTTACTGGAAGGCGCACCGCCAGGGAGTTGCCCCATCTCACGACTTTCATCCTAACCCCCCCGCCACCACCAGCGTTGCAAGAGCTACATGCCCTTGAATGTCAGAGAAGGCTTGGTCAACGCGACCATCTTCCTTGTGCTTGTTGCGCGCCCAGACACAAAATGTGGAAAAAGCTTGCGCGAATCTGATCGGTCTGGCAATAGTCTCGATAAATAACGCGCGGTCACATAAAAATCGCGCCCACGGATCGAGGCAGAGATGAGCGAGCCTGAGCAGGACCTAGACATTGCCATCGGGCATTACGCAGAGCTTCTCGCGTCCAACCTTCACGCGCAACGTGCAGCCCACTTCCCTCCCGACGCCAAGAAAGTCATGCGCAGCTTGACCAGTGGTGAAGCGGCCGAGTTGCTTGGTGTTGATCATACCTACCTTCGCAAGCTTCATCGAGAAGGAAAGATCGCTGACGTCGAGACGACCGCGGGAAGTCACCGTCGGTACACTCTAGATGATGTCTGGGAGATCCGCCACGCCCTTGAGGCAAATGCGAAGAAGCCTGGAACCTACGTGCCGGGGCGTCGCGCCGGTGACGAACTTCAGATCGTCTCTGTCGTAAACTTCAAAGGGGGGTCAGGTAAGACGACGACATCGGCTCACCTTGCGCAGCGCCTTGCGCTCAAGGGGTATCGGGTGCTCGCGATTGATCTCGACCCTCAGGCCTCCCTTTCCGCGCTGCATGGCATTCAACCTGAACTGGACCTGATGGAGGGTGGAACCCTCTATGACGCAGTGCGCTACGATGAGCCGGTTCCGATTTCGGACGTGATCCGCAAGACCTACATCCGCGGTCTTGACCTGATTCCCGGCAATCTCGAACTGATGGAGTTCGAGCATGAAACGCCGGCAGCCATCCAGCGCGGTGGCGCACGCGCCTTCTTTGCCCGTGTGCGCGACGCGCTCGACAGTGTCGAAGCGGATTATGACGTCGTCGTCATCGACTGCCCGCCGCAGCTTGGCTTCCTGACCATGTCCGCCCTGTCTGCATCCTCTGGGGTGCTTGTAACCGTTCACCCGCAAATGCTCGATCTGATGTCCATGTCGCAGTTCCTGCGCATGACCGCTGATCTGCTTGGCGTCATCCGGGACGCCGGCGCAAACCTTCGCTTTGACTGGCTGCGTTTCCTGCCCACCCGATACAAAGTGGGTGACGCCCCGCAAACCGAGGTCATTGCCTTCATCCGAGGTCTTTTTGGCAGGTCAGTCTTGACCAACCACATGGTCGAATCGACTGCGATTTCGGATGCCGGGCTCACAAAGCAGACGCTCTACGAGGCCGAAAAGAAAGACTTCACGCGCCAGACCTTTGATCGTGCCATTGATTCCATGAACGCGGTGAACGACGAGATTGCTGCGATCATCCAGAACACATGGGCCAAGAATGGGGGCCGCAATGGCAAGAAAACCTAAACTAGGTCTGCCCTTGCAGACCCTGCGTAATGCGCCTGACGCCCTTGAGGGGCGGAGGCTTCGCGGTGGAGTTTTCGAAATCGACCCCGGTGATATCGAAACTGCAGGTCGGCTCGAAGACCGGCTGCAGATCGAGATCGAGGGTCTGAAGACGTCGATTTCCAAGAATGGCCAGCGGGTACCGATCCTCGTCCGTCCGCTTGAGGGTGATCGCTACAGCCTGATCTATGGCCGCCGCAGGCTCGAAGCGTGCAGAGAGCTTGGAGTCAAAGTTCGCGCCATCGTCACAGAGATGGAGGGTGATCAGGCGCTTCGCGATCAGCTTTTGGAGAACCAGGAGCGGCGAGATCTGAGCTTCATCGAACGTGCGCTCGTTGCCGCCGCCTTGCTTGACGGTGACCATCTGAGCGCATCAGAACGCACCAACAAGGGTGTTGCCGAGGTTCTCAATCTGACCGAGGCGGGAGTTTCGCAGCTGTTAAGCGTGGTACGTAGCGTTGGGGATGACTTGGTCTTTGCCATCGGTGCAGCGCCAGGCATCGGTCGGCCCCGATGGGAAGAACTCAAGAAGTTACTTGGGACCACGGATGCCGATCGTGACCTGCTTGCAGCCTTGGCCGGTGAGGCCAAGGCCACCCACCAAGGCGGCATTGACGAGAAGTCCGATCAGGCATTTTTGGCGGTACTCTCTGCCGCTGGAAAGCCTGAACACTCCACATCATCGTCTCGCCCGCCCGCGCGGCCTGGCACGGTCATTCCGGGGGTCGGTGCCGCAACTGTCACGACCGGACGCCGCGGCAAGCAACTCAAGCTCGAGTTGAAGGCTGAGGACAGCGATTTTGTCAGCTGGTTGGAGGGCAACGCCCCACAGCTGATCGCCGAGCTTCACGAGCGCTGGAAGCGTTCGGAAGACTGAGGAAGCGCAACAACCAAAAAGGAGGCACGAGACAGGCAGAAAAGAAAAAGGCCCCGAGAAGCAAGCTTCACGAGACCTTTCTTAGGTTTCGCATGGGACCAGCCCGCTACAAAACTTCAGTTTTCGCACCTCTGAATGTAGCGATCTGGCCCCTTTCCCGCAAGCGCAAAGCGATTCGCGGGCCAGGGAAATTTTGCCTTCGTGAGTGAGATCATGGAGTACACACCGATTTCGCCGTTTATGCGGCCGATCTCGCACGCGCATTTGCGTGTGATCGAGCGGCCCGAGGCATCTGTCCCGGGCAAACCTGTCAACAAGTGGCAGCTTCTTCGCGAGCTGTCCAAGGCGCAGGCGGCCTTTGGGGTTTCCGAACGCGATCTGACCGTTCTGCAGGGGCTTCTCAGCTTCTTTCCGGACGATGCGCTTGGCGGGAACGCCGAAATGGTCGTCTTCCCGTCCAACAATGCGATCTGCGAGCGGCTGAATGGCATGCCCTGCTCGACGATGCGTCGTCACCTCGCCCGGTTGGTAGAGGCAGGCTTGCTCATGCGGCGCGATAGCCCCAACGGGAAGCGGTATGTACGCAAGCGTGGCGAAGATCGCGTGGCCTTCGGCTTCGACCTCTCCCCGCTTTATTGCCGGGCAGAAGAGATTGCACGGGCCGCAGAGGCCGTGCGTGAGGCCGAGGACCGTGTACGGCGGCTTAGAGAGGTGGTGAGCCTCATGCGTCGCGACTTGGCCGCCCTGGCGGAGTTCGGCGAGGAGATACAGCCCGGCCTTGGCCTATGGGACCAGCTCCGCGACAGGGCCGCTCTCACAGCCCGCGCTCTTCGCCGCAAGCTTTCGCTTGAGGATCTTTCGGCATTCCGGACTGAACTGGAGACCCTTCTTGACCAGGCACGCAACGTCATTGATGGTCCTGAAACAGAAGATATGAACACCAATGATGCCTGTTTTGAGCGGCACCATCATAATTCAAATAAAGACTCTATAGATTTTGAACCTCCCTTAGGACAAGGCGGAGCGGCGACCGGCGCGCCTGAACCTGAACCAGATTTGCCTGAGGCCAGCCTTGAGGATCCTGACACTAGACGGGTGCCAAAGATTCCGCTCCATCTGGTGATCGCGGGCTGTCCGTCGCTCAAGACTTTTTACCAAGGCGATATCCGACATTGGCATCAGCTTTTCGACGCAGCCTGCCATGTGCGACCAGCCATGGGCATCAGTGCGTCCGCCTGGGAAGAAGCGCAGCGCTTCATGGGGCCGGAGCAGGCATCGATCGTCATTGTGGCGATGCTGGAACGCTTTGCCGACATCAGATCGCCCGGCGGGTACCTCCGTGCGCTGACATCAAAGGCAGCGGCAGGCGAGTTTTCCTGCGGGCCGATGGTCATGGCGCTGATCGGCAGGCGAAGTGCAGCTTAACAGCTGTTAAGTTCCGCCATGCGCGCATTGTGCCAGTGTGACTTAACAGCTGTTAAGTCACGTTTTGGCAGTCAGGCAGGATCTGAGAGGGAAAGGACGGAAGGTTTGAAGGGGTGACGGGAAATGAGATCGGGAGAGTGGCTTCCGACGCCCGTCGTGGAGAAAATCTGATGACGAAAGCTGTCCAGAAAATCACCCTGTCCCCGTCGCGGGATATCCCCTTCGATAAGCTCGTGCTGAGCCAGGCCAACGTCCGGCGCATCAAGGCGGGCATCTCGGTCGAGGAGCTGGCCGATGACATCGCTCGCCGCGGCCTGCTGCAGGGCTTGAACGTGCGGCCCATGCTCGATGCCGAGGGTGTCGAGACTGGACTGTTCGAAATCCCTGCTGGTGGTCGGCGCTTTCAGGCGCTGTCGCTGCTGGTGAAGCAAAAGCGGCTGGCGAAGACTGCACCCATCCCCTGCATCGTGCGGCATGCGGCGTCGGAAATTTTGGCCGAGGATGACTCGCTGGCAGAGAACATGCAGCGCGTTGCCCTGCACCCGCTCGACCAGTTCCGCGCTTTCCAGGCATTGCGCGAAAAGGGTCAGGGCGAGGAAGCGATCGCGGCTGCCTTCTTCGTGACGCCGCAGATCGTCAAGCAGCGCCTGAAACTCGCTGCCGTGGCCCCTGCCCTGCTCGACGTCTATGCCGAGGATGGCATGACGCTGGAACAGCTCATGGCCTTCACGGTGAATCCGGACCATGCGCGTCAGGTGCAGGTCTGGGATGCGGTGAAGAACTCTTGGAACAAGGAGCCCTACGCCATCCGGCGCATGTTGACGGAAACCTCGGTCCGAGCTTCGGATCGTCGTGTGGTATTTGTCGGTGTCGATGCCTATCAGGCGGCGGGCGGCGTCGTGCTGCGCGATCTGTTTCAGGGCGATGACGGTGGCTGGCTCGAGGACCCTGCCCTCCTCGACCGCCTGGTGGCCGACAAGCTTCAGGCCGAAGCCGAGGCGCTGGCCTCCGAGGGCTGGAAGTGGATCGAGGTGGCGACCGACCTGCCCTACGGCTACAGCCATGGACTGCGGCGTCTGGCCGGTGATCCCGCGCCGATGGCCGAGGAGGAAACCGCGGCCCATGCGTCGCTGCTCGCTGAGTATAGGGCGCTGGAGGAGGAATACTCCGGTCAGGATGAATATCCCGAGGAGATCGACGCTCGCCTGGGGCAGCTCGAGATGGCGATGGAGGCCTTTGAGGCGCGGCCCTTGATCTACGATCCGGCCGAGGTCGTCCGCGCGGGCGCATTCGTCACGCTTGATCGGGATGGCAGCCTGGCCGTTTATCGCGGCTATGTCCGGCCCGAGGACGAGCCGCGCGAGGAGACCGCGGTCCAGGATGGTGATGGCGCGGATGCTACGGGGCAGGGGGGTGATGTCGGTGTTTCCAGTTGGAACCCGTCGGCGACCTCCACCGGGGGCACCGTCATCACCTCAGGCGGGCAGCCGATCAGCGCGGATACGTCCGAGGAAGAAGATGATGGCGCGCTGAAACCGCTGCCCGAGCGGCTTGTCATGGAACTGACCGCCCACCGGACGCTGGCGCTGCGCGAGGCCATCGGGCGCTCCCCCGACGTGGCGCTGACGCTGTTGCTTCTGAAGCTGGTAACGGACACGTTCCGCACCTCCAGTTCTTCGGGCAGCTGCCTCGAGGCATCGGTGCGTCATGTCTACATGTCGGCGCAGGCACCCGATCTGAAAGACAGCGTCGTGGCCAAGCTGGTCGATGAGCGTCATGCGACATGGGAGGCCGATCTGCCCCTCGGCGACGACGCCGCGCTCTGGGACTATCTGACAGTGCTCGATCAGGGCAGCCGTCTTGCGCTTCTCGCGCATTGCCTCAGCTTCGGGATCAACGCGCTCCACGAGAAGGTGAACCCCTACGGTGCGGGCATCTCGGCCAGCGGCCTGACCCGCCGCATGGCGCATGCCGATCTCGTGGCCCGCGCGGTGGATCTCGACATGGTCGAGGCGGGCTGGGAGCCTACGGTCGATGGTTACCTCAACCGGGTGCCCAAGGCCCGGATCCTCGAGGCCGTGCGCGAGGCGAAGGGTGAGGGGACCGCGCAGCTTCTCGACCATCTGAAGAAGGGCGAGATGGCGATCGAAGCCGAGCGGCTCCTCAAGGGCAGCGGCTGGTTGCCCGAGGTCCTGCGCCGGGCCGATCTGGTGGCAGGCGACGGCGAGGAGATTGCAGATGGGCAGGGGGAGGACGCGGGCCAGCCCGACGACATTGATCTCCCCGCCTTCCTGACGGCTGATCTGCCGGAGAACGCCGCGTCGATGATGGCGGCAGAGTGATCTGAGCCATCCGGGGGCGGGGAAACCCGCCCTCACTCTCACAAAATACAGCAATATCAATATGATGAATGCGAACGCTCGCATTCGGGATGAGGAATCATGTCTGCAACCACCATCATCGACACAGCCCCTCTGGGGGCGCTGATCCGTTACACCGATGGCAGTCCGAAGCCACCGGCACGGTTCACCAAGAAGCTTGTCGCCTGGGAGCGATCGAACGGCGTCGGCCGTCTCGTGAAGAAGGAGCCACCAAGGGTCTATCCGACCTGGACTGCTCCGGCCTCCTTCACGCTGCATGAGGGTAACTTCTCCTCGGACGGGGTGATCCTCGTCACCATCATGCGCAGCCATTCGGCGGACAGCCGTCTGATCTTCGAGGTGGCAGAGGAACCGAAGGCTGGGCAGGTGCGGGTGCTGCTGGACTTCGGCGGGAATACCGAACTGCTGCATCTGGCGGAGTCCGTTACCGCGGCTGAGCTTTGGATCGCACGCGAAGGTTATCGCAACGCGAGGCTCGAGATCGTTGGCGCCGAGGACGGCGATGGGGCAGGGGGCGCAGACCTAGCCGCCTGAGCCCTGCTGACACAGCGTGAGGGGCCCGCCCATGGGCGGGCCCCTCACCGACCACATGAACCTCGTCCCGCGATGCTGCGGGGCACCAAAGGATCCATCCCCCAGTACGAAGGCTACCAACCAAGAGCCTGCCCGGGAGGCTGGCGGCGTTAAAAGCATCAGCGGGACAACCGGCTCCTGACGTTGGGGCACCATCCCCCGCTCGCCATTCCCTTCCTTGCCCCGAATCCTGTCTTCGAGATCAACCCGCG
>NZ_JAUXOV010000002.1 GCF_030684215.1 Pseudotabrizicola sp.
ATCGCCAGAACAATCGGGCGGAAAATTCCGACCTTCCGTTTCGAAGGCGCGAAAGAGCAATGCAGCGCTTCAGGCGTATGCGAACCCTACAGAAGTTTGTCGCAGTCCATTCCTCTGTTCACAACCTCTTCAATCAGGAGCACGCCCTACACAGTCGGGACAACTTCAAGGCCAACCGCACCGCCGCTCTCGCCGAGTGGCGCGGTCTCTTCGCCGCCTGACGCCAAGGCTGGGTAGGGAAACCGGAGACTGGTTCGCATTGGTCTGACACCACCCACAGGAGCACCCCATGGATTTCGCAATCGGTTTTCTGACCTTCGGCACCCTCGGCTTTGTTGCGGCTTTCGCTTACATCTCGGAACGTGTCGCCGAAAAGCAGGCAAAGGCCGGTGGCCCGAAATCCCTCTTGTCCAAGGATGGCGCTGCGGAATATCTGGCGCGCAAAACGCGGTCGGCCTGAGTTCTTTTCCCCCGCGCCGACGGATCGGTGCGGGGGGCGTAGCAGTGTATTGGTAGACCCGCAGTGAAGCGCGCCTCATGGTGCAATTTGGCAGGTCAGCGCTTACCGCAACGCGCTTCTCCATGTTAGGACACCGCACAGCACGCCAGCAATAAATCCCCCGAGATGCGCCTCCCAAGCGATCTGTCCGCGCGCCGGAAGCATCAAAAGCACGTTCAACCCGATGAAAATCGCGGCGGGTGCCGCAAAGGGCATCAGACTTCGGCCCCGCATCCATTGATCCAGCACCTTCCAGACGCAGACTGTTCCAAGCAGACCATACAGCACGCCGGATGCCCCGATCATCGGCAGGGTGGAGTTTGTCATAAGCGCGTAGCATGATCCGGCGCCCAATGCGCTTAACCCCGCCAGCGGCCAGAAACCGCGCTCTCCCAGCCGGTCCACCACCATCGGACCAAGCCAGATCAAACCAAACATGTTCATGCCGAGGTGAACGGGGTTACCGTGCAAAACAGCGCTGGTCGCGAACATCAGGACCCCGTGCCCCGGAAAAAACGGCACCGCGCCCATAAAGACCTCGGGCCAGAAGCCGCCAAGCACGAGCAGAACGTTGCGGATACTGCTTCCGAACCCGCCAATCGAACCGCCAAGCGACACCATCTCCAGTAGGAAGCATGCGGTGACAAATTGGCGGACGGGTCGAGGCAGTTCTGGAAACATGGGCTGAAATTCCATCGGTCGGGCGGGGATAATGGATATGTAGTGCGATCCGCCCGTGAAATGCCGCGGGTCCGGGAGATCGCATAGGATATGTTGCCGCAGCAGCATCACAGTTGGCCCGACGGCAAAAGACAGGTGGCGCAAGCGCGTTCGGCATACGGCCTCTGGATGGGCGCGATGATCAACAGGCATCGCACGCCATGCCCGTTCCGCACCAAGCTCCTGCGGTGCGACGAGGTCCCTGTACCTCGTCACCGACGCTGTGACACGGCTTAGGATGTTCGGTCTGTCTCTGCCTTAGACCGAGTGTCGCGGCCCGTGCGCGCGGTCTCGTGGATGGCGGCGAGGTCTGCGCTTTGATCCAATGCGATGCGATCAGAGGTTTTGTTTTGCCGGGTCGCCAACAACGCCGCACTCGCATTGCCCAATTGGTGTTGCCATCCGTCAGGATCGGCAATCATGCCAAGGCTGCCACGATTGCGTCGAGCCCGTCGCCGAGCGCGGCAGGACCGGGCTGCAGGATCAACGGCGATTTGATCTCGACGATGCGACCGTCGCGCACTGCCGGCAGCACGTCCCATCCGGGCCGGGCCGCGATCTTCTCGGGCCGCACCTTCTTGCCACACCAAGAAGCAAGGATGACATCCGGTGCGGCGGCGATCACCTGCTCTGAGGTGACGATGCGATCGCGTGCCTTGTCCTTGCCGGCCAGATGCGGAAAGGCCTCTCGCCCGCCGGCGATTTCGATCAGTTCCGACACCCAGCCGATGCCGGTGATCATCGGATCATCCCATTCCTCGAAGTAGACGATCGGGCGCGGGCGTCCCTCGGCCTTGGCAGCAACCTGCGCCAGCCGCTGTTCGTAGTGACCTGCCAACTGATCCGCACGGCTGCCCTGGTCCACCATCGCGCCGAGATGCCGGATCATGGTAAAGATTCCTGCGATGCTGCGTTGGTTATAGCCCATCACCGCGATCCCCTCGCGCATGAGATCTGCTGCGATGCCTGCTTGAAGGTCCGAGAAGGTCAGGACCAGATCGGGCTCCAGCGCGAGGATCTTCGGGATATCCGCCGAGGTGAAGGCCGAGACCCGCGGCTTTTCCTGCCGCACCCGTTTCGGGCGCACGGCATAACCTGAGACGCCCACGATCCGGGCCTCTTCTCCCAGAAGATACAGCGTCTCAACGGTTTCTTCGGTCAGGCAAACAATTCGTTCGGGTGGGAATCTCTTCATATCATTACGTTACAACATGCCGCGCCCCTGATCCACCGCGCCGATGTCGGTACAGCAGTGAATGACCCCGACCCTTGCGCGGAGGTTAGGGCGTTCAGGGCACACGAAGCTCTGATTTCCTGGCCTATCCGCCCGTGTCTATCCGGATCTGACGCACCTGATCTGCCGTCAGATACCCAGTCGCGGTCAGGCCGGTGTCTTCTTGCCAGTTTGCAATCGCCCTGCGCGTGCCCGCTCCGAACGTGCCGTCGGTGCGGCTTGTTGCATAGCCCAATCTGGACAGCCGGCGCTGCAGGTCGCTTCGTTCTGATACCGTCAACTCCAACAGGCTTTCTTCCAGAACGGCGGCCTCTTCTTGTCCAGCCACAGGAAGCTGGCCGCGTTCACCTGACTGACTTGCGATCAGCCTGACCTGTGCGTTTGTCACATATCCCGTCTGATCATTTCTGTTTGCCCGTTGCCAGGCCCGGATCGCATCACGGGTACGGCTGCCCCACAAGCCATCTGCGACCCCCGCATCATAGCCGATGCTCGTCAACTGGCGCTGAATGCTGGTGCGTTGCGACCGTGTCAGCCGCAGCGTCGCCTCGGTCTGAGCAGCGGACAAGGAACCGGGCGGCGTTGTGGGCGTGGGCGTTGTGTCTGGCGGCGACACTGCGGCCCCTTTCGACAGGATGCTGAACTGCGCGGCCGTCACATAGCCGGTCACCTTTTCACCCCGATCACGCTGCCAAGTGGCGATGGCGTCACGGGTATTGCGACCCCAGATACCGTCGGTGCCTCGCGTGGAATAGCCAAGCTGGGTCAACCTGCGCTGCACTGCGATGCGTTGCGCTCGGTTAATCGACAGCCGCGCCTCGATCTGGGCGTCAGATACGGCTATCCCTTCGACTGGCCCACCAAGACGTTCCAGCGCACGTTCCGCATTGGTGCGATACTGCCCCCTTGGGAACTTCATCAGGTAGTTGCGATAGGCGGCGGCTGTGTTGGTTTCTTGGGCTGCGATATAGGTGGTTCGATCCAGCTCTTGCTGGATCAGACCTTGCGCAATTCCACCGATCATATCCCCAAGATCCTGAGCAACGGCGGGTCCTGAAAGGCCAAAACTGGCCGCAACGAGCAAGGGTATAGCGAACGTACGCATTGTGCATCCTGTCAAGATCAAGGCGATATGGTCCGTGCGACCAATCACAAGACCAAACGCGCGGACATGCGCATTGGTTCCATGAAGAAAATGCTTGCCCAAAGGAAACACATCGTCAGCCCGAAAAGGATTAAAAAAATTAACGCTGAATTGCGAGTCGAACGCCTGCCACAGGCGCCAATGCCGCGCAGCGGCTTAATCCTTCCGCCCATTGCGACGATCCAGGGCAATTCATCCCTTGGTCTGACCGGGATTTGCTATCAGCCGTCGATCTCGTGTCGACCATGCGGTCGCTCAACCCGACTGGTTGCGCTTGACGCGATCATGTCAAAGACCTGCCCTATTGCCACGCTGCAACTTGGACACATGTGCTTCTCCTTTCGGCTTTGCACTTCATCCCCCAGACTGATGCTAACCTCCACCCTCGGAAATCCTGGACAGACGGGCACTCTTCTTCGGTGTAAGTGCGTCGCGCAGATCCGCCAGATATGTGGCGTCAATTGCCAGCCTGCGCCGCTCTCGCGCAAGAACACTTCTGTGGTTGCCGTCCTTGAAGCAAGAGGATTTCGACGTCTGGGTCGGATCGAGTGCGGTCTTCTGTCAGGCCTCGTATTGCGGCTTTCTTGAAGGCCGCAGGCCGATATGGAGATCAGCATGATTGGGTCCAAATCTA
>NZ_JAUXOV010000026.1 GCF_030684215.1 Pseudotabrizicola sp.
GTGATGCCGGGCGACAACCTGAAGTTCAACGTCGAACTGATCGCCCCGATCGCGATGGAAGAAAAACTGCGCTTCGCCATCCGCGAAGGCGGCCGCACCGTCGGCGCAGGCGTGGTATCCAAGATCCTCGCCTAAGCTGCGATGCAGGCTTAAGACCAAAAAGGCGCGCGGCGTTCCGCGCGCCTTTTTCATTGCCCTGAAAGGCCAAGACGATGACGACCTGTGTTCTGTGTGCCGCCCCTGACGCCAGCCCGGTGCAACTTGCGCCCGGTACAGACATTGCGGCACTGTGTAGGGTCTGCGCGGCAGCCTTGTCAGGCGAGATCACCCCTGGCCCGCGTTGGCGGTGTCTGGGCGATGCGGTCTGGTCAGAGCACGCGGGCAAGCAGATTGCCGCATATCGTTTATTGAAGGCCCTGACAGTGGAGCCTTGGGCCTCAGAGCTGCTGGAAACAGTCTATCTGGACCCTGAGGTGCTGGCCCGTGCCGAGGCGGGGCAGGGGGAGGCGTTGGCGGGCGTCGTTCATCGCGACAGTAATGGCGTGCAACTGGCGGCGGGTGATACGGTCATGCTGATCAAAGATCTGCCGGTCAAAGGGTCGTCGATGGTGGCCAAACGCGGGACGGCGGTACGCGGCATCCGGCTGGTCTATGACAATGCCGACCACATTGAGGGCCGGGTGAATGGCCAGACCATCGTGATCCTGTGCCAGTTCGTCAAGAAATCGGTCTGATCAGCGCAGCCCCATGCTGCTGAACTTCAGCTGCGGCGATTCAGCCTGATGAAAATGGTGCGCGGACTGCCCGCCAGAAGACCGGATTTTGCTTTCGGGCCTGCAACAGTGGGGCAGATGGTCAACGGCCTGTACCGACATTCCCGAAGGCAAGACGACAGGCAAGCCTGAAATGTGCGTGCTGGCCCAGACGCATCATGTCAGCAATTTGTTCGTGTCGGACGGACTGCAGTTTTCCACGGGTGCGGCGGAAAACGCGGCGCGTGCCATCGTGGCACTGGCGATCCGACAGGCAGATCACAGTGCGCGGGAAATCTCGGCGGGCAACATCTGACCACTGGCGCAAGGGCAGGGCCTGTGGATACCATCTGCGCGCCCCGCATTGTCGGGCAACAACCCGGTGGCCCATGAAAACCCTGCCCGATCTGTCTTATGGCCCGCGACCTCATCAGGCGTTGGATCTGATCCTGCCGGGCGCCCCCCGCGCGGTTGTGATCTATGCGCATGGCGGCGGCTTTACCAAGGGCAGTCGCAAGGAAACGACGGCTGTCGCATTGGCGGCGCAGCTTGCGCCCTTGGGCATTGCCGTGGTGTCGGTCAGCTATCGCTTGGGTGGCACGCTGCGCGACCTCGATGCTGGGGATCGCGCGCGTATGCGCCGCATGATGGCGGCCAGTGCGCGGTTTGGTTTGCGCCTGCATGCGCGGTTGTATGGCCCCGCGTTTGCCTGCGCGCTCTTAGACCTCGGCCAAGCTGTGGCTGCTTTGCGCACAGGAGCGGTTGCCCCGGACGTAAAGGGCCTGCCCATCACCATTCTTGGCATGAGCGCAGGCGGCATCGCGGCCCTGTCGCTGGCGCATCCACCACGGGTTTGGGCGGGGCGTCTGGCGCAGCCTGATGCCGTTCTGGCGGTGTCGGCGGCAATGGTCCAGCCTTGGTGTCTTCGGCCCGGTGGCCCGCCTTGTGTTATGCTGCACGGACCTGTCGACAGGATCATTTCACCACAGGATGCACGTCTGGCTGCAACGACGGCACAAGACAGACGGGTCGATCTGCTTCTGATCGTCACCGACACCCCAGGCCATGTGCCGCAACTGACACGGTTGATACACGGGACCGCACCAGATGGCCGTCCGGGCTTGAGTTTGCTGACCGATCTGGTTGCGCGAACGGGTGTGTGTTAGAGTGATATCTCGATGATGGAGGATGATATGGACCTGACAGGCTGAACCGTTTCGCGCAACGTGTCATGCTGAAAGGGGCATCCCATGCCATTCCTGAACCAAAATGCCATGCATCCGCTGGTGTTTCCCGACGGTCGCACGCACCTTGGCATGGTGCATCTGAACCGCGTCATCAACCATCCGAACATGTGCATCGGCGACCACAGCTACGCCAATGATTTCTCGCCGCCGGAGGATTGGGCCTCACATCTGGCCCCCTATCTTTATCCGGGCGCGCCGGAGCGTCTGAGCATCGGTCGGTTTTGCCAGATTGCCCATGGCGCGCGGTTTATCACGGGCTCGGCCAATCATGCCATGGGTGGGTTTACCACCTATCCATTTGGCGTGTTTGACCGTGAGACACTGGCCGCATATCGCGACAGCTTTGCCGGACGGCCCGATGCCAACCCCGATACCATCATTGGCCATGATATCTGGATCGGGCACGGCGCACTGATTCTGCCGGGTGTCAGCTTGGGCCATGGCGTGATCGTCGGGGCTGGGGCGGTGGTGGCGCGCGATGTGCCTGACTATGCCATCGTGGTCGGGAATCCGGCCCGTGTGACAAGACTGCGTTTTGCGCCGCATGTGATTGCGCGGCTTGTTGCGTTGGCATGGTGGGATCAGCCGTTGGCAAGGGTTCAATCGGCGCTTCCTGCCCTGCTTGGTACTGACATTGACAAGCTGGAAGCCGCGTTTGCCCCTTGACGGGCGCGGGGCTGTGACGTAACCCACCGCGCAAGGTAGGGGTATAGCTCAGTTGGTAGAGCGACGGTCTCCAAAACCGTAGGTCGCGGGTTCAAGCCCTGCTGCCCCTGCCAGTTTCCACATCGATTACAATGCCACGGATTTGCCGTGATTTCTTCGCGGCTGCGCTGCAATCTTAGGCCACCTTGTCGGCGAGTATGTGTTGGCATGGGTGCGCTGTGATGAAAAACGTCTTCAAAGGCCGCTGGATTTCGCAGTTGGTTCTGGCAATCTTTTTCCTTGGATTTGCGGCGGCGGCCTATACCGGGCTGATGTAGATCGAAAAAGGGAAAGCTGCTGCGCGCAGTGCAGGCCTGCCCGAGGCGGTCTCTTAAGGAGATTTTCAGGCATGGAGCGATCTGCACCCGGCTGATGAAGTGCATGTCATCGCCAAAACCGTCATGAAGCTGAATTACAAGCTGGAGATGACGCGCAAGCGCAAACTGTCGTCTTCTGTCGAAGAGCGGACGGTGCTTTTCCTGTTCGGGCCAGAAGACAGCGAGGGCAGCAAGACGGTGCGCGCGGCGTTGCTGCTGGACAGCAATGATCTTGACCGCTGGGGTGCCCAGGAGTTCGAGCCGGGACTTGTGTCCATCACCGACACCGAGGCCGTGCTGCGGCTGAACGGACAAACGGTCACCAGCCCGAACCTTAAATCCCTGGCCGAAGATGCCTTGATCGAACGCGAGCTGACCAAATCGCCAGACTTTTTCTATATCGAAAGCTGGGGACGCGGCGGGCGCGATGCGGCTTTGGCCCCCGATCCTAACTCTGCACTGATGATCGGTGGTGGGCTTGGGGCTGTTGGTCTGATTTTCCTGCTGGGGGCGATTCGCCGGTTTATGCGCCGTCACAAGGTGGTGGAACAGCAAGAGCGTCTGGCGCAGCAGGTTGAACTGGCCCGTGCGGCCATGATTGCCCAATACAGGGCACAGGGTCTTGCGGTTCCCGATGCGCTGACCATGCCGCTGAAGCCGCGCAAGTCGCGCAGCAAGATGGTGATGGCGGTGTTGCTGGTGGTGGTCGTGGGAAGCGTCGGGCTGGAAAAACTTGGGGTGCTGGACGACGCGCTGTTTGCCCTGCCACTTCTGGCGCTGGGGCTGATCATGCTGGGCGTGCGCTATGTGTTCAAAAAGACTATCGACGGGGTGGCACGGATCGGAGCCACGGTTGCCCAAAACGTTGTGCCGGAACGCGCAGACCCACCGTCTCCGTCGCGGTATGGGCCAAAGTTCAAACCGATGACCGACTCTGCGCCGCTGCCCGAAAACCCGCTGCGGGTCAGCGACAACAACACACCGAAACAGCCGGTTATCCAGTCGGTGCCCTCTCTTGCGGCATGGGTATCTGCGGGACTGTCTGCGCCGGCATTGATCAAATGGGCCCCTTTCGGGATTGGCGTGATCATCATGGTGGTGTCATCAAAGCTGTTTGGGACCTTGGGGCTGTCCGGCACCATGGGCAGGCGCGCAACGCCTGAGGACATCGGGGCACAGGTGGCCAGTGCCCCGGCGGAACATAGACTACCCCAACGACCCCTGGGCACGTCTGGACCGTATGACGGCTGCCGAGCGCGCGGGAGGTTAGGTATGAACGGTTCCGGCTTGAATTCGCGAGGCCAAGCGCGTATCTGACCGCAAAACCCCAGATGACCGGACCCAAGCAAATGGCCAAGACCAACCCCCTTCAGTTTGTTCAGCAAGTGCGCGGCGAAGTGGCCAAGGTCGTTTGGCCGAACCGGCGTGAGGTGGTTCTGACCACGATCATGGTGTTCATCATGGCCGCTCTGACCGCCACGTTTTTCAGCCTCGTCGACCTTGGCATCCGCACAGGTCTGGCTGCGCTGTTCACCTCGTTCTAAGCGGCAAGATTCGCGTTAGCCCTTGAAATCCAAGGCTGGGGGGGGTATTCGGCCCTCTGTTAAAGGGCAGTCCGGCGCGCAATGATTCGTGTTGCGCGCTGTTTTTTGTTCCTTCAAGGCGGCAAGCGGTTTATCGCAAGTCGTTAGAAATACATGAATTTCGGGCAGTTTTTGCTCGGGCAGACAAGGTGAAACGGGCATGGCCAAGCGGTGGTATTCGGTAAGCGTCCTCTCGAATTTCGAGAAGAAAGTTGCCGAACAGATCAAAACGGCCGTGGCTGAGGCGGGTCTGACGGAAGAAATCGACGAAGTTATGGTCCCCACCGAAGAGGTGATCGAAGTTCGCCGCGGGAAAAAAGTGACATCGGAGCGGCGCTTTATGCCCGGTTATGTGCTGGTGCGGATGGAGATGACGAACAAGGGCTACCACCTGATTTCGTCCATCAACCGCGTGACAGGCTTCCTTGGCCCGCAGGGCAAACCGATGCCGATGCGGGACTCGGAAGTGAATCAGATTCTGAACCGTGTTGAGGAAGGTGAGGCTGCACCGCGCAACCTGATCCGCTTTGATGTGGGCGAAAAGGTCAAGGTAACCGACGGCCCGTTCGAGGGCTTCGACGGTATGGTCGAGGATGTGGACGAAGAGCACAGCCGCCTGAAGGTGTCTGTGTCGATCTTTGGCCGTGCAACCCCGGTTGAATTGGAATTCACTCAGGTCACCAAAGGGCTCTGAGTGTATCGCGTGGGAGGCGAGCGCTGCATGCAAGTGCAGTGACGGACCGAACCACTAAACCGCGCCAAATCCGGCGCAGTGAAAGAGGAGAGGCCAAATGGCCAAGAAGATTATCGGCAGCCTGAAGCTGCAAGTCAAAGCGGGCCAAGCCAACCCATCCCCGCCGGTCGGTCCGGCACTGGGTCAGCGCGGCCTGAACATCATGGCGTTCGTCAAAGAATTCAATGCCAAGACCGCTGAAATCACCCCCGGCACCCCGACGCCTGTGATCATCACCTATTATCAGGACAAGTCGTTCAGCCTTGAGTTCAAGACTGCTCCGGCATCGTTCCTGCTCAAGCAGGCTGCTGGTCTGCCGCCCGTGGGCAAGCGTAACCGCGCTAAGGGTTCGGTCAAGCCGGGCCACATGGTCGCCGGTAAGGTCAGCGTCGCGCAGATCCGCCAGATCGCCGAAGCCAAGATGAAAGACCTGAACGCCAATTCCATCGAAGCGGCGATGCAGATCATCCTTGGCTCTGCCAAGTCTTGCGGCATTGAAGTGAAGGGCTGATCATCATGGCAAAAGTTGCAAAACGCACCGCCGCCGCCCGCGCTCTGTTTGACGGCAAAAACCTGGTGTCCGTCGAGGACGCTGTGGCGCTGATCAAAAACGCTGCCTCGGCAAAGTTCGACGAGACGCTGGAAATCGCGATGAACCTTGGCGTTGACCCGCGCCACGCTGACCAGATGGTCCGCGGTGTGGTCCAGTTGCCGAACGGCACGGGTAAGACCGTCCGCGTCGCTGTGTTCGCCCGTGGTGCCAAGGCTGATGAAGCCAAGGCCGCTGGTGCGGACATTGTTGGTGCAGAAGACCTGATGGAAATTATTCAGTCGGGAAAAATCGAGTTCGACCGTTGCATCGCGACGCCGGACATGATGCCGATCGTTGGCCGTCTGGGCAAAATCCTTGGCCCGCGCAACCTGATGCCGAACCCAAAGGTCGGCACGGTTACGATGGACGTTAAAACCGCTGTCGAAGCTGCCAAGGGCGGCGAAGTGCAGTTCAAGGTCGAGAAAGCCGGCGTGATCCATGCCGGTATCGGCAAAGTGTCGTTCGACGAGGCCAAGCTGGCCGAAAACGTCCGCGCTTTCGTTGATGCGGTGACCAAGGCTCGTCCGACCGGTGCAAAAGGCGCATACCTGAAGAAAGTGTCGCTTTCTTCGACCATGGGCCCCGGCGTTGCCGTGGACCTGACCTCGGCTTCGGCCTGAGGCAATTGAATTCCTGACCCTTCGGGGAAGGGATGGCCGGGCGGATACGCCCGGTCCTGTCCGAGACGGTGGGTGGCCATCTGGCCTTAATCTTCCTGCCTGAGATGGGGAACGAGACGAAAATCGCCTATCGGCGATCTTGGCCTACGGAACCCTTCGCGGACCCGAATGCCCCAGACGATCGGGGCCAACTTGAGCCGGGGGGAGACCCCCATACTTGGAGTGAAACTGTGGATAGAGCCCAGAAAGAGAAAGTGGTCGAGGAACTCGGCCAAATCTTCGAAAGCTCTGGCGTTGTGGTGATTGCTCACTACGCGGGAATGACGGTTGCACAGATGCAGGACCTGCGCGCAAAAATGCGTGAAGTAGGTGGGTCCGTTCGCGTTGCCAAGAACAAGCTCGCCAAGATCGCCCTTGAAGGCAAACCCGGTTCTAAAATGGGTGACCTTCTTACGGGCATGACCGTATTTGCCTACTCGGAAGATCCTGTCGCTGCGGCGAAGGTGACCGAAGCTTATGCCAAGGGGAACGACAAGTTCGTGATCCTCGGCGGTGCTATGGGCAATGACGTTCTGGACCAGGCTGGTGTCAAAGCCGTGGCTTCCATGCCGTCGCGTGAAGAGCTTATCGCTCAGATCGTGTCGTGCATCGGTGCTCCGGGCTCGAACATCGCTGGTGCGATTGGCGCGCCTGCTTCGAACATCGCAAGCATCCTGTCGACCATCGAAGAAAAGGCAGCCGCCTGATCTTCGCGTCTCGCGTGGGTTGATCTCACGTCGTTGGAACCCATCTTTATTAACGGAATGAAAAAATGGCTGATCTGAACAAACTCGCCGAAGAAATCGTTGGCCTGACCCTTCTGCAGGCTCAGGAACTGAAAACCATCCTGAAAGACACCTATGGCATCGAGCCAGCTGCTGGTGGCGCTGTCATGATGGCTGGCCCGGCTGCTGGCCCGGCTGCTGCTGTTGAAGAGCAGACCGAATTCGACGTCGTCCTGACCGATGCTGGCCCGAACAAGATCAACGTGATCAAAGAAGTTCGCACCATCACCGGCCTGGGCCTCAAAGAAGCCAAGGATCTGGTCGAAGCTGGCGGCAAAGTGAAAGAAGCTGTGACCAAAGCTGACGCAGAAGGCTTCAAGAAGAAGCTGGAAGAAGCTGGCGCCAAGGTCGAGCTGAAGTAAGCGCGCTTTGCGGAGCAATCCGCAGCGATGATTTGAGGCTGGGGATGGAGCAATCCGTCCCCAGCCAATCGCGTCTTGATAGGTGTTTCTGCGGAAATGTCTTTCCAGGTGCGGCGCGGCTCGGGAGCGGTCCTACGGGACGGACCGCATGAATAGAGCCAACCCCCCTTCGCCAGCGGCGAGTGCCCGTGGCCCGACGGCCATTCGCCAGCGACACGAGAAAAAAAGGTGACGACAAGCATGGCGCAAGCTTATGTAGGCCAGAAACGCATCCGCCGCTATTATGGCAAGATCCGTGAAGTTCTGGAGATGCCGAACCTGATCGAGGTTCAGAAATCCTCATACGATCTGTTCCTGAACTCGGGTGAGGGCCCGAAACCTTCGGATGGCGAAGGCATTCAGGGTACGTTCCAGTCGGTGTTCCCGATCAAGGACTTCAACGAAACGGCGGTTCTGGAATTCGTGAAATACGAGCTGGAAAAGCCAAAATACGACGTTGATGAATGCCAGCAGCGTGACATGACCTATGCGGCACCGCTGAAGGTGACGCTGCGTCTGATCGTGTTTGATGTTGATGAAACCACTGGGGCACGGTCGGTCAAGGACATCAAGGAACAAGAGGTCTATATGGGCGACATGCCCCTGATGACCTCGAACGGGACGTTCATCGTGAACGGCACCGAGCGTGTGATCGTCAGCCAGATGCATCGTTCGCCCGGCGTTTTCTTTGACCACGACAAGGGCAAGACCCATTCGTCGGGCAAACTTCTGTTTGCATGCCGCATCATCCCGTATCGCGGGTCGTGGCTGGACTTTGAGTTTGACGCAAAGGACATCGTGTTCTCGCGCATTGACCGCCGCCGGAAGTTGCCGGTGACGACCCTGCTCTATGCCCTTGGGCTGGATCAGGAAGCGATCATGGATGCATATTACAACACCGTTGGTTACAAATACCTGAAGAACAAAGGCTGGGTCACCAAGTTCTTCCCTGAACGTGTGCGCGGCACCCGTCCTGCCTTTGATCTGGTCGATGCGGCTACCGGCGAAGTCATTCTGAAGGCGGGTGAAAAAGCCACGCCGCGGATGGTGAAAAAGTGGGTGGATGACGGTGAGATCACCGAACTTCTGGTCCCGTTCGACCACATCCTTGGCCGCTATGTTGCTAAAGACATCATCAACGACGAAACCGGCGAGATCTGGGTTGAAGCCGGTGACGAGCTGACATGGGAGCTGGACCGCGACGGCGAAGTCAAGGGCGGCAGCGTCAAGGTGCTGTTGGATCAGGGCATCACCGATATTCCGGTGCTGGACATCGATAACGTCAATGTCGGCCCCTACATCCGTAATACGATGGCCGCCGACAAGAACATGGGTCGCGACACCGCGCTGATGGACATCTATCGCGTGATGCGCCCCGGTGAGCCGCCGACTGTTGAAGCAGCATCGCAGCTGTTTGACACGCTGTTCTTTGACAAGGACCGCTACGACCTGTCCGCTGTTGGCCGCGTGAAGATGAACATGCGTCTGGATCTGGGCAAGCCAGATACCCAGCGTACGCTGGATCGTGACGACATCATCGCCTGCATCAAGGCGCTGACTGAATTGCGCGACGGCAAAGGCGAGATCGACGATATCGACCACCTCGGCAACCGTCGTGTTCGCTCTGTTGGCGAACTGATGGAAAACCAGTATCGCGTCGGCCTGCTGCGGATGGAGCGCGCGATCAAAGAGCGTATGTCGTCTGTCGAAATCGACACGATCATGCCGCAAGACCTCATCAACGCCAAACCCGCTGCGGCTGCGGTGCGTGAATTCTTCGGCTCGTCGCAGCTGTCGCAGTTCATGGACCAAACCAACCCGCTGTCGGAAGTCACCCACAAGCGCCGTCTTTCGGCTCTTGGGCCTGGCGGTCTGACGCGTGAACGTGCTGGCTTTGAAGTGCGTGACGTTCACCCGACCCACTATGGCCGGATGTGCCCGATTGAAACGCCGGAAGGTCAGAACATTGGTCTGATCAACAGCCTCGCGACATTTGCCCGCGTGAACAAGTATGGCTTCATCGAAACACCGTATCGCAAGGTGATCGACAACAAGGTGACCGACGAAGTCATCTATATGTCGGCCACGGAAGAAATGCGTCACACGGTTGCGCAGGCAAACGCGGCACAGGACTCTGAGGGGCGTTTCACCGATGACCTGATTTCCAGCCGGAAAGCAGGCGAATTCATGCTGAACCCGCCAGATGCGATCGACCTGATCGACGTCTCGCCCAAACAGCTTGTGTCGGTTGCGGCCTCCTTGATTCCGTTCCTTGAAAATGACGACGCTAACCGCGCCCTGATGGGTTCGAACATGCAACGTCAGGCGGTTCCGCTGCTGCAAGCCGATGCGCCATTCGTGGGCACCGGGATTGAAGCAGTTGTGGCGCGCGACTCTGGCGCTGCCATCATGGCTCGCCGCTCGGGCATCATCGACCAGGTCGATGCCACCCGTATCGTTGTGCGTGCGACCGAAATGCTGGAACCGGGCGAGCCGGGCGTCGACATCTACCGTCTGCGTAAGTTCAAACGGTCGAACCAGTCGTCCTGCATCAACCAGCGCCCGCTGGTGAAGGTGGGTGATACGGTCGAACGCGCGCAGGTCATCGCTGATGGCCCGTGCACCGACTTTGGCGAACTGGCACTTGGCCGGAACATCATCGTCGCGTTCATGCCATGGAATGGCTACAACTACGAAGACTCCATCCTGATCTCTGAACGCATCCTGCGTGACGACGTGTTCACCTCGATTCACATCGAGGAATATGAAGTCGCGGCCCGCGATACGAAGCTGGGGCCTGAGGAAATCACCCGCGACATTCCGAACGTCGGTGAAGAAGCGCTGCGCAACCTCGACGAGGCTGGCATCGTCTACATCGGTGCCGAAGTGGCTCCGGGTGACATTCTGGTCGGCAAGATCACGCCAAAGGGTGAAAGCCCGATGACGCCAGAAGAAAAGCTGCTGCGCGCCATCTTTGGTGAAAAAGCGTCCGACGTCCGCGATACCTCGCTGCGTCTGCCGCCGGGTGCTTATGGCACGATCGTCGAGGTCCGGGTGTTCAACCGTCATGGCGTCGACAAAGACGAACGCGCGCTTCAGATTGAGCGTGAAGAAGTCGAACGCCTGGCACGCGACCGTGACGATGAGCTGACCATTCTGGAGCGCAACATCTACTCGCGCCTGAAGACGCTGGTAATGGGCAAGACGGCTGTCAAAGGCCCGAAAGGCATCAAGTCGGGGTCGACCATTGACGATGAACTGCTGGGCACGCTCTCGCGCGGCCAGTGGTGGCAGCTTGCTCTTGGCGAAGAAGCCGAGGCCAAGGATGTCGAAGCCTTGCACGACCAATATGAAGCCCAGAAGCGCGCTCTTGAGCACCGCTTTGAGGACAAGGTTGAAAAAGTCCGTCGCGGCGACGATCTGCCTCCGGGCGTGATGAAGATGGTAAAAGTGTTCGTCGCGGTGAAGCGCAAGCTGCAACCGGGTGACAAGATGGCCGGTCGTCACGGTAACAAGGGTGTTATCTCCAAGGTCGTCCCGATCGAGGATATGCCGTTCCTTGCCGATGGTACTGCCGTTGATCTGGTTCTGAACCCGCTTGGGGTTCCGTCGCGGATGAACGTCGGGCAGATCCTTGAAACCCACATGGGTTGGGCCGCACGCGGTCTGGGTCTGCAGATCGATGAAGCGCTGAAAGAGTATCGTCGCAATGGTGACATGACCCCGGTCAAGGAAGCCATGCGGATTGCTTACGGCGACGAGACCTATGCCGAAGCGTTTGAAGGCCGCAACGACGATGATCTGCTGGAACTGGCAGGCAACGTGACCAAAGGCGTGCCGATTGCAACGCCAGTGTTCGATGGTGCCAAAGAAGTGGACGTGAACGACGCGCTGACGCGTGCCGGGTTCGACACTTCGGGTCAGTCGGTGGTGTTCGATGGCCGCTCGGGTGAGCAGTTCCAGCGTCAGGTGACAGTGGGCGTGAAATACATGCTCAAGCTGCACCACCTTGTCGATGACAAGCTGCACGCGCGTTCGACTGGTCCTTACAGCCTTGTGACCCAGCAGCCGCTGGGTGGTAAGGCGCAGTTCGGTGGTCAGCGTCTTGGGGAGATGGAGGTCTGGGCTTTGGAAGCTTACGGCGCCGCCTATACCCTGCAAGAGATGCTGACGGTCAAGTCGGATGACGTGGCTGGCCGGACTAAAGTCTATGAAAGCATCGTCAAGGGCGAGGACAATTTCGAGGCCGGCGTTCCGGAATCGTTCAACGTTCTCGTCAAAGAGGTCCGCGGTTTGGGCCTCAACATGGAACTCCTGGATGCGGAGGAAGAGTGAGCGAAAGGCGGGGTGAACCCCGCCCTACGCCCAGACGGTAGGGCGGGGTTCACCCCGCCACGCCGAATCTTTCCCCGCCGCCCTTATTCTCAGGAATTGAAATGAACCAGGAACTCAGCACCAACCCGTTCAACCCGGTGGCCCCCGTCAAGACCTTTGACGAGATCAAGATCAGCCTGGCTTCGCCAGAGCGGATTCTGTCGTGGTCATTCGGTGAGATCAAAAAGCCCGAAACCATCAACTACCGCACGTTCAAACCAGAGCGTGACGGTCTGTTCTGCGCGCGTATCTTTGGCCCGATCAAGGATTACGAATGCCTGTGCGGCAAATACAAGCGCATGAAATATCGCGGCGTTGTCTGCGAAAAGTGCGGCGTTGAAGTCACGCTGCAAAAAGTCCGCCGCGAGCGAATGGGCCACATCGAACTGGCTGCACCCGTCGCACACATCTGGTTCTTGAAATCGCTGCCAAGCCGCATCGGCCTGATGCTGGACATGACGCTGCGCGATCTGGAACGTATCCTGTACTTTGAGAACTATGTGGTCATCGAGCCCGGTCTGACAGATCTGACCTATGGTCAGCTGATGACCGAGGAAGATTTCCTCGACGCGCAGGACCAGTACGGCGCTGACGCTTTCACCGCCAACATCGGTGCCGAAGCGATCCGCGAAATGCTGGCCGCGATTGATCTAGAACAGACCGCCGACACGCTCCGCGAGGAACTCAAGGAAGCGACTGGCGAGCTGAAGCCGAAAAAGATCATCAAGCGTCTGAAGATCGTCGAGTCTTTCCTCGAATCCGGCAACCGTCCGGAATGGATGGTTCTGACCGTTCTGCCGGTGATCCCGCCAGAACTGCGCCCGCTGGTTCCGCTGGATGGTGGCCGCTTTGCGACCTCCGACCTCAACGACCTGTATCGCCGCGTGATCAACCGCAACAACCGTTTGAAGCGGCTGATAGAGTTGCGCGCGCCCGATATCATCGTGCGCAACGAAAAGCGGATGCTGCAGGAAGCTGTGGATGCCCTGTTTGACAACGGCCGTCGTGGCCGCGTGATCACGGGCACCAACAAGCGCCCGCTGAAATCGCTGTCCGATATGCTCAAGGGCAAGCAGGGCCGCTTCCGTCAGAACTTGCTGGGTAAGCGCGTCGACTTCTCAGGTCGTTCGGTCATTGTGACCGGGCCAGAGTTGAAACTGCACCAGTGCGGTCTGCCAAAGAAGATGGCGCTCGAACTGTTCAAGCCGTTCATCTACAGCCGTTTGGAAGCCAAGGGCCTGTCCTCGACAGTCAAGCAGGCGAAAAAGCTTGTGGAAAAGGAACGTCCCGAGGTTTGGGATATTCTGGATGAAGTCATCCGCGAACACCCGGTTCTGTTGAACCGCGCGCCGACGCTGCACCGTCTGGGTATTCAGGCGTTTGAACCGATCCTGATCGAAGGTAAAGCAATCCAGCTTCACCCGCTGGTCTGCGCGGCGTTCAACGCCGACTTTGACGGCGACCAGATGGCTGTTCACGTGCCGCTCTCGCTGGAAGCCCAGTTGGAAGCCCGCGTGTTGATGATGTCCACCAACAACGTGCTGTCGCCTGCCAACGGTGCGCCCATTATCGTGCCATCGCAGGATATGGTCCTTGGTCTGTATTACACGACCATGGAACGCAAAGGCATGGTCGGCGAAAACATGATCTTCACCAATGTGGATGAGGTCGAACACGCCCTTTCCGCTGGTGCGGTCCATCTGCACGCCAAGATTCAAGCGCGCATCAAACAGATCGACGAGCATGGCAACGAAGTCTGGAAACGCTACGAGACCACGCCGGGCCGTCTGCGTTTGGGCAACCTGCTGCCGCTGAACGCAAAAGCTCCGTTTGAACTGGTCAACCGCTTGTTGCGGAAAAAGGACGTGCAGAACGTCATCGACACCGTCTACCGCTATTGCGGTCAGAAAGAGTCGGTCATCTTCTGCGACCAGATCATGGGCATGGGCTTCCGTGAAGCGTTCAAGGCTGGCATTTCGTTCGGTAAGGACGACATGCTGATCCCTGAGAACAAGTGGGATATCGTCGGCGAAGTCCGCGATCAGGTGAAAGAATTCGAACAACAGTACATGGACGGCCTGATCACTCAGGGCGAAAAGTACAACAAGGTTGTCGACGCCTGGTCGAAGTGTAACGACAAGCTGACCGAAGCCATGATGTCGACCATCTCGGCCCCTCGTTTCGATGCCAATGGCGCGGAACAAGAACCGAACTCGGTCTATATGATGGCGCACTCTGGGGCGCGTGGTTCGGTTAGCCAGATGAAACAGCTGGGCGGGATGCGCGGCCTGATGTCGAAGCCAAACGGCGCGATCATCGAGACCCCTATCATCTCGAACTTCAAGGAAGGTCTGACCGTTCTTGAATACTTCAACTCGACCCACGGCGCCCGTAAGGGTCTGTCGGACACAGCGTTGAAGACGGCAAACTCGGGCTATCTGACCCGTCGTCTGGTCGACGTGGCTCAGGATTGCATCGTGCGGGCCCATGACTGCGGCACCGATCGTGCGATCACGGCGCAAGCTGCGGTCAACGATGGTGAAGTGATCCAGACCCTTGCAGACCGCGTTCTTGGCCGGGTTTCGGCTGATGACGTGCTGGTTCCCGGCACCGATGAAGTGCTGGTGGCCGCAGGCGAGCTGATCGACGAGCGCCGCGCTGACCTGATTGATCAGGCCGGTGTTGCGGTCATGCGCATCCGCTCACCGCTGACCTGTGAGGCCGAAGAAGGCGTCTGCGCCATGTGCTATGGTCGTGACCTTGCACGCGGCACCCTGGTTAACCAGGGTGAAGCGGTCGGCATTATCGCCGCCCAGTCCATCGGTGAACCGGGCACGCAGCTGACGATGCGGACTTTCCACATCGGCGGTATTGCGCAGGGTGGCCAGCAGTCCTTCCTCGAAGCCAGCCAAGAGGGCAAGATCGAGTTCCGCAACGCGAACCTGTTGGAAAACGCGAACAAGGAACTGATCGTAATGGGTCGGAACATGTCGATTGCGATCATCGACGATGTTGGTCAGGAACGCGCAGTCCACAAGATCACCTACGGTTCCAAGGTTCACGTTAAAGACGGGGCCGAGGTCAAGCGTGGCGCCAAGCTGTTCGAATGGGACCCCTACACCCTGCCGATCATCGCTGAAAAAGGCGGTGTGGCGAAGTTCGTCGATCTGGTCTCGGGGATCTCGGTCCGCGATGACACCGATGATGCAACTGGCATGACCCAGAAGATCGTGTCCGACTGGCGTTCTGCGCCAAAGGGCAATGATCTGAAGCCAGAAGTCATCGTGATGGACCCCGCAACCGGCGAACCCGTGCGCGGCGAAAATGGCAATCCGATTTCCTATCCGATGTCGGTGGATGCCATCCTGTCGATCGAAGACGGACAGGATATCAAGCCTGGTGACGTTGTGGCCCGTATCCCGCGCGAAGGCGCCAAGACCAAGGATATCACCGGGGGTCTTCCCCGCGTGGCTGAATTGTTCGAGGCCCGTCGTCCGAAGGATCACGCGATCATCGCCGAAATGGATGGCTACGTCCGCTTTGGCAAAGACTACAAGAACAAGCGCCGCATCACGGTTGAACCCGTGGATGAGACGATGACCGCCGTGGAATACATGATCCCCAAGGGCAAGCACATTCCCGTTCAGGAAGGTGATTTTGTCCAGAAGGGCGACTACATCATGGACGGCAACCCAGCTCCGCACGACATCTTGCGGATCCTGGGTGTCGAGGCGCTTGCGAACTACATGATCGACGAAGTGCAGGACGTGTATCGTCTGCAAGGCGTTAAGATCAACGACAAGCATATCGAAGTGATCGTGCGTCAGATGCTGGTCAAACTGGAGGTGCTGGACGGTGGCGATACCACGCTGCTGAAGGGCGAGCAGATCGAGAAAATCGAGCTGGACGAAGAAAACCTGAAGGCCCGCAATCGTGGTGGGCGTGAGGCACGGGCGGAACCGGTTCTGCTGGGCATCACCAAGGCGTCGCTTCAGACCCGTTCGTTCATCTCGGCGGCCTCGTTCCAGGAAACCACGCGAGTGCTGACCGAAGCTTCGGTTCAGGGCAAGCGCGACAAACTGGTCGGCCTGAAAGAGAACGTCATCGTTGGCCGTCTGATCCCGGCGGGCACTGGTGGCGCGACCAGCAAGGTCAAAAAGATCGCGTCAGATCGCGATACAGATGTGATCGAGGCGCGTCGCGGTGAGGCTGAACAAGCTGCTGCTCTGGCCGCTCCGATGGAAGATGTGATGGAAAAGGAGGTCGGTCTGGCCGATCCCTTTGACAGCCGCGACTGATCTGACGGATTGAAACATCAAGCCCCCGCCAGCCGTGACGCTGGCGGGGACTTTCTTTTTCAGGGCTGTTTCGGAGCACCTGCCGCCCATTGGGCCATGTATGCGTCACGGCTTGCTATCACATCACTCAAAGTAAGATTTACTCGGTGCGGTAGAAAGCCAGCTTCAAACAGGTGGTGACAGGCCATTTCGGCATCAATCAAGTATGGTCCCTTCAGGGGGCCGTGAACGGGCAAAGGCGTTAGCCCGACGTACAGATAATGCGCTTCATAGAGGCCGCAGGCTTGATCAATGCTGGGAAAAGTCGTGCTTACTGACCCGGTTCGCACAAGATATGCGACCTTTTGCGCCTTGTTTGCATAGACCACGTTGTGCATGGCCGATCCGATTGATCCGACGATATGGGTTGCCCCCGCAAAAGCCGAGATCTGTTCTTCCATACTGACGACAGAAGGGTCGAGCATTCGATATCCCTGTCGTTCCAATTCCTTGGAAACCACATCTTCTCCGAACACCTGTGCAACCCCTTGTCCTCGCATGACGAAAAGGTGCGTGCCGTAGTCGGGGTATTTGCCATGCGAAAGCGCCGCGGTGCGAACTTTGTCAAAGAAGAGGAGAAAGTCGGGGTGCGCGTGCTTTCGCTCCACAAGAGCGGGTTCTGGGATGATCAGCCGTTTGACTTCAACCAAATGGCCCCTTGGAACAATGTGGGTCTTGATCCCGGCCAGTGCAAAAAGCTTTTGAAAGTAAGAAGGCACAACATCGGTTTCGGCTTGAAACTGCAAAATCAGCGGTAGTGACGGTTCGTTTTTCAGAAGCCACCATGACCGGGCGGTACTTTCCACCATAAGATGCACGAAATGGGGAAACAGCGTCCCGCCAAAGACACCAACTGACAGGCTTGCAGTGGGGTCCGGCAATGAAGGATATGGCACGGTTGCGCAGTCCATCCCTGAAGCCAGCAAACGCCAGAGGCAGCTTTCAGGAATCAAAGTGCCGTCTGACGCATATGCCCCGCCGCGATACTGGAGCGGCACACCTTGAACGATCTCCTTTCCAGGAACCCGCGCATCATTCTCGACGACATGTCCTCAATAAGTGGCCAGCCGAGGGGACTCTATGTGCCGCGCTTCATGATTGGGACGCTTCCCTGACGTAAAAATGCGCCCGGCCAAAGGCGGAGCCGTGTATGCAGCCCGCTCTGGTATAGGGTCCGTTGGTGCCTTGGCTTTCAGGCCATCATCAGATTCGGTCACTGACTGGAGGCGTTGCTTTAGCGAGCGAAATATCTTGCCGAAAATCATCCCAATCGTCTCCACGCTTGCTGCAGCAATCTATGAACGACATGTCACAAGCAGTCGAGACATTGCTCTGGATTGTATCCCACACATCTCTGCCCCTTTTCGCCACGCGTGACGCGGCCTAAGCATCTCCATAGGTAGGAGACGGCGATGCAGCTTTCAGACAATGCGCGCGGTGCGGTCTATATGATGGTGGCGATGGCAGCTTTTACGCTGAACGACACCGCGATGAAGGCGCTGACGCAGGATGTGCCGTTGTTTCAGGCGATTGCCATGCGTGGCGTGCTGACCCTGCTGGGGCTGGTCGTTCTGGCGATGGCCTTGGGCCAGTGGAGGGCCCGGCTTCCCCGGCGCGATGGGGTGGTTGTTGGCATTCGATGTGTGGCCGAAGTTGTCTCGACCGTGTTGTTTCTGGCCGCGCTTGTGCATATGCCATTGGCGAACCTGTCCGCGATAATGCAGGCGCTGCCTCTGGCGGTTACCTTGGCGGCGGCGCTGGTGTTCAAGGAAGTGATTGGCTGGCGACGGATGACGGCCATTCTGATCGGGTTTGTCGGGGTGCTGATCATAATCCGCCCCGGACCTGACGGGTTTGATATCTGGTCGCTTATGGGGCTTGGATCGGTGGTCTTTGTGCTGGTGCGCGATCTGGCGTCGCGCAGTGTCAGCCGGGCGGTGCCCTCGGTGATGGTGGCGGTCTGGGCCTCGGCTGCGGTGACGGCGACGGCCACGCTGGCCAGTCTGGCTAGCGGCTGGGTGCCGCTGAACGCGGGGCAGGGAGGGCTGGTGGCAGCGGCGGCGGCGGCACTGGTGATCGGCTATTTGTTTTCCGTCATGGTGATGCGGGTGGGCGACATCAGTTTTGTGGCTCCTTTCCGCTATACTGCGCTGATTTGGGCAATTTTTCTGGGCTGGCTGGTCTTTGGGTCATTGCCGGACCCGCTCACCCTGATAGGCGCGGCTTTGGTGGTGGCGACCGGCATTTTTACCCTGTGGCGTGAGCGCAAGATCAAGGCCCGCAAGGCCTGAGCAAGCCCTGTTCTGCAAGGCGCCTGCTGTTGACATCCCACGCGACTCCCCCTATACGCCCGCCTATCTGACATGCAGAGAGATCCGCATTTCGGGACCAGAATGCTTGATGTGGTCAAGATCCGGGTTGAAATGCCCCGATCCTCTGAAATTCCACCGCGTCATCCCTGCGTTGGGGATGATTGCGGTTTTGTGCTTTGCGATTCGCGCAAAACACACGTCGAGAAGCAGTGCCCCAAGGTTTGGGGCGAGTATTGACAGCAACACGAGGAACGTGAATGCCGACTATTCAGCAGCTCATCCGCAAACCGCGGGAGCCAAATGTGCGCAAGTCCAAGTCGCAGCACTTGGAATCTTGCCCCCAGAAGCGCGGTGTTTGCACCCGCGTTTACACCACCACGCCAAAGAAGCCGAACTCGGCTATGCGGAAAGTCGCCAAAGTGCGCCTGACCAACAGCTTTGAAGTGATCTGCTACATCCCCGGCGAAAAGCACAACCTTCAGGAGCACTCTGTGGTTCTGATCCGTGGCGGGCGTATCAAAGACCTTCCGGGTGTGCGTTACCACATCCTGCGCGGTGTTCTGGATACCCAGGGCGTGAAAGATCGTCGTCAGCGTCGTTCGAAATACGGCGCCAAGCGTCCGAAGTGAGGGTTTGAAATATGTCTCGTCGTCACGCCGCTGAAAAACGCGAAATTCTGCCTGATGCCAAGTACGGTGATCGGGTTTTAACCAAGTTCATGAATAACCTGATGCTGGACGGAAAGAAATCCGTGGCAGAATCCATCGTTTATGGCGCGCTTTCCCGTGTGGAAACCCGTCTGAAGCGCGAACCGATCCAAGCTTTCCATGAAGCGCTGGAAAACGTGAAGCCATCCGTCGAAGTGCGTTCGCGCCGCGTCGGTGGTGCAACGTATCAGGTTCCAGTAGAAGTGCGCACCGAGCGCCGCGAAGCTCTGGCCATCCGCTGGCTGATCATCGCTGCCCGCAAGCGCAATGAGAACACCATGGAAGAACGTCTGGCTGCTGAACTCTCGGACGCGGTGAACAACCGTGGCACCGCAGTGAAAAAGCGCGAAGACACCCACAAGATGGCCGACGCAAACAAAGCGTTCAGCCACTACCGCTGGTAAGGGGTTCCTATGGCACGCGACTATCCGCTTGAGCGCTATCGCAATTTCGGCATCATTGCACACATTGATGCCGGCAAAACCACCACGTCCGAGCGCATTCTGTACTACACAGGCAAATCCCACAAGATCGGTGAGGTGCATGATGGCGCCGCAACGATGGACTGGATGGAGCAAGAGCAAGAGCGCGGGATCACGATCACCTCGGCTGCGACCACCACCTTCTGGGAACGCACCATTGATCCGGGTCTGGACCACGCTGCAAAAGACAAATACCGCTTCAACATCATCGACACCCCCGGACACGTTGACTTCACCATCGAGGTCGAACGTTCGCTGGCGGTTCTGGATGGCGCTGTCGTTCTGTTGGACGGCAACGCAGGCGTTGAGCCACAGACCGAAACCGTGTGGCGTCAGGCTGACCGGTACAAGGTTCCCCGGATCGTGTTCGTCAACAAGATGGACAAGACCGGCGCTGACTTCATGAAGTGCGTGCGCATGATCAAGGATCGGACCGGGGCAAATGCTGTTCCGATCGTTCTGCCGATTGGCGCTGAAGACAAACTCGAAGGCATCATCGATCTCGTGACCATGGAAGAATGGGTCTATGAGGGCGAAGATCTGGGTGCGTCCTGGACCCGTCAGCCGATCCGTGCCGAGTTGAAAGACGAAGCCGACGAATGGCGCATGAACCTGCTGGAAACAGCAGTCGGTCAAGACGACGACGCCATGGAAGCCTATCTTGAAGGCAATGAGCCATCGGTTGACACGCTGCGCGCGCTGATCCGCAAGGGGACGCTGGCGATTGACTTTATCCCCGTGATGGCTGGTTCGTCGTTCAAGAACAAAGGCGTGCAGCCGCTGCTGAACGCCGTGATCGACTATCTGCCAAGCCCGCTGGACGTGCCGCCCTACATGGGTTTTGCGCCCGGCGACGAGACGGAAACCCGTAACATCGCCCGTTCGGCAGATGATGCGCAGCCCTTCTCGGCTCTGGCGTTCAAGATCATGAACGACCCCTTCGTCGGCTCGCTGACCTTTACCCGGATCTATTCGGGCAAGCTGGCCAAAGGCGACGCCATGATGAACGCGACCAAGCAGCGCAAAGAGCGCGTTGGCCGTATGATGATGATGCACGCTATCGAACGCGAGGAAATTTCCGAAGCGTTTGCCGGCGATATCATTGCGCTTGGCGGCCTGAAGGAAACGACCACGGGGGATACCCTTTGTGATCCGGCGCAGCCTGTCGTTCTGGAAACCATGACCTTCCCGGTCCCGGTGATCGAGATCGCGGTTGAACCAAAGACCAAGGCCGACCAAGAAAAGATGGGCATCGCTTTGGCCCGTCTGGCAGCAGAAGACCCGTCCTTCCGTGTGGAAACCGATATTGAATCGGGCCAGACGATCATGAAGGGCATGGGCGAGCTTCACCTCGACATCCTCGTTGACCGTATGCGCCGCGAGTTCAAGGTCGAGGCGAATATCGGTGCGCCGCAGGTGGCTTATCGCGAAACGATCTCGCGCGAGCATGAAATCGACTACACGCACAAGAAGCAGACCGGTGGTACGGGTCAGTTTGCGCGCGTGAAGCTGATCATCTCGCCGACCGAACCGGGCGAAGGCTATTCGTTCGAGGCCAAGATCGTGGGTGGTGCGGTTCCCAAGGAATACATCCCCGGCGTTGAAAAGGGCATCAAGTCGGTTATGGACTCTGGCCCGCTGGCGGGCTTCCCTGTGATCGACTTCAAGGTTGCGCTGATTGACGGCGCTTACCACGATGTTGACTCCAGCGTTCTGGCCTTTGAAATTGCAGCCCGTGCTGCGATGCGTGAAGGTCTGAAAAAAGCTGGCGCGAAGCTGCTTGAGCCGATCATGAAAGTCGAAGTCGTCACCCCGGAAGAATACACCGGCGGCGTCATCGGCGACCTGACCTCGCGTCGGGGCATGGTGACGGGGCAAGACAGCCGCGGCAACGCCAACGTGATCTCCTCGATGGTCCCGCTGGCCAACATGTTCGGCTACATCAACACCTTGCGCTCGATGACCTCGGGGCGTGCAGTGTTCTCGATGGAGTTTGACCATTACGACGCTGTTCCACAGAACCTCTCGGAAGAGATCCAGAAGAAATACGCTTAACGGTGTGGCGGGGTGAACCCCGCCCTACCACCCCCGTAGGGCGGGGTTACCCCGCCGCATCCGACCCATGAATGAGGAGTTGCCCAGATGGCAAAGGCAAAGTTTGAACGGAACAAACCGCACGTCAACATTGGCACGATTGGCCACGTTGACCACGGCAAGACGACGCTGACGGCGGCGATTACGAAGTATTTCGGCGATTTCAAAGCCTATGACCAGATTGACGGT
>NZ_JAUXOV010000008.1 GCF_030684215.1 Pseudotabrizicola sp.
GAATGATCTCATCGACCTGATCGTAAAGGATTACCCTCTGGATCTGTTCGAGGATCCTTTTCCCATCCTCGAGGCGCAGCCCGATCCCGTCTGGGCAGGTCACCCGGTATGGTCGAGAAATGCCGTCAAGCTGATGAGTGCTCTTCTCCCCGTTGTCGAAGGTCGTTTCGATTGTAATCCGTACGTCCATGGCAGCCCCCCATACAAAGAGCTTACCTTAGCACAGGCCAGATCACCGACGACGACCCCCATGTTCTGTCCACTCCCTAATTAGGGACAACGCGACACCTGGCAACCGGTATGGACGAAGCACGCCTGGAACATCCCTCGCGTGCCCGCCTCTGCATTCGGGTGACCGTAAGACCGCTACCATTTCGACCGCCGCCTGCACACGATGAGCTTCTGTCGAGCTGGATCGGGCGGCTGGCGCAGGCCAATCATTGCTCCGCGGAAGAACTTTGCGGCTATCTCGGTCTGGGGCAGGGCAGGGTGCCGGAGCGTGAAAGTGACTTGCACACGGTGAACTGGGCCCGGCTATGTGAGGGGGTTCAGCGGATCCCTAATGAGATCGCCGCCATGACCCTCCCGGACACGGTGCATCATTCAGTGCGATGCGTTGCGCGCCATGACTTCCAGTATTGTCCCGGATGTGTGCAGAAAACGCCCGACCTGGTTCTTCGCCATTGGCGCTTCGCGTGGTCGCTGATCTGCAAGGCCTGTGGTCAGGCCCTCGCGGCGAAAAGTCCAGCCGGGGCTATATCAGATCGGCTTCTTGCGCGAGGAATTCGTGGCGCACAAGCATTGAAAACGGTTGTCGTGGCCAACGATCTCAGGCGGTTGCGCCGGATCGATTTGACCCTGCGTGTCGTATCGTTGCTCGGCGCCGGCCGCTCAGCGTCCGTCATTTCCGCCAATGCGCGCGAAAGGCTCATCGCGCTTGCAACGATCGGTGTCGGCATGACCCGTCCCTTGTTAGGTGCCGCCATCATCCTGCGAGGAAACGATCAGGTGGTCCGGGAGTTGCGCCGGGTCTTTCCTCGGCATCGCCGGGTGATTGAGAAGATCCGCCGATTGTCGCGGGACTTGGACCGGCGGCTTCCGGGACGGCGTGAGGCAGCGCATGTGCACAAGCAGGAAACACATGGAATAAGCCATCCCAGCAGTGCATCCGCGAGCGCTCTGCTGGCAGCGCGTCAGGCCATCTCCGAGCTCGGACCCAACGCAAATCGTCAAGCGCTTCTGACGCGTGCCGATGCAATCTGGAAGCGCTCAGATGGGTTAAAATCCTGAAGCGCCGGGCCTGTGGATGTATTGCAATTAAGGGTACAGAAATACCCCAAAATGTGCTGAATCCGCCGAATCTGATTTATTGGGGTACAGTGACACCCTCGGGGATCTGGTTGAGAAACTCCGGCAGAACCGGACTGTCACCATCGCTGCTGGGGGTAAACTCCACGGCGCGGATGTCCGAAGTGGCGGTATCCATGGCCAGATGCACCTTGCGCCATTGGCGGCGGCCCTGAATGACGTGCTTGCGGGCCTGCGATTCGCCGTCGCCGCGAAACTTGATCCCGGTGCTGCCCACCAGCAGGTTCAGCGGGCCGTCGACGCGCCGATACGGGATCTGGACGGCGAGCGTCTTCTACCTCCGGCACAAGGTCGTGTAATCCGGCACGGCCCAGTCCAGGTTCGCCATCTTCAGCAGGCTGGCCACCATCCCGGTGGTTTGCCGCAAGGGCAGCTTGAACAAAACCTTGATCGTCAGACAGAGCTGGATCGCGGCATCCGAGAACACCGCAGGGCGACCTGGGCCGCCGTCCGGCGGCGCGAGCCAGGTCATCTCCTTGTCCAGCCAGATCAGCAAAGACCCGCGCTTGCGCAGCGAGGCAGTGTAGCTGGACCAGTTCGTCGTGCGGTAGCGGGCGGGTGATGGCTTACTCATTCGGCCTGTCTAACCGCATGGATTCACGATGTGAATCCTAGGCAGACAGAGTTGTGCAACAACGCCCCACACGAAGAGATGTAGACCATTCGACGTGTCTTCAGATGGCATTGCGGAGCTGCATCAGCCTGTCCAACCATGTCTCGAGGTTCTGACCGGTCTTCGCCGACAGGCAGATGATTTCAGCCCCTGGATTCACGGCGCGAATGTTGTCGCAACAGGCTGCCTCGTCGAACCCGACATGCGGGGCAAGGTCCATCTTGTTCACGATGACGATCTTCACCGCCCGGAACATGTGCGGATATTTCAGCGGCTTGTCCTCGCCCTCGGTGGTCGAGATCACAGCGATCTTCATGGCTTCGCCAAGATCGAACATCGCCGGGCACACCAGGTTGCCGACGTTCTCAATCAGGAGAAGCGAGCCCGGTGCCGGGTTCAGCGCACGGGCGGCTTCGGCGACCATATCGGCTTCAAGATGGCACCCCGCACCGGTATTGACCTGGATCGCAGGCGCACCGGCGGCACGTATGCGGTCGGCGTCGTTTGTGGTCATCTGGTCGCCCTCGATGACCGAGATTGCCACCTGATCCTTCAGAGCCTTTATCGTTGCCTCCAGAAGGGCCGTCTTGCCCGACCCGGGAGAGGAGACGAAGTTCAGGGCAAGCACGCCACGCCCCTCGAACCAGCCGCGGTTGCGGGCGGCGATGGCGTCATTCTTTCCCAGGATTGCGGCCTCAAGCGCCACGACGCGGTTGTCGGTGCCGTGCCCGTGCCCGTGCCCGTGATCATGGATGTGGTCGTGATCGTGCGGGTGGTCATGGCTGTGGCTTTGCACATGGCCGTGCGCGTCGGCCTTGGAATGGCCGTGGTCACGCAGATGATCGTGGTGGTGCGTGTGGTCATGCAGATGGTCATGTGGCAGACCGTGGGCATGGGCGAAGGCATGCGCCTCGGCGAGAGATGAGGCGCGGTCGGACAATTTTCGCGTCACGCCGGTCTTGACGTCGGTCATCGAGACCTCACTGTTCGGATCGGCACAGCCGCAGACACCACACATCACGCTTCCTCCCTGATTTCGAAATCCCGCACGGTGAAGGTGTCGCCCTCGGCATCGATGAAGCCGAGGGTCGTCCCTGCCAGTGCGGTCTTTTCCGTCACGATATCCCAGCAGAACGCCAGCGCCCCCCGTTCGATGCAGGCGCGCGGCCCGATGGCGACCCGCACGCCCTTGATCGGGCGGCCGCGCGCATGTTCCTCAATGATGGCAGCGATGCTGCGCGCCATGCCAAGCTCATGCATGGGTCCAGTCCTTTTGTTGGGTTGGCGGGGATGGCCCCGCCAACAGCGGTCAGCCCATCAGGATCGCGGCACCAGCGACGGCACCCGCTGCACCCACCAGACGCCGGGAGTTCAGCGCAAGCCCGCCGCCAAGACGTTCCAGCGTCCTACCAAGCACGACCCCGGCCACATGGAGAAGCGCGGTCGCCACTACAAAGCCCACAGCGTAGCCAAGGAACGACCCGGAACCGCTTCCTTCAGCGCCATGCGCATGGCCGTGGAACACCGCGAACACCGCGACCAGCGCCATTGCAGGACCGACCGGCAGTTTCATCCCGAAGGCCACGGCAAGGCCCATGACGATGACCGAAAGCGCGATGGCCTGCTCGACCATCGGGAGCGGTGTTCCGAAGTACCCAAGTGCACCGCCCGCTACCATCGCAAGCACAAAGGCCGCTGGCACCGCCCAAAGCGAACGTCCGCCAAGCTGCGCCGCAAAGACCCCTACGGCGACCATCGCAAGCACATGGTCAAGGCCCGTCAGTGGGTGCAGAAAGCCGTGCATCGCGTCGATATGCGCGCCCGTTCCGGTATGGGCCATCGCCGCCGCGGGCAGCAGGGCAAGAATGGCGGCAAGGCCGCTAGTCAACTTTTTCATGATCGTCCCTCTCCTGTGTTTTCCATTTGGTCAGCAAATTCTGGGCAGTTGTTCACCCACCAGCATGTCGACGATACGTCCGCCGCCGAAAACGGTCTTCATGATGACAGTGCGCGGATGAGCGGTGGTGGCGCGCCCGATGACGCGGGCCCCGCGCCCCGCCTCGGTCGCCTGCATGGCGCAGAGCGCGGCCTCGGCCTGATCGGGGGGCACGAACAGCACTAGCGTCCCCTCATTGGCCAGATAGAGCGGATCAAGGCCAAGGATTTCGCAAACCCCTTTCACCTCGGCGCGCAAGGGCAGGTCGGCCTCCATGATCTCGACCCCCACACCCGCCGCATCGGCGATCTCATTGAGGGCCGAGGCGAGGCCGCCGCGCGTGGCATCGCGAGCGCAGCGCACGGCGGGGGCTGCGGCCAAAACCGCTTCCATCAGGCGATTGAGCGGTTGGCAGTCGGACTGGATATCCGTCGTCAAAGCCATATCGCCGCGCGCGGCAAGGATCGCCGCGCCATGGTCGCCGAGCACACCGTTCACGATAGCCACATCGCCGGGCTGCACCGAGGACGCGATCAGGGTGCGCCCCGGCGGGATCACCCCGACACCGGAGGTCGTCACGAACACCCCATCGCCCGAGCCTTTGCCGACGACCTTGGTATCACCGGTCACGATCCGCACGCCTGCTGCCTCGGCAGCCCTTTGCATCGAGGCCGCAATCCGGCGAAGTATGGTGATCGGCACGCCTTCCTCGATGATAAAGGCGGCCGAAAGCCACAACGGCCGCGCGCCGCCGACGACCAGGTCGTTGACCGTGCCGCAGACCGCGATGGTGCCGATGTCGCCGCCGGGAAACTCCATCGGCGAGACGACGAAACTGTCGGTGGTGAAGGCAAGCTGGGCGCCCGGCTCCAGCAGGGAAGGATGCATCAGTCGAGCCTGATCCTCCATCCCCGGCGGCGCGAAGACCGAGGTGAACACATCCTCAATCAGATCGCGCATTGCCTTGCCGCCGCCGCCGTGGGCCAGCGTCACCCGGTCGGCAACTACGCGACGGGGGGGGCGCAACTGCTGGTTCACAGCGCCTCCTCCAACCGCAGCCCGCCATACTGGTAGTAAGCCGCACAGGCGCCTTCGGAACTGACCATCAGCGCGCCGAGCGGCATCTCGGGCGTGCAGCCCTTGCCGAACTGCGGGCAGGCATGCGGCTTGATCCGGCCCGTCATCACGTCACCGCAGCGGCAGCCATCAGGTTCGGCGACCATGCGCGGACCCTTGCCGTAGCCGACCCCGAACTTGACCTCGGCATCCCAAGCAGCATAGGCGGGGCGGATGCGCACGCCGCTTGCATCGATCTCGCCCAAGCCGCGCCATTCGAAACTGGGCCTCGGCTCATAGACCTCGGCGCAGGCCGCAAGCGAGACTGGGTTGCCGTCATCCGGGACGACGCGGGAGTACTGATTTTCCACCTCGGCGCGGCCGTCACGGATCTGCTCCAGCACCATCAGCACCGATTGAAGCAAATCCAGGGGCTCGAACCCCGCCACTACGATAGGCTTGCCATAGTCACGGGCGATGAAGTCATACGGTCGCACCCCGATCACCATCGAGACATGACCCGGCCCGACAAAGCCGTCGAGAATCATGTGCGGATCGTCGAGCAGCGCCTTGATCGGCGGCGGCACGGTGATGTGGTTGCAGAAGACCGAAAAATTGGTCTGGTTGTCCGCTGCTGCCTGCAAGATCGTCAGCGCAGTCGAGGGCGTAGTTGTCTCGAACCCGAGGCCGAAGAAGACTACCTCGCGGTCGGGGTGGCGCCGAGCTAGTTCCAGTGCGTCGAGCGGCGAATATACCATACGGATGTCGGCGCCGTCGGCCTTGGCCTGGATCAGCGACTTGCGATGCCCCGGCACCCGCATCGCGTCGCCGAAGGTGGTCATGATGACGCCCGGCCGTTCTGCGATCTCGACGCATTCGTCGATCCGGCTCATCGGCAGCACGCAGACCGGGCAGCCCGGTCCGTGGATGAACTCAAGCCCTGGCGGCGTCAGTTTGTCGAGGCCATAGCGAAAGATCGCATGGGTGTGGCCGCCGCAGATCTCCATGATATGGACGGGCTTTTCCTTGGTCGCGCCAATTTCGTCGGTGACACGGGCGATGGCGGCTAGGACGCCGCGTGCAGCGACAGGATCGCGGAATTCATCTGCGTAGTTCATGATGCCAGCATCCTTTCCGAGGCCTGCATCGCCTCGATCTCGACCTGCGCCTCTCCAAGCTGGCGCAGCACGTCCAGGGTCAGCGCCGCTTCTTCCTCGTTGATTCGGCTCATGGCAAAGCCGACATGGATCAGCGACCAAGTGCCGATCAGCGCTTCGATCGGCTCATCCTTCAGGATGCAGGCGACATTGACCTGACGGCGGACGCCCATCACCTCGACGGTAGCGAGCTTTCGGCGGGCATCGGCGATTGCGACAATCCTGCCCGGGATTCCAAGGCACATGGGGCTTCCTCCGTTTGGCTGACGGCCAGGGCCACAACGGCCTGGCCCAGGGCTAGTCCCCCGTCATTCGCGGGGATTCGGGCGTGGCTGAGTACGGTCAGCCCGCGGGCTTCGAGCCCACGGTGGACCAGAGAAAACAAGGTCGCATTCTGGAAAACGCCGCCCGAAAGGGCGACGGTGTCAATCGCCGTATCTTCGGTGATGCGCTCGGCCATCCGGACAACGGCCTGCGCCAGCCCACGATGAAAGCGGGCCGCGATGACACCGATCGGGGTGGCAAGGATCAGATCGCCGAGCATTGCCCGCCAGACCGCCAGCGGCTCGATATAGGGCATGCCCTTGCCCCCGGTCAGGGGAATGCTGAACGGATAGGCCAGGTCCTCCGGCTCGTTCATCGCATCTGCGTCGATCACCGCCTCAAACCGCATCGCCGCCTCGCCCTCGTAGTCCTGCCTGTCCCATGCCAGGCCCGCAATGGCCGCGGCGGCATCGAAGAGGCGGCCGCAGGACGTCGACATCGGTGAATTGGTGCCGCTGGCAATCATCGCATCCAGCGTCGCGCGCGGCGCCGCCGAAAGCCTGCGGAAGATCTCGAGCCCGTCGAAGTTCATCGCGAACTCGGCCCAGCCCACTTCCGCCATCAGATGCGCATAGGCATTGCGCCATGGCTCGCGGACCGCCGCCGCCCCGCCGGGCAACGCCACCGGCTTGCAGGAGCCGACCCGCGCATAACGGCGATAGTCGCAGGCCAGGAACTCTCCGCCCCAGATCGTGCCGTCATCGCCAAGGCCGCTGCCGTCAAGTGCGACGCCAAGGACCGGGGGCGCATCCAGCGGGCGACCGTTCTCGGCCAGACAGGCGGCGATATGGGCATGGTGGTGCTGCACCGCGATCACCGGTCGGTCCCCGGCCAGCGCCCGCCCGGCCTGGGTGGACAGGTATTGTGGATGCCGGTCGACCGCAATCACGCCCGGCGCATGGTCGTAAAGCCGGGTGTAGAGCGACAGGTTCCGCGCCGCATCGGCATGGGTGGCGGCATCCTCCAGATCGCCCATGTGTTGCGACAGGATCGCCTGGCCGTCTTTGACGAGGCAGAAGGTGTTCTTCAGCTCTCCTCCCATTGCCAACACCTGCGCCTTGCGAGAAAAACCCGGCGGCAGTGGCAGGCCAGCCGGAGCAAAGCCGCGCGCCCGGCGCAAGACGCGCAGCCGGCCAAGGTCCACCCGCACCACGGAATCGTCGATGCGGTTGGCAATCTCGCGGTCGTGCAGGCAGGCAAAGTCGGCGATGGCGGGCAGCCGGTCGCGGGTTTCCTGATTGCCGGTGCATTGCGGCTGACCCGAAGGATTGCCACTGGTCATCACGACGGGACGGCCGATCCTGCGCAGGATCAGGTGGTAAAACGGCGTGTAGGGTAGCATCACGCCCAGCCGGTCCAGCCCCGGCGCGATGGCGTCGGGCAAGGCGTTCGGCAGCGACTTCAACAACACGATCGGCGCTTCGGGGCCGGAAAGGGCCTCGGCTTCGGCCTCAGAGACTTCGCAGAATTCGCGCACCACGCCCAGATCGCGGGCCATCAGCGCAAAGGCCTTGCCCTTGCGCCCCTTGCGGCGTCGCAGTTCGGCGACGGTGGCGGCATTGGTCGCGTCGCAAGCCAGATGCACGCCGCCCAGGCCCCGGATCGCGACGATATGGCCGTTCAGGATCATGCCGCCGGTGGCGTCGATGTCATCGAGCATCGAGAAGGCTTCGTGGTTCACCGCGCCGGGGCCCAGCTTCTCGATCCAGATCTGCGGGCCGCAGCGGCCGCAGGCGACCGGCTGGGCGTGAAAACGCCGGTCTGCGGGGTCGGCATACTCACCCGCGCAGATCTCGCACAGATCAAACGGGGCCATCGTCGTCCGCGCCCGGTCATAGGGTGCGCCATGCACGATAGAAAAGCGTGGGCCGCAATTGGTGCAGTTGGTGAAAGGATAGCGGTAGCGGTGCTGGAACGGATCTCGGATCTCGGCCAGGCAATCAGGGCAAGTCGCGGCGTCCGGCGTCACTGAGCCGCGCATCGTGCCGGCCGCCTCCGAGGCGACGATGGCAAAGCCCGCAGGCGGTGCATCCTCCAGCGGCTCGACGCGCAGCTCCTCGATCCGAGCCAGCGCCGGCAGGGCGGCGCGCAGCCTGCCGGGAAAGCTGTCCAGCCCCTCGCCCCAGAGCCGGATTACCACCCCTTCAGACGTATTCTTGACGTCGCCTGCCAGCCCCATCTCGCGCGCCAGCCGCCAGACCGTCGGCCGGAAGCCGACACCCTGAACTTGCCCCCGCACGGTCAGGCGCGCCCCGGTCATGTCGCGGCCTCCCAAATCAAAACGCGATTGTTACCGCTGTCGGCCACTGCCACCGTGCTTCCGCGAACGGACAAGCCGTAGGGCCAGCACAGGCTGTCGCGCGAGGCCAGTCCCCAGCGGTTGTCGCCCTTGGAGGCGAAATCAGGCTGGCCAGTCAGCCGGTCGGCCTCGGCCGCAAAGCCGGTCTCGCTGAAGCCCAGTATCCGCGAATTGGCGGTATCCCCGACAATCAGCCGGTCGCACAGCACCCCGAGCGCATAGGGCATGTTGACTGCCAGCGACGACGGGTAATAGGCACCGCGGTTCAGGTCGCAATCGGTCATCCCCGCCTGGCCAACAAGCGCATCGGCAGGCTGACCATTGGCCTGGGGAAAACCGGACCAGACCATGACCCGGTTGTTGCCCGCATCCGCCACCGCCAGCCCGCGGCGCCAGCCGCTGGCCATATGTGGCCAGCGCATTGAGCCCGCCGCGACTGGCCCACCGCCATTCTCGTCGCGGCAGGTGAAACTGTCCTGCCCCAGCACCAGATCGGCAGGTTGCCCGGTTTCGACCGGGTCGTTCCAGACAAGCAGGCGGCGGTTGCCGGTGTCGCAGACAACCAGCCTGCCGTCGATCTCGGACAGGCCATAGGGCCAGTGCAGCGTCGCGGCAGTCGGCGCATCTGCGCCGCGATTGGCCAGCGCCGACCCCGCATCGGCCTGACCGAGCACGAAGTCGGCCGGACTGTCCGGGCCTTCGGGCAGGCGGTGCCAGATCAGCACCCGGTGATTCCAGGCATCCGCCACCGCCAGGCCGCCGCGAAAGGCGGAGATGCCGGTGGGGACGTTCAGCGTGGCTGCCGTCACCGGCCCCTTGGCATTGCGTCCTTCGCGGCCGAAAGCGGGCTGGCCGAACAGGATATCGGCCGACTGATCGTCACGGTCCGGCAGCTTGCGCCAGCCCAGAAGGCGGTGGTGCCCGGTATCGGCGACCCAGAACGAGCCGTCGGGGTGCAAGCAAACCCCACGCGGTCCAAACATTCGATGCGCGGCGGGCGTGATCGGGTCGGCCAACATTCCGCCATCCGATCCCAGGATCACCCGCGCGCCCTCAGGGTCCAGCAGTGGCGCTCCGAGTGTCACCGTGCCCTCGGCCTTGATCGGTGAGAAGGAGGGCGACAGCGATATTTTCATGGCACGATCCTGACCTGGATGCGCGAGCCGATGACCCGGACTGCGTGAGCATGCAACTGCACCTCTGGCGCGGTCAGGCACTCACCGCTTTCCAGCGCATAGCGAAAACCATGCCACGGGCAGGTTAGGATGCCCGCCTCGACGGCACCCTCGGTCATCTCTAGACCCATGTGCGCACAAGCGTTGCGAAAGCACGTCACCAGATCACCTTGGCGCGCAAAGATGACTGACTCGCCGCCGACGGTCTCGAACAGCGTTGTGCCATCTGGCAACTTCGCCAGATCGAGCGCGTTGATCCAGCTGCCCCCCAGAGTCTCTGCAAAGGGCGAGGTGAAATGCACCGTGTCGGCGCCACCACCGCCCAGCCCCTTGACTTGGCGTACCTCGGTGATTTCGGGGACATGGTCCTCGATGGCCTTCTTGACACCGGCATAGAAGGTAAGCTGCGAGGCCGGGCAGCCGTCACAGGCACCCAGAAACCGGATCTCGGCGCGGTTGCCCTCGACCGAGGCAACCTCGGCGTTGCCACCATGGCTTGCCAGCATCGGTCGCACCGTCTCGAGCGCGGCCTCCACCCGTTCATGCAGCGATGGTTTCAGGATTCCGTGCCGGCGCAGGACGGCATAGACGACCTCATCGTTCGCCGCCTCGGCCAGCGCCTTGCCAAAGCCGTCGCGGGACTTCAGCGTTCGGATCATTCGTCGGAACGCTTCGGCATTCAACGCGTCAATCGCCGCAGCCTGAGCCTTGGCCCCCATACGCGCCGCATCGTCCCACCCGTCGGCCAGTGCCTCGAGCGCGCGAAGATCGCCCAACAACCGGTCGAGGCCGGGTCGATCACTCTGCTCTGGGGCGCCGCTGTCTGGCATCGGATTACGCGTACTTCACGTTTCTGAGGAGGAAGGGCTGGATCAATCCGGACACGCCACCTGCGGCAAGTGCTGCCGCCCAGACCGGGGCGATCTGACCGACACCGACGCCGACCACGATCCCCACAAGGGAACCGAGCGCGAACTGGAGAGTCACTTGCCCATTGTTCTTGAACAATTTTCCAGCAAAGAACTGCTTTGCGGAACTCATGGCCATGCCAAACATGTGCGCTCCTCCCTCAGATCAGCGACAAAACAACGACGGTCGCGACGACAGCCGCCCCACCAGCGATCGCGCCGTAAAGGCCGCCCATATAGGCGGCGAGTTCCGTCCCGAGAGCGGATTTCCCGACTGCGACGCCGCCCACGGCTCCAGCGAGCAGCGCGGCAAGGCATCCTGCGGCCAATGCAGCAAATGTGATCAAGCGATAGCCTCCTTCTTCGGGTTTGTTTGGTGTAGTCAGTGCCTGGCGTCGGACGCGAATGCGCCGTGCGGCGCAAGGTGCGACGACAGTTCGATAATCGCATCGGCGACAGCTTGCGCCTTGTCTTCGGCACCGCGGGCGGCGAAAATGCCCTTCGCTTCGCGCAACAGCGCAACCGCCTCGGCCACGTTGCGTGGATTGCCCGCCTCGGGGTTCGCGGGATCGTCGGGCAGGTTTGCCATGCAGTTCGCCTTGTTGGCGATGGTGTTGGCATAGCCCTCCGGCATGTCGCGCAGGGTGCGCACCTTCAAGGCTTCGTCATAGGCCTCAAGCGCGCGAAAGCCGTTCTCGACCCGGTGCGCGGATGACACATATTGCAGCGCATTGCCGAGGTTGTTCTGGAGCATGGCATACTCGACCGGCTGGTCGATCAGGGTGACGACGCGCAACGCTTCCTCGAACGCCTGAACCGCCAGCGCCTCCCGCATCTTGCCGGAGTCTTCGGTAAAGGGCATCGACAGGAAGGCCGTCGCCAGATTGTTCTGCAGGATCGCGAATTCCTTGGGAAAGGCAGTCCGGTCAAAGGTGCGCAGGGCGCGCTGATACGCACTGATCGCGGGCTGAATCGGGGCGAGCCCCATCCCCGCCATGGTCTGGCAGATCAGCCCGAGGTTCATCTCGGCTTCGGCGATCTCTGCATCCGATCCCTCTGCTGTCAGAGTGGCAATGGCCGTCGTCATTTCTGACCGCGCCGCCTTGATGGCCTCTGCGTCGCTGGCAGGCACTGCCATCAGCGCGGTCGATAGCCGCGCGCGGATGCGGGCGGCACCCAATGATTCGACTGCCGGCACCAGCGCGATTGCCCGCCGATAAAGATCGACGGCCGCGTGCAGGTCTTCGGGGTCGCGCGGAGCCTGTTGCAGGCCCATGGCGATTTCCATCAGCATCTGCGCCTTGTCAGAATTGGATGCGTCTGCATCCTCAACCGCTGCAAGAGCCGCATCGACCTGTTGCTTTGTCCGACTTGTTGCGACCACCGATTCCTCCCTGCGCGACTCGAACGGTCGCTTCATCCCCCTGTCACACTAGAGCATTCACCGCGCGGCTGTCTACCTGCTTACTTATCTGGAAACTAACTTTGCTAAATCGCCGGGGATCGGAGCGCAGAGAGCGCACATCTCTGTATTCCAGTGTACTGGCAAGTCGAACACCGTCATGCCAAGCAGCCCCTGGTCCTGAAACACATCGCGCGCCTGCGCGACGCGGTCGCCAGCGACGTTGCGAAGTTTTAGTAAGCAGCCGCCCGCGGTCGCATGATGCACCGGCAGAACCATCAGCGTCTGGTCCCGGATCAGCACTACAACCGCCGCAACACCCTGAAGATAGGTCTCGACAACCGACGCCGGCAGATAGACAGACCCGTCACGGACGGCGATGCCACTGCTCATGTGGAAGTCCAGTGTTGCAGCAGGTTTGTCACCTTGTTTGCAACAAGCTCGACTGCAGTGGCAACCTTAGGGCTGAGAGACAAGCCAAGAGCGAGTGTCTCGGCCTCGATCAGGAAGACCGTCACAAAGGCGGGAAACGCATCGCCATATATGCGCTGCCCGGCATAGATCGCGTTGTCCCAGCGAAACTCGTGCAGGCCCGCTCCGCGCGCCGGAGGTGCGGCAAGAACCTCGCCCGGCACTTCGTAGACCGAACCAGGTGTTCCCATGGGAACCCGCGCGTCCACAATTGCCAGATGGGTGGCGCCCCGCGCTTTGTAGATCACGGCCATACCGTCGGTGCCAACGTCAAAAAAACGAACCCCCGGTGGGAATTGACGGCTGCGAAGCAGGTCAATCACCGCAGGTCCGGCCCCGTCGTCGCTACGGTTGGGATTTCCGCAGCCAAGAACGATGATTTGAGGTTCGATCAAATCCTCCACAACCTGCAGGACCACTCGGGCTCGACCGGAAGCATCAGCTCGGGAAGATCACAGAACCTTGCGTGGACCTTGTAGTACATGCAGGTCTCGCAAGGTTGCGGCATGCCCTCAGCATCGATCGTGTGGTCAGTAAAACCCCCAATCACCAGCTTCTTGTCGAGATCTTCGCCGGCTTCGACCTGAAGTCGGTTGACGATGGCGTTGACCTCTTCGCTTGTTCCGGCCCGTGGCCAGACCTCTGTCTTGAGCCCCGCCGAGAGTCGGTCGGCGATTGAGCGACGCAACGCATCCATGTCCATAGTGCGTGGCCTTTCAAATGCGCCAGAGCCTGCACCACCAGTCCGGTTTGGCAGGCAGGTTGAGTTCGGGCAGGTCGCACCAGCGCCGGTGCACCAGATAATACATGCATTCCTGACAGCGCATCCGGTCCGGTCCGTAAGGCTCCAGAAGCCATCCCGAGATCACCAGTTTCTGGCGCAGCTCGTCAGCGCTCAGCGGCCGCAGGATGTCCAGAAGCTTGCCGAACTCGCGGTCGGTCTCCGGGAACGGTTCAACCTCGGTCACTAGCCCGTCGAAGAACATGTCCTCGATCATGCGCAGCAAGAGGTCATGATCGGCATCGGCCGGAGAAAGGCCGTAGCGTTCTGTGAAGTATTTCGTGTCCCGCGCCGTGGCAACGGCATCCATTTGTTCTCTCATGACGGCCTCCCCACCGGTGTGCGTTTCCCCCGAAACGATCCCGCCACAGTGCGGGACCGTTTCGGGGGGGCTGGGTCAGGCGGTGCGGAAACGGGCCAGCTCGTGGCCGGTTTCGCCATCATGGGCGTGTACGGTGCAAACGAGGCAGCTGTCATAGGACCGGCAGACATGGCCAACCTCGACGGGGTCGTGCTTGTTCTTGATCGGGGTACCGAGCAAGGCTTCTTCAATCGGGCCGCGTTGTCCGTCTGCAGACCGCGGACCGACGTTCCACGTCGTCGGCGCGATGATCTGGTAGTTCGCGATCTTGCCGTTCTTCACTTCGATCCAGTGGCACAGCGCGCCACGGATCGCTTCGGTTGCACCCCAGCCTTTGCCGTCCCGTTCAGTCGGCTTGATGTACCACTCGTCGTTCAGGCGGAACTCGCGCAGGATGCGCTCGGCCTCGCGATAGAGGATGCAGAGTTCGTGCATCCGCGCGAAGTGCCGCAGCATGATCGAGGCGCCGCCCATCTTGCGGTACATATCCAGCACAAGACCATCGGAATGCTGGAATGCCTGCCCGGTCGTGTTGCCGGCGATCAGGCGCCGTGCCAGCGGACCTGCCTCCAGCGCCCCGCTTTCGGCATGCCGCACGGCGGTGCTCCAGGAGTACTTGCCCGTCGGGTCGACAGTGTTCTTCGCGATCGGCTTCGTCGTACGATCGAACGGGTGCTTGGCCGACCCACCCTCGTCATACCAGGCGTGGGTCGTATCCTCACGGGTGAAGATATGCTCCATCGGGCCGAACGTGTCGGTGGCACCGTCATAGGTGCCTGCCTTCATGATTACGGCACCCGAACGGCTGTCAATCGTCGGCTTGTTGTACTTGTCTTCGTGGGGCAGGTAGCCCCAGGTCACGAACTTGCCGTGGCCCTTGCCATAGTGCTGCAGCCCGATCTCTTTCGACATGCGCCAGAACAAGCCCAGATCCGAATTCGCGTGTTTCGGGCTTTCGTCAAGCCAGGCCTCGAACTGTTCGAGGGTCTGGATTTCCTCGTAACGCTCGATGGAACAGCCCAGCCAAAGCGGTTCGATCCAGTTCTGGCGGAAATGTTCCAGGATCGCCCAGGCGCGCGTCACGTCGGTCAGGGTCGGCGCGCACATCACGCCGCCCGGCACCATGAAGGACGAATGCGGCCACTGCCCGCCCAGAAGCGCATAGATCTCGACCGGACGGCCCGAGATCGTAACGCCCGCCTCGTACGAGGTGCCGGTAAAGGGCGAATAGCGCTTGACCGCTTCCTCGTAGAACGGACTCGCCGCATAATTGGCGTTGGTATAGTCGATCATGAAGAGGCCGTAGTGGTGGCGCGGCAAGGATTGCAGCGACTCCACGATCTGGCCCAGGTTGCGCGCCAGGATCGCGTTGCGTGGCACGGTCGTGCCCCAGGCGGTGTCCAGCGCCCAGGCGGCGCAGGTCAGGTGCGAGGCACCGCAGATGCCGCAGGCGCGCGGCGTCACCACGAGGCCGGCCTGCGGGTCCTTGTCCTTCAGGATCACCTCGAAGCCGCGGAACAGTTCCGCATGCGTCCAGGCATTGGTCACAACCCCGTCCTGGATATCAACGCGCACGTCGAGATCGCCTTCGACGCGGCCAACCGGGGAGATGTCGAGAGTCTCGACACTGGATAGTGCTGTCATTTTCAGTTCCTCCCTGAACGGGGTTATACGACGAAGATGTCTTCTTCGGCCCATTTGGGGGCCATGCCCTTGGCGGCGGCGGTCAGCTTGATGTAGCCGACCTTGTCCACGCCGGTCGGCATGTCCTTGGGCACCCCCATCATCGTCTGGGTCTTGAAGACGGTGCCGGGGTTCAGATCGAAGAAGGGAAACTCGGGTTCGGTGCAGCCAAGGCAAGGCATGCCGGCCCGGGTCTTCGACGAGTGGCGGTTCCACAGGATGCGGTTGCAGGGGCTGTGCGTCATCGGTCCGCGACAGCCCAGATCGTAGAACAGGCAGCCCTTGCGCTGCCCGAAGGCGGTGGTCGAGACCTTGTAGGCGAAGTGCATGTTGCGGGTGCAACCGGTCTGGGTGAAGGACGAAAAGAACGTCTTCGGCCGGTGAAACTCGTCAAGGGTCAGATCGCCCGCACGGCCCGTTGCGACCGCGACCAGGATCTGCGTGACCCAGTCGGGATGCGCCGGGCAACCCGGAATGTTGATGACCGGCAGGCCCGATTTCGCCTTGAAGTTGGTGCCGAGCGAGCCGCCCTTGGCACGCTTGAGAAATTGCAGGCCGACACTTTCGGTCGGGTTCGGCGCCATCGCCGGGATGCCGCCATAGGTGGCGCAGTCACCGATCGCCACCACGAAATCCGCCGCTTCCGACAGTTCCTTGACCCATTCCTTCATCGGGCGGCCACAAAAGCGGTTCCACTCGCCAGTGCCGTTCGGGGCGTTCACGACGCTGCCCTCGAACACGAAGATGTCGAGCTTGATCTCGCCCGAAATGCACTTCTTCAGGATGGTCTTGACGTTCTCGCCCAGCTCCAGGCCCAGCGAGGGCTGCCACAGGATGTTGATGCCGAAATCGGTCACCAGGTCACACGCGCTCGGTTCCTCGGCATTGAGAAACGACATCGTGTTCCCCGAGCACGCACCACCTTGCAGCCAAAGCAGATTGGCCATTCTTTTCCTCCCTCTCGTTGAGCTGCCTTGGCCTCCCAGCCAGCGGTAGCGATCCGGTCGACTCTTGTATACAAGCCGATCCATGAACCGCGAGGTTACGGCCCAAGGCCCGCATCCCGAAATCAACTTGCGGCCCGGCACGGCCTAATGCGTGAAACAAACTGCATACTGTAAACTTGGTTTGCAGTCCTGCCGGCCTGATCAGCAGCGGCCGCCGCAAGACGGGCAGCGTGCCTCGCCAAAATGACTGTACCAGACCCCGCCGCAACGGTCGCACCAGTGTCCCTTCGGATTCAACGCGACAGGTCCAAGTGCCTTGGAGAGTGGGGTCAGGCCCAGGTTTCGGACTGGAGCCTGCGCTTTTGGCCAACGCTTGCTCGGACCCGGAAAGGCAACGACATGGGCCCGAGAGGGGTCATCAGAATCGCTTTCCTCTGTCATGCCCGCCGCTCCCGCTGGATATCGTAGCGCCTGATCTTGTTGGCCAGGCCGACGCGCGACAACCCCAGATCGGCGGCGACCTTGCTCTGGTTCCACTGGTGGCGGTCCAGCGCACGCTCGACCACCGAGCGTTCGACCTGCTCCACGATCTCCTTGAGGCTGCCCCCGGAGGTCAGCGCCGGCAAGGGGCCGCGCTCGTGCACCGGGGTCTTCGAGATCTTGTCGGACAGGTGTCGGAAGGCGATATAGCCACCCTGCTCGGCCACCGCGACCATGCGCTGCACCTCGGTCTCCAGTTCCCGCACGTTGCCGGGAAAGGGATAGGCCTCCAGCCGCTGCAGCGCGTCCGCCGTGATCCCCAGCACGCGGCGGCCGACGACACCGGCATATTTCTCGACGAAAAAGCGGGTCAGCACCGGAATGTCCTCGGGGCGTTCGGCCAGCGACGGCACGTTCAGCTGGAACCCGCGCAGCCGGTAGTAGAGGTCGCGCCGGAAGCTGCCCTTCTCGACCAGCCGTTCCAGCGGCTTGTTCGACGCCGCGAGGATGCGCACATCGCTGTGCAGCATGGTGTCCGAACCCAAGGGCTTCACCTCGCCCTCCTGCAGGAACCGCAGAAGCGCGATCTGGAATTGCGGCGAGATGTCGGACACCTCGTCCAGCAGGATCGTGCCGCCATCCGCCGCGCGGAACAGCCCCAGCCGGTCCGAGATCGCACCGGGAAAGGCACCGCGGACATGGCCGAAAAGCTCGGAGTGCAACACGTTCTCGGCGATGCCGCCGCAGTTCTGCACCAGCATCGCCGCCTTGCGCCGCGGCGAGTTGAAATGGATCGCGCGGGCCAGAAGCTCCTTGCCGGTGCCGGTGTCGCCCTGGATCAGCACCGGCATACTGGTCTTCGCAGCCATTTGCGCCTCGGAGACCAGTTCAGTCATCTTCGGACTGACGAAGACCAGCCGCTCGAACTGCGAATAGCCTCCCTGAACAAAGTTTTCCTGCACGCCATGGAAGATGTCGTCGTCGAGCGAAAGCTTCAGCTCGCGACTCAGGATACGGTGACGCCGCGACAGTTCGGCCTGTTCAAGCGCCCGCTTCGCAACAAGGCCAAGCTGCATCGCCTCTACCGGTTTGAACAGAAACAAGTACGAAGCCGTCCGGTTTGCGAGTTCGTGGCCGGACCTGACCTTCTCGCGGTCAAGAAGGAGGATGCGCGTACACGAGGTATGTGCCAGGCGTGACCGCAACAGCGCGCTTTCGTCCTGGGAAACTTCGTCGCTGCAGTCGTAAAGAAAGAGGTTTACATTCACTTCTTCAAGCCGGCGGATCGCTGACCTGTCGTCCTCGCTGAAGATGAGACGATATCCGTCGGCTTCACTTAGCGCGCGCGATATCCCCTCGAGCACGGCCGGGTCGGTCGACTTCACAAGAACCGTCTGAAAAGTGGCCAAACCACGTTCTCCGTTGCAAGACTGCTAAGAAACTTTACGTTCTGTCTGCAGACTTCTCAAGCCCGGCTGCAAACCAGGCCCCACGACTAGACAGAGTCCGGAGAAGGCGCAGGCAGCTCTGGCAGGAAACTGCCCGCCATCGCGATGATCCGGTCATGGATCGCGGCTGCTGCCGGGGAAAGGGGAACGCCCTGCGGGTAGACAAGGAACCATTGCCGAACAAGGGGCAGTCCAGGGGCATCGAGCGTCACCAATCGCCCCTGCCGCAGTTCCTCGGTCACCGTGTGCAAGGACAGAAACGCCAGTCCCAGCCCGGCCATCACTGCCTGCTTGATGGTTTCGTTTGAACCCATCACGGTTAGGTTTACAGACATCCCTTCGGCATGCGTGTCAAAGTAGCGGGTCATGAGAATCCGCGTCCCGGAACCTTCCTCGCGGGTGATCATCGGCTCCGAGATCAGGTCTTCGACTCGGACACGCTGACTGACGAGCGGGTGATCAGGTGGCGCAATCAGTCCATGGGGATGCGGGCCGATCAACGTAGCCGCCACTTCGGGCTGACGTGGCGGCCGACCCATGATAGCCAAGTCAAGACCAAGGCGTTCGAGGCCGGTGATAATCCCTTCGCGATTTGCCTCATGCAACACCACATCAAGCGACGGAGCGACCCGTTTCAGCAAGGATATGAGCCGCGGAGCGAAGTACTTGGCCGTCGAGACCACACCCAAGGCAACGCGCCCGGACTGACCCGAGCTCAACGACGCGATCTGACTAACGCAGAGTTGCAACGCGATCTCCACGCGGCGGGCCGCTTCAAGAACGGGTTTTGCCTGCCATGTCGGCTGTGATCCGCTGGTCGTCTGGTTGCGCTGCAGCAGCGTTACCTTGAGCGCCACCTCAAGGTTCTTGATCTGCGCGTGAACAGCGGGCGGCGTCAGGCCAAGGCGCTCTGCCGCTGCGGCGATCGAGCCGGTCTCGGCGACCGCTGATACGGCGCGCAACTGTCGGAGGGTGACGGCATCAAGGCGGGGCATTCAATTTCCCTGAATCCATAATCAGAATTCTAAAGTTTCACACTACGTCGAATCCTGCAAGAAAGATTGCAAGGCGACATCGGCTTCCGGGGAGGAGCGCTGTGCGGGACGAGGCAACAATGCTGCCGGGATCATTGATCCCAGAGCAGTTTCAAGATGTTACGGAGCGTATCGCCACGGTTGTCGCGGCCTTGTCGCGCAAGATTGCGCGGGGCGGGCTGGATGAGAGCCTGCAAGCGGACACCGAAAGTGCAAACGCAGGTGGCGATGCCCAGAAGGCGCTCGACGTCATCGCGGATGAGGCATTCCGGCAGGCGCTGGTCGGCTCGGCGATCCGTTATTATGCGTCCGAAGAGCAGGACGACGTTGTCGAGATCAACGCGGCCGGGACGCTGGGTCTTGCCATCGACCCCCTGGATGGCTCCTCCAACATCGCCGTCAACGTGTCGATCGGCTCCATCTTCGGGTTCTTTCCCGCAGAAGGTTCCGCCGACGCTACGTTCCTGCGCCCCGGACAGGATCTGCTTGGGGCCGGCTACGCCGTTTATGGACCGCAATGCTGCCTGATGCTCAGCTTCGGCAACGGCGTTCAGCGCTATCTGCTCGACCCGGATACGAATCGCTTCTGTCTGCTTGCGTCAGGGGAAAAGATCACAAGCAAGTCCAACGAGTTCGCGATCAACGCCTCGAACTATCGCCACTGGTCGCGCCCCGTTCGGGCTTGGGTCGACGATTGTGTGGCGGGCATCGACGGCCCGAGAGACAGCAACTTCAACATGCGCTGGATCGCTTCACTCGTCGCGGAAGCACATCGCATCCTGACGCGGGGCGGCGTGTTTCTCTATCCGGGAGACGCCCGTAAGGGCTATGAGCGCGGTCGGCTGCGCTATCTCTACGAATGCGCGCCGATCGCCTATCTGATCGAGCAGGCAGGCGGCGCGGCCACCGACGGGATCGACCGGATCCTGGGGGCCACGCCAACCTCGCTGCATGCGCGCACGCCGCTGGTGTTCGGCTCGGCCGACAACGTCGCGCAGCTGTCCGCCTATCACGACTTGCCCGAATCCGAGACGGCCGCCCTGTTCGGCAGCCGCGGCCTTTTCAGGAGCTGATCATGAGCATCCGCCACCCCATCATTTCCGTTACCGGTTCCTCTGGTGCCGGCACCACCACGGTAAAGCACACCTTCGACCAGATCTTCCGGCGCGAGGGAATATCGGCGGTATCGATTGAAGGCGACGCGTTCCACCGTTTCAACCGAAAGGACATGGCAGCAGAGCTGACACGCCGCACTGCCGCAGGCGACCAGACCTTTTCGCACTTTTCCTTCGAGGCCAACGAGCTGGGCGAACTGGAGCGGGTGTTTCGCGAATACGGTGAGACCGGTCGCGGGCGCACACGCCACTACGTCCACGATGACAAGGAAGCCGCCGTCTACAACACGCCCACCGGTACCTTCACCGATTGGGCACCGTTCGAAGACCAGAGCGACCTTCTGTTCTACGAAGGCCTGCACGGTGCCGTCGTCAACGAAGTGGTCAATCTTGCCCGCTGGGCCGACCTGAAGATCGGCGTCGTTCCGGTGATGAATCTCGAATGGATTCAGAAGATCCATCGCGACCGCGCGAGCCGCGGCTACACGACCGAGGCAGTGACCGATGTGATCCTGCGGCGGATGCACGCCTACGTCCACTGTATCTGCCCGCAATTCACTGAAACCGACATCAACTTTCAGCGGGTCCCGGTGGTTGATACCTCCAATCCGTTCATCGCGCGCTGGATCCCCACGGCCGATGAAAGCCTGGTGGTAATCCGCTTCAAGTCGCCGCGCGGGATCGATTTTCCGTATCTCACTTCGATGATCAATGGCTCTTGGATGAGCCGGGCAAACTCCATCGTGATCCCGGGCAACAGGCTTGACCTGGCGATGCAGTTGATCCTCACGCCGTTGATCCTGCGGCTTCTCGACCAGAAAAAGCGCGCCTGAAAGGAAATCACCATGAACGTGCAGCCGAACTCCACGACCGAGCGCCTGATGGCGAACGCGATCCGTGCCCTGACGATGGATGCAGTTCAAAAGGCCAATTCCGGCCATCCCGGAATGCCGATGGGCATGGCGGATGTTGCCGCCGTTCTGTTCAACTGTTTCATCACGCTGGATCCGCAGGCGCATGACTGGCCTGACCGGGATCGGTTCGTGCTGTCGGCGGGGCACGGCTCGATGCTGATCTATGCGTTGAATCATTTGCTGGCCTATTCCGACATGGGCATGGACCAGATCCGCGCCTTCCGCCAGTTGGGCAGCCGCACGGCCGGGCATCCCGAATATGGTCATGCGCAGGGCATCGAAGTGACCACCGGCCCCCTGGGTCAGGGTATCGCCACCGCTGTCGGCATGGCACTGGCCGAGCGGATGGCAGCGGCGCGGTTTCCGGACCTGGTCAACCACTACACCTATGTAATGGCGGGCGACGGCTGCCTGATGGAAGGCATCAGCCAGGAAGCAATTGACCTCGCCGGGCACCTGAAGCTGAACCGGCTGATCGTACTTTGGGACGACAACCGCATCACCATTGACGGTGGCACCGAACTTTCAACCAGCATCGACCAGCAAGCCCGCTTTCGCGCCAGCGGCTGGAAGACCCTGGACTGCGATGGCCACACGCCGACCGAGATCGCTGATGCGATTGCCGAGGCGCGGACCTCGGACCGTCCCGTGCTCATTGCCTGCCAAACCGTTATCGGCTACGGCGCGCCCAACAAGCAGGGCGGGCATGATGTGCATGGCGCACCCCTCGGTGACGCCGAGATTGCCGCGGCGCGGGCGCATCTGGGCTGGACGGACGACCCCTTTGAGATGCCGGTCGAGGCCTACGCAGCCTTTGCCCGGGTGGCAGAGCGCGGTGCGAAAGCACGGCATGCCTGGACGGCGCGGTTGGAAACCTCCCCCGACCGCGCCGCCTTTGTCGAAGCGCAGCTTGCCGAGTCGACAGCCCTTGCCGGACCTATGGCCGCGTACAAGGCGCAACTTCTTGCCGACCGCCCGAAGGTGGCAACCCGCAAGGCGAGCGAGATGGCTCTTGCTGTGGTCAATGACGCCCTGCCTTTTGCTGTTGGCGGATCGGCAGATCTGACCGGGTCGAACCTGACGCGGACCAAGGGCATGACCACCGTCAAGCCCGGCGACTTTGCGGGCCGCTACATCCATTTCGGCATCCGCGAGCACAGCATGGCCGCCGCGATGAACGGCATCGCCCTGCATGGCGGGTTCCGTCCCTACGGTGGCACCTTCCTGGCCTTTGCCGACTATTGTCGCCCCTCAATCCGGCTGGCGGCCCTGATGGGGGTGCCGACGATCTTCGTGATGACACACGATTCGATCGGTCTGGGCGAAGACGGGCCGACGCATCAGCCGGTCGAGCATCTGGCCAGCCTGCGGGCGATCCCGAACCTGACCGTCCTGCGCCCCTGCGACGCAGTGGAAACGGCCGAGGCCTGGGAAATCGCGATGGCGACGCGCGACGGGCCGATCCTGATGGCGCTGTCGCGCCAGAACCTGCCGACGTTCCGAAAGGACTGCTCGCAGAACATGACGGCAACTGGCGGCTACCTCCTCCGCTGGGTTGAGAAACGACATGTGACTCTCATTGCGACGGGGTCGGAGGTGGAAATAGCCATGACCGCTGCGGACCAACTTGCAGCACAGGGAATCGAGGCCGCAGTGGTGTCGCTGCCATCAATGGAACTCTTTGCAGCACGAAGCGATGAATATCGCCGTGCGGTCTTGGGCGATGCGCCGCGGATCGGGGTCGAAGCCGCCATCCGCATGGGCTGGGACTCGGTCCTGCGCCCGTCCGACCGGTTCATTGGCATGTCCGGTTTCGGCGCATCGGCGCCCGCGCCAGAGCTTTATCGCCACTTCGGGATCACTGCGGACGCCATCGTGCTGGCCGCCAAGGAATTGAGGAAAGCATGACGATCAAGGTCGCTATCAACGGATTTGGCCGGATCGGGCGCAACGTCCTGCGCGCCATCGTGGAATCGGGGCGCAGCGATATCGAAGTCGTTGCCATCAACGACCTCGGCCCGGTTGAAACCAACGCCCATCTGATGCGGTTCGACAGTGTCCACGGCCGGTTTCCCGGCACCGTGACGACGGGCGAGGACTGGATCGACGTGGGCCGGGGCCGGATCAAGATCACCGCGATCCGCGATCCCAAGGATCTGCCCTGGGCGGGTGTCGATGTCGCCATGGAATGCACCGGCATCTTCGTCACCAAGGACAAGGCGAGCGCCCATCTGGCCAACGGATCCCGGCGCGTCCTGGTCTCGGCGCCCTGCGACGGGGCCGACAAGACCATCGTCTACGGGGTCAACCACGGCACGCTGACGGCCGCCGATACCGTGGTGTCGAATGCTTCTTGCACCACCAACTGCCTGTCGCCGGTCGCCAAGGTCCTGCAGGACACGATCGGCATCGAGAAGGGGATGATGACCACCATCCACTCCTACACCGGGGATCAGCCCACCCTCGACACTATGCACAAGGACCTCTACCGCGGTCGCGCCGCTGCACTGTCGATGATCCCGACCAGCACGGGGGCGGCCAAGGCCGTGGGCCTGGTGCTGCCGGAGCTGGCGGGCAAACTTGACGGCTTCGCGATCCGAGTTCCGACGCCCAATGTCTCGGTCGTCGACCTGAAGTTCATCGCCAAGCGCGCCACTTCGGTGGACGAAATCAACGCCGCGATCAAATCGGCTGCTGACGGGCCGCTGAAGGGCGTGCTGGGCTATACCGAGTGGAAGAATGTCTCTGCCGACTTCAACCACGATCCGCATTCCTCGGTCTTCCACATGGATCAGACCAAGGTGATGGACGGCACCTTCTGCTCGGTCTTGTCGTGGTACGACAATGAATGGGGCTTTTCCAACCGCATGGCCGATACCGCAGTGGCGATGGGCAGGCTGCTATGAGAATTGCCGCCATTCAAGACATGGACATATCGGGCAAGCGCCTTGTGGTGCGTGCTGATCTGAACGTGCCGATGGCCGCGGGTCGCGTGACCGACGCGACGCGCATCACCCGCTTTGCGAACGGCATGAAGGTGCTGTTGGCGAAAGGTGCCGCGCTGGTGGTCTTGTCGCATTTCGGGCGGCCCAAAGGCGGGTTCGATGCGGCGTTCTCCTTGCGCCATTTGCGCGATGACTTGTCGCGAGCTTTGGGTTGTCCAGTGGCTTTTGCCAAATTGGATGGCGCCCTGGACGCAGCGCGGGGGTTGGCCCCCGGTCAGGTATTGCTGGTCGAAAACATCCGCTTTGAGGCGGGTGAGGAAGAGAACGACCCAGCCTTGGCCGCCCGTCTCGCCCTACTGGGCGATATCTATGTCAACGACGCGTTCTCGTGCGCTCATCGAGCGCATGCCTCTACCGAGGCAATTGCTCGCCTGATGCCTGCTGCGGCGGGGCCGTTGATGATGGAAGAACTCAGCGCGCTCGATGCGGCTTTGGAGGCGCCGAAATCGCCTTCGGTCGCCATAGTTGGCGGCGCGAAAGTATCGTCCAAGATCGCGGTGTTGAAGAACCTCGTGGCAAAGGTCGACCATGTGATCGTCGGAGGTGGAATGGCTAACACCTTCCTGTTCGCGGACGGAGCACCCATGGGAAAGTCGCTGCACGAGGCGGACCAGGTGGCAACCGTTGCCGAGATCCGCGCCCTGGCAAAGCAACACGGTTGCATCATTCACATCCCCCAAGATGCCGTGGTCGCCCAAACCTTTGCCGCCCACGCCCCGAACGCTGTGATCCCGGCGAATGCTTGCCCCGAGGATGCCATGATTTTGGACGCCGGCCCTGCCGCGATTGAAAGCTTCAGAGCGGTCCTGTCGGGCGCGCGCACCATATTGTGGAACGGCCCCTTGGGCGCCTTCGAGTTGGCCCCTTTTGATCGCGCCACCGTGGCCTTGGCGCAAGCCGCTGCTGATCTGACGCGCGCCAGGCTCTGCACCTCGGTCGCGGGCGGAGGCGATACCGTCGCGGCATTGAATGCCGCAGGGGTGACCGATCAGTTCACCTATGTCTCCACTGCAGGTGGGGCATTCCTTGAATGGCTTGAGGGAAGAACACTTCCCGGAATTGCGGCGCTGATGCGCGCCGACCACGCAGCATAGGAGACCGCCAGATGGCCCGAATCACTCTAAGACAACTGCTCGACCACGCCGCCGAACATGCCTACGGCGTGCCTGCATTCAACATCAACAACATGGAACAGGGCCTTGCGATCCTGGAGGCGGCGCGCGCGGTCGATGCGCCAGTGATCATCCAGGCCTCGCGCGGGGCGCGCAGCTACGCCAACGACATCATGCTCGCCAAGATGATGGAAGCACTGGAGCTGATGTATCCCGACATCCCGATCTGCATCCACCAGGATCACGGCAACAACGTCGCCACCTGCCTGTCGGCGATCCAGAACGGCTTCACCTCGGTGATGATGGATGGTTCGCTGAAGGAAGACGCCAAGTCGCCCGCCGATTTCGACTACAACGTGCGGATCACCGCCGAGGTCTCCCGACTTGCCCATATGGTCGGAGCCTCGGTCGAGGGCGAGCTTGGCTGCCTTGGCAGTCTCGAGACCGGCCATGGCGAGGCCGAGGACGGGCACGGGTTCGAAGGCGCGCTGGACCGTTCTATGCTGCTGACCGACCCGGAAGAGGCTGCCCGCTTTGTGGCGGAAACTGGCGTCGATGCGCTGGCGGTTGCCATCGGCACGAGCCACGGTGCCTACAAGTTCACCCGCAAACCCACCGGCGATGTCCTGGCGATGGACGTGATCGAGCGGCTGCACGCGCGGCTGCCCAACACCCATCTGGTGATGCACGGCTCGTCCAGCGTGCCCGAGGAATGGCAGAAGATCTTCAACGATAACGGCGGCCAGATGCGTGAAACCTATGGCGTGCCGGTGGACGAGATCGTCCGCGGCATCCGTCACGGCGTTCGCAAGGTCAACATCGACACCGACCTGCGGCTTGCCGCTACGGCCGAATTTCGCCGGGTCGCCAACGGCAAGCGCGACGAGTTCGATCCGCGCAAGTTCTTGAAACCGGCGATGGACGCGATGGCCGCCGTCTGCCGCGCCCGTTTCGAAGCCTTCGGCACGGCAGGCCAGGCCTCGAAGATCAAGCCAATGCCGATGAGCGAGATGGCCCGCCGTTATGCCGCAGGCACGCTCGACCCGAAGACCACGCTGACAAACGCCGCCTGAAACCAGTTCCAGAACGAGGAGGACCCCGATATGGCAGACACTGCCAAGAATACCGACAGCACCGAGATCAAGGACAAGAAGGAACGCTACAAGTCCGGCGTGCTGAAGTATGCGCAGATGGGCTACTGGGATGGCGACTATGTGCCCAAGGACACCGACATCCTTGCCCTGTTCCGCATGACCCCGCAGGAGGGCGTCGACCCGATCGAATGCGCGGCGGCGGTGGCAGGCGAATCCTCGACCGCGACCTGGACGGTGGTCTGGACCGATCGCCTGACGGCTGCCGACCAGTACCGCGCCAAGGCGTACCGGATCGATCCGGTACCGAACACGCCAGGCCAGTACTTCGTCTATATCGCCTATGACCTGATCCTGTTCGAGCCGGGTTCGCTCGCGAACCTGACCGCCTCGATCATCGGCAACGTGTTCGGCTTCAAACCACTGAAGGCGCTGCGGCTGGAGGACATGCGGTTCCCGGTCGCCTACATCAAGACCTACAAGGGCCCGTCCAGCGGCATCATCGTGGAACGCGAGCGGCTGGACAAGTTCGGCCGGCCGCTGCTGGGCGCGACCACCAAACCGAAGCTTGGCCTTTCGGGCAAGAACTACGGCCGGGTTGTCTACGAAGGGTTGAAGGGCGGCCTCGACTTCATGAAGGACGACGAGAACATCAACTCGCAGCCCTTCATGCACTTCCGCGACCGATTCCTCTACGTCATGGAGGCGGTGAACCGTGCCAGCGCCGAAACCGGCGAGGTCAAGGGCAGCTATCTCAACGTCACCGCCGGCACGATGGAAGAGATGTATCGCCGCGCGGAACTGGCCAAGGAGCTCGGCTCGGTCATCATCATGATCGACCTGGTGATCGGCTATACCGCCATCCAGTCGATGTCGGAATGGTGCCGGAACAACGACATGATCCTGCACCTGCACCGCGCCGGGCATGGCACCTACACGCGGCAGAAGAACCACGGCATCTCGTTCCGCGTGATCGCCAAGTGGATGCGGCTGGCCGGGGTGGACCACATTCATGCCGGGACCTCGGTGGGCAAGCTGGAAGGCGATCCCTTGGTGACGCAGGGCTTCTACAACGTGCTGCGCGAACAGCACAACCCGGTCGACCTGCCGCGCGGCATCTTCTTCGAACAGGATTGGGGCGACATGCTGAAGGTGATGCCGGTGGCATCGGGTGGTATCCATGCCGGACAGATGCACCAGCTGATCGACCTCTTCGGCGATGACGTTGTGCTTCAGTTCGGCGGCGGCACCATCGGCCACCCGATGGGCATCCAGGCCGGTGCCACGGCCAACCGAGTCGCCCTTGAGGCGATGGTGTTTGCCCGCAACGAAGGCCGCAACATCCTGGCCGAAGGGCCCGACATCCTGCGCGCCGCCGCCAAGTGGTGCAAACCGCTTGAGGCCGCGCTGGATGTCTGGGGCAGCATCACCTTCGACTATACTTCAACCGACACATCGGACTTCACCCCGATGCCGTCCGTCAGCCTGTAGGGAGAACAACCATGCGCAACACCCAAGGCACGTTCTCGTTTCTTCCTGATCTGACCGACGACCAGATCTCAGCCCAGATCCAATACTGTCTCGACAAGGATTGGGCGGTCGGGGTCGAGTACTGCTATGACCCGCATCCGCGGAACATCTACTGGGACATGTGGGGCAACCCGATGTTTGACCTCAAGGATCCCAAAGGCGTGATGATGGAACTGGCGGATTGCCGCAAGGTCCACGGCGATGCCTACATCCGGCTGAATGCCTTCGACAACACTCGTGCGGTGGAGTCGGTTACGCTCAGCTTCATCGTCAACCGGCCGAAGGTCGAGCCGACGATTCGGATGACCCGGCAGGAAGTGAATGGTCGTTCGGTCCGCTACACCCACGAGATCGTTCGCTAACTAAACCTTGCCGCCCCCGGTCGATGCCGGGGGCGGACCGCTGCCAGGAAAGGAGCCTTGCCGTGGATACGCTGGCCACAACCGTTGACCTGCGCGCCGAATACGAATCATCGGGCGTGCGCGAAGTGCTCGACGAACTTGATCGCGATATGATCGGGCTTGCCCCGGTCAAGGCCCGCATCCGCGAAACGGCGGCGCTTCTGCTGGTCGAAAAGGCGCGCAAGACCCTGGGCCTGACGCATCTAACGCCCACGCTGCACATGAGCTTCACCGGCAATCCCGGCACCGGCAAGACCACGGTTGCGCTGAAGATGGCAGGGCTGCTCAAACGCCTCGGCTATGTGCGCAAGGGCCATCTCGTCAGCGTGACCCGTGATGATCTGGTCGGCCAGTATATCGGCCACACCGCGCCCAAGACCAAGGAAGTGCTGAAACGCGCCATGGGCGGCGTGCTGTTCATCGACGAGGCCTATTACCTGTACCGCCCCGACAACGAACGCGACTACGGTCAGGAAGCCATCGAGATCCTGCTGCAGATCATGGAGAACAACCGCGATGATCTGGTGGTGATCCTGGCGGGTTATGCCGACCGGATGGACACGTTCTTCAACGCCAATCCGGGGTTCCGCTCGCGCATCGCGCATCACATCGATTTTCCCGACTATACCGACGCCGAGCTGCTGGCGATCACCGAACACATGATGGCGGAACAGAACTACCGCGCGACCGACGACGCCCGCACCGCTTTTGGCGAATACATCGGCCTGCGCCGGGCGCAGCCGCATTTCGCCAATGCCCGCTCGATCCGCAATGCCTTCGACCGCGCCCGCCTGCGGCAGGCCAACCGGCTCTTTGCCGCTGCCGAGGGTCCGCTTGACGCCGAGGCGCTCTCGACCCTGGTCGAGGCCGACGTGCGGGCAAGCCGCGTATTCAGCGGCGGGCTGGACAGCAGAACCGCAGAAATGGAGGGAAAGAAATGAACTTCTCGCGCAAGCTGAAGATCGCGCCCTCGATCCTGGCGGCGGATTTCGCCAGTTTCGGTGCCGAATGCCGTGCCATCGAAGCCGAGGGGGCGGACTGGGTGCATATCGACGTGATGGACGGGCATTTCGTGCCCAACATCACCTTCGGCCCGCCGATGGTGGCGGCGCTCCGCCCGCATGTGAAGACGGTGATGGACGTGCATCTGATGATCGCCCCCGTCGATCCATTTATCGACGCCTTCGCCAAGGCCGGGGCCGACTTCATCACCGCTCATGTCGAAGCCGGGCCGCATATCCACCGCACGCTGCAGGCGATCCGCGCCGCTGGCTGCAAGGCGGGTCTGGCGCTGAACCCAGGAACGCCCGTCGAAGTGGCGGCACCGCTTCTCGACATGGTCGATCTGGTCTGCGTGATGACCGTGAACCCGGGGTTTGGCGGGCAGTCCTTCATCGCGACCCAGGTCGATCAGGTCCGTCGTCTGCGCGCCCTGATCGGCGACCGACCGATCCATATCGAGATCGACGGCGGCGTCACGGCTCAGACCGCGCCGCTGGTCGCCGCTGCCGGGGCGGATGTGCTGGTGGCCGGCTCGGCGGTGTTCAAGGGGGGCAGCGCCGATAGCCCGGCGGCCTACGGGGCGAACATCCGCGCAATCCGGGGCGCAGCCGAGGCCGCTCGTGCTTGAGGCGCTGATCTTCGATGTGGACGGCACCCTGGCCGAGACCGAGGAGCTGCACCGCCGCGCCTTCAACGACACCTTTTCGGCCGCAAACCTCGACCGGCACTGGTCGGTCGAGGATTACCGGCGACTTCTGACCACAACCGGCGGCAAGGAGCGGATCGCGCGCTTCATCGCCGAGATCGGCGCAGCTCAGATCGACATCGCCGCCATGCACCGGGCAAAGACCGACCGCTACACCGCGCTGATGGCCGAAGGGGGCATCGCGCTGCGTACCGGCATCGGCGCCCTGATAGATCAGGCGCGAGCGTCGGGCCTGCGGCTGGCCGTCGCCACCACCACCAGCCGCCCGAACGTCGAGGCGCTGGCGCTGGCGGTCTGGGACCGACCGGCGGGCGAGATGTTCGAGGTGATCGCCGCCGGCGACGAGGTGGATCGCAAAAAGCCCGCGCCCGATGTCTACCTGCTGGCGCTGGCGCGTCTGGGCCTGCCTGCCGCTCACTGCCTGGCGCTGGAAGATTCCCGCAATGGCCTTGCCGCCGCCCGCGCCGCAGGTCTGGCCTGCGTCGTCTCGCCCTCGACCTATACCGTGGGCGAGGATTTTACCGGGGCGCTTGGGGTGCGCGCGGGTTTCACCGAATTTGACGGCATTTCCGGGCTGAACGCCCTGATCATGGGGCAAACGGCATGACGGCAATCATCTTCGATCTCGACGGAACGCTGATCGATTCGGCACCCGACATCCATGCCACCTCCAACCGCGTGCTGGCCGAGGAAGGCTTTCCCCCCCTGACCCTGCCCGAGGTGCGCAGTTTCATCGGCAAGGGCGTGCCGCATCTGGTGGAGCGGCTGTTGCAGGCCAGCGGCGAGGATCCGGCCGGTCCGCGTCACGCCGGGATGGTGGCAAGTTTCACCGCCGGGTATGTGGACGCCGTCGGGCTGACCACCTGCTATCCCGGCGTTGAGGCCGCATTGGACGACCTGCTGGCACGGGGTTTCGCGCTTGGCGTGTGCACCAACAAGCCCCTGCGGCCGACACAGGCGGTGCTGCGGCACCTGGGTCTGATCGAGCGGTTCGGGGCGGTTCTCGGAGGCGACAGCCTGCCGGTGCGCAAGCCCGACCCAAGGCCGCTTCTCGCTACCGCCGAGGCGCTGGGACAGTCACAGGTTGTCTATGTCGGTGACAGCGAGGTGGACGCCGAAACCGCCGTGAATGCCAACCTGCCCTTTGTCCTATTCACGTCAGGGTACCGGAAATCACCGATCTCCGTCATTCCGCACAACGCGCATTTCAACAGCTTCGCTACACTCGTCACAACGCTCGTCCATGTCATCGGCAACCTCCCAGTAGCTCCGCCCGCAGGAATGCAACTGCTTCACCGTTAGTCATGTTCGGCGGATGAAAGACTGGTGCCGCTTTGAAACCGTTGCGCCAAGGCCTTTCCCTCCGCCGTCGCCCTCGCCGCTGCCGCCAGTTTCCGGCTTTGACGATCAATTGGCCTGGAGCCTAGCCAGCCTAAAACTTTACAGAAATCCATGCTTCCCGTCAGCAAAGTAAGAAGGGGCAAAGCAAGTGACAAGCGTCACTTTTCCGCGTCAGGCCAGTATCAACGTGATATCTCCCCTGCCAGTACCGCCCTTCCATGGACTGCAAGGATTGCGGCGAACTTCGGACATCCGAACCGTCGGGCGACGTCGAGGACACGAGTCTCGTAGGCAGCCTGACCAATCAGCCTGCACAGATCCGATGCATGAAACTGCCGGTTGGCGCTTGGTGCGGCGCAGATCTGGTCATGGAGCTCTTGCATTCTGGGATCTTCTTTGCGCGCCGGCTCCGACCATGCTTTGGTCCTTGGAGCTGAAATTGGCGACGACGCCCGCCACTTCCGCATGAAGCCTAGCAGATATCCTGCCGGCACCTCCTCGTTGCCCCTTGCCTTGTTGAACGCTCGGAACGCGTCCCAGATGATCTGGGAATCGACATTCCAGCAGGGCAGGGCGGTCTTCGCTGATTTAATCATCGCAGCCCAAGGCGTGCGGTAGACGTTTGACCCAGGCCCTATCTCGATCCTTCCAGCGAACATCATTTTGTTCTTAGAATCTCTAGATAGTGATGTGTCATCTGTGGCTGACACGAAATCTGGCTCAGTTGGAGGGTTATCCACAGCACCAAAGCGGAAGAGCCAAGGCGCGAATTTGCCATGCGGCTTCCAACGCAAGAGCCCAAGGGCAGATGACGCCAATTCCGCCAACAGCTGGGTCAGGTGCTGACGCGATATGCCCATCTTGTCGGCAAGACTGCCGAGGGTGAAGGCGGCAGTTCCGCGTTCAAGCCCGTTGTAGCCATCCTTCCAGGCGATCCCATTGAGGATGATCGTCGCGAGTTTATGGGCCGCCGTGGAAAGCGGGGTTTCGGTGATGCGGCGCAGGATGGCGCCGGTCGTGAGTTCCATGATGTGTCGTTCCGTCTTGGGGCGACACCAGACCGTGAGGCGTGCAAAATTTCGTTCCGGCAAAGGCATTTGCCGGTTGAACGGACCCAAAGCTCGCGCTAAGTTCTCACTACCACGAGGAAATCAGTGCGGCGTCGGGCCTATGGTCTGGCGTCGTTTCTGTTTCTAGGTGTCGGTTTTTCGTTCAACGTGGGGCATGGCCGTGGGTCAGGTTCTCAGTAGTGAACCTCTTCGTGTCCGTAGCTGCCTTCATAGTCGCGCCATTCGACGAAGATGGACCGATGCCAATAGTTGCGGCAGTCTGCCGGAACAGCGAGATCTGATGCGGTCGGAACCGAGGCGGAAGTGCCGGGCTGGCGATGATAGTCGCCCTGCTCCCCGTAGCTGCCAATGTAGACGGCAGACGAGATCTTGCAGTCACCTTTCTCGGTCCAACGTTGGTGAAAGGTGATCTCGAACACACGGATTGATCGAACAAAATCAAAAGCAGTATCCGAGATGTCGACGTCCGCTTGGTCCTGCACAAGAATGAGGGCTGAGTTCGCTTCCGTTTCGGAGGCCAGTGGCACTGGACTACTGCGAGCAGCAATGTCGTAGAGCCGCTCCAGCGGCCGTTGCGCGGCCCGGAAACTCACACGCATCGGACAGTTCCAGATCTGCAGCGGCGGCTCTATCGGCCAAGGCGTGATGCGGCGAATGAAGACCGCGCGGGCATGGGTGCATTCGGCAGACGCGGGCCAGCCCCCGGCAAGGCACAGAAGGATCGCACAGTCTGCCGGGTAAGCGACTGACGGGGTGACGGTTGCGGTTGAGAGGCCGACACCCAGGAGAAGGGCAGGGAGGAGAGGTTTCACGGGAGGTCCTTCTGGGCTGGGGGGATGTTGAGGAAGGCTGAATAGGCCTCGGTAGCCACGCGCGCTTCGGACAGGGCTCGATTGCGCTCGGTATCGAGACAGGCGATATGGGTGCTGACGGCCGCAAAATAGGTCTCGAACTCGGCCGCGATCTCTGCGCGGTACTCAGTGAGAACTGCCTCGGGCAGGTCGGTGCCAGGCACATCGGGCGGCAGGCAGCGAATCACCTCTGGTTGTGCGAAAGCTGCGGAGTTCACAAACATGACCACAGTGATCGCGGCCAGTTGCACCGCTTGTCTGTGCGACACACGTGCTCGGCCACATCTTTCAAAAGCACGTAAAGGCCGCAAAACCGGCAATATTTCTTGGGCTTTTCTCAACGTCTGCGTCTCACAACTTGGCTCCATTTTCTCGAGGACCGACAGGTGCAACTGCCAGCATCGCACACCCGTCGGATCAACCGCAGGTTCGGATTCGTATGCCTCTTTTATCGTGTTTGTCATTTTTGTATTGAATGCGCCATACTTTCTGTTAGGCGTCGTTTCATAAGGAAATCTGCGATACAACGTTCCCAACAGATGATCCGAGGGGACCCCATGAATACCAAACGGCGCGCATTGCCTGTCTTGCTGGAACGTGACTTCCGCAAGCTGGCCGCATCCGAAGGAGCGACTGTTGAGATCGAGTGTGTCAGTGCGCCAAAGCCCGACGAACGATTTTCGGGGGAATGGTTGTTTTACGTTGTCAGTCCCACGGGAGAGCGTTTCCTGCTGGTCACGGCCCTTGCGCGGGAACGCATCGTCAATTCGCCGATCGGCATGTTCGGCCTGGCCTTTGGCAAGCTCAACCTCGACCATCTCGACGTGCCTGCTGTCGCTGGCGCTGTCTGCACTGGCATGCGGAGCCTCCCGGGCGGAAGTGATCCGGTGGAATGAGCCTGAAGGGCAGGGGGGTGGCGTCCAACTTGCGTCGCTTGATACGTCTGTTCTGCGCTATGATGGGCAGGGACAGCTGATTGTACCGCTCCGCCCTGTACCAGTTGAAGAAGAGGCCCGAGAAATGGAGGGGGCTGAGGCCGCTGCTGATGTGACTTACAGTACCAAGGGCGTTGCGGCCCCCAGGGATGTCCTGCCCTCGATCCGGCTGATTGCCACGCGTTATCAAGACCACCCGGCGCTTACGCGGCTCGAGCTTTCGCCTGCCGAATGGGCGGCATTCTTTCAGGCAATGATCAAGGTCGAGAGCAATTACACCCAAGGCGCTGTCAGCCATGCCGGTGCGCTTGGCCTCGCGCAACTGATGCCTGGCACAGCTGATTACCTCAACGTCGACCCTGCCGACCCCATCGAAAACCTCGACGGCGGCGCGCGCTATCTTCTCGAACAGATGACAGCCTTCGGCAGCCTCGAGCTTGCCCTTGCCGCCTACAATGCTGGCCCCGAAGCCGTGCGCAAGTATGACGGCGTGCCGCCCTACGCCGAGACTCAATCCCACATCGTCAAGGTGATGGCGGTCTATGACCGCATCCTCACCGAGCTCTGAACCTAGAAGGACAAACCCCTCATGCGTAACCAAAACGTGGCTCTTCTGGGCCTGACCCTTTGCACCTTTCTTCTGGCGCAATCCGAGCCCGCGCTGGCGCAGGTGGTGTTCACCAAAGCCGAAACTGTCGCAACCGGCGTTCTGGCCTCCTTCAGGGGAACCCTTGCGACCGCCTTCTTCGGCATCGCTTTCGTGGTGACCGGGTTCCTCGCGGCCTTCAACCGCATCAGCTGGGCCTGGGTGGCGCTCGTCGTGGTCGGTGCCTTCCTCGTCTTCGCGGGTCCAGCCATCGTCGCCAACCTGCGCTCGTCCTTCAGCTAAGGCAGGGCAAGAACCATGGAGAAAAGCGCGGTCATCCTCGGGCTCTCGCGGCAAGCCAAGTTTCTTGGCCTGCCGATGCCCTATGCCATGGCAGTGGGAGCGATGACCGTGCTGCCCTTCATCTTGTTCAAGCCGGTCTGGTGGTTCCTGACTGCCCCGATCTGGTACGGGCTGGCGCGTCTGGCAACCAAGGTAAACCCAAACGGGCATCACGTCTTTGCCGTTATGATGCAGCTGACGCCGATGGCCATCCTGCGGAAAGGGCGGCGTCATGTTTCTTGAGAAGGAAGGCTTGCGGGGCAAGGCGCGTACGCTGATCCCACCGGACCCGAAGATCTATGCGCATCTGCCTTACGTCATCGAGCTAGATGACGAAGTCGTCCGCACCCGGGACAATGCGCTGATGCTGTCGCTGGAAGTGACCGGCATCGACGGCGTCACTTCCGGTGCGGCTGTGGTCTCAGCACTCCGGGGCGGTTTCGCACACCTCCTGGATACGCTCGATGAGCGTTTCACCTTCTATTTGCACAGGATGATGCGGCCCGCAGAGACCGGCATTGCGCCGATCCACGGGCTCAGCTTTGCGGCCGACATTGAAAAGGCCTGGGGCAAGGAGCTCAACCGCCGCAACCTGCAAGACTCGGTTCTGATCCTAACGGTAGTCCGGCGGCAAGTGGCACCGCTGGCCGTTCCGCTGTTCGGCAAGGCTGCGGCCCGAGTTTGGGGCGAAGACACCGCCCGTCGGCTGGAAGAAATGCGTGAGGTCGTCTCAATTCTCGAGACGGGCCTGGGCATAAAGACCCGTCGGATAAAGATCAGCGATGGCAGCCTAGTCGGCTTCTACGCCTCGCTTCTGACTGGCGAGTTGCGGGACCATCCGCGCAGCCCGTACTGCCTCCTCGCGGAGGACGCCGCCGGGGCCTCCGTGCAGTTTCGCAATGGCGTGGTCGAGATCGAAGAGGGTACCGCCAACCCGAAACTTGCCGCCGTCCTCTATGTCAAATCCTATGCCAATGCGACCTGGCCCGGAATGCTCGATGCGCTTGGGGCCGCGCAGGATACGATCATCACCCACAGCTACACGCCAATTGAGCGCAGCAGCATCACAGAACGGGTCAAACGACGCGTCGCCCAAATGCGGGCCTCCGAGGACATCGCAGCCACGATCGAGGCGCAGCTTTTCGAGGCGGCCGACAAGGCCGAGAGCGGCACGCTCGGCTTTGGCGTTCATCAGATGATGATCACGGTATTTGCCTCAGATGAGGCGACGCTCGACAGCGAAGTCGCCCGCATCCGCGGCATCGCCCATCAAAACGGCATGCGGCTCGTGCGCGAGGTCACAGCGCTCGAAGCGGCGTTCTTCGCTATGCATCCCGGCAACATGGACTACCGGGCGCGTGATATGACAGTGTCGTCGATCAATTTCGCGGATATGGCGGCACTCCATGCCGCCGACACCGGCACGGAAAAAGCACGCCTTCCTTGGGCAACGCCGATCACCGCCTTCCAGACCCTGCAAGGCTCGCTGCACCGCTTCAGCTTCCATGAACCAGGTGATCCGATTGCGGAACCGACCAACGGGCATACCCTCGTTCTCGGCAAGTCCGGCGGGGGCAAGACAACAACCGTCGCCTTCCTTGCCGCCCAGGCCCAGAGGGCAGGGGGCCGGACCATCATCTTCGACAAGGAAGCTGGGCTCAAAATGGCGGTACGTGCCCTTGGTGGCCGCTATGCCGAAGTACGTGCTGGACGCCCGACGGGTCTGAACCCGCTCGCCACGGAGGCCGGAGAGCGTGGGGAAGCCTGGCTTCTCGACTGGCTGGTTGCACTCCTGGAATCCCGCTCCGGGCCAATGACACCGCTGCAATCCGAGGCGCTCAAATCCGCCGTCGCCCAGAACGGCAAGGCACGCGATGGACTGCGGAACTTCCAGAGCTTTCAGGAGCTTTTTGGGGACGTCGGCGATGGTCTCGACCTTGCGCAGCGCCTGCGCGAATGGGGGCCGGATGGCCGCTATGGTTGGGTCTTCGGCGAAGCCAAAGAGCCGGTGGTGGATTTCACCAGCCATGATGTGACGGCCGTCGATCTGACGGAGATCCTCGATCTCGGCACCGAGCGCACCGCGATCCTCGGCTATCTCTTCCGACGCATCGAGATGCTGATTGAAGAAAAGCGCCCGACGCTCATCCTGATCGACGAGGCATGGAAAGTCCTCGACGACGAGTATTTCGCCAAAAAGCTCGCTGAATGGCTGGTGACGGCCCGGAAGAAGAACGTGGTCGTCGTGATGATGACCCAGTTCCCGAGCCAGATCCGCGGCTCGAAAGCCCGGTCGATCCTGGAGGCGCTGCCAAACCAGCTTCTGTTTCCGAACGGCGAAGCGGCATCGAGCGACTATGACAGCTTCCGCCTGACCGATGGTGAGCTGGATTTCGTCCTGAACCCGATCCCGGGTCAGCGCTTGGTGCTGTCACGTTCCCCGCGCGGCTCGACCGTCCTCAACGTCGATCTGAAGGCGCTCGGGCCTTTGCTGACGGCGCTCGGCGGTGGTCAAGCCGGGCTCAATGCCTTCGGCACCGACTACGCCGCGCGGCCCAAATTCTGGAAGGAGTGATTGACCAATGAGATCAATTAGTTACATAACCTTGATTATGCGAGTCCGGTTTTGGGCTGTCATGATGGGGGCATCCCTCGGTCTCGCCGCCTGCACCGGCGTGCCGATTGCCAAAACCAATTGCTGGGCCACCGCAGGATCCACTATGACCACTTCCACTAAGGGCGCAAGCCCGGATGCGGGGCTTGTCTCTCGCGGCAACACGTCGAGCCTTGATGTCATTCCCTGCGAATAAACCTCTTGGCCTGTTCGGGGCCTTGGCTTTGGGCGTGGCCGTCCTGCCTTGGCCTGCGTCGGCGCAGGGCGTGCCGATTGTCGACCCGAAGTCGATCATCCAGCATGGGCTGGAAATCGCGCAGATGTCCTATCTGACCGGCGCGCGCGAACTTGAGGCCGACAAGAAACGCCGTATCGACGAGTTGCATCAGGAACAGCTCGACGCGCTCGACGCCACGCTGGCGATGATGACGGGCAAGACACCGTGGATTGGCGATCTCGAAATGATCCCCGGGGCCGAGGCCGAAGTCCTTTATGCCGTGGAGGACAACAACCCCTACGCCGATCGGCTGTTTGGCGATGCTAAGACCAGCATCGAAGAGATGATTGTCGCCACCGCGCAGAAGTATTCCGGACACCCGGGCCTTGCCCGCGCCGGGCTGAACCCGGTGGAGTTCCGCATCTGGTTTCAAAGCCTCGTGAAGCAGGAATCCGGGTTTTCCATCGGGGCACGCAGCCCGGTTGGGGCCTTTGGCCTGACGCAGGTCATGCCGGACACGGCAAAGGATCTTGGCATCTACCCCGCCTACTATGATGATCCGATGCTGCAGCTTGATGGTGGCGCGCGGTACTTCCTGACCCAGCTCAACAAGTTTGGCTCGGTGCCGCTGGCCTTGGCGGCCTACAACGCCGGCCCCGGCAATGTCACCAAATACGGTGGCATCCCGCCCTTTGAGGAGACGCAGAATTACGTCGTCCGCATCACAGGGTTCTTCAATGCCTATGCGGGCAAGATCACTGGCGTCGATCAGGTTGGCACTTTTGATCCGCGCGACATGGCGATCGCTGAGGCGAGCAACACATCCGACGCGGGACTGCACTACGGCATGCATGCCAGCATCGAAATCGAGGCTTCGCTGAAGCGCCTTCGGTCCATCATCGAGCGCATCCCCACGACCAAGTCGACCAAAGAGGCGCTGGACCTCAACAGCGATGCCCGGGCGGAAGCCGTCCGGATCGGGCTGATGGTCGAGCGGGTCAAGGCAGCGCGCGTAAAGGTCGATCAGGCCCGCTACGCCCTCTGGCTGCAGGCCTATGCCATCGACGCAACATTTATCAAAGTGAAGGGTGGTTCCGAATGATCCGCAATCTCGTCCGGGGTCTTGGCCCTTTTCTGATCTCAGCAGCCTTGTTCTCCCCTGCCCCCGTCTTCGCGCAAGGCGTGCCGACGATTGACCTCACCAGCATTGCCAAGATCGGCGAGGTGCTGACCGAGGCCAAGCTGCAGGTGAAGGAGATGATCGCCTCAAACCTGAAGCTCGATGAGCAGATCCTGAAGCAGATCGAACAGATCGCAACGCTGAAGGCGCAGCTGGACGCCTTGCGAAACGGGCTCACGCTGGAGGCTTTGGGCATTCCAGACCCGGACACGTTCTTTGACGACATCTTGCCCGACGTTGCCGACCTCACAGGCGGCCTGATTTCCGCGAAAGATGGCAAGTACTCTCTGATGACGACCTCGGGCAAGGTCGGCGACAAGCCCGCCGCGCAATATGTCTCAGAGTTCTTCGCCTCGGCGGGTCTTGATGTGGCCACCGTCGACACACTTGCGAACAGCGAAGACGAAGGGGCGGCTCGGATCGGCACGCAAGCAAACACGGCTGCTTTTCTCTCGGCAGCCGCAGAAACATCCTCGGTCAAGGCTTCTGAAAGCCTCGAGCGGGTCCACGAGCTCGTTCAGGAAATTCCAGACACCGAAGGGCTGAAAGAGGCCATCGACCTCAACACCCGCGTGACGGCAGAACTGTCAATCGCGCTGGCCAATATCTGGAACATGGAATCCGCTCAGCTGATGGGCATGGGCGAGGCCGGCGTCATGGATGCCGCCACAGCCGCCGAAGAACAGAAGTTCATCAAGGTCCTTGGGGGAGAATGACGATGCAAACCATCAATCTTGGACGTGCGCTTGGTGCAGCATTGGCGGTGATGCCTCTGATTTCCGGGGCGGTAGTGGCTGAGACAACCCCTGCCCCGGCAGATATCGCTGAGGAAGAAGCGTTTCTCAGCATTCTGCCGAAAATCGAGCTACCCGACGATGTCCAGCCTATCCCGGGAGCAGTGAACGAGGAGTTTCGGAACTGTCAGGCCTTCTGGCCTGCGGGCTATGAGCTGGCGCGGTCCGGCCCCGAAGCGCGAGCTTTGCGCGACATCTATAGCTTTGTGCGTGCGCGCAATGTCATCGCAACGAAGGACTGCGGCTGCGCCGGCAAAGTGGCTGATTGGGACGAGGTCGATGCGGTGGCGGCTGCTCTGCGCGAATACCACAACGTCGAGCGTCTGACCTGGCTACAGACTGAAGCGATTTCCACAGAGGCCAAGAAACTGATCGCGGTCGCCGAAACGATGTGCGGCGGCAGTTTCTGATGGACAGTGTCTCGACCATCCTGACGACGCTGGACACGGCGATCACCTCCGCCGGGCGGCAGTATTTTGAGGCAACTGCCGGTGCTGTTGGGCCGATCTACACAACCCTGCTCGCCCTCCTCTTGGTCATGGTCGGGATCAACGCGGCCTTGAATGTCTACCGGATTTCCATGCGCGACGCAGTGCAACTGTCGTTCCGCATCGTTATGGTCCTGATGTTTGGCCTGACCTGGTCGAACTTCACCCAGATTTACGACGCCGCCAGCAATGGGCTGAGCGCCCTTGCTTTGGAATACTTCCGGCTCGGGGGCGGCGGTGTCGGTGCATCCGCCACAGCAGCCATGGATGACATGGCGAACATGATGGCCGGAAATGTGGATTCCGTGTCTTCGGCGATGTCGTCCATCATGCGCGGCTTCGTGGCTGCAGTCCTTTATGTCGTGCTTGGCGTGTTGATGGCGGTCTATGTCTTCATCGTTGGCTTCTCGAAGCTGATGATCGCCTTTTTGCTCGGGGTTGCCCCGATTGCCATCGGCGCTACGATCTTCGAGAAGACCAAGGGCATGTTCGAGGCCTGGCTCTCGGCCATGATCGGCTACCTGATGTACCCAGTGGCGTCGGCTGGAGTCATCGTGGCCGTGGTAACCGTGGCGCACGATGTGTTTCGGGAAACCGAGGACGTCACCGACCTCGGCTCGATTCTTGGTTTCTTCGTCATCGTTTTCGTCGGCATATTTGCCCTCATGGCGATCCCGAATGCCGTAACACATATCACCGGCCAGATCAGCCTCGCGAGCTTTGCGCCGCAAGCGCTGCGCGTTGCGGGTAAGCCGCTGGAAAAGGCTTCCGACTATTCGGCGCGGCGCATGAACGAAGTGCGCTCGGGCTTCATGCACGGAAAGACTGAACACCACCATCTGCGCGATCAGGCACGGTCCGATGCCGAGCGCGGCCAGGCCGCAAGGGCGCGTTTGGGTCAATTCATCCGCGACAGTTGACGCTGACGAGCTGGCCCACGCCGCACGACTGCCGACCGCGCAATTTCCTATTTCCGGAGCAAGAAAATGACAGGATCGCCCCCTGAATTGAGAAGTTTTCTCGAGGCTGAGATGTTCTACGGCGTCAAAAAGCGCGAGCGCATCGCCTATGCCGTGGCCGGTGGCGGGCTGGCCATCGGCTTGATGGGGATGATCGCCGTTGTGACCCTCTTGCCCCTGAAACAGACGGAGGCCTTCCTCGCCATCGTCGACAAGGACACCGGCGTCGCTGAACGTGTGGTTGCGGTCGAAAAGGCCGGGATCGAACAGGCCGAGGCCATCCGGCAGAGCCTGCTCTTTGCCTATGTCACCGACCGCGAAACCTATGACCAGCACGACAATGAGTCCCGCATTCTGCGCGCCTATACCTAGTCCGAAGGCAATGCCCGCCAAGGGCTGGTCAGCCTCTGGACGGAAGGCAACGCCAACTATCCGCCCAAGCTTTACGGCCAGAACTCGAAAGTGGTCATCGACGTCCTGTCGATCACCCCGGTGACGGATACCACCGCCCAGGTGCGTTTCACCAAGACCTGGGTTTCCGATGGCGAGGGTGTGCCTGACCGGATCGGCAAGTTTACCGCCACAGTCACCTATCGCTTCGAGCCCTCCAAACAAACCGCGCTCGATCTCGTCTGGCAGAACCCGACCGGGTTTCTGGTGACGGACTACCGCATCACCGCTGAAACCTTGACCCCGCAGGAGGGCTGACATGATCCCCCGTTCTTCATTTCTTATGCTGGGTCTTTTTGCCAGCCTCGCCGCTCTGCCCGCCTTGGCCGAAATCGCGCCCAGGCCCGGCAGCCATGATGCTCGTGTGACCTATGCCACCTATCAGGAAGGTCAGGTCTACCGGATCAACACGCGCCTTAGAAACGTGACCCTCGTCGAACTTGGGAGCGGCGAGCAAATCCAGTCGATTGCCATCGGCGATCTGGAAAGCTTCAAGATCGACAAACTGGAACGTGCGAACCTCTTAATCATCAAACCCGTGGTCGCCGGGGCCATGACCAACCTGACGGTCGAGACGCAGCGCAACATTTACTTTCTGCAGGTGACCGAAGGCGGCCGTGGAGAGCCGAACTATTCGGTGAAGTTCACCGTGCCGGGCAGCACGCGTGCAGCGGCCGCCGGAAGCGAGATCCCCCCCTCCCTGCCCATGAGCTACAAGATAATGAAAAAGGGCCGCGCCCAGCCCGGCTTTGCGCCGGTGTCAATTTCGGATGACGGGCGAAAGACCACATTTGTCATCCCGCCCGGTGCGCCGATGCCGACGATTTTCCGGGCAGATGCCAAGGGGCAGGAATACTCGGTCAATTCCTCCGTCCGCGGCACCACCATCACCGTCAGCACCCGCTCTGAGCGTTGGGTGCTGCGCTATGGCGAGGAGTATGTTTGCGTGACCGCTGAGGCGGGGGTCAGCCAATGACTGACGAGACCCAGGCCGAGAAACTCACCGCCCGCATGGAGCGCATGAGGCCGTCTGAGGCCCCGAAGCGCCGCCGTGGCATAAACCCCTACGCGCTTTCCGCCGTCACAGCCGTTGCCGGTGTCGGCGTCGGGGCCTGGCTGGTCCTTGCCGCACCCGACGCCCCTGCCCCGGCACCCGCCATCGAGACGGCCTCAGTCAGCGATTTCCAAGGCGACGGGACAGGAACCGATGGCTTCAGCGTTTCACGGCCAAAGCCGCAAATCGTCCCGGCAGCGCCGGATACCTCTGAGGCGGAGCGCTTGCAGGCAGAGATCGAGGCGCTCAATGCCCAGATCGCCGATCTGAAGGCCAATCCGGTGACCGTCACCGATGAGGCGGCACTCGCAGACCTGAAAGCGCAGGTCGCTGCCCTTGATGCCGATGCAAAGGCGCGTGCGGCAGCGCTGTCCGATCTTGAGCGCGAGAACATCCGGCTTCAGACCGAACTTGAGACCAAGCTGCTGATCGATGGGGACTCTGAGGCTGAAGCCGCGCGCGCCCGGGAAGAAGAATTGGCCCGGCGCAGGCAAGAGGCCGAAATGCTGAATGAGGCGCAGATTCATTCCGACATGGTGGCCCTGCGCTCCAGCATGGACATGGGCGGTGAGGCTGGCACCGCGGCCCCTGCCCCGGGTGCGCCGGGACAGGCGGCCACCGGCGATGATGCGTTTCGCAGGGCCGGGGCCAAAGCGGCCGAAGTCCGGCAAGCAGAGGTCATCGCCGATCCGGCCCATACTGTCATGCAAGGCACTTTGATCGAGGCCGCGCTTGAGACCGCGATCAGCACGGATCTGGCCGGCAATGTCTCAGCTATCGTCAGTCATGATGTCTGGTCGTTTGATATGTCCCAAGTGCTCATCCCGCGCGGCTCGCGGCTGTTCGGGCGATACGATTCCGAGGTCGATGCTGGTCAGCGGCGTGTGCTTATCGCCTGGGATCGGCTGGTCACCACCGACGGGCAGTCCGTCACACTTGCTGCCTTTGGCACGGATCGCATCGGGCGCGCGGGCTTGCCCGGTACTGTACGGAACCACTTCCTCCAGCGTTTTGGCACGGCCGCTCTGATTTCACTGATCGGTGCCGTGCCAACACTGGCAGCCGACAAATATGCGGCCAATGAAGTGGCCTCTGACACCGCCGAAAATGTCGGCACCGATCTCGGCGAGGCAGTCAACACCGTGATGGCCGACTATCTCAGCATCCCGCCGACGATCAGCGTCAACCAAGGCGCGGTGGTGATGATACGTGTCGATGCGGATCTGGCGTTCTACTGATGAGCTATCTCGACACCTATCTTGGGCAGCTCGATGCCGCCCTGTCAGACCCAGCGGTCATGGAACTCGCTATCAACGCCGATGGATCGATCTGGCTGGAGCGCGCGGGGCAAATCCACATGACCCCAAGCGGCCTTGCCGCCCTGCCCGCAAGGGCGGTGCGCGATCTGGCCTCCCAGATTGCCAACTCGACATCGAACACCTTCACGGAAACGGCGCCGCTGGTCTCGGCGGCGGTGCGGTATCGCGATCTGATGTTGCGTTGTCAGGTGGTGGGCACCCCCGCCGTCTCGGGCGGCACGGTGATTGGCATTCGAGTGTTTCGATCCCGGGGGGATATTCGGCGGACGGCCAAATCATTCAGCTTCCTGCGCGGCCAAGAAAACTCCCTGGAAGAGGAGCGCCGCGCGATGGTCGCTAAGATTCGCGCCGGATCGGAAGGGGCGGATGTTGAGGCCTTCTTGGGCAAGCTGGTGTCCGAGCGGCTAAACGTCATCGTCTCGGGCGGGACCTCGACCGGCAAGACCGAGCTGGGCCGCAAGCTTCTGGAAATGGTCGCCTCAGATGAGCGGATTGTTACGATAGAGGATTCCCTCGAACTCCTTCCCGGCCAGCCCAATACTGTCAGTCTCATCGCGCAGCGCGATGAAGGCTCACCCCGCTCGGCCGACAAGCTTTTGCAGGCCACCCTCCGGCTGCGGCCAGACCGCATCATCCTCGGTGAATTGCGCGGGGCCGAGGCAGCGACGTTTCTGGACGCGATCAACACAGGCCATTCGGGGTCCTTCACCACGCTGCATGCCCATTCGGCCCGCAAAGCAATGGACCGGTTAGCGCTTCTCGTGATGGCGCAGGGCACCAAGCTCAGCTTCGGCGAGGTGATCCGGTATCTTCAGACCTCGATCGACGTGATCCTGCAGATGGGCCGTCTCGGCGATCAGCGCGGGATCATGGAGATGTATTTCCCTGGCCTCGACGACTGAAACCGCCGCAGCGCGCGCGCCTTCCCCATTTCCGGCTCTTTTGCCCGTAGGTAACCCATGGAAAACAAAATCAATACAAGCGCGGCGCGCGCGGGAACTGAGCGCAGCGATGCGGAGCGCTCTGCCACCGACCGACCCAAGGAATACTTCTCGGTCCGGCTGACCCTTTCAGGGGCGGCGCAAGAATTCGACGATCCCCGTCTGGCGGGCGAAGCTTTCTTTCGCGCGGATCCGGCCGAACGGCCCTCGGTTGCACACATTGATGGTAACACCGCCCGCACTATGGCACGAACAGAGCTTCATGGCACCCATGAGACCGGCGAAACGCGGTATTTCAAGAGCCTGCCGGATTCACATGCACCCGATGCGGAGTTTCGCGCCGGGTTCCTCAATGCGATGGAGGCCTCGCTGACGGAGCGGTTGGGCAAAGTTGAGCGGGGCAAAGATGGTCCGGCCGTGACCGAGCGGCTCGATACGGGGCTGCGGGATGATCTCGAGGCCTTCGCGCGCCGCGCGCCTGAAAAGGCAGTGGCGCTTTGGACTGACCACAATGACGCGGTCCCACCCGGGCCGACATTGCGCGCGGCGGTGCAAGCCAGTGGAGAAGTGGCGGATCGAGAGTTGGCCGCGTATCAGGATGCCCTTGCCGAAAAACCGCCCGTCATCGCCACCGGCGACTGGGTCACGACCGATGCAAATGTAGAGCTTCGGCCCGTGGCGGCGGCAACTGATCGGGGCATTCACACAGGCTATGAGGCAAATCTGCCAGGAGGGGAGATTGATCTTAAAGTCTCGGAGCGCACCTTCCCTAATTCCCGTGAAGCCCTGCGCCATGCCTATGATTTCTATGAAGGTGGTGAGGAAGGGCTTGAGCTTGCTGTAAAGCGCGCGGCCGAAATTGACCGCGAGTTGGTGGAGGAACCCGACCGCGGGCCGGAAGGTCTTGTCCTTGAGCATCGGCCACAGCCCGAGTTCGCCCGCCCCGAGACCGCCATCTATGCGGGCGACGAGGCGCAGCTTGTGCTGACCCTTGGCCGGGACAATGAAAACACCCGCGATCTGGCGGAGCGCCTCGTCGCGGACCCGGCATTTCGCAAGGTGGTGGCCGGGCATATCGCCGATGCTGAAACCACGCTCGGCACCGGTCGCTTTGTCGACGGCGAAGGCTCCGCCGGATTTCTGCCCGATGAGCTTTTGGCCGTCACTTCTTATGCCCGGGATGGCAGTGCTGAGGTTTTGGCGAAGTTCCCCGATGAGGGTCCGCTCAGTGAAGCCTTGGCCAAGCATCTGGCGCAAAGTCCGGTGATGGCGGCCCATGTCGATGAAGAAAGGCAGCGGAGCGATTTTGCTTCCGACCCGGCGCGGGCAATCTCGGCCTGGGTGGCGCAATCAACCGCGCAGATCGACCGATTGCCGCCTGACCGACAAGACGACCTGCGAGCCGAAATGCAGGGCATCGCCAAAGAAGCGACGGCGGCCTTTCGACTGGATCGGGGGCAGACAGAGCGCGAAACCGAGCCGCGTTCGACCCTTTACAACACCGCCATCACCGCGACCACGCTGGTGGTTGGTGGCGCAGAGACCGAGTTCCAAACGGGCAGTGCCAAATTATTTCAGAGCATGCTTAGCTTGACCGCAAGCGCTGCAGGGATCGACGCCGAAAAACTCCGGAAGCGTCTGGAGACCGGGGCCGCCAACGCCCGCGAGGAGGAATCTTGGGTGAAATCCGATATCGCCGACGTCGCGAAGCGCCACGGCTTTGATCTCGGCAGTTCCCATGGTCGCAGTTCTGCGGCGGAACGGGTGGACCAGTTTTATGAACGGGCTGCTGAACTCATCCACTCAGCGCACAATCGCGCATTGGAGCGCAGTCCTGATCCGCTAATCGAGGCATTGGGGTCGCTGGCACGCGTCCATGCCAACCAAGGCTCGGTCGCCTTCCGCAACGAAAATCAAGCACGGGATTTCGCGGAAGAGATGAAGGAACGCTACGGGGCGTCAGTTCTGAAGGATATCGCCGCGGGCCGGGCCGAGGCACTGGCCAAGGATGTGCCGGACCCAGCCGCTCGGGCGGCTATGGCAGTGGCCGTCGTCTCGGCGGCGAAGGAACATCCCTCACTTGGCCTCAGCGCGCATGAAGCGGAAGCGGCGGAACGCAGAATGGTGGCGCAAGCGGCGTCGCGACCGCCGGAACACGCGCGGGCACATGCTCATGATCGCAATCAAGACCGGGAGTTTTGATCATGCAACGCATTGCATATCTCCTTCCCCTTGGTCTCACGTCCGGCCTGCTGGTTGGTCTCATCGCCGGGGGTCTCGTCCTAAACCTGATCTTGGGGCGCGATCCGAACGCAACTGGCATCTTTGTCCTAATCGCCGAGTTCCCTGGTTTTGCACGGCTGACCTCCGTGCCATGGGTCCTGCCTTGGCAGATCGTCGGCGCATCGACAGTGCTCTTCACGATTGCCGCCGTCGCCCTGACCTTCCGCCAGCAGCTCACCGAATACGGGCAGGCCAAATTCCAGGCGCGCGCGGAGATGAAGGCAAATGGCCTCCTGCAGCCTTTGGGCGCGGGGATGGTCTTCGGCAAGTTGGGCGCGCCTTCAAAGACCGCGCCATATGTCAGCGCCACCTTCCAGAAATTCCCGCATTGCCTCGTCGTGGCACCCACCCGCGCTGGTAAGGGTGTGGGCTATGTCATCCCGAATACCCTTCTCTTCAATGGCAGCATCGTTGTCCTCGACGTGAAGGGCGAGATTTTCGAGGCCACTTCCCGGCACCGACAGGCCGAAGGTGATGCGGTCTATCGCTTCTCGCCCTTCGATTTTGAACATCCAACCCATCGCTACAACCCGCTCGAGCGCGTCGCCCGCATTGCCAATTTGGAACAGCGCTACACCGAACTGGCCAAAATTTCTGACTATTTCTTGACGGTTTCGGACAAGGGGACGGCCGGCGACTTCCTGACCGAGGGACGCGAACTCTTCGTGGCCGCAGGGCTTCTGGCCATCGAGCGGGGCAAACCCACGATCGGCGAGATCAGCCGCATCCTCTTTGGGCGCGGCGCTACTCAGGAAGTTTACGGCGAGCATTCCGAGGAGGTGAAACATACCAACGCGGCCCAGACCTTCCGCAAATTCGCAGGCTATTCTGATCGGACGCTGTCCTCCCACGCCTCAGTCCTTGGTGGCGCGGGCATGACGCTGTGGAACAACCCGGCAGTAGATCGCGCAACCTCCGGCAATGACTTCTCCTTTGCCGATCTGCGCAAACGGCCGATGTCGATCTATGTCGTGGTCAACGCCGATGACATCCGCACTTTGTCACCTTTGGTACGGCTGTTCTTTGGTGAGTTGATCGCCACCATGCGCTCCACCCTCCCCGACCCGAAATCAGAGCCCTGGCCCGTAATGGTCATGCTGGATGAATTTGACCAGCTCGGGCCCATGCCCATCGTCGAGCAGGCCCTGAAACAGCTCGCCGGTCACGGTGCGCGGGTGTCGATCATCACCCAGTCGATCCCCGGCCTCGACAACATCTATGGCGAGAATGTCCGGCTTTCGCTCGAGTCCGCAGCTGGAATGAAGCTTTACCTTGCCGCCAACGACAAGAAAACGGCGGGGGAAATCTCAGACGCTTTGGGCAAGACCACCAAGCTTTCGGTGTCGGATAGTGTTTCGCGGGATCGGGATTTCATGCAGCGGCGGTCAGTCAGTCGGCGCATGGAAGAGCGTCCCCTCCTGACGCCCGACGAGGTGCGGCGGCTGAACCTGGATCAAGCGATCCTCATCCCGGAACGGCAGAACCCGCTCTTGGTCCATAGGATCGTCTACTTCCAGGACCCGACGTTCAAGAAGCTGTTCGATGCCCAAAAGGGTGCCCTGCCCTATCCGCCAAAGGAAGTTGCGGACGTGCAGGTGCTGACCCAACGGATGGAGGCGTTGGAACGGCGCTTAGCCGAAAGGATGGTGGTTGATTTTGTGCGGCCGGAGAAGGCGAAGGCGGAAGTCCCGGTTGAACCAGAGCCGAAACTGGCGGCCGAGATTTTGGCGAGGGAAGAAATCGCGCCAGAGGCCGAGCTAGCTGCAGTCGATACTAAGGTGCTCGTCAAGGTGACACAGGCCGAAGCCATCGCTGAGCCCGAGATTGATCTCGCAGCCTTGAGACCACCCATCACAATCGCGGTCTCAAAGATGAGCAAGTTCTCCAACAACCTCGCAGGCTTGGAACTTTAGTGCCATCCGGGGATCGACTCCGGAACAATTCGCGTACTTGAACAGGCCGTCAGCCTTGTGAATGCGGGCATTTTCCAGGTTCGGAGGCGATGGTTCTACGTGAAAATACTGGACCAAACGACCCCTGCCGTGCGAAGAAGGCAGTCTTTTCCAATGCCCACGAGGATTTGCCATGCGACCCGGTCGCCCCACGCCCTTGTCCCTGACGCGCCGCGCGCTCGGCACCCGGCTTGCTGGATTTGCCGCCGCTATCGGTTTTGGGCAAAGTGCAGCGACCAGCGTGGCAGCCCAACCAGCGTCTGCTTTGGATCTCGAACTGCGTGACGCGGCCCTCAGGGGTCTCGCCTTGGCAAGCCATCGTGGTGATCCGGTGGCCGCAAAAGCTGCCGAAGCAACGCTTGCCCGACTGGCGGAAACCGATCCTGAAGCCGCCCTTCTCGGTCAAATCTACCAGTTGTTGGACGTACGTCCCGCCGCCTATTGGCACGGAGATCTGCCTGCGGCAGCGGCAGCCGATCTTTCCGCACTCCACGGGGCGATCCGTGCCAGCCAGCCGGTGGCCTTCGAATACACCGACCTTTCCGGACAAGAGACAACGCGCACGGTCCTGCCCCTGGCCCTCGTGCATCCGCCCCAAGGGGTGAAGTTACTTGCCTGGTGCGAGGAGCGCAGGGATTTCCGCCAGTTTTTTGTTAGGGCAATGCAGGAGCTGACCCTCAGGGAGGGTGAATTTAGCGGTGATCGGTTGGCACTGCTGCGAGGGTTGCTGGAAAAGGAAGCGGCTCGCGCTTGAGCTTCGGTTGGGTTGACGAAGCCACCGGCCCTTTGCCGACATTCGACATGTTCGACTGCTGCGCGGCGGCGTTCCCGGAAGCGGTCTTTCAACGTGTGGCGCAGAAATTCGTCCGCGGCGTCTGCACCCCAATGAGAGCTGGCTTTGGGGACGAAGTTAATCGCACCAATGAACCCGACCCCGCCGCACCCAAAAGTGTGACCGGCAACCAGTCTTGCGCCACACGGAGGGAGACAATGTCGGTCTGTTCTCTCGATCAGCTCTAACGTCCCAGCGAGGCTTGGCCTCAGCGATGACTAGGAGTTCGATGATGTCTCCGCAACCACAGGGGCAGCGCATGCCTACACACCAGTCCTCACCGTCTTCGCGCGCCAGCACGAGATCACGACGTGGCATGGATTGAGGCAGACTGTCCCCTTCAATCACGATCATTCGCCGCCCAGGTCCGAACTGTGCCCAAACGTCGCGCCACCACTTCCGAATGTCCATCATCAATCCGCCCTCCGCGGTTTAAGTATTGGAAGGCCAAGCAGCGGCTCCAGATTACCACGCGCGAAGAGGCCAAGATTGGACTTGGGAAATGCTTCTTCCGCAGTGAACTCTTCTTCACCCGCTGCCAAGCTGAACTCCGTGCGGGCATAATTCCCGTTGGGGTCTAGGCGGAAAGGGTAAGCTCGCGCAATGAACTCATTCATCGCTGCCGTAGCGACTCGCATATTGAGCGTGATCACTGAGGGGGCCTCTTCAATCATGCCTTTGATATATCCAGCTACGAGTTCGTGTTGGTGGGCGCCGGGAGCCGTAAGGCGTAGGTACTCCGCGCGCAAACTGGCGGGTGAGTACACTTCGCGATCCAGCAGCGTGGAACCGCCCGGCTGAACATAATCCACCCGACCGCATACATCTGCAATCGCCATTCCTCGTGCAGCTTTGCGGAGCGGGATCACCACACCCATGTCGAAGAGAGGAAGCAGGAACGCTTGAGCGATGAAGTCTGCCATTTGGCGAGCCTCAAGCGTATCAACGCAGCAAAATAGTACATCAGCCTGGCTGGCCGCCAGCACCGCTTCCCGGCTAGTGATGGATGCCGGTATGGCAGTCGCGACACCTTCGCCGCGATGACTGGCGACTGCAGAAGCGAACATTTCGACCTTGAGCCGGCGTTCCGCGGCATCAGCCTGGGTAGCGTTCAAAATACGATTCAAGTTGTGGGGTTCGATGCGGTCGAAGTCAATCAGGTCAACTCTGCCGAAGCCCAATCGGGCGGCTTGCTCACCTATGATCGAGCCAGTGCCCGAGACTCCGATCACGACAGCACGCAGGCGCCCCAGCTCGCGGGTCATACCGCTTGTGAATGCGACGGGCCGATCAGTGACTCTGGACGGTGGATGCTCGCTAGCCCAGATCAGGTCGATGTCATCACCGATCACTGACACAAGATTAATTGGCCAACACGTTCCGTCCTGAGCGTACAGGCGCCCGCGCACCCGCCCATCCGGGATCATGATGGCGGAACCGTGAAACGAGCCGAGGGCCTCAAACAGGCCAGGGATCACCCGAGCGTCGCTTTGGTCGTCGGCTCTGGAGAAGTCGAACAGGCCGCCGGGATGGGAGTGGATCAAAATGAGAGACAGATTCTCCGATTCGGCCAGGTCGATCGCCTCTTCGATCCAGAGACCAGGCCAAACAATGCGGTTGGGTTCACGCAGCGCGCAGTCCTCATAGGGCACGAGGACTGCCTTTCGGACCAATAGGCGCTGTCGAGGGCCTGGCACGCGGGCGCAGACAAGGATTGCCGCGGCCTCACAGCCATCGCCAGGGAAGAGATGCCGGCGGACGCAATCAAGCGTCGCTCCGGCGAAGCTGAGCGTCCAGTTCGGCATCATTCCCCGACTTCCTTGCCGAGCGCCGATTCGACGAGCGCCATATGCGTGATGATATTGTCGGACGCAGGATTCCACTCCGAACCCGGCCCACGATGGCGCGACCAGCCATTGTAGGGCACGCCCATAATCGTCGCCGGAATGTGAGTACAGTCGATCGCTCGACCCGACACGAGTGCAAGCGCCGGATAGGTGTAAAACATATCGATCTGGGCGGCCGGGTAAGTCGGCGGGATCTCAAGGGCGAGGCGCGTCTGAGTAACGCTGAAGCCGGCCGGAACGGGATAGTGGTGGATGACCAGCCAACGCCTCCCCCCGTCATTCACCGTCTCCCACTTAAAGCCGGTGCAATCGAGATAGGCTTCATCCACCCCCAGCACGTCAAAGTCCCGGCGAGACGCCGGAGGTGCCTCACCGTTGTTAACTTCCTTCGGCGTCAGGCGGATCTTCTCGATGCCAGGGGTGCGCAGATCGACAACATCGGTCAACACGACTTCGCGCTTCGCCTGACCCGCCACCTTCAGGAACATGTGCCAGCTCTGGGCGACATCGAAGCCGGCCTTGATCATCGCGTCGCTCACGACGATGGTCGGCGTGTCGGACACGATGATCACACCCTGAATGTTGAGCTTCCAGGACGGCTTCCGGCCTACGAAGGCCTCGACTCCGCGCCCGTCCAGATCAACTAGGTCCTGATCACCGATCTCACGATCAGGTTCATCAACCTGCTCGAGGTACACCGCGACGCCAGCAGGCAGCTTGCCGAGCTTGCGAACGATAGCGCCCGAGACAATGCGGCACGGCCACTGGAAGCGCTGACCGTCGATCGTGATGAAGTAGTCGCGATCAGTCTCGACGATCACGAACTGGCCATCGGCTCGTTTCAGGTCCACGGTTTCGCTCGGGCGTATGTCCTCAAGTTCGCCGTTCGCAAGCACCTGCAGCACAACGGCGTGTTGCTTCGGCTTGAAGCCAGCTGCAGCGGCGAGCTGGGCGCCAGTCGGCGTCAGGTCGTCGATCAGCACGTTTCGGTAGGTCAGGGTCTCATCCGCAACCTCGATGCGGCGACGCTTGCCGCGATCCGCGGCTTCTTCACTCAACTCAGTCATTTCGTACTCCAGCTTCTCCGGCCAATCGCCGATGTCGCTAAGATGAGAATGCGTGCTAAGTATGTCAAGCATTAACTTTGCTCGCTTGACGAACTTATCGAGGTAGCCGATATTCTATAGGCCGGACTCCGTGTCCGGTTCGCGGAGGAGCCTGCATGACCGATGATGAAACTGATCAAGCCGCCAGGCCAACCAACCTCGGCCAGATCATCAAGAAGGCCCGTACCGATCTTCAGATGTCGCAACGCGATGTCGAGGAGGCGACCGGCAAGGAGATTTCGAATGCCTACTTGAGCCAATTGGAGAGCGGAAAAATCACCAAACCCTCTCCGCACATCCTATACACCCTCTCGACCGTCTTGGCGGTCCCTTACGAGACGCTGATGGAGCGAGCGGGCTACATCGTGCCGTCGGCCCAACGTCCTGCTGACGTCAAGCATGGGCGGGCCGCAACGTTCGCGGTCGATAATCTAACGGCCGATGAGGAAACCGCCCTCTTGGACTACCTCGCATACCTACGTACCAAGAAGGGCTGATTATGCGGCGACCGGACGACTGTAGCTTAACCCCAAGGCAGCTCGCCCGCGTTCGCGCCGAGGCCGAGCGCGCGCTGCGAGAAGCTGGCGCGCTCGGAGTTTTCCCGACGCCAGTTGAGGCGATCATGACTGTTGCGAAGGTTGAAGAGGTCAAGGAAGACGTCCTTAACCCCAGCTTCATCGACAAGCTTCGGTCCAGCGCTGAGCAGGCGGGCGGTGCCCTCAAGCGCGCTGTGGGCAAAGTGATGGGCCTGTTCCACGCCAGTGCCGGTCTGCTATTCTTGGATCAAACAATGATGGCGGTGAAGAAGCGCTTCGTGCGACTACACGAGTCTGGACACGGCTTCATGCCCTGGCAACGTCCGATGTACGCTTTGGTCGAGGACTGTGACAATGCTCTGGACCCCGATGCGGCTGAGCTTTTCGATCGCGAAGCCAACGTCTTCGCTGCCGAAGTCCTGTTCCAACTCGACAGTTTTCGCGACATAGCCGAAGGGGAAAAGTTCAGCATCTGGACGCCGGTCAAGCTATCGAAGAAGTTCGACGCGTCGATTTATGCGTGCGTGCGACAGTACGTATCCAAAAATCATCGCGCCTGCGCAGTCGTGGTGTTGAACATGCCCGAATTCGTTGAGGGCGATGGCTTCCGCGCCACCCTAAGACGTCCCGTTCAATCTGATAGTTTCACGACAATTTTCGGCGCTCACGACTGGAAGCCTGTCTACACGCCTGATGACGATATCGGCGCGCTGATACCGATCAGCGGCCAAAGGTCATCCGGCCAAAAATCTCTTGTCCTGCTGGACCGCAACGGCGACCGCCATGAATGCGTTGCTGAATCCTTTACACAGACCCACCAAGTCTTTGTTCTCATCCATGTGATTAAAACGCTAGCCGCGCCGCGACCTATTTTCCTCAAAGCGGTTTAGACTGCCTCCGCAAGCACCGCAGCAATGTCGCAGGCGGATAGGCCAAAGTCGCCTTGATCCGTTTTTAGTTGCCCGCCTCGGGTTTAAGCGGTTTACCTGCATACTTAGTGACAAGATCAACCTATCGCGCAGGAACGGCATGGCGGAAATCAACTTCGCAACAGTGTTGCTTGGGGCGGCAGGCTTCACGGAAGGCAACGTCAACGAGACGTATCGTGGGCAGGTTTTACTTCATGGCGGAGAGATCAGGCAGGCAATAATCAAGGATCTCGATCTGATCCAGCTCTGCAACGAGCTACTCGCCTTTTGCCTGGCCCGTCGGCTTGGCCTGCCCATCCCCGACAGTTTCCTTGGGTTGGTCCGTCCCGACATACTGAGCGTGAACAAGGCACCTGCACTGCCTGATGGTTCCCGTTTGGTTTTCGTCAGCACCGATGTGAAGGTACCGAACGTCACATTTCGGCTTCGCGCGTCAACACCGATAGGTAAACGTGCCATCATCGACCAAATCTCGAAATGGCCAGACTTAGGCAAACTCTATGCATTCGACGCTTGGATTGCCAACATTGACCGCCATTGCGGCAATCTTCTTTTCGGCAGCGTCGGGGATACATGGCTGATTGATCACGGCCATTGCTTCACTGGACCGACTTGGGGACCATCCGATCTCGACCCCGCCAAAGAGTTTGCCAGTCGGCTGTCCGAGTGGATGACTCCTTTCCTGAGTACTGATCAAAAGGATACCCGACGCACAGAAGCGCAAGCTGTCGAGGCTGCGCTGGCGGGGTTTGATGCCGAGGAACCTACTAAGTCCAGCCGCGTGGTGGATCTGATGCCGATGGATTATGTTGACGCCCTAAAGCAGTTCCTGACGCAGCGCAGCGCTCAGGTCACTTTCCATGCCAGCAAGGCGCTTAATGTGCCGGTGATGTTATGACCCTTCGACTGGACACCAGCCGCTTCCCTTCACTGAAAGAGAGCGTCCGCGCTCATTGGGCACCGATCCTGCTTGAGCCAATTTCAGGATCTGATGAGAGATTTGTTATCGGTGTTGCTGCAGCGAATGCCAATGGATTTCACGTCGAACTTGCGAACTGCCATGAAAAGATAACATGCTTCTATGGCGAAAACGCGCCTACCATCGTCAATGCAATCACCTTGGCTGGCATGTGCTTGCTTGAGGACCTGGCGGAACGGTCGACTGAGGCGCTGTTCTCTCCTGACCCTCCGGTTTCCGGTGTTACAATTGGAAGGTGTCGGGAGTCAGAAGGAGCTAGCTTAGAGGCCTTGACCCAAAGCTGGATGGCTGCGCTTTCGTCTTTGTATTCACCTCGCACCAGCCACGATGTGCAGTCCTTGACGACGTTGGCGGTAGGTGATGCCGAGAGCCAACGGGCAGGAGACCGACTCCCCTTCTTGGTATGCGATTTCGTCAAATCCAAACGCGAAGGCTTCGGGGAGTATTTCAGTACCGACATCAGAGAAGCGCGCGCCCGGCGTTCCAAGGGTGGAAGCCACCGCGTCGTCATTGATTTCGCGGGACCTAGGCTGGTCGCCAATTTCGGGACACTAAAAGCTGGCGCCATCACGAACTCGGTGCATCTGATCAAACGGCGTCTATGGGACCTCAAGGTTGAGCGCGATCGGGAGCCGCACAGCATCTTGGCTAGAGCACATGAGATGATCCTGCATCGCCCGCCAAAGGATGACCCGCAAGTTTCTGACCAACAGCAAGCCAACATCAGCGAGGCGCTGGAAGACCTTGAACAGCAGGCCGATCAAGAAGAATTGCGCCTGCTTGCGCTCGATTCAGTTCAGTCCATTGGCAACCGCGTTCTGCAATACGAATTGGCGGCATAGTTGTGCCCGAAGGCAGTGTTGACAATTTGCCAATCCACAGGAAAAGCAGCGCTCGCGCTCACCGCGCCGCGTGCTGCTTGAGTGACTGCTTTTCGGTTTCGCTGGACCTACCTTGCCGCGCTGCCGTCAGGCTTCTTCCCGCCCCTTTTCGACATTCGAAGTCGTCCCGCTAGCGTATATTGCGCTCCTGTCGGAGTGCGACCAGCGCCGCAAAATCAGCCAAATCCGTGCTTGCCAAGCCAGCGCTCACAACCTCGAAGAGCCGCCTGTCCTCCTTGGTCATGCCCTTCTTGGGCCAAGCCGTTCGAAACTTCCCCATGGCTTCCGAAAACCCGCTCCACCATTCCACCTGCCCCTTCTTCGAGCGAGAAGATATTGCGGCAACGAGTTGGTCAGGGACAGAGGCAACATCCGAGACCGTCTGAGCGCGCATCATGAGAAGGTCCATGAAACGCTGGAATTGCGACGGGTTGATCCTTGGCAAGACCGGCTCCAGAACTGCAGGCAGCCATTGGTTTGGCATGATCATCTGCGGCGCGATCACAACGCCGGTCATATAGCCGTCAAGCCAGTTCACCGAAAGCTCGGTGCCCCGCAGCAGGGCTGCGACTTCGCCCTTCATTTCGGGGGTGGGAGCCTCCTGCGCGAGCTCTTCAAACGTCAAGCCTGGGTCGAAGTCTGGATCATCTCGGACCCAAGCTTCAATCGTCTGTTCGTGCACATCAAGCATCACCGGGATCGTCTTCAAACTGCGACCTTCCAGCAAGGCCATGGCACAGGCGGCAAAGCCTGCCGCATCCGGGTGGAGGGCAGTCTCCAGCACATCCGCAGACCGTGCCAGAATACGCGCCCACCAATCGCGTCGGGTCTCCAGCCATTTCCAAAGCGCCGTCTCTGCGGATTTCGCGCTACGCGCCTTATCGAGAACGGCATGGGCAGCATCGCTGTCTTCGAACCAGCTTTCGATGGTTTCGTGGCGATCCCACCACTCCTCGCTGGCGGTAATCAGATCGCC
>NZ_JAUXOV010000051.1 GCF_030684215.1 Pseudotabrizicola sp.
GACGCTTTCCACGGCCAAAAGGAGTTCGCGACAGAGAGGACAGCATGGAACGGAGAAAATACGCCCCCAGAGTCTGACGGCCCTTATGGTCAGCAAGGACCTTGCCGCTAATGAGACCAAGGCGCGTGCGTAACCCCATCACGGCCACGGCCCGCGAGCCGATCAACAGGCCGGATACATATGAGCGATTTCCGAAGTCGTGCCAAATTCTCAATTGCGAACAGCAGCCGACACATACAAAAGGGCCGAGAAAGGCAGGGCGGGTCAAGAATACCTCGCGCTCATATCCCATGCCACCAAACCAAGCGGACGCAGGGGCAATGGATGAGATCTTCAAAAAGCGGCGGGCTGACTGCCCTTTGCCCGAAAGGTGTAAGGCGAACCCGCACCGGTTGCAACTGCCGATGGCCGCACTGCAAACGGGCCGCGCATGGGTCAGAACAACCCTTCGTGCGGCGACTGGCTTACCATCTGCCGTGCGCGCATACAAAAACGGGGGCAGCATGCGCTACCCCCGTCTTCAGATCGTATCAACCAAACCGAAGTTCAGGCGAGTGCGAGATTCGTCGCGGACTCGCGGCCATTACGGTCGGTTTCCAGATCGAAGGTCACAGCCTGACCATCATCCAACTGGCGGATGCCAGCACGTTCCAGCGCGCTCACATGGACGAAAACGTCCTTGGAACCTTGCGCCGGAGCGATAAAACCAAAACCTTTAGTTGCGTTGAACCATTTCACGGTGCCATTGGCCATCGTGTTGTCTCCTAGATATTTACCATCCACTTGATTGCGATGGCCCGGCTCAGTGTCGTCAGAATCGCAACTGAAGCCGTAAGGAAACAGGAGGTCGAAAGAAGAAGCTTTGCCCAGACCGTATAACTGTCTTTGCGAATCTTTACAAGCGTTATCAACATCGCAGCCATCCGAGGGCTTTGTCCGCGCGCAGTCACCATCTGCAAGCACCTCATCCCGCAGTTGCTCTGCATCCGGCAACTCTTGCAGGTGTTCCATGCCAAAGGCAGCCAGAAATGCATCGGTGGTCACACAGCTATAGGGCGTGGCGGGTGGGGGCCGGGTCAGCCGCTCTACTAACAACGGCAGCAGATGCGATCAGCCCAAAGCCTGCGCAGCTTTGCAAAATCGATCACGTGTTTGGTGCCGGTAGCTAATCATCAAGCCCACAGGGGACTCAATAACCGGATCGCGGTCAGTCACAGACCAAAACAGCCGTGAGAGAAATTCATGGGCCATTTCAAGTCACAAAGACAACCACAACGTTTCGTTGTCGCCCATGACCAGATTGACGCGCTCTTCTAACCCTGCCTCGCCGCCACATCTAATCGTAATCACCACGTTTGTGCAGACGAATTCTAACCACGGCAGTGCTATGCCCCTTAACTGACGCCATGACTCGGAAAACGTCGCGTAGCGCACCTGCCATCAAACAACTTGGCAATGCTAAATCCGCCCATGGCCTAGTCAAAGATCGAAGCGATCTCTCCTTCATCCAGCAGCTTCCACTGACCGGAGGCCATGCCATCAGGCAACGATAAGCCGCCCAGATGTTCGCGGTGCAATGCGTCAACGTGGTTGCCGGTGGCAGCGAACATGCGGCGCACCTGATGGTATCGGCCCTCGGTCACCGTTAGCAGGGCTTCGGTTTGCGAGACAACGTCAAGCCTGGCAGGAGCCAACGGCTTGTCCTCGCCCTCCAGCATCAAATGGCCTGAGGCGAACAAGTCGCCCTCGGTGCCAGCGAGCGGACGGGCCAGCTTGGCGCGATAGGTCTTCTTGACGTGGCGCTTTGGGCTGATGATACGGTGCAGCAGGTTGCCATCATCGGTCAGCAGCAAAAGCCCAGACGTCTGCTTATCCAAACGGCCGATGGTCGAGATTGCCGGATCGCGTCGCCTCCACCGATGGGGCAGGATGTCATAGACCAGCGGTCCGTCTTCCTTGTGCGAACAGGTCATCCCCAATGGCTTGTTCAAAAGGATGACGACGCCGACGAGTGGATCGAGCGCCTCGCCGTTTATCTTCATGCGCGCTGGCAAATCCGCAGTGACAGGAATGCGTTTGGTGACGTCCATAAGGTCGGCCGCGTCCAGAGTTATACCGCCAGCCTTGGCCAGTCGCGCCATTTCGTTGCGTGAGCCATAGCCCATCGAGGACAGGAGCTTGTCAACGCGAGAGGTTGGAGCCTTGACCATCACTGCAATTTCCCAAAGTTGCCCGTACTGCCCACGCGTCGACTGCGCAAAAGACCCTGACCCGAGCCACACCTCAGGCGTTTAGCGCCATGGGTTTATCGCCGCAAGGCAGCCATTTGATCGCAGCCTTTCATCATTTGCCCGTCATGTGGATTGTTCTTTGGCCATGACAAGCAGGCTGAGCGTGTTCAGACGATTGTTGTGGCGTCTCTGCACAGCATTCAAGGCACACAAAGTCGCGTTGACGCTTCCGGTGCCCGTCTTACGCTTACCAAAGGCTGCTGCGTCCCGCGTGCGATTTCATCAATGTGCATTGGTCCTTCAATCTCGATCATCTAGATAATTGGATCGCCAATCTGTCCCATAGGTGATTGTCCGTCGTAGAATGATTTGGAACAGCCTCGCTGATTTTGGAGCGGAAGGCTGGGGCTCATCGGGTTCAGGTTATGCTGCTTGACGCTGATGGTTCAAGCGGCAGTTTTGGATGGTTTGGTGTTTGATGCGCCTCCTTTCAGCCAGGATGGTTTCGCCACGGCCAAAATAGACGTCGGCTGGAGTGAGGTTGCCGATGCTCTCGTGGTAGCGGTGGTTGTTGTAGTGGTCGATGAAGGCGGTGATGGCAGCTTCGAGTTCACCTTCGAAGAAGTAGTTTTCGAGCAAGATGCGGTTCTTCAGGGTCTGGTGCCAGCGTTCCGTTGCCCGGCAGCGGTTTGTCTTCAAACCGCGAGAGGGGATTTTGCCTTGAGTTTGCGGATGCATCGGAGCGCCGCGAACATGTTTCATGCCCTTGTCCTCGAGGTATTCCGCCAGATCGCCAGCGATATAGGATGAGCCATTGTCGCCGAGCAGGTGGGGTTTGTGCAGAACCTTGGCGCTGTCGCAGCATGATGCGGCAAGGGCGAGGTCGAGCGTGTCGGTAACATCCTCGGCCCGCATGTTGCCTCAGAGTTTCAAGCCGATGACGTAGCGCGAGAAGTCGTCGAGGATCATGGACAGGTAAAACCAGCCCCAACCGATGACTTTCTGGTAGGTAAAATCAGTCTGCTGTTGCCCGGCAGGTGATGCGTTGCATCACCGAGAGGGCCCGGTCATGTTTTTTTTGAGCAGACGGTTTTCAAGGCTGAGATCGGCCACCAGTTCCTTAAGTGCCAAAGCCTCGGCGCGCAGATCCTTCACCTCGCCTGTATTTGCCTGGCGGGCCGTGTCACTGGCCAGCCGCTTCTTGCCAGCCTCAAGAAGCTCCTTGGACCAGCTGTAATACAGGCTTTGGGCAATCCCTTCGTTGCGGCATAGCTCGGCAATACTGTCCTCACCACGAAGGCCGGAAAGCACGATCCGGATCTTCTCCTCGGAGGAATGCAATTTGCGCCCCTCTCATCGATTCTGCGTATCGATTGCCGGGCAACGGTACGCGCGCCGGATGTCCTTCACAACCTGCTCAGCAGGCACCTTCGTCGTCACGGGTTTCTTCATCATCTTTAACTCTAACTGGGGTAAAGATGAGCCGCAAACCCTCCGCTACGCAATCATGCTTAACGTTCCATGGGCGCTGACGTCAGACAACTAGTGATGACAGTAACGGGGATCGTGGTCAGGTCAGACATCTTGAGACTCTATCGGGGGAAGGCGGGCAAGGCATTGCTTGCGGAAAATCACAGGACGGTCGCGCCAAGGTACCAGACCGTCGGATGTGCCTGCAAAAAGCGCGGCCCCGCGCAGGATTTCAGAAGAATCTGCATCGGTCATCCGTCCATAAACATAAGACCAGCCCCCCGACTTGGTCAGCGCAATTGCGCAACCGTGATCGCAAGCAGACAGGCATTCCACCGCGCGGATCTGGACACCATCGGGCAAGAGCGCTTCGGTCAAGGTCGCGTACAGTTGCGCGCCGGGACAAGCCTGACCTTCGGCAACGGGTTGACCTGCGCGACACGTTTTACAGACATGCAATGTGGTGGCCATGCTATCCCTTCAGTTTTGTAGACAAACGGGGAATGGCCGACGGCAGTGGCGTGAACGCCCTATCCGAAGGTCACGGAACACCCCGTCCGTGCAATTCAGTCTGGACGCTGGCAGGTCTCCCGGCTTGCGGATATCGGGGTTTTCACCCCGGCGCCCTGTCCTCCTTCCCGATCCTGCGATCAGTGGCTTGGACAGACCTTTCCGGTCACGGTCGCGGGGGCGGCTGCGCTTGGTATTCTGACCGGAAGAGTCAGAAAACCTGTCACATTCCCTTTTCACCAGTCTTACGACAGGCACCAACGCTAGTCTGTCTGCAATGACAGAGGCACGGGCGAAGTCAAGGAAAAGGGCGAAAGAATGACTGACCCCACTGACATTTCCGTGCCAACAGAAAATGCAGACCTGGCCCGTCATGCCGCGAAGATGGCCAAGAAAAAAGCCGCCCGCGATCGGATGGTGGCTGGAAAAGCGGAAGAAAAGGGTCTGATCATCGTTCACACCGGGGCGGGCAAGGGTAAGTCATCGTCGGGGTTCGGGATGATCTTGCGCCGCATCGCACACGGAATGCCTTGTGCGGTCGTACAGTTCATAAAGGGCGCATGGGACACTGGGGAACGTCGCCTGATCGAGGCCAATTTTGCCGATATGTGCCAGTTTCATGCGATGGGCGAAGGGTTTACCTGGGAAACTCAGGACAAGGCTCGCGACATCGCCGCTGCCCGCAAGGGGTGGGGAAAAGTCCAAAGAGTTGATCCGCGATCCAAACATCCGTTTTGTGCTGGTGGATGAAATCAATATCGCCTTGCGCTATGATTATTTGGATCAGGACGAGGTGCTGGCAATTCTTCGCGACGAAAAGCCCCCGCTGACCCATGTGTGCCTGACCGGACGCAACGCCAAAGAGGCGCGGATCGAGGCGGTCGATCTGGTGACCGAGATGACGTTGCTAGAGCACCCGTTCCGATCAGGTATCAAGGGCCAGCCCGGCGTAGAGTTTTAGGCCCGCAATGCCCGCTTTGATGATTCAGGGCTGTGGCTCGAATGTTGGAAAGTCGATGCTGGTGGAGGGCTTGTGCCGGGCTGCAATGCGGCGCGGGCTGACGGTTGCCCCGTTCAAGCCGCAAAACATGTCGAACAACGCAGCCGTCACGGTGGATGGCGGCGAAATTGGCCGCGCGCAGGCCCTGCAGGCGCTAGCTTGTGGATTGGCCCCCGTGACCGATATGAACCCGGTGCCGCTAAAACTGGAATCCGAGGTGGGGTCGCAAGTGGTGGTGCAGGGGCGGCGCGTGGCGACCGTCAAGGCACGCGACTATGCTGCGCTGAAGCCGAGCCTGATGGTCCCGGTTCTGGAAAGTTTTCACCGGCTGGCTGGTGCACATGATCTGGTGATCTGGCGTTTTTGCGCGCGCAGGGCCGGGACATTGACCTTGCCGCACATGTGCGGCGGGGCGGGCATGTTTTGGGCATCTGTGGCGGCTATCAGATGTTGGGCCGCATCGTGGCAGACCCCGAAGGAATTGAGGGGCCAGCGGGGCAGACACCCGGTCTGGGCCATCTGGATATTCAAACCGTGATGACGCCCGATAAGCGGCTGGCCCGGGTGCAGGCGGTTCATGTGGAAACTGCTTTGGCGGTGGACGGTTATGAAGTCCATATTGGCCGCACATCAGGACTTGATTGCGTTCGCCCCTTTGCCCGTGTCGAAGGTCACGACGAAGGCGCGATCAGCGCCGACGGGCGAATCGTGGGCAGCTATCTGCACGGGTTGTTCACATCTGATGCGTCTCGCGCAAAATATCTGGCGCGCCTTGGCATTGCGGCCGCCCATCGGTCGCATGGGGCCACGGTTGAGGCTGCTCTGGACGCGCTGGCCGACCATGTTGAGACATATATTGACGTGGCAGGGCTATTAGCCTGCGCGCGGTGAAGGTTGATCTTTCATGGCGGCCTCCAGCCGAAGCCATTCCGCCTCAGCTCCAGGCAGGCCAAGCCTGATCCAGTTGAACGACCACGGGAAAATTCGACTCCAGATACGGTGGCTGGCCAAATGATCTTGCGCGGCCTTGGCATCGGGCGTGTGATACAACCGAAACAGAGAGGTGCCGCCTTGCAAGGTCCAGCCAGCATGGGCCGCTAAAGCATCGCAGCGGGTCGCATCTTCCGCCAGTTGCGCGCGCATGGTTTCCGCCCAATGCGCGTCGTCCAAAGCCACCGCTCCGATGTGCAGCCCGGAACCGGACACTGGCCACGGCCCGGCCATTTCGGCCAGCCGCGCAATGGTTGGTTCGGCGCCAAAGGCAAAGCCCAGACGTAAGCCTGCCAGCCCGTAGAACTTGCCGAAAGATCGCAGCACAAGCACATTTTCGGGCAGCGCATGGGGTAAAAGCGACAATGCGGGCGTGGCGTCGGCAAAGCTTTCGTCCACGACAAGAAACCCGACCTTTGCCGCCAGCCCCAGCAGGGAATTGGGCAACCAAGTTCGCCCGTCGGGGTTGTTTGGGTTAACCAAAACGGCCAGATCGGCCCCTTCAAGTGCCGCAAGATCCGCAGACTCGGTCACCTTCCAGCCCCGCGCCTTCAGGCTGGCGGCATGTTCGTTATAGGTCGGGGTAAGCACGCGCGCCTGTCCGCTTTTGCGCAGCAATGGAACCAACTGGATGGCGGCCTGAGCGCCGGCCAGCGCCACCGCCTTTGTGGCGGGCGCTACGTGCCAGGCCCTTTGTGCTGTGACGATCAGGCGTTCCTGTTCCGTTTTGGTGGGTAACGATGCCCAGGCTGAATGCGGCAAACACGGCAGGGCATAGGGACGTCGGTTGATGCCAGTGGAGAGGTCTATCCAGCCCTCGCCGCCATGTCGAGCCATCGCCATATCAAGATTTCCGCCATGATCGCGCATTACTTCACCGTATCCACCCATGAGCCGGGCCTGTGTCCCCGCCTGTGCTTTGTTCCTGAACGCCGTAGAACCCAGCCTCACACAGGGCAGCGGCGCCATGGATGGGCAACGATCCGGGCGCAAAGATCAAGGCCCGGGCCGCGCCGGAATGGGACGTGGCCCAGCCAAGTGCGCCAAGCTCGCGCGCAACCGCGTCTGTCGGGTCATCTGTTGGCCCGCGACGGGCCAGACAACGCCGCGCACTTTCTTGGGAAAGGGCGACGAAGTCGGGCAAGCTTTTCGCCTCGGACCATGCCACAACCAGATCGGAGATATCGTCGTAGTCCTGATCGGCCGGATCAGTGGGCAATGCTGGCCCGACAAATCCGGTCAACAGATGCGCCCTTGGCGCAGGGGGCAAGCGGCGCAGCACGGTTCCGTTCCGCGATGCCCAAAGCAACCGGTCCGACACGGGATACATCAATGGGTCACTTGCCCCTTCGGTGGCGATGCAAGCCCGAGCCAACTGCGCGGGTGAGCCGCAGAACCCAGCAAGTCGGGCAATTGCAATCAGCGTGGCCGTGCTGGCCCCAGTGCCAAGACCCGGTGGAAAGGCCAAGCTAATTTCGTATGCGCCCCGAACAGGCAGATTGAGCGTCTGCAAGAACCGCATCAGCCGCAAGCTGGAAACGGGGAACGTCGGCAAAGTGCCAAGCGTCTTGACCAACAAACGTGCCGAAGGTCGCACCTTTGCCGTTAGGTTCAACCTGTCCGGCAGCAAGGTCACAAGTGCGACTGGCCCCAGTGGACCTATGCGCCCTTGCAGCCATTCGCCAAAATGGCATGGCTGGCGCAAGATTGCGCATTTGGGCTGACGTGCGCGCGTGGCGGTCATCCGACGTTCAGATCTGCTGCCGAAGGCCACCGATCTTGGAACACCAGATCTTCAATGGCAAGTCGTTGACGCCAACCCTTGATCTCCAGTTCCGGGGCCTCATACAGGGCATCAACATAGCCAAGGCAAAGATAGGCAACAGGAACAACGGTTTCTGGCAGCCGAAGAATGTGGCGCAGGTCTGCATCATTGAAAATGCTGACCCAGCCAACACCCACCCCTTCTGACCGTGCGGCCAGCCACAGATTTTGCACCGCGCATACGGTGGAATACAGGTCCATGTCGCGGTTGTGGGTGCGGCCCAGAACGACCTCTCCGCCGCGGGCGCGGTCACAGGTGATGCACAGGTTGACAGGCGCATCGGTAATTCCCTGTAGCTTCAACGAGGAATAAAGCGGCTGGCGGTTATCAGGGAACATCTTAACGGCTTCGGCGTTTGCAGTGTCAAACGCCTGTTGTACCTCGGCCTTCACGCCAGGGTTGCGGATGACGACAAAGTTCCACGGCTGCATAAAGCCCACTGAAGGTGCGTGATGGGCCGCCGTCAGAAGGCGCTGCAAGACCGGGGCTTCAACTGGCCGTTGGGTGAACTCGCTGCGGACATCGCGGCGGGTGAAGATCGCGCGGTAAACTGCTGCGCGTTCGTCTGCGGCGAAGGGACCGGCGTGCTTCAGATGAGGCGATGGATCATACATGACAAAACCCCTGTCGTTGGAAACAAGGGTTCCGTCGGCCTTCGGCACCCCCGGTTTCGTCTGGCCGGTCTTCTGACTTGGCTTCTTTCGGACCCACACCTTCCCAGCCTTGGCAAGCCAGTGGCAACTGCGACCCCGTCCACCTTACAGCGTTGGGCACGTCACGGATTTGCACCGTGTTCCCGATTATCCCGCCGCACCGCGACAAGCACCAGACGCATCTGGCCTAATGCTTTGGTCAGCGTTTCGCAATGGACTCGTGCAAAGGGAATGCGTGTGTGCTGCGGGATACGGCATCGCCATTACTGTTATATTATAACTTTATTCGTGCTATGTGTCAGAAGAGTCTGCGATGTCATTTCGCGGGGACGTCTGGTCGGAATGCGGCTTGACCCGGCGTGCAAGCGGCGGCAGCTTGCGCGTTGATGGTTCCCGGCCAAACCACGTGCGGTCGGGTGAAAAGGGAATACGGTGTGGTGTAGGCAAAAGCCGCCAATTCCGTGACTGCCCCCGCAACTGTAAGCGGCGAGCGACCCCCGATGCCACTGGCCGAATGGCTGGGAAGGCGGGGCAAGCCCAGACCCGCGAGTCAGGAGACCTGCAATCGAAGTCAGTATTCACCGGGCGGGGTGCCCCGGAAGGAGTCTTCGATGGACGATACATTGCGGCTGCCAGTGGCGACGCCATCCGATTGGGTTGTGCAATTCGCGCTGCATCAGAGTCTGGTTTGCAGGTCATGCAAGCACGATGGGTTGATCTGCGAACACGGCTTTGACCTGTTGCGGCGGTGTTGGTGGTGAACCGCGAGGGGGCGATCCAATGACCGCCGTTGAATTGACCGCCGTGTGCTGAGGGCCTAAGGGGCGACCGGATATCCTGTCCAAGATCAGCTTTGCCGTGCCGCATGGCCGACCGCGCCATTGGCACATTATCGGGCGGTGAGCGTCAGCGGGTGATGGTCGCCCGCGCGCTGGCGCAGCAGCCGCGCGTGATCGTGCTGGACGAACCCACCAATCACCTCGACATCCGTCACCAGATGGAACTGCTGGCGCTGCTCAAGAGCCTTGGCCTTACGGTGATCGCTACGTTGCATGACCTGACCCTGGCCGCTGAATTTGCTGAACGCGTGCTGATCCTGCGCGATGGCCGCATCCTTGCCGATGGCCCGCCCGATCAGGCCTTGTCAGAAATCACCCTCGCCGACGCCTTTCAAGTGAAGGCGCGCATCGACCGCACGAGGCCAAGCCCCCGCTTTTCCTTTCAACTTTGACCCAAGGGCACTCATATGATCCGTCTTTCGCTACTGGCCTTGCTATTTTCTGCCACCACCGCAGCATCCTTTCCGGTGACAGTAAAAAGTTGTGGCCACGAGGTGACCTTTGATACCGCCCCAACCAAGGCCATTTCAAACGATGTGAACCTGACCGAAATGATGCTTGTCCTTGGCCTGCGCGACAACCTGATCGGCTATACCGGCATCTCGGGATGGAAGACGCTGGATGAGCAAATGCGCGCAGGCATTGCCGAACTGCCGGAACTGTCTGCCAACCCAACAAGGAAGTGCTGGCCGGGGCCGAGCCGGACTTTTTCTCCGCCGGCTGGAATTACGGCATGAAGGTTGGCGGCGAGGTCACGCCCGAAACGCTGGAGCCACTTGGCATCAGGACTTATGAGTTGATTGAAAGCTGCATCCACATCGGCCCCAAGTCCAAGACCAGTATGGATGATATGTATGCAGATATCCTGAACCTTGGGAAAATCTTTGGAGTCGAGACCAAGGCGCAGGACTTGGTCACAGGCTGGCAGACACGTCTGGCCGAGTTGACTAAGGGCGTAGACCGCACTGCCCCCTTGCGCGTTTTTATCTATGACAGTGGTGAAGAGGCCCCCTTCACAGCCGGGGCCTTTGCGATGCCCACCGCCCTGATCGAGGCGGCGGGATGCACCAACATCATGAACGATCTAGAGAAAAGCTGGGCTGAGATCGGCTGGGAGCCGGTTGTGGAACGCACCCGCAGGTCGTGGTGATCGTCAATTATGGCGACGTGACCGCCGAGCAAAAGATCACATTTATGAAAGAGCACCCCGCCTTTGCCAATATCGACGCCGTGAAGAACGACCGTTTCGTCGTGCTGGACTATGTCGAGGCCACACCGGGCCCCCGCAACATCGAGGCGGTGGAAAAGCTGGTCGGCGGGTTCTTGGGCAACTGAACCATGGGTGAGGCAACCGCCTTTCCTTCGCGGGCCCGCCGTGCCGGAACTGCAAGCGGCATAATCCTGATGTCGGCGCTGGTGCTACTGGTCTCAAACATCGTAGCCGTGGCGGTGGGTGCGGTGGCGATCCCGCTTGGCACGGTCTGGGGTGTGGCGCTGGACCGCATCATGCCCGGAATTGTGACCCCGGACTGGAGTTCAGGCCACGCCAGCATCGTGTGGGAAATCCGCTTTCCCCGCGTGATGCTGGCCGGGCTGGTGGGGGCGGGCTTGGGCCTTGTTGGCGCAATTGCCGCGCTGTTGCACACCGGGCTGTTCCTTGGCCTTTTGACCGTGCCACTGATGGCTTCTGTCGGTGCACTGGTGGCCACGGTATTGGTGCTGGGGGTGGCGCAACTGGCCGGAAATAGCAGTGCCGACCGGCTGGTGCTAGCAGGGGTGGCGGTCAGCTTTGTCATCATGGCCTGCGCCAACATATTGATCTTTTTAGGCGATCCGCGCAGCACGCATACGGTGGAGTTCTGGATGCTGGGTGGGCTCGGGCTTGCGCAGTGGAGCCATCTTCTCTGGCCGCTGGCCGTGCTGATCCCCTGTGGAATCTGGCTTTGGGCACAGGCTGGGCGGCTGAACGCCATGAGCCTCGGGGAAGAGACTGCCGCCAGCCTTGGGATAGAGGTCGGTCGCTTCCGCCTGACCGTCTTTGTTGCTGCGGCGCTGATCACTGGGGTGATGGTGGCATTTTCGGGCCTGATCGGTTTTGTCGGGCTGATGATGCCACATCTGGTTCGGCTGGTGGTGGGGGGCGACGCTGCCCGTGTGTTGCCCGGATCGGCCCTGACAGGGGCGGTATTTTTGATCTGGGCCGATGCAATTGCACGCATCGTGTTGGCACCAGAGGACATTCCCATCGGCGTCGTCACCGGCTTGATCGGTGGGGTCTTTTTCATCTGGATGATGGCTCGAAGGCAATAAGCGACGGGGGTAGATGCACTGCAGTGTTGCGGACTGGCATAAAGGCCAGATCATCTATCACTCCTTGACCCTGATCTGCATCGCAGGCGGCGGCCACACCTTTCTGATGGCGACGCTGGATGAACTTCCGGCCGCCTTCAGCGAGTGAGCCGTGCACGACCGGCACGGGTATTCCTCATCAGCCTAAATCACGCGGATGACCCGGAGCTTCATGCTGTACCAGCTGGGGCAAGAATACATAACCACCGCGCGGGCATCCGCGACATCGAACGGGTGTATGACATGTATCCGCACGAGATTTCGGGCGGCATGCCTCCGGCCAAGGTAAGCAATCCGTCCGATGCCACACTGCCTGCAATGCCGCCAAAGTGCCAAAGCCGCGCGGCACGCCCGGTGGGCACCCAAGCACCGACGCTGTCACCATCATGGGGCAAAGGCACTCTCCGGTGTCAGGTGTGGGTGGATTGCTTGCGCAACCGGCGCAGGTGCCAGCGATAAATCACCGGGGCCAGCACATGATCATAAGCTGCACTCGCGATCTGCCGGATCCCCGGCAAGCCTATGATCCTGCCCAGGAAACGATAGCGCGGCATCTGCGCCCAAAGCACCAGAAAGGCCGGAATGCCCGATGCTAGCTGGCCGTCATGCAGCACATAAAGCCGCCGTGCCGCCGTATCGGCATCGAGCCCCCACTGGTCCCGCGCATCGGTGTTCAGATCATCAAACCGGATTGGTAGGCCCGCTTTGCCCGCATAGCGCGCGTAATGCCCGATTTCAAAATTACACACCGGGCAGTTGGCGTTGTACAGAACGGATGTCTTGGCGCTGTTTTCCATTTTCGACAGATAGGACAACCGTGCGTGAAGTCCAACCGGCTGCGCCTTGGCTGTAACTTCCCATGTGCCCGCGCCGAGCTGGCTTGTTCGCCCTGTGGATCGTTTACCTTTTTAGGTTGGGTTTCCGTCAGATCTGGTGTGACTTCAGAACAATCTTCAGCCCTCCGAACGAAATCCCGCGGCTCAGGATGCTGAAGCCAGGCTTCGGTTCGAGGTGTGCGTTTCGTCGTCCAACCCATCCAAAGGGCAGGTCAAGGCCGATCCAGGCTCTTGTCCATGACTATTGCCGCAACACTTTGCAAAATGATGCCGTTGGTGTTGATATCGGAATTGTTAGACGTTGGCATGCCGGTTTCAACGAAAATGCATGACGCAAACCCGAACTGTTCCCTTGCCTTTTCGCGGACGTATCGGAGCAATCGGCTGCTGTGAGGATGTTCGATGACCGCAGCCCACAGGTAGGCGGCTTTGCAGCTTATGGCCAACTGGCTTTGGTCTGCGCTTGTATCAATACTCTTGCCATCCTTATCGACCAGAATCCGCCACGGCTGTTCACTTTCACCCAGTTGCAGCCCTTGGTAGGTAAACCAAGGTGATCGGTTGATTGGCGTTTCTGAGGGGCAAAGCAGACGGCCATCTTGTTGGTATTGAATCAGCATGGCCGTAAACAGCGTATCGGCAAGATAGCCAGACGCGACGTCAAGGCCATGGTCAAGCGCCTGAAGAAGCGCGGGTTCGGTTCCGAACGGGCCCAGTTGCGACAGGGTTGAAAGAAAAGCCATCTTCTGGTCGGCCGAATAGCGTTCGGTAAATCCGGCATAGGGCGTTGATGTTGCAATTCCCCATGTCGCCATCCCTCGGGCCGAGTAGTCAGTATATTGCGAGCCATCTGCCGGAACCAGAGTCCCCCGCACTATGGAGTGCAGGCTCCCATTCACCACCACGCCTGCCAGATCCCAGGTCGCGACCAGCGCCTTGATTTCGGTTTGATCTGCATAGGGATGCTGGGCAAGGTTTGCGAGGGAGGCAAGCAGGCGCCCGGTATCCGACGCGTTGAAGTTGCGTGTCGTCCTGCCCGTCCCGACAATCACCTCTTCGGGCGGGAGGAGGAGGCCAAGAATCTTGCGGCCTTTGATATTGCGCAGCACGGCCTGAGTCCGTGCCGTGAACCCGTCTTTGTCAATCAAACCCAAGTCGGCTGCGGCGATCAGCGCGTTGATGTGACTGCCGATATCCCAATTGGTCAGGCGATCATATTGGCTTGCATTGCTACCAGATCCGCTGAAGGCGGCCAAGCATAACCCGGTCCGTCTGTCGGTATGGCGTTCGAAGTAACTCCAGGCTGCCTGCGCGTCCTGCATCAGTAAAGTGCGATCAGCCTGCGATACTTTCCCGCTACGACGCAGAAAAGACGGCGATACCACTTCAGTTTTCTGGAAGGTGGGCAGCAGCGGATCGGGTGGCATGACTGTCGCGACAAGATCGGCAAGCGATGTGATATTGGTCACGCCATTGCCGTCAAGCTGCAGCAGTGCGCGCAAAACCGAAAGGCGCTGGGCCTGAGTTGTGACGCCCGCCGGGTGGATCAGGACAACCCCGTCATCAAGTGGACCAAGCGCGCGCGCAAGCGCACCTTCTTGCAGCGGCTCAGCTACGTCTAAGGTCAGCGGCATATGCAGGTTGCCCGCGTCATCCAGACCGCGCCACGCCGAGTTGGTCCTGCCGAGTATGACGGTGATGCCCGGACTTGGTGTTGTGGCAGTTTCTGTAGGGGGGGCGTATGGCAAATGGACTGGCATCGGCTCTTTGGTGCCAGTGACCCGGAAGCCGACACTTGCCGCGTCCAGCCCTGCATGGGGTGGGGCGCTCGTGCTGTGGGCAATCCCTGCATTCTTTAGCATGGCGACGAATTCGGCGATGCCTGCAGCAGCTGTTGGCCAGCCAGAAGGTGCATTGCACAGATGCAGTGCGATCTTTCGGCCAAACGTGGTGCCGTCTCTGACAAGGATGTCGCGGGCCTGCGTCAGCGTTCCCTTGCCGCGAAGCTCTTTTTCTGACGCGGCACGCGCGAACCGGGCTGCGGCAATGGAAAGGGACTGAACACTGGGAACCGCGAAATCCGTAGCGGAGAACACGAGCACATTATGGCTTTGCGGTTCAGGTGGGTCCAGAAGCTGGTCTGCTGACTCCAGAAAACTAACACGCCGCCCACCGGAAACGGTCAGCACGTTCGAGGGCGAAACGCGGTTGCGCAAAGGCAATACCGAGACTTGCGGCAAGGACAGGATCGTTCGCACCCCCGCAGACCGGAGTCCGTCCAGATTGACACGTTGCGCCCCACCCCGGCAGGCCAATGTGCTGATCCGCCGACCAGCGCGGATATGTTGGGTAAGATCGAGCGTTTCGACCAGTTGGATAAGCGCAAGGCTAGCGAGCCTTGCCTGAAAATACGGCCGCTGGCCTTCAAGATCAGGAACAAATGGCGCCACTTCGATCAGACCAGGATAATCGGTCCAGACCCGCCGGAGCAAGACCGCGCGCGGATCATCGGGCATCAGCGGTGCATCGGTCGAAATGGCCGGATCAATCACGCAGACGCAAGGCACTGCCTGTGTCAACAGCGCATCCAGCACCGCTTCCAGCCCAGCCAGAGACGTTTCAGCCCCGATGTCAGAAAGGACAACCACTGTGTCTGTCCCCTCGCGGTCTCTGGCAAAGGAAAACGCACTGATGGGTGCAAGCGTGCATGCCGATGCCGAGATCGATGTCAAAAATGTCCGCCGTTTCACTCCGGCAGCCCTTTCATTGCCTTTGTTTGACCCATGCCGTGCCGCGTCAGCTTGTCCCAACCTGTAAGCCGCCCGCTGATGGCCGAAATGACCGCGCGGAGTGCCGAGACGTAGATGAGTTGGCGGTAAAACAGGTTCTGCAAGGGCCAGACCCATAGCAGCCTCATGCTTTCGCGGCGATCGAACCGGAACGCGGCAAGGATCATCAAAATGTCAGCCAGCGGCAACAGGATATAGCCCAGCATCATTGCGCGCGATGTGTTTGAAAGATCTGGTGCCTGACCGGCAATCACATCGGCAAGGACCCCGAACAGCAGGGTAAAGAAAATCACGTCCACCAAAGGCGCAAGGAACGGCAGCACATAGCCAAAAATGATCAGATCAGCGAGCGAGGCGAGCCGCAGCGACGGCGATTCCCGGAAAATGCCCTTGTGCTTCCACAGGGCCTGCAGGATGCCCGTGTTCCACCGAAGCCGTTGAGCGAGAAGCGACCGCACATCGGCAGGTGCTTCGGTTCGGCCTGTTGCACGCTCTGCATAGGCGATTGTGTAACCGTTGCGCAGCATCCACATGGTCAGGTCTGTGTCTTCGGTCAGCGTCTCATTTGACAGCATCCCAATGTCGCGCACTGCCTCGACCCGCCAAGCCCCCAGCGCCCCGGGAACCACGATGATACCATTTATATGATCCTGCGCACGGCGTCCGATATTCTGCGTCGTAAAATATTCCAGCGCCTGCAACCGGGTCAGAATGTTGCGCTTGTTGCCGACAAGAATGGTCCCCGCCACCGCACCAACCCGAGAGTCGACAAAGGGCTGCACCAGATGGAACACGGCATCAGGGGCGATTTCGGTGTCTGCGTCCATGCAGACGGCAATCTCGCTTTCCATTGCCTCGTAAGCAGCGTTCAGCGCCATCCACTTGCCTTGGTTCGGTTGTGTGAGGATGGTGACAGCAGGGTGGATGCCATAGGCCCTGCGCACCAGCCGAAGCGTGTCGTCGGTCGACCCGTCATCGACGACGATTACCCGCAGGTTCGGATAGGACGAGGCAAGCGCGGTCCGAATACTGCTCAGGATGACCAGGCTTTCATTGAATGCAGGGATGACTATCGTGACAGACGGCAGCACCCGCAGGCGGCTTTCGCCGGGTGTTTCGCGGCGATGTGCAAGGAAAAGGTAGATCAGGGATCGGGCCATACCCGAGATCAAGACCAGCCAGAACACCCAGTATATCAGTTGCGTAAGGCCCATGATCGCGCCGAAAGACGCCGAGTCAAAGCCCGATAGACTGACATTTGTTGCAGGCATCAGTGCTGCTGTGGTTGTGCCTAGTATCTCGGCCAGAGGCACGATCTGATAGCCGCGGTCACGCAACGCCTTTACCAGTGGACCGATTGCTTCGGCAGTATTCATTCCTTTGCTGCGCCCGTCATGCAGCACGATAACATTGCCGTAACCAAGGTCGAGGTCACCGATCACTCGATCGACGATCTGTTCGGCGGATATTCCGTCCCAGTCCGGTGGCGCGATGTCGCTGCCGGCCACGATATACCCGCGTTCTGCGACGGTCCCGAATACTCTTGCTTCACGCCCATCGAATGGGCCGTCACCGCGAACATAGGGGGGGCGGAAAACACGCATGTCATGTCCCGTGATGCCTGCAACCAGCCGATTCGTGGCACTGAGTTCGACCTGCATGCGCCAAGGCTCGATCTCGCCCAGCTTTGGATGTGTGAAGGTGTGGGTTCCGACAAGATGCCCCTCCTGAACCATCCGCCGTACCAGTTCAGGGTATTTAAGAACCGCGTTGCCCACCACAAAGAAGGCTGCGGGCGCATCTGCAGCTTTCAGGGCATCGAGAATTTCGGTTGTAGCGTCCAGACTTGGCCCATCGTCAAATGTCAGCGCGACCTGCACGCCGTTGCCGCGACCGAATTTCTGCATCACGGCAGGCTGTGGCAATACGGTCCAGTTTTGATCAATGATCTTACCGCTATCCGGATCTTTTCTGATCAGTCGCTGCCCGGTCCGGGGGGGCGTCGACCACTGGTAGAACGACCCTTGGCCCTTGAACTGAACCTTATCGGACAAAGACGTGTTTTGCAGGTCTTGCGCGAGGTCACGCCGATCGGTGTCGAACCCGGCAAGCACGGCCCATACCGCAGGATCTTCTTGTCCGAGGTCTGAGAGCCCGATCTGCGCTATGCCCATTTCTTCAAGGTCAATCAGACTGTTATGTGCCGAGGCGGCATCAAGAAACCAGATCTGGTGGCGCAACCCGTCCGTGTCGACGAACCGACTGTAAGAATTGCGGGCGTTCTGCGCAAACTCCACCTTACCGCCTGCGGCGTCGATCCGCACCATCGCCTCGGCAAAGGAAATCGTTTCTGGCTTGGTCTGACCCGATACCCAATCAACAGCCATGAGTCCCAGTGCAGGAACGAACTTTTTTGGACCGACTGTCTTTGAAATCTGGAACGCCGTTTCAAGGAACCTGTCGTCGGGTGAAAGCGGTCGGGGGGCTGATCCAATCCAGGGGGAGCCGAACATTTTGACGATCACATAGTCCGAGGCAGAAGCGATTCCGGGTCGTTGCCAAAGATCGGATTCGGCTGTCAGAATGGTGCAAAGCTGGCTTCCGGTAAGCTGAAAATCGCGCTGGAGGTCCTTCAGCAATGCCTCGACCCCTGAAAGATCCGCGGTCGCCGGAAAGTCGAGCGTCAGACAGACGCCGGCAGCCTTGACCGCCGCTATCGCCGTGCCCACCTCGTCTACCAGTCGGGCCCGGAAATCCGCAGCGCCCAGCCGGTTCAGAAAATCTGTGCGATCTGCTTTGTGGGAAAGCGAAATGGCCGGCAACAAAAGCGGCGCCGCTACATTTGAACCAAAAATCGGTGCGATTGCTGCGATCAGGTCGGGATCGAGAGAAACCGACGTCAGCCCCGGCGCGTCACCGCCGATTTCAAACCAGTCGGGCACCAGAACGTCGACTTCGGCGCAATTGTCGACAAATGATCGGAAAGCACCGACGGGCGTGTTCGGCAACATCGCAAAGACCGACAAGGGGCGGCGTTGCTGTGCATTTGCAAGAGCCGAACCGGGTGCCACCACGGCAGGTTTGCACGTGTTGATTACAGGTGCGGCGCGTGCGTGATCATGCGGCTGATAGTTTGCACCTGTCGCAGGCAAACGGCCGGACGCCGGACCTGCAAGCACCTCGATCATCTGCGCATCTGGTGCGCTGCTAACCTGAGTGGTTCGTGCAGGCGCGAAATCGTTGACCGGCAGTTCCGGAACATATTTCATCAGGCTCACAGAAAACAACGCCACCCAGACTATGGATGCCAGGGCGGTTACAAGCGCCCATCGGCGCATGATCAGGCGCCGCCGACCGCTGTTGTCCAGAAATATGGGACGTTCGGCCTTCGGTTTGGATTTGAAACTAAACTCTTCAAATCCCATAGGATTTTGTCCATATTCGACAAGACATTATTTTGTATTGACTTTCGGGAAATTACCGCTGCCAGATCGTGAATGTTGTGATTTTGCGCGGGCATACTAATAAAAAAGCATACTGGAACGCTACCGTGCCCGCAGAAACGAGTATCCACATGTTTGTGGCAAATTCAAGGAAGTTGGATAGCTGCCTGACCTTGGATAGGCGGTAAATGCACGTCTGGATTGTGTAAGATCACAAAGATAAAGCCTGTGGTGGTAATTGTTTATTTCTTACGTGTTGAAAATTTAAAATAATGGACATTATAAGTGCCGTGAGTGAACTTCAAAAGTACAAGGCAAAAGTTCATCATGAAGATCAAATAAATATGCTATCTTGCCCTTCAGTTTGATAAAGCTTTATTACATTTTTATTTAAAATGAGGAAACATATTATGATGCTCGTAGCGCGCAATTAACTCTATTGGTCAAGTCTTTTCATGTGGGCGCCGAATGACCGGCGCCAATAGTTGAAAGGATATAGAATGATCGGAGTTTTGAGGGTGGCCTGCTTGCTGATCGGAACGGCAACTGCAGGACTTTGCGGACCGACCGGTTTTGGCATCACAGCGAAGACCTCAGTGCCGAACACCGATGGAGTGTCTCAGATCATAAATGTTGTACAAGGAGAGAGCTCCTTCCAAGGCTATTTGACCGGCTACAGTTTCTGGGACAACACGCCTCCCGGTTCTGCGGCGATTGCACGGCCAGTCATCCATAGCCGTGCCGGCGGCACTGGAACTTATGGCGATCCGATTACAATCGCGGTTGGTTATCGGCTCGTAAATGGGTCGGCGCGGCTTGATTTTCCGGCTGGAACCCGGTTCTACATCCCGGCGATCAGGCGCTATGCAATCGTCGAGGATATTTGTGGCGATGGCCCTCAACCGCATCTGACAGGATGCCATCGGGGAAAGAACGGTGCCCCTTGGCTGGACATCTATGTCGGCGGTGAGTCCGCAGGTCGGGCTGCCTCGGACACCTGCATGCGACGCATTACCGGGATGAAACAGTTCATCATAAACCCGCGCAAAGGCTATCCTGTAGAAGCTGGCGCGCTGACGGAAAGCGGCTGCGGTGGCGGCATCAGTTGACCATGAAGCAATTGGGGTGTCGGCCAGCTTGCGAACCGGCGCTCCGACCCGGATTTTGTGCCCACCTGGCCGTTTCCAACGGCCGGCCAGTCCGGGGAAAATTGTTCTCAAGGGCAGCACAAGACCAACGCAGACGGCATTGCTTCCCACAGGGCCGTCAACTCGTCTTTGTAATCAAGTCCCAGATTGGCAAAAAGTTTGCCCTACCGTCATTCACTCTGACCGCGTGAACGTGAGGCGCGCACGGCTATAGCAAAGCTGGATCTGGCACATTCTGCCGGGCCAATACAGCCTCATATCCGACCAAAGGCAGCTTGCGCTATCTGAGTTGCACGCTGCCCCATATTGTCAAAGGGGATCGCTATGGCCAGTTTTAAAGGTTCCAGCCCTGAAATCCGCACCAAGCATTTTCCCCGGCAGGCACCAACGATAGTGATCGGCCGCTCCGCGTGAAGTCCTCTGTTTGGGTCGCCAAGAATTCGGGGGCCATGGCATCTCGACCGAACTCGTCTGCAATGACCGCACTGGGACAAGCGCAGATCAGTGTGTCGGCAGTGCCAGAAAGCGTTGCGAGCCAGCAGCGCACCCCGGCCGCTCCGACTGCTAATCTGCGGCGAACCTATAGCGTTCATCCACCGCAAATGCCCGGCCCCGCACTGCTGGAACATGTGCGCTTTAAATCATAAACCAGCGTTACCCATCTGTGATTGGCATGAGCGCTAGTGCAGTAAAAAAATTCGTCTTCACAAAATGGGCACCTGCTTTGGCATCGACATGGGAGATGTCTCCAAACGCTCGGGCTGACCGCTTTGGCCCGAAACGCGGGTAGCTTTGTAGCCACAGATATGACGCTTATCAGCCCATGGCGGCGCGGGATGATGACGCTGTGATACGCGCGCTGGAATGTTTGGAGCGTGCTGATTTTGTCAAATAGGTGGGCATCCGCTACCAGTCGTCCACAAATTCGGCTATGACGATTGAGCCGGAAGATCTGACTGCGACGCCTTGGGCGTCGGATATCGCGCCGATGGAATCGTGACTGGTCGCTTGCTGACCTATAGGACAGCACGACCACAAGGATCGACGAGACGCGCGTGCATTTGTTCGACGCCGCATCCGGCAACCGCCTGCAAACCGTATTCTGAAAGCTGAAAAAAAGAGGAACCGGAATGACACGCCCGCTTGATGCAAAGCTGTCCCGCATTCGGGAAGGCAACTACTCCCCTGCCGATTTTGTCATCGCGGATGCCAAGGATGGCGATATGTCGATGGGTGTTGCGACGCCGGGCTTTCGTACAGGCCCCGATGGCAAGCCTACGACACAACCGCGCCCCTTGTCAGACTACCGCGATGACATGCGCAAGATGACTCGCTCGGGTATGGTTGACGTGATGCTGATGTCACTGTCTTCGGCCGAAGCGTTGACGACGGAGGGTGTTTTTGCAGGCAGTGACGTTACCCCCGCAGTGCGACTGAACGATGCCTCAGATATCTGGGCGTATCGTGGTGCCAGCTATCGCAAGGTGCCCGCAGCACCTTTTCGCACTGCGCGGCTGGACCGGGCGCTTAAGGTGGCCGATCTTGGCCTCTATGCGGCGACCTTTTACAATGATCTGGCGCAGGATGCCGCAACGCTGAACGCCTATACCGCGTTTCGTGATGAGGCCAGCGCCGCTGGAATGCGCCACTTTTTGGAGGTGTTCAATCCGGCCTTTGACATCGACACCAACGGCGTTGAAATCGGTCACTATATCAACGACACGATTGCCCGCTGCCTTGCCGGTGTGTCCAGCGAGGAATACCCGCTGTTCCTAAAGATCGCCTATAACGGCCCGCGTGCGATGGAAGAACTGGCCAGCTATGACCCCGGCAAGCTGATCGTCGGCATTCTGGGCGGCGGCGTCGGCACCACGCGGGACACGTTCGAACTGGTCAGCCAGGCGGAAAAATACGGCGCGCGGATCGCGCTGTTCGGGCGCAAGATCTACTTTGCCGAAGACAGCACGGAAATCGTCGCCGCGATGCGCCGGGTCGTCGAAGGCGTGCAGACATCCGAGGATGCGGTGCATGATTATCACGACCGGCTGACGAAAAAGGGCATCCTCCCCAATCGCAACCTGGAGGATGATCTGCAAGTGACCGAGGCGGTGCTGAAATGACCAGTCGCAAGGGCGTTCTGACAGCCGGAACATGGTGTGCCGATCACAACAAGGTTGTGGAGTTCTGGCCGCTGGAAAACGAGGTGGTCGAGATCCTGTCGGAAGACGTCAAGGGCGGCGGTTCGGGCTGCAATCTGGCGATTGATCTCAAGCGGCTTGACCCGTCCATCCCGGTGGAAACCATCGGGGTGATCGGCAATGACGAAGACGGCCGCATTCTGTTGGCAGAGGCCGATGCTTATGGGATCGAGCGCAGCCGGCTGCATGTGGTCGAAGGGCTGCGCACCAATTATACCGATGCCTATACCTCGAACAAGACCGGGCGACGGACGCATATCTATCTTCAGGGCGCGAGTGCCGAACTGAACCCGGACCATTTTGACTTTTCCAAAACCAATGCGCGGTTTCTGCATCTGGGGCTGCCCGGCATTCACCGGCAGATGGACAGGGCTTGGGGAAGTGATGAAAACGGTTGGGTGACGGTGCTGAAGGCCGCGCAGGCGGTCGGTATCGAAACCAACATGGAGCTGTGCTCGATCGCGCCGGAAAAGCTGGCCAAGATCGTGCGGCCTTGCCTGCCGCATCTGGATTACCTGATCATCAATGATTTCGAGATGGCAGCCATTTCGGGCAACCCCACCGTGGCGGCGGAAGCGGCGAATGTGGATCGTGTGATCCTGTCGGCGCAGGCGGTTCTGGCGATGGGGTCGATGCGGCTGCTGGTGGCGCATTTCCCTGATGGCGCGGTCGTGCTGACACGTGGGGAGGGGCCCAAGTTCATCGCCTCTGTCGATGTGCCGCCCGACAAGGTGATCGGTGCAAACGGCGCAGGCGATGCCTTTGCCGCGGGTGTGATCTATGGTCTGCATGAAAACTGGCTGATTGAAGACGCAGTGCGCCTTGGCCACGCGGCCGCCGCAGTGTCTTTGCGTAGCCTTGGCACCACCGATGCGGTCCTGCCGGTGGCAGAGTCGCTGGCCATGGCCAACAAATGGGGATGGCGCAAACTTGACTGATGGATCGCCAGCTTGCACTGTTCCCGACCTAAGATCCGGGATGAATTGTCGTCAGTGACTTGATTGCCGGATCATCAGTTCCGGTGAGATAGCGATCTTTGCCGCAGTGTCCTGCTTGCCATCCAGCACGTCCAGGATCAGGGCGGCTGTGCGGGTGCCGATATCGCGTGGGAAGGGATTGATTGTGGTCAGAGCGGGGACGGCGATTTCGGCGATCTCGTAATCGCCAAAGCCCGCGATCCACAGTTGGCCCGGCACCGCGACGCCGCGCCTTTGGCATTCGGTCAGCGCGCCAAAGGCCGACAGGTCTGATACGCAGATCACTGCTTGCGTGTCGGGCAAAGTTTCAAGCAGGCGCGCCATGGCCCCAGCCCCTTCGCGCATTGAAATTGGCGGAGCACCAACGGCGATCAAGCGGGTGGCGTCCAGCCCTTGGGCCTGCATGGCCGCAATAAACCCAGCGCGGCGGTCTGCACCGCGCGTGTCACGCGTTGTGTCGCCGCCGATAAAGGCAATCCGCGTCAGACCCTTGGCCACGAAATGATCGACCATGCCGCGCACAGCCAGCGCATTGGAAAAGCCGATGGCATGGCCAATCGGGTCTTCGGGCAGATCCCAGGTTTCGATGACTGGAATGCCTGCATTTTCCAGCATCCGCCGGGCGCGCGGGGTATGGCGGCCACCGGTCACCACAATGGCTTCGGGGCGGCGGCGCAGGAATTGCTCGATCAGGCGCTCTTCCTCGGCCATGTCGTAATCGGTATAGCCCAGCAGGATTTGCAGCCCGCGCGCTTTCAGTCCTTCGGAAAGCCCGCGCACCGTATCAGCAAAGTTGGCATTGTTGATTGACGGGATGGTGACGGCGATAAAATCTGTGCGCTGCGACCGCAGGTTCGACGCCGTGCTGTCAAAGACATAGCCCAGATCATCGGCAGCTTTCAGGATCGCCAAGCGCGTAGGCTCGCTGACCGAACTGTCGGTCTTGAAGGCGCGGCTGACTGTCATGGGAGAGACGCCCGCAAGACGGGCGACATCGGCCATTGTCAAGGTTTTGCGCGGCGGGTTCATGGCACCTTGTTATCGTTACCGCGCCTGCAAATCCAGCCCCCAAACCCCGTGCCTAGACCAGTTCATGATCATGCGCGGTGGTGATGTGGTGATGGATACGCCCGGTAAAGAAGCGCGCCAACACTGACTCGGTCACGGCCTTGCCCATCGCGCGGGCCGGACTTGCCAATGCAGCATCAACAGTCGCAAGGTCGGGATAGCTGATCGCAAGGATCAACGGGTATTCGGGCGCGCCGTCGTCGCGGCTTTCCGCAAAATTAACGCGCACCGCAAGGGCGCCGGGAAAGGCTTTCCACTTTGGCAAGATTTCGGTCAGAACTGCCTCACGAAACGCTTCGGTCTGGCCGTCGTGGACGCGGCCTTCAAACAGTGCATAGCGGGTGATCATTCGAACAAATCCTTATCTGGTCCCTTGAAGAATTCCATCAGTGCCGCTTGATCCTCGCCACCCAAGCCTGCGGCGGTCAGCATGCGGTGAATTTCGGCACAAAGCGCTGTCAGCGGCATCGGTGTATGGGTCAGGCGGGCAAGGTCGGCTGCACCATTCAGATCCTTGACCATGTTGTCGATGCGGCCCGTGCGGCGGTAGTCGCGCGCGGTAAAACGGGGCATGTATTCCTGCAAGATGGCAGAATCTGCGCGGCCACCTTTCAGCGCGCGCGGGATCATTTTGGCGTCCACCCCGGCAGCTTCGGCGAGTGCGGTGGCTTCGGCCACGGCCAGAAAGCCAAGGCCGCACAGAACCTGATTGATCAGCTTTGTGGTCTGGCCCGCACCGGGGCCGCCCATCCGGGTCTGGTTTGACGCAACTTTTGACAAGATCGTCTGTGCGGCGGCAACATCATCGGGCGCGCCGCCCTGCATCAGGGTCATTTCCCCCGTTGCGGCCTTTGGGATGCCGCCCGACAGCGGGCTGTCCACCCAACGCAGGCCTTTTGCGGCGGCATCATTTGCAAGCGCCTTGGTGGATTCGGGATCGATCGACGACATATCGATGATCAGGGTGCCGGGAGACGCGCCTTCGGCAACGCCGCCGGGGCCGAATACCGCCGCGCGCACGATGTGGGGCGCGTTCAGCGACAGGATGACCGCGCGTGCGCCCCTTGCAGCAGCCGCGGCAGATGGGGCGGCGGTTGCGCCCCCTGCCACCAGCGAAGCCACTTTGGCGGGGTCGAGATCGAAGACTGCAAGCGGGGTTCCGGTGGCCACCAGACGTGCGCCGATGGCCCCGCCCATGGCCCCCACGCCAATCAGGGCGATTGTATCGGTCATGGCTGGGCTCCTTCCAGATGGGTGGTGATGGTGTCGATCAGCGCAGGCAGCGGCTGATCAATAGAAACCGTCAGCGCCTCATCTGGCCCCGGTGGTTCAAGCGCTGCAAACTGGCTGTCGAGCAGGCTGGTCGGCATATAATGTCCGGTGCGGGTGGCCATGCGCCCGGCAATCAGATCAAGGCTGCCGGATAGGTGGACAAACTGCACTGGCCCACCCGCGCCCGCGCGCAGGCGGTCACGATAGGTGCGGCGCAGGGCGGAACAGCCGACAATCACCGGCGCATCATTGGCCAGCACGGCGGCCACGCGGTCCAGCCATGGCCAGCGGTCATCATCAGTGAGCGCAACACCGGTGCGCATCTTGTCAACGTTCTCTGCAGGGTGCAGGTCATCGCCATCGCGGTATGGGATGCAAAGGCGTGCAGACAGCCCTTCGCCCACTGAGGATTTGCCGCAGCCTGACACCCCCATGATCACGACACGTACATTCATAGGGACGCCGTGATGCCGCCATCCACATACAGGATATGGCCATTGACGAAGCTGGCAGCGTCGGAGGCAAGGAAAATGCAGGCACCCTGAAGTTCTTCGACATTGCCCCAGCGCCCGGCAGGGGTGCGCTTTTCCAGCCAATTGGTAAAGGCTGGGTCGGCCACCAGCGCGGCATTCAGGGGGGTGTCAAAATACCCCGGCGCGATGGCATTGCAGTTCAGCCCGTATTTGGCCCAGTCGGTCGCCATGCCCTTGGTCAGGTTGCCAACTGCGCCCTTGGTCGCGGTGTAGGGGGCGATGCCGGGGCGGGCGAGGGCGGTTTGCACGCTTGCGATGTTGATGATCCGGCCGCGCTTGCGTGCAATCATGTGGCGGGCGACGGCTTGGCCGACGTGAAACACGCTTGCAATATTGGTTTGCAACAGCCGCTCAAACGCATCGGCCGGAAACTCCTCTAGCGGACCGCGATGCTGCATGCCAGCGTTGTTCACCAGAATGTCGATGGGTTTGCCCGAGGCTTCAAATGCGTCAACGGCGCTGCGCACTGCCGTGTGGTCTGTGGCGTCAAAGGCCAGCACTTCTGCTCCCGATATGCGTGCAGCGGCATCGGCAAGTTTGGCCGCATCACGTCCGTTAAGCACCACCTGCGCGCCTGCGGCGACCAAGCCCTGCGCCAGTGCAAAGCCAATGCCCTGTGACGACCCGGTGATCAGCGCTCGCCGTCCCGTCAGATCAAAAAGCTGGTGTCCCAAGGTGTGTTTCCTTTCAGTTCGCTCTCGACAAGCGTGGTTTCTCCTGTTTATGTTATCGTTAACATAAACTGTCAAGCCGGGATCGGAAAGACGATGACAAAGCCCCATATCCTGCAAGTCGGCCCTTACCCTGAATGGGATCAGGGTCCGCTGGATGCAAGTTTTCATATGCACCGCTACTTTGAGGCTGTGGACAAGGCGGCTTTCCTCGCCGACGTTGGTCCGCAGATCAGGGGCATTGCCACACGGGGCGAGTTGGGGGCCAATGCGGCAATGATCGCGGCTTGCCCGCAGTTGGAAGTGATCAGCGTCTATGGTGTCGGCTATGATGCGGTAGACCTTGAGGCTGCACGCGCGCGGGGCATCCGTGTGACCAATACGCCCGATGTCCTGACGAATGATGTGGCTGATCTGGGCGTTGCGATGATGTTGGTGCAATCGCGTGGGATGATCGGGGCAGAGGCGTGGGTACGCGACGGGTCTTGGGCGGCCAAGGGGTTGTATCCGTTGCAACGGCGGGTCTGGGGTAAGCGGGCGGGGGTGCTTGGTCTTGGCCGCATCGGCTTCGAGGTGGCCAAACGGCTGACGGGCTTTGATCTGGAGATTGCCTATTCGGATGTCGGGCCAAAGGAGTACGCAAAGGGTTGGGAGTATATAGCTGATCCGGTCGCCTTGGCCGCACGTTCGGATTTCCTGTTCGTGACGCTGGCCGCATCAGCCGCCACGCGGCACATCGTTGGGTCAGAAGTGATTGCGGCGTTAGGGCCCAGTGGCATGCTGATCAACATCTCTCGGGCGTCCAACATTGACGAAGATGCGCTTCTGGCAGCGTTGGAGGATGGCACGCTGGGGTCGGCCGCGCTCGATGTGTTTGAGGGTGAGCCAAAGCTGAACCCACGGTTTCTGGCTTTGCCGAATGTGCTGGTGCAACCCCACCACGCCAGCGGCACCTATGAGACGCGGCAGGCCATGGGCAAGCTGGTGCGTGACAACTTGACCGCGCACTTCGCGGGTCAGCCGTTGCTGACGCAGGTGGCATGATGCGCGCGATTGTCATTCACGCTGCAAAAGACCTTCGGGTTGAGGATCGCCCGGTTGAACAGCCCGGCGCAGGCCAGTTGCGGCTGCGGCTTGCCACGGGCGGGGTCTGCGGGTCTGATTTGCATTATTATCACCACGGCGGTTTTGGCACCGTTCGTCTGCGCGAGCCGATGATCCTTGGCCATGAGGTTTCGGCCTTTGTCGATCAGATCGGGCCGGGGATTTCGGGCTTTCATGAAGGCCAGCTTGTGGCGGTATCGCCAAGCCGCCCGTGTGGCGGTTGCAAATTTTGTCTGGAAGGTTTGCCCAATCAATGTCTGAACATGCGGTTTTATGGCAGTGCAATGCCCTTTCCCCATATTCAGGGCGCATTCCGTGAAAGCCTTGTGGCTGAGGCCAGCCAATGCGTTGACGCGACCGGGTTGACGCCGGGTGAGGCTGCGATGGCCGAACCGCTGGCGGTGACGCTACATGCCACCAAGCGCGTCGGCGACATGCTTGGTAAACGGGTGCTTGTCACCGGATGCGGGCCGATTGGGGTGCTGTCGATCCTTGCAGCGCGGCGTGCGGGGGCTACGGAAATCGTGGCGACAGACCTTTCGGACTTCACGCTTGCCCTTGCGCGCAGGGTCGGTGCGGACCGGGGGATCAACACAGGCACAGAACCGGACGCTTTGGCCGCTTACGGCGCGGACAAGGGGTACTTTGACGTGCTTTACGAATGCACCGGGGTTGCGGCAGCGCTTGCGGGCGGCATCGCCGCTTTGCGCCCGCGCGGGGTGATTGTGCAACTGGGGCTTGGTGGCGACATGGCCCTGCCGATGATGGCGATCACCGCCAAAGAGTTGGAGCTGCGCGGGTCTTTCCGCTTTCATTCGGAATTTGCGGTCGGAGTGGGGTTGATGCAAAAGGGGCTGATTGATGCAAAGCCGCTGATTACCCATACGGTTGGGCTGGATCAGGCCGAAACCGCATTCCGGCTGGCGTCGGACCGTTCGCAGGCGATGAAGGCGCAAATCGTGTTTTCGGGGTGATGGCGTGATTTTGGGTCTAACTTTGACCAGACATTGATACAACCACGCCAAAAGGAAGCGGCCTCATGTCATGCTTTGAAATCCACGATCCGGCCTTTGGTACCTTTGTTCTTGGTAATGCGCCGGTGAAACGTCTGGCGACGGGGTTTGACTGGGTCGAGGGGCCAGTCTGGTTTGGCGACATGGGGTGTTTGCTGTTTTCTGACATTCCGAACAACCGCATCCTGCGCTGGACCGAAGACGGCGTGACCACGTTTCGTGCACCGTCGAACTATGCCAACGGCCATACCCGCGACCGTCAGGGGCGGCTGATCAGCTGTGAACACGGGTTGCGGCGAGTGACGCGCACCGACTGGGACGGGGCGCTAAGCGTGCTGGCCGATGCCTTTGATGGCAAGCCGCTGAACAGCCCCAATGATGTGATCGTGGCGCGCGATGGCGGTGTGTGGTTCAGCGATCCGCATTACGGCATCATGACAGACTATGAGGGTTTTCGCGCCGAACAGGCACTGCCCTGCGCGGTCTACCGCGTGGACCCGTCGGGCGCGATTGACGCGGTGATTACCGATATGGCCTGTCCGAACGGTCTGGCCTTCAGCCCCGACGAATCCCTGCTTTATGTGGCAGATACAGGGCGGATGTTTCAGGGTGATCCGCAGCATATCAGGGTCTATGACATGGTCGATGGGCGCCCCGTCAATGGCCGGCTGTTTTACACCATCAAACCCGGCTGCGCCGATGGCATAAGGGTGGACGCGGAAGGCAACCTGTGGTCGTCAGCGGCGGATGGGGTGCATTGCATCGCGCCGGATGGGCACCTGATGGGCAAGATCCTTGTACCGGAACTGGTCTCAAACATCTGCTTTGGCGGGCGGGCCAAGCACCGGCTGTTCATCACCGCCTCGACCAGCTTGTATTCGGTGGTCCTCAACCGCAAAGGCGTGCAGTGGCCGTGACCCCGCGGCAAAGCTGCCATCTTACTGGGACTGATGAACCAGGGCATTTAGCGCAGGCCATAAAGGGGGCAGTTGCCCACCCCCTTTTTTGTAACCGCAACTTGCAGAATGAATGCTTATTGCTGTGCTGCCATGATGGCATTCACCACCACGTCGCCATTTTCGGCGATGAAGCCATCCCAGACTGATTTGACCGATGCCTGGAACGCGGCGGCATCCACATCGTCGTTCACTGCCATACCGGCGGCTGTCAGCTCGTCGATCATCCCGGCCTCTTTGTCCTGCACTGCCTTGCGCTGCATGGCGACTGCTTCGGCCGCCACCTCAACAATCACGGCCTGTTCATCGGCTGTCAGGCTGTTGAACTTGGCGTCGTTCATCACCAGAGCAAGTGCGGAATAGGCGTGCTGGGTCAGCGACAGATACTTTTGCACTTCGTTGAATTTGAACGACAGAACAATCCCGATCGGGTGGTCCTGCGCATCGACAACGCCGGTTTCCAGCGCGGTGTAAAGCTCGGCCACCGGCAGTTGCAGCGGGTTGGCACCAAGCGCTGCGAACATGTCGTTCAGCGCCTTGGAGTTGTTGACGCGCATGTTCAGACCCGCCAGATCACCCGGAACCTTGATCGGGCCTCGGTTGTTGGACATGTTGCGATATCCATTTTCAGGAAAGCCCAGAACCTTCAGCCCGTGCTGTGTAAAGTCCCCGGCGATGCCTTGGCCGATGTCGCCATCCAGAATCGTATAGGCCACTTCGCGTGTCGGGAAGATAAACGGCAGCTCGAACGCTCCCGCCGCTGGCACCAGCCCGGTAAAGTTGTTCAGGCCGGACATGGCAATATCAATGATGCCCGACCGTGTGCCGTCGATCATCGCGCCATCGTTGCCAAGCTGACCCTGCGGAAAAATCGTGACGGTAACTGAACCGCCCGTGCGGGCCTCGACCTGTTCTTTGAAGAACAGCGACAGCGATTGCTGCAGATCGGTGTCTGGGGCTGCGTGGGCCAGCTTCAGATCTGTCTGTGCCTGCGCCGACAGCGCGGCAAAGGCAAAGGCCGATGCAAGGCCAAGCGTTTTCAAAAGTTTCATGGTGTAGTCCTCCCTTTGGTTTTTCAGCCGCCAAGAATTTTGGCGGGAACGGTGATCAATTCTGGAAAGATGATGAACATGCTTAACAGCACGACATACGCCGCAAGGAACGGTGAGATGCCGCGCACGGCGACGCTTAGCGGCACCTTGCCCACGCCGCAGATCACGTTCAGCACTGTGCCGACGGGCGGTGTGAGCAGGCCGATAGAGCAGTTCATCACAAACATCAGCCCGAAATATACCGGGTCAATACCCGCCAACTTGACTACTGGCATCAGCAGCGGAACAAGGATCAGGATTGTTGGCGACAGGTCCATCACCATACCGACCGCCAGCACGATCAGCATGATGACCAGCATCAATAAACGCGGGCTGTCGATCAGTGGTTGCAGCATCATGGCCAGTTGTTGCGGCAACTGTGCCACGGTGATCAGCCAGGCGGCGACCATGGCGGCACCTACAAGAAACATCACCATCGCAGTAGCCCGGCCAGCGGCCAGCAACACCTGATACAGAAGCGTTAAGGTCAGGGTGCGATAGACCACGGCAGATACGACAATGGCATAGACCGCCGCAACTACCGCCGCCTCTGTCGGGGTAAAGACCCCAGAACGGATGCCGCCGATGATGATTACTGGCAGCATCAGCGCCCAAACCCCATCTTTCAACGCGGCAAGACGTTCTGCGCCGCTGGCCTTGGGCAAGGTCGCGATGTCTTCCTTGCGCATCAAAAGCGACCAGACCACCATCAGCGTCACACCCATCATCAGACCGGGCGCAATTCCTGCCATGAACAGTTTGGCGATTGAGATGTTGCCTGCAACGCCAATCAGGATCAGCGGCAGCGATGGCGGAATGATCGGTGCGATGATCCCACCCGACGCCAAAAGCCCAAGGCTGCGCCCCTCGGGATAGCCTGCGTTGCGCATCATCGGATACAGGATCGATACCAGCGCCGCCGCATCCGCCACGGCAGAGCCTGACAGCCCGGCCAGCAGGATCGCCGTCAGCACCGCAACATAGCCCAAGCCGCCGCGCCGGTGGCCCACAAGGGTCATGGCAAGCCGGACAATCCGTTCCGACAGGCCGCCCTTGGACATGACCTCGCCCGCGACCAGAAAGAACGGAATCGCCAACAGTGGAAAGTTGTCTACTCCGTTGATCAGGCCCTGCGCCAGAATATCCGAACTGAACGAGCCAAGGTGCAGCATAAGCGCCATCGACGACAGCAGCAGTGCAAAGGCGACAGGCAGGCCCGCCAGAATCGCCACGAACAGAACGCCCAGAAACAGGAAAAGTGTCATTCGTCCTGCTCCAGCCGGGCTATGCCGGTTTGCATCGGGTCAATCAGGCGCACGACGGCAATCGCCCCCATCATCAACGCCGACACCACGCCTGCCAGATAGAACAGCGCAGACGGCAATCCGGTCAGCTGCGAGATGTTGTTCCAGTTCGCCATGGTCTGATTGAGCGCGCCGATGAACAGCATCCCCACGGCCACAATCACCACCACCCAGCACAGACGGCGCAAAGTGGGTACCGCGCGTGGGAACAGCGTCTCAGAAAACTCGGCCACCGCCAGATGCTCGCCCCGGCGCAAAACCACCGCAGCGCCCAGCATGACAACCCAGACGAACCACAGCCTTGCAAGCTCCACCGACTGCCGGATGCCGGATGAGAATCCATAGCGCAGAACGACATTTGCAAATACCAGTGCAATCATTGCGGCCAGCAAAACAGCCATGACAACATCTACGATTGACCACAGGTGCCTGATCAGGCGTTTCATCGGCCGGCTCCTCCCTGAACCTACCCGGAGGCTCTAGCGCTTCTTGTGCGGTCTGAGCTTTTGGGTTATCGTTAAACTAAATTGGTATCGATAACAAATCCATGAGTCAATCCCCTTCCGACCGCCGCCCTGCAACGATTTCTGATGTGGCCGAGGCCGCTGGCGTCAGTCGTATGACGGTATCCAAGGTGCTGCGTGGCACCGGGCGGATCAGCGAGGCCACGCGACACCGCGTTTCGGAAATTGCCGATAAAATGGGCTATGTCCCAAGTATTCTGGCCGGAGCGCTGTCGTCACAAACCAGCCCTTTGGTTGGGGTTCTGATCCCTTCGGTCAGCGATCAGGTCTATTCCGGTGTCCTTGCCGGGATCAATGCAGTGCTGACCCCGCGCGGCTATTTCAGCCTGATCGGCGAGACTTTTTTTGACCCCGCTAATGAAGCGCGGCTGGTCCGTATGATGCTGTCGATGAAGCCCGCTGGGCTGATCGTGTCGGGTGGGCTGCCGCAGACAGAGGCGACGGCACATTTGTTGCGCACCTGCTGTTTGCGCCCGGTCCGGCTGTGGGATGGTGACACGCCGGGGCCAGAGACAACTGTCGGCCTGTCTCACGATGCAGCGGGTCGTGCGGCGGCCAAGATCTGCCTTGAGGCCGGGTTCACACGGGCCTGCTATGTCGGGGCGCAGCTTCAGCTGGATCTATGCGCCAGCCGCCGCAAGGATGGCTTTGTGGATGCGTTGCAGCGCGCAGGGGTCGCATGCCAGGTGCTGGCTGATCCCGATCTGACCCGCACCGTGCAAAGTGGCCAGATTCTGACTGAACGCCTGCTGCGCAAAGGCGAGGTGCCCGAGGTTATCCACTATCTGAACGATGCTATGGCGATCGGCGGGATGCGCGCTCTGTTCTCCGCCGGGTTTGCGGTCCCGAACGCCGTTTCCGTTATAGGCTTCAACGGTACATCGCTGAAACACGCTTTGCGGACCCGGCTGACCACATTTGAAGTGCCCGTTCGTCAGATGGGTGAACATGCAGCCCGGGCCGTTATCGGATACGAAACCGACCCTGCCTCCACTTTGTCCGCGATTTTTGTGCCGCAGATCATCCGTGGCAATACCTTTCGCTGGCCAGCGGAATAAATAGCCTCTGGGCGCCAACTGCCTTGACGGCTTCTTAGCCGCCCACTTTTGCGGATAGCGACAGCGTTACCTCAGCTTTCACCTTTTTGATCACGCAAACCATCACTGACCCTTTCAAGCCCTGACAGGTCGTGGAAATCGGGACGCCAAGGAAAGCCCTGGCGCAACGTGGAAAGATCCGTGCTCATCGGGATGAATAGATGGGGTGGTTGCCGTCCGCCCCCGTATCCGCAGGCTGCATCTGTGCGATGCTTGTCCTGCAGCACATTCAGTGGAGGACGGTCTATGAAGGATATGATCATTGGCGTGGACTTGGCTAAGCGCATTTTTCAGG
>NZ_JAUXOV010000068.1 GCF_030684215.1 Pseudotabrizicola sp.
CCAAAGCATCCGGGCAACCGCCAGCTCAATGACAAGCGCGGTCGCCCGGATGCTCGCGCTCCCTCACGCGACAATCTCCCTAACCCCAAAGTGGCAACATTTTGCGCTGCCCTTTGGCTCACTTTTACTCTGCCGTTGACACATATTGTGACGGACGAGCGCACTGTTGCGATCCGAAATGCGGACTGTGACAAGCCTGCCCTTTTGCTTGCCAACACCGATGATGATCAGGGCGCTTCCCTGCAGGATGTTACGTTGCTCGGTGCCAAGCAACTCACGGAGGATCCTCACCCGTGGGTGGAGTCAGCAAGCGCAGGCTTGGGCCTGCCTGAAAGCCAAATTGGCATCTGGAAAGCTGCCCTCCGGGGACTGAATGCGGCCGATGACTGGACGTTGCATCAAATTTCTCACTACGTTGCACAGACCCGCCTTTGTGTTGCGGAACAGTCCAAACCGGTTGTGGAAGCATTGGGTTGGGCACTTCCTGCACTGCACTTACCTCGCGACAGTGGCTACTTTCTCAGTATCCGTGAAAAGGATGCTGGGCAGGTGCCTCGTTGGAAACGGATGTACGAGAAACTCGTTGCAGATCGGAAGCCGTTGTTGGTCAAGCAGCGGTCGAACCGTCAAGTCATCGATAGCGACGAGCTTCGTTCTCATTTTGAAGTGGTGCGCGATGAGATCGTCGTCGGAGCACATGCTGCCATCGAGAAGTTCATCGCGGCTGCACCCAGCTGGGGCCCGGAAGCAGCGGAGCTTGCTGCCTTCGAGTGGGAGGCGGAAAATATTCTGCAGCTTTTTTCCGGGCTTAAGCAGAAGAAGACGACCCTTCCCGAAGAGACAATCAATTTCTTTGAGTTCGATCTACCTGGGCGACTGAGCGACGCCGATATCGAGTACCTTAATCTCCTGAAAAAACGCTCGCTCAAGGAAACGCGGGACGACGATCGTGACTTCTTTGAAAGTCACAGGGAAGATCTTGCCCAAGACAGATCGCTGAGGGCGAAGTGGGAGCGCTTCATATTCGGGCGCCCAATTGAATGTGGCGATTTTTCCGATGGTTTGCTGCGGGCTGTAGAGAGGCTTTTCGGACAAGTGACGCCCTCTGGTGGCGCGCGCAAGCTGGTCATCAGATCCTCCCGTCGAACGAAAGGCCAATGGCTAGACATCAATGCTGATGTCGGCCTTGCCTTCGGTTTGCGCTACAGAGGTCTGAAGCCTTTGATGGGGCCGAACGTCCACTGGGATGTCCCTCATCTGTTTGAGTATGAAGCGTTACTTGAGAGCGCCAAGCGTCGAAAGAAGTATCGTCCGAACGTTTCGACGTCGCGCACAAGTCTTCAGATCAAGTTCGATATTGCCCTGGAGACCGGGACTGGCGCGGGTACGGATCGCGCCGTTGTGCAGTTGATTTGGCAAGCCCAGCCGAATGCCATTGGTTTTGAGCTGCCGCATGAGATCGCTCGTCTCCTAAAGCGACCCTTGGTGCGTGGCAAAGTCGCAAGACTTTCGGTCAGTCAGAAAGGGGCCCTGCAGTCTGTTTCATTGGCCGATGTCGGAACGCTGCAGCCAGCCTTCGGCCAGGACGCGGGGTCATTGGTGCCGCGAACAAATGTGGGCGATGATATCGGAAAGCTCTTTCCAAAGCAGTTGAAGCTTGCACTTTCAGGCGGTCGCGTAACTTCATCTGGCGGTCATGCCATAGAGGCGGCTTGGAAGAAATTTTCTGACCTTTACGGGAGCGCCCTAAGCAACTTGCAGAGTTCCGGATATGCGTCGTCTGTGCTTCTCGAGCAGGCGAACTCATATGCCGATTTGCTTCGAAGCCTTCAACTACACGCTAGCGGCGATATTAACCGTCGTGACCTTTGGGAACCAGTGCTGGCCATCGGAACGGTCCAAGTCACCGGTGGAGCGCCCTCCGCCATTGTTGCTCCATGGCATCCGATGCGCCTCGCGGGCTCCGCGGTGAAGGCGAGGTCGTTGACCGGCCTGATCGACTACTTGCTTTCCGACGTCGATGTCAATTTTGGTGACTCGCGACTCTTCTTTTCGGATCTGAGAGAAGAGCTTTCCCACCCACTCTATCCAGAAATTGCGGTTGGCTACGACGGCACCGAACCAGTGCTTTTGGCAGAGACCGGGACCGTGAATGACTACTCACTGCTTGAACGCCCGGTCCGAGATCCATCCGAAGCGTCGACAGATGTCGACCCAGCTGAAGCTGCCAAACAGATCCGGGGACTCATTGAGCGTTACCTCGACCTACAGCCACACGAGGGCTCAAATCTGAGTATCATGCTGTACAATTGCGATGCGGCAGGTCTCCCGCTCGCGACAGTGAATGCGCTGAGCTCGGTCCAGGACCAAGACGAAGTGCATTGCAATGTTTTGGTTCGGCATCGCGATCGTTCGAAGCTTGGACATGTCTACGGGGAGCTATTGGACCGTTCCGATGGCGATCCTGATGCGGTGGTGGTCAGTGAAACGTCGCGGAACTTCATGTCCAAGCTACGCATCGGAGTAATGCTCGACAGTGGAAGTCCTTCCAGTGACAGAACTACTCGCGAAATCGATGTAGCTTTCCTCCATGACGTCGTGTCGCGACAGGCAAAGGAGGCTTGGTTCTCGGTCCCTGCTGAGGATCATAACCCAACAATGCTGGAACATGTGCCGGCCCGTTGGTCCTACCGACGCGTTACCGCGGAGGATGAACTCAAGGCGACCAGCTATATGACATGCCCCCGGCAGCCAGACGCGGGTTGGGCTTATGTTGACGCTGTCGCTTGTATCATTCGGCGTCAGTCGCACAGTGCAAATGAGCACTACATCCCTGCCCGACAGATCTCATTCCAAGATCAAAACCTGAAGTTGATGTTCGACGAGGTCCATTCTCTTGCTGAATGGGTTGCAACATATGATGACCTTCTCGACAAACGACAACTTGCCGCCCAAGGCATAAGCGTTATTCGGTACAGGCGGCAGCGTTCCCACGGCCGAAACATGGTCGTTTCCTCGACATCCGAACTGCGAATTCTTCATGTCTTGGTCAAGCGACGTCTCGCTGAACTTTCCTTGGGTATCAGCGAGGAGAGGTTGTCTGCACTTGCAAAGCGGATGATTGACGATGCCGCCGCCATCTCGGGAGATATTGTGCTCCGTGCAGCGAAGCGCGGTGTTTCGGCGGGTGAATTGATCGGCCTAGTTCTAAGTCGGGCCTTGGTCGCCGAAGAGTTGGGCGACAGCGCCACAGTCGCTTGGTTTCTACTCGACGATTATGCCGAGTGGCTCGGTCAACGCGAGGAAGGGATCGCGGATATCCTTGCCCTGTCTGTTACGTCCGCTCCGAATGGGGATGCAAAGCTACGAGCGATCATCACCGAGGCAAAATACATCAATGCTTCAGGGCTTTCAGAAGCTTCTCGCAAGTCGCTTCAACAGTTGCGGCATACCGTCGCTCGGATGGACGATGCGTTGTTTGGTGATCCTGGTCGTCTGGACCGGGACCTTTGGTTGTCGCGCATCGCAGACCTTTTGCTAGATGGTACGGCCGCTCTCGGGAACGCCGCCCTTCTTGAGCGAGTTCGGGATGGGATTCGCAGAGGATCTGTGCCCATCGACATGCGAGGGTATTCGCACATCTTTGTATCCGGTCCTGCCGATGACGGCAGTTCGCATGGGGAGCAAGAGCCGGTGGCCGATATCGCAAATGGGTTCCAGGAGACCTTTAGCCGCGAAGGCCTTCGGCAACTGATCAAAGCCTATGAAGCACGTGCACCACTTGTGAGCCTTCGATCCGCCCTTGGCGAGGCGAGGCCTTGGGATCAGGCGGCCTATCGAGAGCCTGCGGCGCGAGTTGACTGGACCAACACGATCTCGATTGACCCAAAGGGTGCTCTGCCGACGCCAGTCATAGGTGACTTCGATGATGACGAAGTCGGCATCGATGAAGACATTCCAACACCGGCCGCTGCGGCTGAGGGTTCCGTCATTTCGATCGGCAAGACCATAGAACCGAGTGCTGATCGTGATCTTTTCAGTATCGAATTGGCCCCAATGACGGAGGGAGAAAAGGGGTCGGTTGATCATGTGCCGACTTCCACCTCGACTGCGCCGATTGAAGGCGAAGATCACCCAGAGCTGTCGCCTGCCACGCTTCAAGAGCTAATTCAGCGTAACGCCGAGACAACCAAGGCCGCCTCAGCGGAGGAAGACAGTTGGTTGGAGCAGACGGCGCAAAAACTCCGGACAGCCCTCCTGGGGTACAATCTTCAAGCCAAGATCGTCGGCACAAGATTGACTCCAAACGCGGCACTGATCCGGTTCCTTGGTAGTGATCGTCTGAGGGTCGAAGACATCGAAGCGCGACAGTCTGCGTTGCTCACCACGCACGGATTGCGGTTGATTTCGATCTCGCCGCTGCCCGGCGAGATCGTTGTGGGTGTTGCTCGGCCGCAGCGCCAGATTGTCTCTCTATGGGATGTCTGGGCGCGGCGGGAAATCAACCGAAATGCAAACGGCGTGAACACTTCGTTCGTGCTTGGGCTGAAGGAGCTCGACGGCGAAATTCTCTATCTGAACTTGGGTGGAGGGTTCGGCGGAGGCCAGGCCCATGAACCGCATACCTTAGTCGCCGGGGCAACTGGCAGCGGGAAGTCGGTTTTGATCCAAGCTCTCCTTCTGGACATCGCGGCAACGAACCCAAGCGCTCTAGCACACATACATCTCATTGATCCAAAGATGGGTGTGGACTACGCAGCTATCGAGCGCTTGCCCCACCTCCAAGGAGGGGTCATCGTGTCGCAAGATCAGGCGATTGGGGTCATGGAGACTCTAATTGCTGAGATGGAACGACGTTACGAACTGTTCCGAGCAAATGGCGCTCGGGACATTCGTACTTTCAATGCAAAAGTGACATCTCAAGACAGGTTGCCGCTCAAGTTTCTGATCCACGATGAGTTTGCTGAGTGGATGCTGACCGAAGACTACAAGGCCGCCGTAACTGCAAATGTCTCTCGTTTGGGGGTCAAAGCACGCGCAGCTGGGATCCACTTGGTCTTTGCCGCGCAACGTCCCGATGCGAACGTGATGCCAATGCAGCTTCGTGACAATCTCGGCAACCGGCTGATCCTGAAAGTAGCGAGTGTAGGGACATCCGAAATTGCCCTAGGTGTGAAAGGTGCCGAGCAATTGCTCGGTCTCGGCCATCTGGCTGCTCGTCTTTCGGGCGAGCCAAGCATCATCTTCGCGCAGGCGCCTTACCTTTCAGATGATGACATTGAGCGGGCGGTTGACGCGATTGCGACTTACGATGGTCAGCCCGTGTAAACTCGGGCTGACCTACTTGTGGCAGATGACACAACCACCCGCGGCCTCGTCGATCCCATATGCTTCATCGACGGAATCCGGGGTACGCGCTGATAGCGGGTTGATCCTTCGGCTTCGGCGCAGTCGCTCCCTGCGCTGCTCGTAGTCCAGCTTTATCTGCTCAACGCGCTTGGGGTTGATCAACTCTGTTAGGCTTTCGCCTTGGGTCCAAGTGAAGGGGGAGCCATCATTCAGAGCCGTTTTCTCATAGGCCACGGCCTCCTCAAAGCGCTCCGGGTGGTGCTCGGCCAATCTTACCCACTCAATCTTCTGTTGGTAGAAGCAGAAGGTACAGCCTGATCTGGACCGCCAGCTGTAATAGGCGGGTTCGCCAACTTCGGCCTGACTGAGAATTTCAAGCACACCGGCGCGATCTATCCCTGCATCACGGAGAGGCAAGTGCACTTTCATGTTTGGATGAGTCGACTGGTAGCCCTCGCGGCTCGGCTCATCAGATCGAATGGCCACGTAGGAGTGAACCACTGTTCCTGACTCTAGGTCACCCCGAAGCCAATGCTCCAGCGGCCTCAGTTTGAGTTGGCGAGTGCACCAGCGTGTTCGGGGTGACGGTAAGAAATTTCCGTACTCCGACAGCCAGAAGTCGAAGTCACGGTCCGGATTCAGACGTTCAATTGTCTTTCCAAGGAAACCCTCAAGCTTATCCAAGAACTCGTAGACCTCCGGAAGCTCTTTCCCAGTGTCTGTGAAGAAGTATTCAATCGGTAGCTCGGGTTGGTGTTGGCGCATATAAACGGCCAGGGCAGCACTGTCACGACCCCCCGAGACGCCCAAAATATGTCGCACTCGACTCATGCTGTATTCGCCTCTTCTTCCAACTCATCGGCGGCCAAACTTGCAACAGCCCGAGCGAGAGCTGCCAGTTGCATTTGGCGATCGGTGTTATCAGCTCTCAGCGTAGCCAAAACTCGGTCGGCTAGGTTCGCAGCAGCAATTTTCTCTAGTTCGGTTAGAACAAAGCTTCGCATCAACGGAGGCGTGAGCGGATCCAGCCCCACAACCAACGCAAGGGCCTCTGTATGTGAACCGCGATCCCGAACGACCGCTAGTGCCTCGAGTTCGCGGAACCGGCGACCGTAGCGCGCAACTTCGGTCAGTGCTTGCTCACGATCTCGGTCCGACCAGTTGCGTGCTGGGCGATGCAAAAGCATACTTACCAAGCCTTCAATGTCGCCGGTCCCCGTCTCGATAGCAGCTGCGCGCGCCGCGAAGGCCTCAAAATTGTAGTCGTTGGTAAGCCCTTGAGTTGTGGCGGCACGCTCCGCGACACCCCGAAAAGTCGCTGGATCAACGCCAAGGGCGCGTGCGGATGCCGCACGCAGCTCGTCCAAAAGCGTTGGGTAGGCTGCTTCGCACTCCGCCAAGGCATTCAGAACTAAGTCTGGCGTAAGCTTCTCACCAAAGGCGTCCGGCAGAGCGTCAAAGAACATCGCCTCAGGATCGCTGGCCTTGAGCACGACACGCCTGACAAGTTGTGTATCCGCGCTCACCTGATGCGTCCTTGCCGCAAAGGATGGCAACGCCTCAAAGCGTTGAAAGAGCGCTTGGGCGACAGGAAGCGAACCGACCTCGTCCTTGAGGCCGAAGTACTGGGCGAGACCGCTCAAGAAAGCAGTCTCACGGACAGACCTGTCGATCTTCCTCAACCGAAAATCAGCTGGACGCTGCAGGAGCTTGTCGACGGTGACATCGTCGATAGCAGTTTGGAAAACTCCATCGATATAGACAGCTACTCTCGACCGATTTGCGAGCATGTAGGAAAGCGCCAGCACCGGCATAACGCCCGCTTTGAGGCCAATGGGCGGCTTTGCCCAAAGCCGGTAGACTTGCTCCAGATTCTGATCGCCCGCCTTGTCAATCACTGACCAGGCGGGCAGCAAGGACCGCCCCTCCGTGCTGTCGTCTGGGGCGGCGAAGTCGAAGCGCCCGGGCTCGATCTCGCGATGGAGGCCGAATGGTTTCACTACTGTAAGGTACAGCCCCAGCTCTGCAGGATAGCCGCTTATTCCTAGGTCTTGTGAGCCGTGTCGGCTGACCATAGCATGCGCCAGATCCCGTAATGCCGCCATTGAGTTAGATGAAGGGCGATCGCGCTGTAGCAGCTCACTCTTCAGAATTGGTGTGTTCGGAAAACCCGCATCAGCGAGGGCGCTCGCCACTGAGGCGAGTGATGTCGAAGTGGCAAAGTCGGGTTTTGGTGAAAGCACCCATTTGGCTCTGGTAAGTGCGATTTCGAGTGTACGGTGCAAAGTATCGACACTCAGCGATTGTCGCGCAGCCAGCTCTCGGCGGGCGATGCGATCGCCTTCAAGCTGCGGATGATCACGGAAAACACGTTCGACCGCGATGAGTTCAACCGCGCTCGCGCAAACGGCACCACCTTCCGTGGCCCCGCCAACAGCGATCACCCGCCCACTCTCCTTCAACAAGAAAGCGACCGACTTGCACAGCGGGTCAAGCAAAGCGTCATCCATAGATCCGTCATTCAACAGGAGGATCAAGGCGCCACTACCACGCTCAGGCCTAGCTAAGATTTCTGCAGCAACGCGTTCGCAGGTATCGGCCTTGCTGACAAGTTGAAGAGCAATTTCAAACGTTCGTAGCGCGCCACTCAAGAAATAGTGGCGCTTAGCCGTGACGAATCCAAGTCCAACGCGTTGCGGGATCCCGGCAAGTTGTTCGGTGTCGATCGGCGTGATCGAGCGCGTAATAGCCTCGTCTAGGTCGAAGTCACTTCCAGCAAAAAGTGCGTACCCATTGAGCCTCGGCTGCCGAATTAGGACTGCCCAGTCAAGCAGATTGGCGATGGCAGCCCGGCGCTCCTCATCGGTCACCCCAGGGACGGCGCAGGCGAGAATGTCATCCGCGAGTGCAAGGCCGGACCCGTTTCGGAAGAACTCAATGATCGCAGCAGCTTTGGTCAAGGCAACGTGGAGGTCAGTGCCTTTCGCTGCAGCCCGCTCAATTGCCTCGAAAGCAAGACTGAACCGGCCACCATCATTGCCGCTCGCGAGAGCCATGCCAAAGTTTGATGACAAATAGTCCCAGAGGCGCGCAGGATCATATGTAGCTTCGCCGTTGTCGGTAGACTGAAGGAACTCCTGAAACCCGTTGGGTTCAGCAGAGCTTAAGAAGCCGAAGACACTGCGTTCGTTTTGCGCGAACCTGGCGCGTGAGACTGGCCCGAGGAGGAGGGAAGTGACGGGATTCAAGGGCCAAGTCTGGGCTAAGGCTCGAGACAATACATCGACTTCTGTTGGTCTGCGGAGGGCTACCGCCTTGGCAACGGCCAACGCGTTTGACTCGACAACCTCAGGCTTCGTCTTGCAGGATATCGCCCGACCAAGCAAAGCGACCGTCTCATCCGCTCCGCTTAGAAAGGCAATGTCGTGAAAACGCCCTTGTACTTTCGCCCATTCCTGTCGCGCGTCGCGCGCAGCGCGCGCTGCATACTGTTCAAATGACTGATGCAGGATGCCGATTATCACCAGCCGTCCATAGCTGCGCGAAGCATACTCGGCTATGTCCTGGAGAAGGTGGATATCTCCACCATCACTTGCTTCATGCTCCAGAAGCTTCCCGAGTTCATCAAGCACAACCAACGTGCCGCTGCCGCAGTCTTCACCTGAACCTTGGACCATAGAGATCAGAGCTTCGTCACTTCTAGCCGCCGCGTCCCTAGTCGCCGCGTCCCAACTGAAAGTGATCGACGCAGCATCGGCGATTGCATCGCGCAGGCGCATTCGGCTGCCTGTTACCGCGACGACATGCCACGGGCCAGCGTGTTCAGGAAAGGCTTGCCGATAGAGAGCGCTAAGCTCTTTGCCCGCTATCTTTTGAGCGACTTTGCGGTTCTCTGGGCCACCGGCGATCAAGTTAGCGAGCAAAAGCGCAGCGCTCGATTTGCCACCTCCGTATGGCCCAGTCCAAGTAAATGCACCTTGCTTCGAGGCAACTTGGCTGGTCGCAAGCGTCGTCAGTGCCTTAGCAACGCTCGCCTGCATTACATAGCCGACGAGCGGAGGCGTACCTTTCAAATCGGCATCCACACGCGCCGACCGGGCAAAACGACGGTCTATCTCGACAAATTTCGACAGTAGGGTCATGCGCTTAGCGCCAATTCTTGATGGCCATATGCGCGCTCAATGAATGAAAGCGGCGGGAAGTCTGCGCGTCGTTGGATCTGACGAAGACCGGACGTATCGGTCCATTGCCAGGCGCCATCGGTCAGGGCGTCAAGTCGCATAAGTCTTGTAATGACGCTGTCTTCGTCGAGCTTGAAAACCCGGCCAGGAGAGCCAGGCGCGTAACAGATCTGTTCTGCAGTCAGAGCGGTCGAACCACCTTGGCGCTCCCAAAAATCTGCAAGCGCATATGCGAATACACCATCCCTTAAGCTCGGCTTGGGGCCACGCACGAACTCATACCATCCGCCAAGGCGCGCTTCCCGAATAAGCCCAAGCTCAGCCAAAAGCGGCTCAGCTGCGTCCTCGTTTAGAGCATCTCCGCGACGGACATAGCTTCGGAGGAAGACTTCCACATCGCGCTTAAGGGTGCCGCGCGTCGCCCGCCATTTGCGGCTCAAAACCAATGACTGAAGTTCATCGATTAGTCCCGTTGGATCAAACTCAATGACTGCCAGTGCGTTGAACGCATAATATGCCGTTGTGGTCATTTGGGCGGTGCTGGCAATATGCCAGTGCGTCAACCAAATTGTAGATTGATCTTCGATATAGGGATCGAGTTTCCCGTCAGACAGGACGAGTCGGCCTAAGTCGGTGGGGCGAATGTTACGATCATCTTCCCGAAAAAATCCAGACGCGAGCGCCCAATAGCGGATTGACGCCGCCATATTGCGCCCAACACCAAATTGCGTAATGGCGCCCTGCTCGTGGAATATTGCAGACGGTGCGCCATTAGCTACCGCATCGAAGGCCTTCTTCAGCCATAGCAGGCGGAGCGGGAAAGTCTCGTGCCCCGCAAACTGCCCTTTTGAATCGTTGTTGAACGCGCCCTGTCTCATGAGACAAAGCTACTGGCGAACCTCACCAGTAGCAAGGTGGGAACGGCGGATCGACCGAACAATGGCTTCGGCGGCAAGATCTATGTCATCATCCGTTGACGTCCGGCCGCAGAGAATACGGACGACCGAACGCGCCGTGTTTTCGGAAAACCCCATGGCTTCAAGCACATGGGACATCCTCAGTTGCCCGCTGTTACAGGCGGATCCAGTCGAAAGAGAGACGGCGTGCGCTACTTGAGCGCAAAGGTTGTCAGCATCCACCCCATCGATAGATATCGCCGCGCTTCCCGGCACCACTGGATGATCACCTGTGATCCGTCGATATCGCACCTGTTGTTTACTCAAAGCATCAAGCAGGCGGTCGATCTTCGAGCTTGTCTTGGTGGATTTTGACTCAGCCAGGGCTGCCGAAGCCGCGACGGCAGCAGCACCGAAGCCGGCAATCAAAGGTACTGGTTCGGTCCCGGGTCTAATCCCAGATTGTTGACCACCTCCATGCATCAAAGGAATGGGCGACGGCATTCCGGCAGCCATGTAGAGAGCACCAACCCCCATAGGGCCATAACACTTGTGTGCCGATATGCTAAGGTAGTCGACGTCGAGCTGAGACACATCGATTTGAATCTTGCCTAATGCCTGAGCCGCATCGGAGTGAACAAAAGCACCGACGCGACGGGCAAGGGCAGCTGCCTCGGCGACAGGCTGGATGACGCCCGTTTCATTGTTGACCAGCATCACCGAAATAAGCAGGACATTTTCATCTAGTAGGGCGGTGAATGCGTCCAAATCAAGTCGGCCTCTTCCGTCGACTGGCGCAATACTGATCTCAAAGCCTTGGGTTCCAAGGTGTACCGCTGGCTCTAGCACTGACTTATGTTCGACCGCGGAGACAATAATTCTTCGGCGCTTCAATAAGGGTTTTGCGGCGGCAGCCACCCCGATTAAGGCCAGATTGTTCGCCTCGGTTGCCCCAGACGTAAAGATAATCTCAGAAGCTGCAGCTCCAAGCAAAGAAGCAACCTCAGTACGTGCGGTTGCGATGATCTGAGCTGCCCGTTCTCCCGAGGCATTTGGGGAACCTGCATTTCCTGGTAGGTCCCATGCGTCCATCATGGCAGAGCGCGCCTCGCTCGCCAAAGGCAGTGTAGCGAACCCATCAAGGTATACGGGTGCCGACCGACTTCCAGAAGTTCTCGAGACCTCAGTCGTTTTGCGTTCTGGTACAGTATTGTGAAGCATGAGTATTCCCACAGGTGTGTGAGCACTATAGGCTGACTGCGAAGCTTAGACCAATCAGAATGCTGCAGGGCCTTGATGTAGTTTTCTGCCGGTTCTGCGCTGCTTCACTGCATTGTTAAACTTTCTTAGGGTGCCCAGTTTGGTGAGTTTATTACATCGTAACGTTGAGTTTGCTGCACGAGCCATTCGAGTGAGTCGACCACAGGGAGCAGTTCGCGGGATGAGCCGACTCCGATCTTAGCCCGGCGGTCGAGGTCGCCAGGTCTCTTCGGTTCGAAAGCGCGTCGGCATGAAAGCCTGCCCGGAAACAGACGGCGGCCTCGCCTCGCCAACCTTAGTGAGGCCTAGGGCAACTCGGACACGACCAGAGCACCCTTCGCCCGCCGCTTGTTGGGCGTGTACCAAACGGTCTTGCGCTCGCCGGTTTGGCTGAACTCATAGGTCACCCCGAGGATTTTCTCGCGCTGATCCGGATCGACCATCCATTCGACGGGCGTGCCAATGTCGAATTCAGACGGCGGGATGGTGCGCGCGAGGGCAGGGTCTTCTGTGCTGGTCATTGTTCGTCTCCCTCGTTTGTTGTCTGAATTTTCGCCTTGGCCAAGGCTTGGTCGAAGGCGTCCTGGAATCGCGCGCGGTAGGCAGGACCCATGGCGCGCGCCAATCCCATGATGCCAAGCGGGTCATGGATTTTCGTGAGATCCGCTGCGAACTGCGGGCGCAAGGTCAAGGTCACGCTGGTCGGATGCTTGCCTCGTGCGCCGCGGGCTTCCTCGACATCCGGCATCCCATCACGTTCCCAATCGTCGAAGACCTGATCGCGCAGACTCTGGGCCACGCGGCGGATCAGAAACTGGACGGTGCAGCGTGCAGCCGTGGCCCACTCTTCTGCCAGCCGCGCCTGACGGGTGGTCAGCGACAATGAGACATGGACAACCTGCCCGCGGGCAGCTGACCCAGTTGCAAGACCAGTCACTTTCGCATTCGAAGCCCTCTGGGTATTGAAAGCCTTCTTCTCGTCCCGGCACTCTTCTTTGGACCCAAAGAGCCTGATGCTGACCTCGCCTGCATCGCCACCTGGCATCGCCGCCGCCGCAATCGCGGGCGACAAAGGTTCCGGCTCGGTCACTGCATCAACCAACGTCGACTGCACTGGGATTACCCTACCAGCCTGATCGCTCGCGCCCGCGTTCCCACCAAAACCCAGCTTTGCCGAAAACCCCGCGTCCTGGCGGATGATCCGCATCATGTCCTTACGCTGCGCCATCATGCGATCTCCGTCGGTACGAGGATCAGCTGGTCGATTTCCTCAAGAAGCTCCCCTGCCTCCTTCACGGCACTCTGGACATGGGCCGCAAGCGCCCGGTTCGGCGTCTTGTCCGCGATCACCCCGAGAAGCCCTTCTCTGTCCATTCGAACAAAGGCGGCGCGGCTTCCAAGATAAGTTTCCAGGGCAGGCAAGGACTGGAACAGCTCTTCAGCCACCGCCCGCTCGGTCTCTGAGACCCGCACAGGCACACGGTTGAGCAGCACAGAAAACCCTGCAAGCTCGCCCGGCTTTTCCACGCGGCCACGCAGCTTCAGGTACCAGTTGGCCGTTTCCAGCGTCTCACTCAGATCGCCACGCGACAGCATCATCGGGCAAATGATCCGGTGGGCGGCGACGGCCAGAACGTCCTGTGCCTCAGATCCCCCACCGAAGGTGTCGATCAGGATGAGGTGCTCTTGATCGGGCTGCTCGTAGATCTGCCCGATAGCTTCTGCCACCCGGTGGGCATCGAGCGTGTGGATCACTTCAACCAAGGGTGACCAGTTGCCTGCCTCCTTTCCCGCCTGCATCCATTTGAGGCAGGACTTTGAGGCATCGGTGTCGAAGATCGTCACCGTTTCGCCCCGTGCAGCCGCAGCAGAGGCCAGGGCACGGCAGAGGGTGCTCTTGCCCGATCCCCCCTTGCGGTTCATCACCAGCACAACACGTATTCCGTAACCCATACCAGCTTCCTCACTTCGCCGATCGCGTTTCTCACAATGCGGATCGCTTAAATCGTTTATCTTAACTCACATCGCTTTAATCTGAGCGCTAACTGCGGATATCTGAAACCGGCTCGCGCAAATCTTATTGCGCAAGGCTTATCTCTTTAATCGTTTGTCTGATTACTGGATGCGTATGTCTTTTATCTGATCGCGCAATGCGTGTATCACAAGGCGCAACCCTGAACACACATCCCTGATGCCGCAAGACGCATCCCACACTTCCTTTCTACGGACCCTGAACACTGAACGACAGGCTCCACACAGTAAACAAAACAAGGCTTTAGGCCCATACTCGCAAGGAAAACCCACCTCTGGCCACGTGGCTGGAGGTGCGTGGTCCCTGTCTCACCTTGTGTGTTGCGCGATCAGCGAAACGCATTCGGTGGCGGGGGAGTTACCCAAGGTCAGCACAATCTGCAAGAGCATAAATCGCGCTTAGATTGCACTTGAAAGGGAGGTGAAGGAAGGGGTAGGAAGAGTGGCAGGAAATGCGATGTGTCTACAAATAATCGGTGACAGAAGTTGGCGGTAAAATCAGAAACACGCAAAACGAGACTTAAGTCGCGGTCCAAGGTTTTGGCGGGTGTTGGCAATGAAGTTTCTGATTCTGCATCGCAGCAAGTCGTTGGGCGCGGACGCCCACGGTCGGAGGACAAAGGCCAGGTCGTGAGCTGCCGCTTGCCTGCCGAAGAACTCCATGCCTTCGATGCGCTCTGCACCCAGCTTGGCGCGAAATCTCGTTCCGATGGGGTGCGATCCGTGGTTCGGATGGCTTCAGGCTTCCTCGAGTTCAGCCGGGAGGACAGCGCCAAGCTGGACGAAATCCGCTACGAGCTGGGCAAGATCGGCATCAACGTGAACCAGATTGCCCTGGCCGCGAACCGGGGCAGGGCGCCGATGGTCAAAGCGCAGTGGGCATCGGTGGATGAGTTGCGCCGGTCATTGCCGCTGGTGGCGAAGGCGTTGAGCCAGATCATTGCCGAACGCCGGCGGCAGGGTGTCGCCCTGTTCCGGAAGTTTGTGGAAACCCAGGACGGCGCGCGCCATGGTTAAGCTTGGGTCGCGTCCCATCGGGCTGGCTGAGGCTGTTCTCGGGGAGATCAACTTTCTTCGGCCGCAGCAGGGCCGGGTGAAGACGGGCGGTTCGTCTTCGCCCAAGCGCGGGTTCACCTTCTCGACCCGGGCTAGCCAGCTGTGGCGGTTTTCGCTCGGGTCGAACGCGGCGGTGCTGAAGAAGATCGGCAAGGGTGGGACGGCCAATGCCAAGGAGCTGGCCGCCCAGATGGACTATCTGTTCTCGAAGTCGGCATCGATCTTTGGCAACGGGGTCGTGCTGGATGCCGACGCCAAGGGGCTTACCAAGGACGAGCGCAACGAGATTGTTGGCGACTGGGTCGAGGACTGGCGCGGCTCACCAAAGAACGGCCACACCACCCATCTCTTGATGAGTTTTCCGTCCCATGTGCGGCCGGAGAAGGCAAAGCTGATCGCAGAGGCCTGGGCTTTCGAGATGTTCCAGTCAGGGGAGCATCAGGACGATGTCTGGTCCTATGTCGCTGCCCTGCACACTGACAAGGCGCATCCACATGTCCACATGGTCGTCAACAACCGGGGCACGGTGAACGACAGCTGGTTTTTCATGGCCAAGGAGCATGCCTTCAATCTGGATGTCATGAAGGAACGCATGGTGGCGATCGCGGCCGAGGAGGGGGTGTTCCTGGATGCCACTTCGCGGGCCGAACGTGGCTTGCTGACCTATGGGCCGTCGCGGGCAGAGATTGAACGGGCGCGCGTCGAGGGTCGCGCACCGGAAGAAAGGCCGCGTGAGGGCAAGGCGCTGGAGGATGCCTTGGCGACGATGGCGCGGACGGCGGATGCGATGCGAAGTCTGCAGCATGTCGCGGCACTGACGGGTCTGCCGGAGATTGGTGAGAAGATCGCCAAGGCTGAAGATGCACTGCGGCGGGGTGGGGTGGTGCAGCCGTTTCCGGGTGATGTGGCCACAGCGGAGCGGGCTGACCTAGACCAGCACTTCAACGGATGGATGGCAGGGGCGGAGAGCAAGATCCGGAAGATGCCTGTCGCCGTGCGCAAGGAAATGCGGGACGAGCTTTATGGCTATGCCATCGATATCGCCAAAGGCTTGGGCGATGCGAGAGGTGCTCAACTCTTGCAGATGCTGCCGCAGACAAAGCTCTACGCGACGGGTCTTGAGGGTGACCGGCTGGCGCAGGGCAGGGAGGCCGTTGTTCTGCAGCCAAGTGCCGCCGACCGGCTGAAAACGGCTATCGTCGGCAAGGCTCTGGCCTTGGGTCTCAGTGGTGACCGCATAGCCGAGCGGCTGGAAGCGGGGGCCGCCAATGCCTGGGAAGAGCGCGATTGGGTGCGCAGTGACTTGCTTAATCTGTCCGGGCGACGGCGTGTCGATCTTCGCAATCTGGATCAAAGCCGGAAGGTCGTCGTTGATCTGGAAGGTTTCTACGAAGCGGCGGCAAAGCTAATCGAGCATGCCCGCGAACATGATGTGGCACGGGACAATGACCGGCTGCTGCGGGCCCTCGGGTCGATGGGCCGCATCATGCAGGCGGATGGCAAGGTTAAGTTCCGGGGAGATGCTCATGCAGAGCGGTTCGCCGACGAGTTGCGTCAGCGGTATGGCAAAGGGGTTGTGGCTGAACTTTCCAACGGGCGGACGGATGTGCTGGCAGCGGACATCAAGGACGCGGACCAGCGGAAGTGGATCGCGCGGGCGGTTGTTTCGGCAGCGAAGTCGCATGTGGTGTTCGGGCTGACGCTCAGAGAGGCGCGGGACGCTGAACGGCTGCTCGCGTCAACTCCTGCTCGGGGCGAGCACGACTGGGAGCGGTGATTGCGCTTAATATCTTCGCCTCACCTGCTGTCCGGACTTCAGCAAGTGCCGTAGTAGCCGCCGGAATATCGGCAGTATTCGGTGGCAGCGCCGGAACGGATCATCTCTGCCGCGATGTCACGGCCGTTGGGCAGAACACATTGGGCAACCAGGCGTCCATATCGATCGATGTCCAGAACAACGCAACTCAGGCGTTTCCCGGAAATCAAGCTGTGCAGGGTCGATGTGGCGGTTGAGCCCCCCTCGTGGTTCCATTCTGGGGCATCGAGGCCCCACACACGAATTCGACGCGACCCGCCACTCAGCGTGAAGGTGTCTCCGTCCAGAACCTTGCTGACACGTGCTTGCAGGATGGGTGCTTCCTCGACTCGAGCCATCCCGCCCTCTAGGAAAAGCAAACCAATCCCGATTGCCACCAATAGGGAAATGCCAGTGAGATCGGCGCGACGAAGTCTGAAACGGCTCAAGTGTCTACACCTACGGCTTCCCTTCTGTGGGGGATAGCATCGCGCCTGCCGGCAGATTTGTCGGCAGGCGTTTGACTTCTTTGGACAAAATCTCGCCTTATCGGCGTCTTCGTTGAGTGTTGGTCGTAGGAAATCCTACGAGCAACACTTGCGAGAATTATTTGGCTGACGACTTCCGGTTTCCCGAAGACGACCAAACTCAGGTCGTCGCCCCACAACAAGGGGTTGCGCGACACGCAGTCGTGGGAGGACAGCCAGTGCCCACCATCCCGAACCTTTCGCTGGACCAAATCTATCCGCAGCCGGTCGGATCCGTCAACTTCAATACATGCCACAACCCAGATTGTGGTAATTTCGGAAGCGAGGTCGACCTTCATCTCGGTCACTTCATCGGATCGGGGTCAGCATCAAGCGGTGCCCAGGTCCCTCGTTCCAATTCTCAGTCCGTAGGATACGGGCATTACAAACTCGATGGGACTGCAGGGCCGAAATACCGGCGCGTTTCTTCGGTCTTCGAATACGCCGCCAACCCTCACACCTGGCTTGACCGAAAATCCCTCGAATGCCAGTTCGATGATGGTCACGGCGTTTGCGAGACCCATTTCGAACTCCTGTCCAACCAGCACCTCGTCGACGAGATCGACAGGCTGCGCCAGATGAATGGGGTCATAGATGGACCGCGCTGTGGCGCGTGCCGGAAACCCTACCTGGAAGCGCCGGGCGAGTTCATCCTCGATGGTGCCGAGATCTCGGCGAAGAACCGGACGAAGGCACGCAAAAGGCGGAAGGACGGGGATGACCGAGGGTCAATGGGCCCCGACCGCGTAAGGCTGATCCACAAGCCGTGCCGCGGAAAGCCGGGCGCACGCATCAGTGCCACGCTCGATCATCGTCGGCAGCGTGTGACGGCGGATAATCTGCAGATCCTGATGGCGCTCGTGAACGGGAATGGGATCACGAAAGTGATGCGCATGCTCGCCCCCTCAGGGTCTGGCAAGGCATGCGGCGCGAAGCGCGTCTATGATCGGATTTTCTGGCTCGAAAAGACGCTTCTCGCCTTCGAGAAGGCGCAGCTGGCAAAGTGGAAGGCGGAACTGGAAGCATCCGGCGAGCCGGTGCGACATCACCTCGCGCATGACGACATCGTCCTGTCGGTGAATTGGGAAACCTCGACCGACCGTCGCCTCACGCAACTGAATTGCTCCGCCACGGCTATGTGTTCCGGATCGACGTAGACTTCGATCCCACTGTCGATCCGGTCACGCTGGTGGAGGAAAGCTACATTCATCCTGCGGGAGCAGCGGTCAACCTGCGCAAGTCTTACGAACAGAAATCCGGTTTCCACTTCACGGCTCCCCTGATGGCGTTCCAACGACCAACGGGACGGTTCGAGGAGCATCATCTCTTCGCCGCGGCCAAGCACCAGCTGGCGATCTTCTGCGACCAGATGGAGGAGCGAATGCCATCCGCTACGCAGACGCAGATCCAGGCGAAGGACGCGGAGATCGCACGGATCAAATACCGGATCGAGCGGATCAACGAGATCCACGAAAGATACTTCAACGTGCACAACTCCGAGCGTGACCACCGGATGCCGTTCAGCGGAATCATGACGAGAGATGTATACACCAAAGCCGCGCACTTCCATGTTCTTCGCGAGCAGCTGCCAGCTGGCTTCATCACGCTGGTCACGGAGCAGGAAGCGATTTTGCCGAGTGTCCTGCCGCATGTGTTTCGAGAAGAGATCCAGAAGGACAGCTTCCGTTGGATCGCCATGACGTTCGACAAGAACGCCACGAAACCTGAAATGGAAAACCGCGTCTCGACCTACAAGGCCGAACTCAAACGCTTCATCGAGGCCCTTCGCGCATCAGATCCGGTTGCCGAGGCTACCATGACCAACGGCGAGCGCATGCGGGCGTTCATCGCCGCAACGATGAAACCGGCGATTGGCACCGACGGGGCCGGAAACCCGAGGCCGGTCCAGAGCCACAACTTTCAGCAGTCATTCATGCCCATGATCTGGATCGCCTCGCCCCTCCAAACCGCAGGCGAAACCAACAAGATCGTCGGGTTCCCGCTGATGCGATCGAAGCGTCGGACGGAGTTGAAAGCCCTGCCGTTCGATGCGGAGATTGCGAACCCGGACACTCGGGCTGCTGTTGCTTACCATGTCTGGTCGGCGACGCTTCAGCCGGTCTCGACCTTCTTCAACTCCATCCGCGAGCGCATCAGTTTTGCACGACGCGCTGGGGGAAAAGCCGCACGATCCGGGCCGAGCTACATCAACGGAGCCGCCTTCAACCCGCGCGTCCTGATTGCGCTGCTGAACATCTTCCGTATTCACTACAACTACTTCGAGCCGCGCCAATACATGGCTCCGTGGCTCGAGAACGGCGGCATCGCCAATATGCCACAAGGGGAAATCGAAAAGCGGATTCCCGGAACGGACACGTTTGTCCCGTTCAAGAAGAAGAAGGTCGCACGACCGCTGATGCGGACGCCCGCGATGCGGCTCGGCATCCAAGATGTGAACCACGACCGCGACGGCAACCTGAAAGAAGCCTCGATCCATCGCGTGCTTTACCGACCCTGGATCTTCTGGGGAACGCCGGTGTGGGACAAGTTCGAGAACCGGAAGGTGGATCGGCGAACGCTCAAGCGAGCCACCTGATGTAGCGATTTGCGCCGGGCCGCTCCACCTGGGCGAACTCACAGTGTGACGGGACCGTGCTCGGATGAAATTGGACCGTCGGCTCGTGCAGAAGCCTTGTTGAGCTCAGGCTTGGTCGGCCAAGCGAGCAACCCCTTTCGCGTGGTCTGGCGTATCGACACCGTCCTTGTTCCGAGGGTCAGGGATGGGTGCCGCCAGCGAGACAGATACCGGCAAGACTCCGGCCCAGATCGGCAGATCGTAATCGCCGGGTTCGTCCACGGGCGGGCCAGACCGGATCTTGGCGCTGCCTTCGGTAATGGGCAGTGAGAGGATCGTTGTGGCTTTCACCTCTTGTGGCAGCATCGGGCGCAGGAGCGCGCTGCGACCTGGCCAGAGGCCTTCGATCATGGCTGTGAGGCGCGCGGCCTTTTCGTCCTCCGGCACCACCTCGGCGATGCCGAACAGCGTGACGGATCGCGTGTTGACCGAATGGTTGAAGCCGGAACGGGCTAGGACGAAGCCGTCGAGGATCGTCACGTTCATGCAGACATCTTGACCCTTCCCTGCGCGCAGTGCGTGGCTGGCGGAGGAGCCGTGCCAAAAGACCCGATCCCCCTCGCGCCATTGCAGGGTCGGGGTGAGGTAGGGCTTGCCGTCGCGGATATAGGCCACGGTGCAGAGCGGTTGGGCATCGAGGATGGCGTGGATGGTGGCGATGTCGAAACTGCCGAGGTCATGCATGCGGCGTAGGCGGCTGCGGTCGGTCGTGGGCAAGCTTTCGGTCAACTTCGGCACTCCGGTCACAAGCAGCGCGCCAGATCGGCGCAGATGTCCTCGGGGTGCTCCAATCCGACCGACAGGCGGAAGATTCCGCGACCCGTCAGGGCACGGAAGCGCGCCTCGGCCTCGGGCGGGTGCTGATAGGTCGATTGCAGGATGTCGTCGGTGCCGATCCAGTAGATCAGGCTGCGCAGATGGCCGAGCGAGACGGCGAAATGCACGTGTTGCAGGTCGCTCACCATCCGGCGGGCAATCTCGGCCCCGTCTTGATGCGTCTGGAAGGCAATCATGCCGGAGAAGTTCGCCATCTGCCTGCGGGCAAGGTCGTGCTGCGGGTGCGAGGGCAGGCCGGGGTAGAACACGCGGGACACTGCAGGGTGTGCTTCGAGCCATTTGGCTACCGCCATCGCGTTGTCGTGATGGGCACGCATCCTGATCGGAAGCGTCTCAGCTCCGCGCATGATCAGCCAGGCATTGAAGGGTGACAGAACACCGCCGAAATGCACCGCCGCTTCGAGGTTCAACGCATCGAGATCGGCCTTATGACCCAGCACAACGCCGCCCATCGCATCGCCATGGCCCGAGATGTATTTGGTCAGCGAGTGCACCACGAAATCCGCGCCAAGCGCCAAAGGCCGCGTGCCGATGGGCGAGGCGAAGGTGCCATCGACCACCACATCGGGCACACCACGTGCGTGGGCAAGATCGGCAAGAAGCGCGATATCGGCGAGTTGAAGCGTCGGGTTGCACGGCGTCTCGAGCCAGAGCATGCGGGTCGCGGGGGTGATCGCGGCGGCGACCGCGTCCGCATCGGTCGTGTCCACGAAGCTCGTCCTGATGCCGAAGCGCGGTAAGCTGTTGCGGATGAACTCTGCCGTGCCGGAATAGGCGTTTTCCGGAAAGATCGCATGATCGCACGCGCTGAGACGCCCCATGATCACCGCATGGGTCGCAGCGATGCCCGAGGCGAAGCAGCGCGCATCCTCGGCCCCTTCCAGTGCGGCGAGTTTCTCTTCGAGTTGACGCACCGTCGGATTGCCCGAGCGGGCATAGATGTATCCGGCGCTCTCGTCCTCGTCCAAGGCCGAGAAGCCGGTCAGTTCGCGGGGCAGGAAGGTCGCGGACATGACAAGGTTCGGCGAGGAAGCGCGGGTCGTCGGGTCCACCGCTTCGCCTGCGTGGACAGCCATGGTTTCGATCTTCATGCCTCATCTCCGATCTTGCCGTAGCGCCGGACGAGCGCCGCCATTTCCGGATGCACCGCGGCCAGTCCTGTGGCCACGCCCTTGCGGTCTCCCTCGGGCCGGTTCTGGCTAACCTTCCACTTGCCTTCGAGTCTCTGAATGTCGATCTCGATCCCGACGATGCCCCGCAACTGCGCTTCGATATAGGGGCGCGGCGCATCAGAGACGTGCCACGGTTCGGGCCTGTCCGCCTCGTGCCGGTCGGTCAGCGTGGCAATTTGCGTATCGAGCCACTCGGTATCCGCCCGCACCCGCGCCGTGCCGCGCGCCTGAACCATCGCATAGTTCCAGGTCGGCACGACCTTCCCTGTCTCGCGTTTCGTCTCGTAGAAGGCGGGCGTCACGTAATTCAGCGGTCCTTGGAAGACGACCAGCACATCCGCCCCGTCGAGTTCGCGCCATTGCGAGTTGGCGCGGGCAATATGGGCCTGCAACCGGCCAAACGGTCCGGTGGCGCGTTGTAGCAGGAACGGCAAGCCATTCGCCTGAAGGCCTTCGCTGTCGTGCGAGATCAACAGGCCGAAGGGGTGGGTTTCGATGAGGTCGTGCTGCACGTCGAGACGGTCCTCGCGGTGCTGTTCGGGTTGATACATCGAGGGCTACTCCGCAGCGGGTTCGTGGACGGTCATTGTGAAGCGCAACGGCTCCTTGCCGAGGTTGGCGTAGGCGTGGGGCATGTCGGTGAGCGCAATTGCCGATCCTCCCGCCGCGACCAGATGGGTCGCCCCATCCACGGTCAGCGCCAGCGTGCCGTCGGTCACATGAATCAGCTCCCGCGTTCCGGCCCCATGCACGGCCGCCTCGAAGCTCTCGCCGGGCATCAAGACCCAGTCCCAGATCTCCAGCATGTCGGGGCCTTGCGTCCCCGCGAGCAGCGTCGCGGTGCCGCCGGATGGGCCCGCCCAGAGTTGCCGAGCATCGTCACGGCCGAGGAGTGTCACGGTTTGAGTGGTCGCCTCCGTCGGTGCGACGAGGTCTGCCACCGAAACATCAAGCGCCGCGGCAAGGCGGCAAAGCGTCGAGATGCTCGGATTGCCGCGCTGCTGTTCGATCTGGACCAGCGTGCCCTTGGCGACGCCCGCCTTCTGGGAGAGGGCGTCGAAGGACAAGCCTTTCGCCTTGCGGAGTTCGAAGATACGCGCGGCGACCGTAGCGGCGAGGACCGCTTCCTGTTCGTCTGCGCGGGTGAGGCTGGGTGAGTGTTCGGGGTTGGTCATTATGATGTGATACTTCTCTTCGAAGTTCACGGTCAATGACCATATCGGTTCACTTTATTGACACGTAGCGCGTCGCATGCGACGAAGTTTCCCGCCCAACGGACCGAGGACCACATGACACTCCACCCCATCATTGACGCCGAGATCTTCGCCCTGCGTCCGGACTTCATGGCTCTCAGCATCCATGTGAGCGGAGGACGCAACGGTCCGAGCGACGCTGCCAGCGAGGCCCTGCTGGCAGAGGCGGTGCAGTCCCTCGACTTCTTTCCGTGGGCCGAGGCGCATCTCGACGCCTGGCGTGATGCCTACCGCGCCTTCGGGGCGAAACCGAAGAAAACGCCGTGCTCGGCCGAGGCCCTTCGCAAGCGCGCCGTGAAGGATGGCGCGATGCGCCCGCTCAATGCTGTCGTGGACCTCTACAACGCCGTCAGCCTGCGCTTCGCTGTGCCTGTGGGCGGAGAGGACGCCACCTCCTACGCCGGACAACCGCGCCTATGCCTCGCTTCGGGTGACGAGCCCTTCCATACGATGGCCGAAGGCCAGCCCGTGATCGAAGCACCTGAGGTAGGCGAGGTCATCTGGCGCGACGACCAAGGCGTCACCTGCCGTCGTTGGAATTGGCGACAGGGTCCGCGCACGCAGATCACCGAAGCCAGCGAAGACATGTGGTTCGTTCTGGAACGGCTCGACCCGATGCCAGTTGAGGCCTTGCTGGATGCGGGCCGGATGCTGATAGCCGGCTTGCGGAGGACTGCGCCGGAGCTGGCCGTGTCCACCAAGGTTTTTGGCGCGGCGAACCCCTTCGGTGAGCCAGCTGGCGGGCTGTGAACGCGCATTAACCAATAGTATGTAGGATTTCGAAAAGCGAAGCCCGACGCATGGCTGCGACGGACTTCACGGTTTCGTGAGCGAATATATCCCCCACAGAAGGGAAGCCGTAGTGTCTACACATGGGACCTTTATCGCTGGGCACGTCATATCACTGCAAGTTGCTTCCTCGATCAAAACCAGGACGAAACAGGTGTGGGTGCCGGCGGCGGGCTGACGGAGACTTGCATTAGGCCCTTTCCA
>NZ_JAUXOV010000069.1 GCF_030684215.1 Pseudotabrizicola sp.
CCTGAAAAATGCGCTTAGCCAAGTCCACGCCAATGATCATATCCTTCATAGACCGTCCTCCACTGAATGTGCTGCAGGACAAGCATCGCACAGATGCAGCCTGCGGATACGGGGGCGGACGGCAACCACCCCATCTATTCACTTTGTAGAACCGTCACAGAAGCTTTGGGATGAGTCTGCCTGCGGACGCGGAAGCCCATCGATGACCTAGTCTGCGCAATAAGGCCGCGTAGAACTGCCAATTGGTATCCGGTCTACCTTCGATCACGCGGTGGCTCCTCCTTGGCCGGCCTTCCTCAGGCTGGAACGAGCCTCACATCGTCGAGACCAAAACCCACATGCACAGTCTCGCCCTGCCGGAAGGGCAGGGGTTGCGGCGCGCCGATGGCAAAGATCGACCCCACCCGGGTAGACAGGGTGTATTGCACCGAGTTGCCCAGCCATGCGGCATAGGTCACCTCGGCGGGCAGGTGGTTCGGGGCCGGATCGCGCGACAGTTGAATGTGATGCGGGCGCAGCACCATTCTGGCCGGGCCTGCCTGATGACTGGTCAGCGGTAGCGTCAGCTGGCGGTCGAGCAGCGTAATTTCGGTTGGCGTGCCGGGTTTGGTGACCTCAATCTCAATCAGGTTCGCGTCGCCGATGAAATCGGCGATAAAGGCGTTGGCCGGGCGGTCGTACAGATCAAACGGCGTGCCTTCCTGCGCGATCTCGGCGTTTTTCATCACGATGATCCGGTCTGAAACCGCCATCGCCTCTTCCTGATCATGGGTCACGTACACCGCTGTCAGGCCAAGGCGTTGCTGGATCTGGCGGATTTCCTCGCGGACATGGCGGCGCAGCTTGGCGTCAAGGTTCGACAATGGCTCGTCCAGCAGCAGCACTTCGGGTTCCAGCACGATGGCGCGGGCGACGGCCACACGCTGTTGCTGGCCGCCCGACAGTTCCGACGGCAGCCGCGCGCCAAAACCTTTCAGCCCCACCGTTTCCAGCCCCGCCTCAGCCCGGTCGCGCACCTCGGATTTTGACATGCCCTTGACAGACAACCCGTAGCCGACGTTTTCCAGCACCGTCATATGCGGGAACAGCGCGTAGGACTGGAACACCATCGACACCTTGCGATAGGTGGCCGACAGATGCGTCACATCCTCCCCCCCGATCAGGATGCGCCCTTCGGTGGCGCTTTCCAGCCCCGCGATCAGCCGCAACGTCGTGGTTTTGCCGCAGCCCGAGGGACCAAGCAGGGTGACCAGCGTGCCGGGGGTGATGTCCAGCGACAGGGGCTTGAGCGCCAGCACATCGCCGAATTTCTTGGTGACATTCTCGAACCGGACAGAGCCTTTCATGGCATCCTCCTTCAATGGGCTTCGATGCGGTCGGCCCGGCGCAGTTTGCGCCGCCCGATGATCAGTTGCAGGGTAAGGATGGCGGCCAGCATGGTCACGATCAGTACGGTGGCATAGGCGATGGCGATGCCGAATTCGCCGTTCTCTACCCGTCCGACGATAAAGCTGGTCGCCATGTTATAGCGGGCCGAGACAAGGAAGATGACCGCAGACACCGAAGTGATGGCCCGCACGAAACTGTAGGTAAGGGCTGCCAGAATCGCCGGCCCCATCAACGGCAGGATCACCCGACGCAGGGTGGTTGCCGAATTGGCCCCCAGCGTGATCGACGCCTCATCCAGCGATTTGTCCAGCTGGCTCATCGCCGCGATGCCGCCGCGCACACCCACCGGCATGTTGCGGAACACAAAGACGATGATTAGGATCAGCCCCGTTGCGGTCAGTTCAATTGGGGGGAAGTTGAAGGCCATGACATAGGCTACCCCTATCACCGTGCCTGGAATGGCAAAGGACAGCATGGTGGAAAACTCAAAAGCATCCTTGCCGGTGAACTTCTGCCGGACCAGCAGATAGGCGGTCGCCAGACCGACGGCGGCGGTGAGGGGGGCTGCGATGGCTGCGATGGTCAGCGTGGTGAAATAGCTGCTCCACGCCGCCCCGGTGAAGTGGATGCCGTTCCGGTAGACGATCCCGAAAGCGCGGGTGTAATGCTCGAATGTCAGGGTGTGGTCATACCCCCACAGCTTCACAAAACTGCCAAAGAAGATCAGCCCGTAAAGCACCAGCGTGAACGCAGCCCATGGCAGCGCCACGGCATAGCAGGTCCAGCGCAGCCCGTCATTCAGCGCGGCATTGCGCCCGGAATCGCCCTTGCCGGTCACCGTGGCATAGTTCTTGCGCCCCAGCCATTTGCGCTGCGCCAGAAACGCGCCCAGCGTCAGCGACAGCAGGATCAGGGACAGGATCGCCGCCTTGGCAGGGTCGGCCACGGTGCCGACGATGGCAAAGTAGATCTCGGTCGACAGCACGTTGAAATTGCCGCCCAGCACCAGCGGATTGCCAAAATCGGCAAGGCTTTCGATGAACCCCAAAAGGAAGGCATTGGCCAGGCCGGGGCGCATTAGCGGCAGGCTGATGAAGCGGAAGGTTTGCCAGCGGTCGGCGTCCAGCGTCTGGCTGGCCTCTTCCATGCTGGGGCTGACGCCTTCGACCACGCCGATCAGCACCAGAAAGGCGATGGGGGTAAAGGACAGCATCTGCGCCAACCAGACCCCCCAGAAGCTGTACAGCCAGCGGGTCTTTTCCCAGCCGAAGGCATAGGCAAAAAATTCGGTAATGGTGCCCGCGCGGCCAAACAGCAGGATCAACACAAGTCCTATGACAAAGGGCGGGGTGATGATCGGCAGGATAGTCAGCACGCGGAGCAGCTTCTTGGCGCGGAAATTGGCGCGGGTGAAGATCAGCGCAAAGGCCAGACCCATCAGCGTGGTGCCGGTTGCGGTGGCAAGCGCGAGCATCAGCGAATTGAGCGCGGCCCCACAATAGCCCCTGCCGGTCAGGCAGGCGGGCGACCAGATTTCCGCCGCCAGAAACCGGGGCAGAAATTCGCTGACCCCCAGCCCCGCGCCGCCTCGCAGCTCAAATGCGCGCAGCAAGATAAAGCTCATTGGGTAGAACACAAAGATGCCGACCAGCGCCACGATAGCCCCGATCATCCCGGTGATGAAGGCATCGCCCCGGCCACGACCAAGGCCCGAGATGCCGGTGGTCAGCAGGAACAGCAACGCTGCCGCAACCACCAGTGCGCCTGCGCCCATACCGGGTTGCGTGGCCCCCTCCATCAGCCCCAGCCGGGTGCTGTTGCCAAGGATCAACAGCCCCTGCGCCGCCATCAGCGCCAGTCCCAGCGCCCCGGCAATCACCAGCCCGCGCGCCATTGCCAGTTGGTCGCGCGCCAGTAACAGACTGGCCCCGGCCACAGCAAACCCGAACAGTGGCAGCCACAGCCAGCCCCGCCCGCCTGTGGACCAAAGCAGCGCTGATTGCGCCTCGCCGCCCATCTGTGCCAACCAGCCAAGGGACCAGAAGCCCCCAGCCACCATATACCAAGGCAGCAGGCCATAGCCCGCCAGCCCGGCCAAAAGCCAAAGCCCCGCCGTACGCCGCATTGCATCAATCTCCTGGAAGTCTTGCCGTGACGGCAAAATGGCCCGCCCCAATGTGGGGGCGGGCCGGTCAAGCAATCATTCCTCGAAATTGCCGCCCTTGGATTTCACTTCGGCTTCCCACCGCGCCAGCAACCGCTCGCGCGTTTCAGACGAGCCATAGGTGGCAAAATCATAGTCGATCAGCTTGACCGCCGCCATGTCGGGCGCTTCGGGATCGGTCGAGGCTTCGGGGTTGGATGGGATGTTGAACACGCCCACCTCAAGCCCGGCCGATTGCGCGTCAGCGCTGATCACATACTCAACCCACTGCTTTGCCGCCTCAAGGTTCGGCGTGCCGTTGATCACCGAAACCGCCCCCACCTCATAGCCGGTGCCTTCGCAGGGTGACACGATTTCAACCGGGAAGCCCTGCTTTTTCAGGTTCACCATGTCATGCATAAAGCCGACCGCAATGGTGGTTTCCCCGCGCGCGGCCATCTTGCCGGGGGCGGAACCGGATTTGGTGTTCTGGTTCACGTTGGCCCCGATTTCGGCCAGCATCTTGAATGCCTCGTCCTCGCCGAACAGCTGCACCAGCGTGGCAAGCTGGGTATAGGCGGTGCCCGAGGATTGCGGGTTCGACACCGTCACCTCGCCCTTGTATTCCGGCTTGGCCAGATCCTTCCAGCACGCTGGCGCAGGGAGACCCTTTTCGGCCAGCACGTCGGTGTTATAGAGCATGCCCAGCAACCCGACGTGCACGCCCACGGCCTTACCACCCGACATCTCGGTCATGTTCTGCGACCAGCCAAGCTGACCCGATACGTCGATGCCGCTGGCCACGGTCAGATCTTCATTGGCGGCAATCAGGTGCGGATCGCCTGTGCCACCCCACCAGACATCAATCTTGGGGTTGCCCGCTTCGGCCCGGATCTGCGCCAGCACTTCGCCAGTAGATTTGCGCACCATCGCCACATCAACGCCGGTGTCGATCTTGAAGTTCTGCGCCATCAGATCGCACCACGCCTGCTCGTTCGAGCAGACCACGTTCAGGCTTTGTGCCGACACCGCACTTGCGGCCATGGCCGTGCCCAGTGCCAGCGCACTGATCATCGAAACGTTCATTATCATCCTCCCAGATAAACCGCCTCTCCCCGACGGTATGGGGAAGACTGGCACGAGATCTGCCATCAGGCGAAGGAGGATCAGGGTTAACAACATGTCCGCGCGCCGATGATTTGATGAACAGTGTTACAAAACCCCGCCAAATCAGAAACTTTGCTAACCGTAATAGGATTGCGCCGTCCCCTACTTTGGCCATCATGGCTGCAGGGAGGATATGGCAATGGAACAGGCTTCCATGCCGCACGGGGAGATGCCTTTGGGCAAAGACCCGGTCGTGGCCATCATTGACGATGACGCCGACCTGCGCCGCACGGTGGCCGACCTGCTGGCCGGCAACGGCTTCAGCCCATTGCCGATGGCGGACGGGGCATCGTTTCTGGCGCTAGGCCCGCGCCCTGCAGTTGACCTTGCGCTGATCGATTTGCGGCTGCGCGGCGAAAACGGCCTGACCCTTGCCATCCGCATCCGCGAGACCACGGGGATTCCGGTGGTGATGCTGACCGGGCGCGGCGACGAGATGGACAAGATCATCGGGCTGGAAACTGGGGCCGATGACTACATGATGAAGCCCTTCAACCCGCGCGAGCTGATCGCGCGGTTGCGCGCGGTGCTGCGCCGGGCGGGCCATCCGGGCGTGCAGCCCTTCGATCGCAGCGGCAGCACTCTCTACGCCTTCGGGCGCTTGCGGCTGGATCAGACCCGGCGCGAATTGCTCGACTCTGCGGGGGCCGAGATTGCGCTGACCAATGCCGAGTACCGGCTCCTGGATTATTTCCTGCGCCATCCGGGCCGCATCATCCCGCGCACCGAACTGCTGACCGAGTTGGGCAATGATCTGTCGCAATACATGGACCGAACCATCGACGTGCTGATCCTGCGTCTGCGCCGCAAGATAGAAGCGGTGCCGTCAAAGCCCGTGCATCTGCAGACGCGGCGCGGGCAGGGCTATATCTTTGTCACTGGTACAGCCACATGAAACGGGTGTCCGTCCGCAGCCGCCTGCTGGTGGCGCTGGCGCTGCTGGCGGTGGCGGTGCTGACCGTGGGGGTGATCGCTTGGGGCGCGCTGACGCGCGGCAATGACCGGATGGACCGTCTGTTGGCCGAGACCCTGACCGGGGTTGATTCTGCGCTGACCCTGTCACAGCAGGCAGCGGATCTGGCGACGCTGGCCCCATATCTGCTGACGCTGGAAAGCCCGTTCCGCATCGCGCAGGAAGGGCAGGCGGCCACCGCGCTGGTCGACGAGCTGCTGGAGGGTCTGCCCACAGAGGACCCGCTGCGCGAGTCGTTGGGCGTGACGCGCGAGGCGATTGCCGGACTGGTCCGTGACACATCGCTGCGCGCCGGGCTGCGCGACCGCACCCTGAGGTTGAACGCCGAGCTTGCCGTGGCAGAGCGCCGCTATGCCGCGCAATCGGCCCGCGCCACCGCTCCGTTGCAGGAACGGCAGGACTGGCTGGTGCTGCAACGCACGGCTGCTGCCTTGCTGGGGGCGGGGCGGGCAGAAAATCTGGTCGGTGTGGGGGAATTCCAGCGCGAATACACCCGCCTGACCCTGCGCCTGACCGGGCAACGCCCGGCGGATGAGGCGGCAGAGCTGGACCGCATGAGGGCCATAGCCGAAGGCTCGGAGGGCCTGTTCGAGTTGCGCCGTCTGGAACTCGCCCGCCAGATCGGGGCCGAGGCGGCGCTGGTCCGCATCCGACGGGGGGCCGCTGCCGTCACCGCCCATGCCGCCGCCGCCACCACATTGGCGCAAGCGGCGATTGCGGCGGAACGGGCCAGCACCACCACGGCCATCGCGCTGGCCAAATCCACGCTGCTGGTCGTGGTGCTGGCCAGTGCCGCGCTGGCGCTGGTGGCGGCGCTGTATGTCTCGGGCTATGTCACCGCCAATCTGCGGGCGATTTCGGATGCGATGATCCGCCTTGCCGCTGGCGACCGGCAGACAAAGCTGCCGCGCGGCGAAGGGCAGGGGGATGAGATTGGTAAATTGTTCCACGCCTTCCGCACCTTCCGCGCCAATGCGCTGCGGCTGGACCGTTCGCATCGGCAGATGGCGCAACGCACGGCGCTCTATGAAAACATGATGGCGGGCATCAGCGACGGGGTGGCCATTCTGTCGGATCAGGGGCAGATCGTCGCGCAGAACGCGCGCCTTGCGCCGGTGCTGCGGGTGGACCCCGCGCGCCTGTCCGGCCGCCCCCGGCTGGCGGACGTTGTCGCCGAGGCAGGCTGGCAGCCGGGGGCGCCCCAGGCCGGGGTTGGCACCCTGTCACTCGGCGGCGGTCACCATACCGAGCTGCGGGAAAGCTCGCTGCCTAAGGGCGGGTCGGTGGTGCTGATATCCGACGCGACCGAGCGGCGGCAGCTGGAAGACCGCCTGCGCCAGATCCAGCGGATCGAGGCGCTCGGCAAGGTCTCGGGCGAGGTGGCGCATGATTTCGGCAATATCCTGTCCACCATCTCTGGCAGTCTGCACCTCATGGACACAGCTCCGCCGGAACGGCAGGCGATGCTGCGCCAGACCATCGCCTCGGCCGTTGATCTGGGCGGCGCGCTGACCGGGCGCCTGCTGGCCTTTGCCCGCCGCCAGCATCTGGAACCGGAGCTGCTGGACCTGCCGGGGTTGGTCGACGGGCTTGTCGATCTGGTCAGCCTTGCCTTGTCGGACCGGGTGGAGCTGGTAGTCCATGTTTCCCCGACGCCCCTGCCGGTGCGGGTCGATCCGGGGCAGATGGAAAGCGCCATCCTGAACCTGTGCCTGAACGCCGGTCAAGCAATTGCTGGCGCGGGCAGGGTCACGCTGACCGTGTCTCAAGAAGATGATCAGGCGGTGATCGAGGTGGCCGATACCGGTGCAGGCATGCCGCCCGACGTGCTGGCCCATGCGATGGAGCCGTTCTTTACCGCGCGGGCCGATGGCACAGGCACGGGGCTGGGTCTTGCCATGGTCTACGGCTTTATCCGGCAATCTGATGGCGATATCGCCATCACCTCTGCACCCGGCGAGGGTACCACGGTGCGGCTGACGCTGCCGCTGTCGCGGGGGGGGCAAGCCCCTCTGCTGGCCCCTGCTTTGGCAACCGTGCTGCTGGTTGAGGATGATGCGGCGGACCGCAAAGCCGCCATCGGGTTCCTGACCCCGCTGGCAGAAACCCTGCTGCTGGCAGGGGACTCCGCAGAGGCGTTGCTTCAGATGTCAGACCCCGTGGCGCTGATCGTCACCGACCTGACCCTTGGCGGAAGGGTCGATGGCTGGCGTCTGGCCGAAACCGCGCTGACCCGCTGGCCCGAGGCGCGCGCCATCGTAGTCTCCGGCCACCTGCCACAGGTTGACCCGCTGTCGCCCCACTTTCCGGGGCGGATCGCCACGCTTCACAAGCCCCTGACCGCCGACGCGTTGTCAGGTGTGCTGTTCACCCTGTTCAGAAAGCCCGACGATGCCAATGCCGCACAACGATGACATAGCCACCCGGACGGCCCCTGCTGCCATTTTGTTCGATTGCGACGGCACGCTGCTGCTGACCGCCGATCTGCATTTTACCGGTATGGAAGGGGCGATGCAGCGTCAGGGGCTGGAGATGCCGCGCGACTGGTACATGTCGCTGACCGGGCTGGACCGGACCCGGCTGTTTGAGCGGTTCATGGCGGATTTCGGCGTCGCCGCCGATCTGCCGCGCCTTGTGGCCGACAGTGTGGCGCTGACGGTGATGCTGGCAGCGCAGGCCTGGGAAAACCCGCTGGTGGCGGCGCTGGCGCGGGCTGCGACCGGGGTCTTGCCAGTTGCGGTGGTGACCAACAGCGAAGGCGAGATCGCGCGGGCATTTCTGCGTGAGGCCGCGCTGCTGGACCTGTTTGACGCGATCATTACGGTGGAAGATGCACCCCTGCCCAAACCCGCTCCCGACCTCTACCAGATTGCCGCTGCGCGGCTGGGGGCGGCGGCACGCGATTGCCTTGTGCTTGAAGACAGCGAGCAGGGCATTCAGGCTGCAGAGGCCGCCGGAATGCGATGGATCGACGTGCGTAGTGCGGAATGGCCTGATCAGTGCAATGCCCTTATGGCACGGATCGAAGCCGGAATGGCCGTTTCTGACTTGAATTAAGCGGGTGTCGCGCAGCCCTTAAGTGGGTTCTGCTGCGTTCTCGGTGCAAGTTGATCTCTTTCGAGTCCACAAGAGCCTTGTCCCCTTGTGTCCTTTGCCAGGCAAGAACTTCTACGAAGATCAGCATAGCCGTTGATCGGCGTGCTATGCGGAGGCGAGAATTATATCCCACGCGCGGTGCTCCACGGTCAAGCTATGGCATGCACCTTCGGCGGGAGCTTCAGCTTTGAGTCCATCACCTACGTGCGTCCGGAACGCCACCGCCTCCGCAATGGCTTCAGCGTCCGCCTTGTCGTTTTTCTGGCGGTTGACAAACGGCTTCACATACGCCGCTGGAACCAAGCGCACCTCATGACCATGAGACTGCGCCACACGGCCCCAGTGGTGTGACGTGGCGCAGGCTTCTATCGCCACGATGCAGGATTGCTGCTCGGCCAGTAGAGCCGCCAGACGGGACCGTGACAGCATACGGTTATATAGAACCGCCCCATCCCGTCCGATTGCGCAGACTTGAAAACTGCCCTTCGCCAAGTCGATTGCCAGCATGTTGATCGGTGTCGTCATCGCTGTGCCCTCCCTTCGGTTCCTACTAAACCATCATGGCATACGTGATGCCGTGGGGGTGGGGGCATCCACCGCATCAGTTCAGTGTGGCAGCGGCGGGTGGCATAGGCGCCGTCGGCGGTTACCGTTCCAATATCTTCGCCCTCAGGGATCTGGTCCAGCAGGTCTGGCAAGACCCTACTGTCGCCATCGCTGCTGGAGGTAAACTCCACCGCCCGGATGTGCGAAGTGGCCGTATCCATGGCCAGATGGACCTTGCGCGCCCTCTCACGGTTTGCAGGCAAACCGTTGCCGGGCAACGATTGGCGGCGGCCCTGCACGCCGTGCTTTCGCGCCTGCCATTCGCCATCGCCCAGGAACTTGATGCCGGTGCTGTCAACCAGCAGGTTAAGCGGCCCATCGGCGCGCCGATACGGGATCTGGACTGCCAGAGCTTTCTGCCGCCGACACAGGGTCGTATAGTCAGGCACGGCCCAGTCCAAGTCTGCCAACTTCAGCAAACTGGCCACCATCCCGGTCGTCTGTCTGAGCGGCAGCTTGAACAGCACCTTGATCGTCAGACAGAATTGGATCGCGGCATCCGAAAAGACCGCAGGGCGACCGGGGCTGCCGTCAGGCGGCGCGAGCCAGATCATGTCCTTGTCCAGCCAGATCAACAGCGAACCGCGCCTGCAAAGCGAGGCAGTGTAGCTCGACCAGTTCGTCGTGCGGTAGCGGGTAGGGGATGGCTCGCTCATACAGCTCGTCTAACCGCATGGATTTACGTTGTGAATCCTCGACAGTCAGAGTTGTGCAACAACGCCCTGCGCAAGCCCGCCGCGCCCGGACCGGTCATCCGGCTGCTTGTCGCGCGCGGTGCTTTGGTGTCTTATCACCGCATGGCCTTCACCCTGCGTCAGTTGCAATTCTTCGTCGCCGCCGCCGAGCAGGGTTCGGTCTCGGGGGCCGCGCGCGCGCTGTCGATCTCGCAAAGCTCGGTGACAGAGGCGATCCAGTCGCTTGAGAACGATCTGGGCGTGCGTCTGTTCGACCGGCTGGCGCGGGGCCTGCAACTGACCCATCGCGGCAATCTTTTCCTGCGCCACGCGCGCCAAATTCTTGCGGATGTTGCGAACGCCCGGCAAGCCTTCCGCGACGAGGCCGAACAGGAAGCCGGCCGTCTGGCTCTGGGGGTAACGACGCTGGTCGCGGGCTATGTACTGTCAGATATCCTGTCGCGTTACCGTCGTGCGCATCCGCGGGTGGATCTGAATGTCACCGAAGACAGCGGTGAATATCTGGAACATCTGTTGATCGGGGGAGAACTGGATGTTGCGGTGATGCTGACCTCCTCTATCCGCGACCGCATGGCGCTGCATGTCGAGACGCTGATGGTCTCACCCTACCGGTTGTGGTTGCCGCTGGGGCATTCGCTGGGACAGGCAGAGTCCATCTCTCTCGAGCAATTGTCGGGCGCGCCCTTGATCCAGTTGATGGTGGACGAAATCGAAGGCTCGATGCGCGCCCTGATGGATGCCATGCAGGTACGCCCGCGCATCGCCTTCCGCACCCGCTCGGTCGAGGCTGTGCGCAGCCTTGTTGCCACCGGGGCGGGGCTGGCGATCCTGCCCGGCATGGTCTACCGACCGTGGTCTCTGGAAGGCGACCGGATCGACATCCGCGATGTCTCGGGCGATCTGCCGACCGTGCAGGTCGGGCTCGTCTGGCGGCGCGGCGCGCCCTTGTCGTCCCCGGCGCGCAATTTCATCAAGGCAGCGCAAGCAGGATTGTCGGGACGCTGATCCATCGGTTTTACCGATAATGACGTTCTGTATATTGATATTGCGAAGCAAAGCGCTGCGCCTGATCCTCTTGCAATCGGGCCCCCGCAGATGGGCCAGCAACAGGGAGCACTATGATGCAGACGATCCGATTGCTTGGAACGACCGCGCTTTGCGCGATGATCGGCCTGTCGCCGGCACTGGGACAGGTGACAGCCCTCGGCGCCCCCGAGGGTCAGGTCAATATCGTCGCATGGCCCGGCTATCTCGAACGTGGCCAGACGGTCGAGACTTTCGACTGGGTGACCAAATTCGAGGAAAGCTCGGGCTGCAAGGTCAATGTGAAAACCGCCAATACCTCGGACGAGATGGTGGCGCTGATGAACGAAGGCGGGTTCGATCTGGTCACCGCCTCGGGCGATGCGTCGTTGCGGCTGGTGGCGGGCAAGCGGGTTCAGCCGATCAGCCTGTCCTTAGTGCCAAGCTGGGATACGGTGGACGAGCGGCTGAAGAACGCGCCCTGGTATGTTGTGGATGGCGTGCATTACGGGGTTCCCTATCAATGGGGCCCGAATGTGTTGATGTATAACACCGAGGTTTTCGGCGACAGCCCGCCTACAAGCTGGAACGTTGTGTTCGAGGAAATGACCCTTCCCGACGGCAAGTCGAACAAGGGCCGGGTGCAAGCCTATGATGGGCCAATCCATGTCGCCGATGCCGCGCAATATCTGATGTTCCACAAGCCCGAGTTGGGCATTACCTCGCCCTATGAGTTGAACGATGATCAATACAAGGCCGCGCTGGACCTTCTGCGCGTGCAGCGCACGCTGACGGCACGTTATTGGCATGATGCCTTCATCCAGATGGATGACTTCAAGAACGAAGGCATGGCTGCTTCCGGGACCTGGCCGTTCCAGGTGAACCTGCTGCAAGGCGACGGCGTGCCGGTGGCCTCGGTGATCCCGCAAGAAGGTGCAACCGGCTGGGCCGACACCACCATGATGCATGTGGATGCGGCCAACCCAACCTGTTCCTATCTATGGATCGAACATACGCTGTCGTCGAACCTTCAGGCCGATCTCTCGGTCTGGTTCGGGGCCAACCCGGTGGTGCCTGCCGCCTGCACCGACGGTCGCGGGATGCAGACCGCCGAAGGCTGCACCAAGAATGGCTTTGACGATTTCGAAAAGATCCGCTTCTGGACCACCCCGGTCACGAAATGCGCCAGCCAAGGCGAATGTGTGCCCTATTACCGCTGGGTGTCCGATTACATCGGGGTGATCGGTGGGCGCTGAGCCGCCATCGCGTCCCCCACCCCTTCCCCACTAGGGGGAGGGGAGCCGCCCGCCTTGCCCCTTGCGCCCCGGGTTGCGGCCCCGGCGCCTCCATCCCCCCTTGTTGGGGAGGGAGGGGAATGGGGACACCCGCCAGAAGCCGGACACTCCTCATGACCAACGCCGTCGAATTCCTATCCGTCAGCCGCCTGTTCGGCACCGTCCGCGCGGTGGACGGGGTTGATCTGTCGATCAAGGCAGGATCGTTCTTTGCGATGCTGGGCCCTTCGGGCAGCGGCAAGACCACCTGCCTGCGGCTGATTTCCGGTTTCGAGCGCCCGACCGGCGGCACCATCCGCATCTTTGGTCAGGATGTCGGTCGCGTGCCGCCCAACCTGCGCAACGTCAACACCGTGTTTCAGGATTACGCGCTGTTTCCGCATATGAACGTGCGCGACAATGTGGCTTATGGCCTGATGGTCAAGGGCGTGGACCGCCGCACCCGCCATGCCAAGGCCGAAGAAATGCTGGCGCTGGTCAAGCTGGACAGCTACGGCGACCGCAAGCCGGCCCAGTTGTCGGGCGGGCAGCGTCAGCGCGTGGCGCTGGCCCGGGCGCTGGTGAATGAACCGCAGGTTCTGCTGCTGGACGAACCGCTTGGCGCGCTGGACCTCAAGCTGCGCGAAGCGATGCAAGACGAATTGAAGGCCCTGCAACAGCGCCTTGGCATCACCTTTGTCTTTGTCACGCATGACCAGTCCGAAGCGCTGAGCATGGCTGATACCGTGGCCGTGTTCAACAATGGCAAGATTGCCCAGATCGGCAGCCCGGCGGATGTCTATGCCCGGCCGCGGACCCGGTTTGTCGCCGATTTTGTCGGATCGTCGAATGTGCTGGACCCGGCCATGACCCGCGCCCTTGGCGGCCCCGAGGTAACCGCCAGCCTTCGCCCCGAGGCACTGCGCCTTGTGCCCGCCGCAGGTGCGACCCTTTGCGGCACGGTCACGGGCCTGCGCTATCTGGGGCCATCGGTTCGGGTGACGGTGCAGATGCCCTTTGGCGTGCTAGGGGTGATGGTGCCTGCCGGCAGCCCTTGCCCCGAACCCGGCAGCAGCGTGTGCATCGACCTAGCCCCGGACGCCTTGCATGTGATGGAGGACGAATGACACGCCCCGCCATCCTTGCCCCGCGTGGCCCCGGCGACCGGGTCAGCGCGCTGTTCTGGCGCCATCCGCGCCTGTTCACCGCCCTTCTGCTGGCCCCGCCGCTGATCTGGCTGGGGGTGGTCTATCTGGGGTCTCTGGCCGCCCTTTTGCTGCAAAGCTTTTATTCGATTGACGAATTTTCCGGGCTTATCAACCGCGAATTCACGCTGGCCACCTATGCCGAACTGTTCCGCCCACAAAACATGGACATCATCATTCGCACGCTGACCATGGCGGCCATGGTCACATTGGGGGCGGCGGTGATCGGATTTCCTATTGCCTATTACGCGGCCCGCTATGCGCGTGGGCATTGGAAGGCGATGTTCTATCTGGGGATCATGCTGCCCTTGTGGTCGTCTTATCTGGTCAAGGTCTATGCTTGGAAACTGATCCTCGCCAAGGAAGGCATCCTGAACTGGGCGGTGGATTCCATCGGGGCGTCGTTCATCCTGAGCGGTATTCTGGCGCTGCCGGTAGTGGGGGGCAATTCGCTATCCACCAGCTATATTGGCACATGGATGGTGTTCCTGTATATCTGGCTGCCCTATATGATCTTACCAATGCAGGCGTCGCTGGAGCGGGTGCCGACCTCGATGCTCGAGGCCTCCAGCGACCTTGGCGCTACGCAGTTCCAGACCTTTCGCACCGTGATCCTGCCGCTGGCCCTGCCGGGGGTGATAGCGGGAAGCATCTTTACCTTTTCGCTGACCATGGGCGATTACATCGTGCCGCAGATCATCGGCAATTCGGCGCGGATGATCGGGCAGGCTGTCTATCAGCTGCAAGGCACTGCGGGGAACATCCCGCTGGCGGCGGCCTTTGCGGTGGTGCCCATCCTCATCATGCTGGTCTATCTGACCATAGCCCGCAGAAAGGGGGCGTTCGATGCTCTCTGACCGCGCAAGCTGGGGGTTGAAGGCGGCGGCCATCGGCGGGCTTTTGTTCCTGCACCTGCCGATCTTGCTGATCTTCCTTTACGCATTCACCACCGACGAGCGCACCTATCAGTTCCCGCCGCCGGGGCTGACCACCCAGTGGTTCGCCGTGGCCTGGAACCGGGCCGATATCTGGCCGCCCTTGTATCTGTCGCTCAAGGTGGCGGTGATTTCCACCGCCATGGCGCTGGTGCTCGGCACGCTGTGCGCGGCCGCCATGGCGCGGGCGTCGTTCTTTGGCCGCGACCAGATTTCGCTCCTGATCATCCTGCCCATCGCTCTGCCGGGCATCATCACCGGCATGTCGCTGCGATCTGCCTTTGCCATCATGGAAATCCCGTTTTCCACCTGGACCATCGTTCTGGGCCACGCGACCTTTTGCATCGTGATCGTCTATAACAACGCGGTGGCGCGGTTCCGGCGGTTGTCGGGGTCGATCATCGAGGCCTCGCTGGACCTTGGTGCCAACGGGTTTCAGACCTTTCGCCATGTGCTGCTGCCCAATCTGGGCTCGGCCATGCTGGCGGGGGGGATGCTGGCCTTTGCGCTGTCCTTCGACGAGGTGATCGTGACCACTTTCACCGCAGGTCAGCAAAGCACCCTGCCGATCTGGATGCTCAATGAACTTGTGCGCCCTCGCCAGCGGCCGGTGACTAATGTCGTCGCCATTGCCGTCTTCGTCACCACTTTTGTACCCATTCTCATCGCCTTTTACCTGACGCGCGGCGGATCGGAAACCGCAGGCGGCGGCAAATGACCCAAGGGAGGTTCCCATGACTACCATCGACACGACCATGCTGATCGGCTCGGCCTTCGAGGCCGGAGAGGACACGTCCGAACCCATCTTGAACCCGCGCACGGGCAGGTTGATTCTGGATCTGCCGGAGGCCTCGACCGCGCAGGTTGACCGCGCCGTGGCCGCTGCACGCAAGGCGTTCGACGGCTGGTCGCGCACCACACCGGGCGAACGTGCGGCAGCGCTTTTGCGTATTGCCGACCGGATCGAGGCCGAGGCCGAGGGCTTCGCCGCCCTTGAGGCCCTCAATTGCGGCAAACCGATCAATGCCGCGCTGAACGACGAAATTCCGGCCATTGTCGATTGCTACCGCTTTTTCGCCGGGGCGGTGCGCACCCAGCACGGGCAGGTTGCGGGCGAATACCTGCCTGGTCACACCAGCATGATCCGCCGCGATCCTATTGGTGTGGTGGCCAGCATCGCGCCGTGGAATTACCCCCTGATGATGATGGCCTGGAAACTGGCCCCTGCGATTGCGGGGGGCAATTCGGTGGTGTTCAAACCCTCGGAGCAAACCCCGCTGACCGCGCTGAAAATGGCGCGAATTCTGGCCGAGGAACTGCCCGAAGGTGTGGTCAACGTGGTCCCAGGGCGCGGGCAGACGGTGGGTAACCACCTAATCCATCACTCTGGAGTTGACATGATTTCGCTGACCGGCGATGTGGCTACAGGCCGCAAGATGCTGGACGCCGCGTCGAAAACCGTCAAGCGCACGCATCTGGAACTGGGCGGCAAGGCCCCGGTCATCGTGTTCGATGATGCCGATATCGCGGCGGTGGTCGAAGGGCTGCGGGCGTTTTCGTTTTACAATGCGGGGCAGGATTGCACCGCCGCCTGCCGCGTCTATGCCGGACGCAAGGTGTTCGACAATCTGGTGGCAGATCTGACCTCGGCCGCCGCCTCGATCACACTGGGGGCGGCGGATGATAGCACCAATGAAATCGGCCCCCTGATCAGCCAGCGCCAGCGCGACCGCGTGGCCAGTTTCGTCAACCGCGCCCGCGAACAGAGCCATATCACCATCACCACCGGCGGCGAGACGATGGACCAAGGCTTCTACTACCGCCCGACTGTGGTGGCAGGGGCGCTGCAAAGCGACGAGATTGTCCGGCGCGAGGTGTTCGGGCCGGTGGTCAGCGTCACGCCGTTTTCCGATGTCGATGATGCCGTGGCATGGGCGAATGACAGCGATTACGGGCTGGCTTCGTCGGTCTGGACCCGCGATGTGGGCCGCGCCATGGGCACGGCTGCGCGGCTGCGCTATGGCTGCACATGGATCAACACGCATTTCATGCTGGTCAATGAAATGCCCCACGGCGGGATCAAGCAGTCGGGATACGGCAAGGACATGTCCTCTTACGCGCTGGAGGATTACACCTTTGTCCGCCATGTGATGATCAAGCATGGCTGAGCACCAATCCAATGGATGTTCACTTTGCTCGCCCTACATCGTGGATACAGGCAACCACAATCCGCGAGACGAATGGGACTGAAACGCCTATTCCGACCTTCGAGGGGCATCTTCTTTGCGATGAGAAAGGGCCTTTCCCAAAGGACTTCAACCCCTGGGAGGGCGAAGTTGCCTGCGCGGAACTGGGCCGCTCAGGGTGGTGTCGGAGGAATGCGAACTCGTCTCAGTGTTTGCCAAACCCGATGGCCTACAAAAGGCTGGAGGATGCTACCTTCAGATGGCCAGGGATCAAGGATGGGGTGATGGCGCTGAATCAAGCGTAGTTCGAGGCGCTGTTTGCCGGGCTCGACTGGCGCAAATTGAAGGCGCTGGAAACCCGCCTGCCAGCTGCGTCAGAGTGAATCAAACGATTGGTTTGGCGTGTTTTTGTTGGGGTTTCATGGTAACTCCTGTCCATGCAGATCGCCCCCGCCATCGACCTTTCCACCATCCCTGCCGCGCAACGCGCGGCGGTGCTGGCGTTGATGGAAACCGTGGCAGCGCTGACGGAAATCACCCGGCGGCAGGAGCATTTGATTGCCGAGTTGAACCATGCCTTGCATGGAGAGCGGTCAGAAAAGCTGACTGAAGATGAACGGCAACTGGCGTTCGAGGACCTGTCCATCGCGCTGGCCGAGGTCGAGGCGGAAAAGGAAACCCGTGCTGCCAAAGCAGGTGACGGGGCGACCAGGCCCGCGCCGAAGCGCACCATCGGCAACCTGCCGACCGCGCTGCCGCGTATCGAAAAAGTCATCGAACCGCCAGCTTGGTCTGCCCCTGCGGCTGTGGCGTCATGCACAAGATCGGTGAAGACCGCGGCGAACGGCTGGTCATCTTGCCGGCCCAGTTGCTCATCATCGTCACCGTGCGCCCAAAGTATGCCTGCCGGACCTGCGCCGACGGAGTGACCCAGGCTCCGGCGCCCAGCTATCTGATGGGTGGCCCGCCGACAGAGGCGACGCTCGCCCCTGTGCCGGTCAGCAAGTATGCCGACAATCTTCCATTGTGTCGCCAAAGCCAGATCCTGGCGCAGGCGGGCCTTGATCTTCACCGTGCCGTGCTGGCGGACTGGGTTGGCAAAGCCGCGTTCCATTTGAAGCCCATCGTCGACCGGCTGGCTGAGCATCTGAAGCGATCAAGTAAGCTGTTCATAGATGAGCCGACAGCCCCGGTGCTGGATCCGGGGCGCGGCACGACAAAAACCGGCTACCTCTGGCCACTCGCCCGCGATGACAGGCCCTGGAGCGGCGATGACCCGCCTAGTGTGGTCCACTTTTACGCCCCCGAACGGTCAATGTGTATGCAGGATTGTGGCCAGCCGTCATGGAGCTGCCGGATATAAGTTGATGCGACCCGGATCGCATGCCCAACACGAGCCGATCAGCCCGCCCATGCAAGACCAGCATGACGCACGCAATCCAGCAGACGGGTGATGTACTGTGCGCCCTTAACAGAGTCTTCTTCATATAGATCGCCCGTGCGGGAACGGAAGAAAATCGCGAACTGTTTGCGAAAATCTTATTCCAGAGGGGCTCCCGATATGTCACTGAAAAGGAGCGACTTTAATTTTAATTCATCTGCACTGTCCTCCCCTGGGCGCCGGCGATTTCAAACTGGGTCTGCCGCCGCTGCGTCTGACGGGTCATGATCAGCGGATCGTGCCGCCCCATGCACGAGCCCAATTTCGAACATGGTGATAACCGGGTTGTCGAACGGGGAAGGGTGCAGGTCGGGGCTGAGGTGGGAGGCGTCCATCGAACATTCCCACGATAGGTTCTGGTGCCGGCCTACGGCATTGCTGGTTCAGTTCGGCGGCACGTCGGCACCCATCCTTGAAAGAGGTGCGCAGCCCAAGCCGCGGCCGATGGGCTGCGAGATGTCTCCATGTTGACTTGCAGGCGCAGTAGCCGACGCCGCTGCGCGCGTCGGCTCCATGTCGGAGAGGCCGAGGAAC
>NZ_JAUXOV010000011.1 GCF_030684215.1 Pseudotabrizicola sp.
GGGTGCGCATGCGGTCAAGGCAAAGAACCTCGCCGATTTGCAGTCCGCCTTGCAGACCGCGCGCGGCAAGCGCAAGCCGACCGTCATCGTGATCGACACCACCGCAGCCCCGGGTCCCGGAGACGGTCTGGACGGGGCAGGGCACTGGTGGGACGTCGCCGTGCCGCAGGTGGACAGCGATGCCAATGCACCCGAGCGCCTCCGCGCTGCTTACGAGACCTACATCACAAACGCCGCACGGGCGCGGCTGGTGAACTGAAGACACAAGCGGGTGACCCCGCTCAGATCGCATCAGAACAGAGAAAGAGGCCACCATGATCCGCTTCGGCACCAATCCCATTGCCTGGGCCAATGACGACGACCAGAGCATCGGCGCGGATATTCCGACCGCCCGGATTCTGGACGAGGCCGGCCGCCAGATCGGCTTTGACGGGATCGAGAACGGCCATCGCTGGCCGCAGGATGACCCCGAGGCCTTGCGCACCCTGTTAGCCGACCATGGGTTGGTCTTTGTTTCGGGCTGGTATTCCACCAACCTACTGGTGCAGTCCGTCGAGGACGAGATCAAGGCGGTGCAGGGCCATCTGGCCAAGCTCAAGCACAATGGCTGCCGCGTCTGCATCGTATGCGAATGTTCCAATACCGTGCATGGCAACCCCGATGTGCCAGTCAACGCCCGCCCCAGACTGACACCCGCCGAGATGGCCGATTTCGGGGCCAAGCTGGAGGAGTTTGCCGCTTATCTGGCCGGGGAAGGCATCACGCTCGCCTATCATCACCACATGGGGACTGTGGTGGAAAGCCCGGATGAGATCGATGCCCTCATGGCGGCGACCGGCCCCCACACGCATCTGTTGTTCGACGCAGGCCACTGCACCTTTGGCGGCGGCGATCCGGTGGAGGTGCTGGGGCGTCACTTCGGGAGGGTGGCCCATTTCCACGCGAAAAACATCCGCCGCCCGGTCTGCGACCGCGTTCGCGTCGAGGGAATGAGCTTTTTGCAGGGCGTGCTGGCGGGTGCCTTCACCGTTCCGGGCGATCAGGAGGGCGAGATCGACTTTGCGCCCTTGCTCGAGATATTGAAGGGGGCCGGGTATGACGGCTGGATCGTGATCGAAGCCGAGCAGGACCCGAAGATCCGCAACCCGTTGTTGTATCAGACCCTTGGCTTGGCCACGCTGAAGCGGCTTGCGCGCGAGGTCGGGTTGGTCTGATCCCTGCGGCTCGGACCGGGGCTCTGCCCGTCGCCGGCTGGTTCTCGAACCAGTGGCGCACCATCCGGCAACCCCGGGATATTTGAGAACAGATGAAGGAATGGTCGATGAGCTCCTTGCAGCGCAAACCCTTTGGCACCCACGGCAAGGTGCATGAGATCACCCCGCAATCGGCGGGTTGGCGTTACGTCGGCTTTTCGCTTTACCGCCTTCGGGCAGGGGAAACTGCGGCAGAGGCGACCGGCACGCGGGAGGTGATTCTGGTGATGGTCGAGGGCAAGGCCGCCGTGACCGCCGCCGGGCAGGATTGGGGCATCTTGGGCGAGCGCATGAACGTGTTCGAGAAAACCCCGCCGCATTGCCTTTATGTGCCAAACGGGCAGGACTGGCAGGCGGTGGCGACCACGGACTGCACCATCGCCCTCTGTTCGGCCCCCGGCCAGTCGGGTCACGCGGCGCGCCGCATCGGGCCTGACGGCATTACCCTGACGCAGCGCGGGACGGGCCCCAACACCCGCTGGATCAACAACATCGCGATGGAGGCCGAGGATTACGCCGACAGCCTGCTGGTGACCGAGGTGTTCACCCCCGCAGGCAACTGGTCAAGCTATCCGAGCCACCGCCATGACGAGGATGATTTTCCCCGCATCACCTATCTGGAGGAAACCTATTACCACCGCCTGAACCCCGCCGACGGCTGGGCGGTGCAGCGGGTTTACACCGATGACGGCACGCTGGATGAGGTGATGGCGGTGAAAGACGGCGATGTGGTGCTGGTCCCGCGCGGCCACCACCCCTGCGGCGCACCGCACGGGTTCGAGCTTTACTACCTGAACGTCATGGCCGGGCCCTTGCGCAAATGGCGCTTCATTCCGGCCCCAGAGGTCGGGCATTTGTTTTAATCGCTAGGCTTGTTTAAGAATCTGGCCTGACAGTTTCGTCGGTGCGGAGATGGAAATGCCAAGAATCCAGCTGTGATGTGATCGCTAAAGCCGCCAGAATTCGCACCGCTATGGTCGAACGGGCGCTGAATAGTCGGGTTATCCTAAATCTATGTAGCGGAGCGTTAGCATTCGTGCCCTGAGCAACACCGGCCCAATTTTGCCGTAGATCGTCCATTTTAGGGTCTTCAATCGGTTGATCTGATCTTGAGCTTGGCTGTTGCTTCATGGTTCTTAGTTGGCGTTTCTGAGGGCATAAATATCCAAAAGGATTGAACTGGGAAAGCGCAGTATGAAAACCATGTCCTTGCCCATCGCGTAGTCGATCCAGGCTTGCAAGGGATCTGCCCTATGATCGCGTAGGATAATGGTGGATCGAATGGCGATGGGCCTTATTGTTGCGAAGGGCAGTAGGCCTTCCTTCAGTGTTCCGGACTGGACGAGCATAAGCGAGCGGCTGCCTGCCTTTCAACTCTGCGCTCGACTGTCAGCAGGTGCTGCCAATGTACGAAACGTCCCTGATATCCGCAGTTTCCAATTATTTGGAACAAGGCATTGCCCGCGCGGCTGCCTTCTTTTCAGTTCTTCCTCAGAAACGCCCCAGAGTACCACGGGGATGTCAGCTTTGGCGCCGACTGCCGGCGGTCTGGTGGAGTCTCGAATTCCAAAGAATCAACACCTTCGGCGTACAGCGGCAGACCCGTAATCTTGTCCGAAGTGACGGTCGGGCTCATCTCCTTGCCGGACGACTTTAGCAATCACGCCCTGCGGTGCTCTCTTATAAGACCGACCGCCGCTTTGTTCCCTTCTAATCCGCCATGGCAGATGCTAACTCGACAATGCGACCCCGATCAAGGTCGAGCTGGGCCGCATGATACGATTTCTCCAGCCAGACGAGCGACTTGCGCCTCGATCCGACGCGGGCGAGAATTTCCTCGGCGCTTGCTTTAGGAACGATCTCGTCGTGAACCGAGTGCAACACTTGGAGTGGTGACACCACACGGGGCAAGGCCTCGCGTGCGAGGGTGAGCATAGTCATCAGGTCGGCTCCGCTCTTGCGCGTGCGGGTCCTGTAAGTGATTTCAGGCACATTTGGCCCCATCATCAGCATCTCCGACCAGCCAGGTAGGAAATCACCCGGTGCACCGGTCAGGATGTCGATCGCGATCTCGGGCCTGTGCAACAGAACCGCTCCATTCACAGTCGTTACACTGGCCACCTGCTGGGTGGCAAGGGCAGCAACCAACAGCGCCAGCGCACCGCCCATCGACGTGCCGACGACATGCACCGACCGATGCGTATCGCGCAGGCAGTTGAAGGCCTCCAGACCGGCAGTCACCCAGTCGAACGGTCCATACTGCATCATATCAACCGGGTTCGTTCCGTGCCCTGGCAGAGTCGGTGCCAGAACGGAATAACCCTTGGCGGCAAGCCCTGCCGTCAGAAAGCGGACACTTTCTGCCGACGAGCACCAGCCATGCAGGACAAGAAAGGCATCTTCTCTGCCCGGTATATAGACCGGCTCTGCCCCGGCAATCGTAACCACCTGCTGCCCGCGTGCGATCAGGGCCGCGATTGCCGGGGGCGTCGCTGGATGCTTCATGAAAGTCTCCTTGTTTGTGTCTGACGTCAGAGCCCATGGAACAGTTTAGCATGGTTGCGTAGCGGAGGGTTTGCGCCTCATCTTTACCCCAGTTGGAGTTGAATGACGAGATGGGCCGCCATGTCGTTTTTCTGTCGCTTCACAAATGGGCGTACGTACTCCGGTGCGATAAGCTTCACCGAATGGCCGACTGGGATAACTCCCTGGCCCAGTAGCTGGCGCTGCCATAAGCCTTCATGACTACAACCGCTGGCGCGTGATCTGCTATGAGCTGCCGAAATTGCAAGCGTGTCAGTTTCTTGCGGAACTTGACTTGGCCCGTCATCAAAGCGCTACGGAGTTAGAAAGCGCTCTTCGCTAGCTAGCATGCGCAAAACCGCTTTACTGGGTCGGTCCCGTTACCGAAGTCCGGACCCTACGGCGCAGGGGTCTTGACGGTCTAGACACTATACATTCTCGCTCGTGTAGATCTCGAATGGGACAATGCTTGTAAATACCGTGGTTTCGCTGGGCGCTGCGACGGAACGGACCATTGATGAAATCGCCTTTTCTGCCAGTTCGGCCAGAGGATGAGAAATGACGAAGGTCAGGCGCCCGTCCAGCAAGCCTGCCTTTGTTTGGGCCATCAAGTCGTAGCCAACGACGACAAGATCGGGCGGGCGAGAAGGATCAGAGAGTGCAGCGAGAACCCCGCTGATTCCCCCGCCTGATACGTAAAGGCCCACAAGGTCCGGGTGGTCGTGTAGCAAGCGCTCGGTCATTTCTTCGGCCACCGAACCGGCTTCAAAAGTCTGAATCGGTTCCAGCAAGGCAAAATCAGGAGCATGTTCGCGAAAGTATGACCGGAAGCCTGCTTCATTCATCTCTTGATTGCGATAGCGGTGGTTGCCCAAAAGAATGCCGACTTTGCCCGCGCGCTTACAGATTTTCGACATAGCCCACGCTGAGGTGCGACCGACCTTCCAGTTGTCCAATCCGATGTAGTGGACTTGCCCTGTCGCTGAAAGCTGCGAGATCAGTGCGAAAACGGGTTTGTTGGAAGCTTGAATGGTTTCAACCGCTTGTATGACCAAAGGGTGAACGGCAGATGTCAGGGCAATGGCGTCGCAGCGTTGCGCAAGCGCGATGGCTTTTTGGGCTGTGTTCTGCGGGGAGAGGTCTTCAAGGAACTCAACCTCGAGTGAGATTTCTGCAGATGTGAACCGCGCGGCAGCATCGTGCAGGGCCGTTGCAACAGCCTGATAAAAGTGCCGGTGGGGTTGAAGCAGGAGTATGCCAAACTTCAGCTTTGGCCGCGCCGCCGTGTTTCGTGCCTGTATGCTGCCTAGACCATAAAAGCCGATCTGTGACGCAGCGATTTCGATCCTCTTGCGGGTAGCCTCGCGCACCGATGCCGTCCCGGCCAACACTCGGTTGACTGTCGCAACAGAAACATTTGCGGCCTCCGCAAGGTCTTTGACTGTTGGGCGGTGCATGCTTGATCCTGATATAAATCGTATCACAGTTAGGCTGTTTATGATACAAATGACACGAAAGGTATAAGTATCACTGTATGAGCTTGATCCAATATGCGTCAATGAGTCATTTATTGATACATCGCTTGCTAACGACTTCGAACTTCGAGTCGCTCCGCAAGCTAGGGAGGATTTCTGTTCTGGTTGTGCAATGATTCAGGCGATGCCTGAACTGTTGCTGAGGTGGTTTTAACCACTCTGCAATGCCCAAAAAGTTCGGGGATGACGAGGCTTGGAACGCCACCGCAAAGGTGGTGAGGGAGGAACTGACACATGTTGAAGCGCATTCTTGCGAAATCTATGGCGACGACTGCGATGATCGCGGTTTCCGCATCTATCGGCTTTGCCGCGGATATTGCCGTCGTCGGCGGCAAAAATGACGACGCCTTCTGGAATATCATCAAGAAAGGCATCGATGACGCGCGCCTTGTGGTTGAAGCCAATGGTGGTTCGGTCAACTATCTTCGGCTGCAAACCTATGACAACTTTGCCCCTGACGTTGTGCAACTGATCCAGACGGCCATTAGTCAGGGTGTTGACGGCTTGGTTATTCCAAACTGGGTGCCGGAAGCCGAAGATCCAGCGATCAAACTTGCGATCGAAGCCGGGATCACCGTGATCTTGATGAATGCAGGTGGTGCGGACAAAGCTACCGAGTTGGGCGCCATCAACTATGTCGGCTCTGATGAATACGCCGCCGGTGTTGCGGGCGGAGAGTATTTCGCTAAGAATGGCCAGACGAAAATTCTTTGCGTCAATACCGTTCCAGGGGCTGCCAACCTTGAAGCGCGCTGCAAGGGCGTGATTGACGGTATCACCACCGCCGGTGGCAAGGGCGAACAGCTACCGCTGCCTGCGACAAGTTTTGGCGATCCGACTGCAGTGGCAGAGGCGATCAAGGCTACGCTTTTGAAAGACGGAACGATCGACGGGTTGATTACAATCTCGGCTGGAGACGCGGACTCCGCCGCAATTGGCGTGATGCAGGCCAGCAAGATCGAATCCGTGAAGCTGGGTTCGTTCGACCTGAACGGCGCCGGTCTGGAGCGGATCAAAGGTGGCACCCAGTTGTTCGCAATCGATCAGCAGCCCTATCTTCAATCGTTGCTGGCGGTCACGCTCTTGGCCTCCGCCATCGATTTTGGGACCGACCTGCCGACCCGTCCGGTGCTAACCGGACCGGGTATCGTTGATGCTTCGAACATTGATGCCGTTCTGGCGGGCGTTTCGGCCGGCGCACGCTGATTTATTCGCCCCTCGCGACAAGACGCGCCGCGAGGGGTTGGCATTGCGGCAGTGCTGGTGCTGCTCACACTCAAACAATTGCTTATTTTCGGGGGATATCATGTCAGGCCAATTTTCATTCGGCTCACTTCTCCGCCGTCCCGAGGCGGGTGCCTTCATCGGCTTGGTCGCCGTTCTGGCCTTCTTCGTGGTCTTTGGCGGCTTATCGTTCCTCAAAACCGCAGGAGTCGCCAGTTGGTTGAATGTCGCTGCCAATCTTGGCATTGTCGCCATCCCTATAGGGCTGCTGATGATCTCGGGCGAACTTGACATCTCTATTGGGGCGATGGTTCCGGCTGGATCTATGACTGTGGCCATTCTGTCGGGTTATTTTGGCTTGCCGATCGCTGTCGGGATCCTCGCAGCGCTTGGCTTTGGGGTTCTAGTGGGGCTGCTAAACGGGTTTATAGTGGTTCGCACTGCCGTTCCGTCCCTAATCGTGACCTTGGGCAGCCTGTTTGCGGTGCAGGGCCTGGTACTGGGCCTGTCTGTAATGCTGACCAACACAACCTCGATCCCGCTGACTTCTCCAGCCTGGGCCAAGGCCATGTTCGGCACATTCATCGCGAACCAGTTTCAGGTGATCATCCTGTGGTGGCTTGCGCTGACGGCGGTCTATGTGTTTGTCATCCATTTCAAACCCGTCGGAAACTGGATTTTCGCCATGGGCGGCGACAAGGTGTCGGCGCGCAATGCGGGTATACCGACCGAACGTCTGACCATAATCCTGTTTGTCCTTTCAGCGACCTCGGCCTCGTTTGTCGGCGTATGCCAGGCGATCCTGTTCAACTCTGCCCAGGTTTCGTCGGGTATGTCGTTCATCTTTAACGCCATCATCTCGGTCGTCGTGGGTGGCGTTCTGCTGACTGGGGGTTTTGGGTCGATCATAGGCATCTTCTTTGGCACGATCACCTTCGCCATCGTGAACCAAGGTATATACTTTACCGACTTCGACAGAAACTGGTCCAGCCTGATCATCGGTGTGATGCTGCTGCTGGCCGTACTAATGAACAATACTTTCCGTAAAATGGCGCTGTCGTACAGCCCGAAAAAGAAGTGAGGCAGCCATGAGCACCCCAATTCTTGAACTTGAGAATGTCGACAAGTCCTTTGGCCCGATCCACGTTTTACATAACATCAGTCTGAAAGTCATGCCTGGTGAAGTCCTTTGCCTACTTGGTGATAATGGCGCGGGCAAGTCCACGCTAATCAAGACGCTCGCGGGTGTTCACAAACCGACCTCGGGCGTAGTTAGGTTCGAAGGCAAGCCGGTTGTCTTCGACAATCCAAAACAGGCTCAAGAGATTGGCATTGCAACAGTCCATCAGTTTGGCGGAACTTTCCCGCTGATGTCCATCGGACGATCGTTCTTCGTGGGCGTTGAGCCCACCAAGGGCTGGGGACCGTTCAAAGTCATTGATCGCAAAAAAGCAAACGCAGTTGCAATCAAGGCCATTCAGGACTTTGGCATCACCCGGATCGACGACGGTGATCGATTGATTGGTGGTCTCTCAGGCGGGGAACGCCAATCACTAGCCATTGCCCGCGCCGTCCATCTGGGCGCGCGGGTGCTGATCCTGGATGAACCGACTGCTGCCCTTGGCGTCAAACAGGCCAGCCATGTCTTGCGAATTGTTCTTGAGGCAAAGAAACGTGGGATTTCCGTAATCTTCATCACACACCAGGTCACGCATGCAATGGCGGTGGGCGATCAGTATGCCGTGCTTATCCATGGGTCCGTCGCCGCCAACTTCTACCGAGGTGAAAGGACACGCGAGGAGATCACCGACCTGATGGCAGGTGGTGAGGCATTGGCAAAACTGGAAGCCGAAGTTGAAAACTAAAGACAACAAATGATGGCCACCACCGTGCCGTAGTCGTCCGCACGGTCGGCAACACCCACCCAAGATAGCGGAACTCCAGCGACAAATGTCTGCGGGTTTTCCAGCCACATCCCCGATTTCGGAGTGCTTCGATGAAACACACGCTTGACCCGCACATGATCCGTCACCTTTCGCTTGATGAAACCATCCGCAAAGTGGCCGATCTGGGCTATGACTATGTAGAGATGTCACCGCGCCCAGACTTTTTGGCGTGGTGGACGCGCCCGAAGATGTATCCAGATCGGATACGAAGCTTCAAGAAATCCCTTAAGGATCATAGTATTGGGCTTGCATCGATTCAGCCGATGTATCGTTGGGCCAGTCCATATGCTGATGAATGGGATGTGGCGATTGAAAACTGGAAACGCGCTATTGAAATTGCGGTCGAACTGGAATGTCCGATGTTCGTGTCGGAGTTCGGTCGCGGCGGCAGCCCAGATCGGAGCCTGAACGACCGCTCCGGCCTGCACCGACCTGAATCCTGCGAAAACCAATTCTTCCGGGCGATGGATATTCTGGTGCCGATACTGGAACGTGAAGGAATCAAGCTTTCGCTCGAGGCCCATCCCGAAGACTGGCTCGAGGAAATAGCCCCCGCCATTGACATCATCAAGACCATCAACTCTCCGATGGTCCGCGCTTCTTTCATTGCACCTCACACGTTCTTTTACGGCCCAGACATGGTTGCGAATTTGCGGGCTACAGAAGGTTTTCTGGACCATGTGCGGCTGGCCGATACCTACGACCACACCAAATCCTCGCAGCTACGCTACATCGTCAATCCGCCAGGCTCGAAAGTGCGGGTGCACCAGCACACAGATTTCGGCCAGGGCGAGATCGATTGGGATTTGTTCTTCGGCACCCTAGCCGAAATGAAATTCGATGGAGTGCTGTCCAACTGCGTCTTTGCCTGGGAAGACCGCGCCGACGAAAGCGCCCGCTTTATGCTGGCAGAAACCAAACGCTACATCGATAAATTTTGGAAGTGAGGATCACGCCATGATCAACGGCGAAAGAACCATTCAACGTCCCCTGCGCTGGGGCATGGTCGGCGGCGGTCGTACCGGGCAAGTCGGTTATAAACACCGCACGGGTGCCTTGCGTGACGGCACCTATCAACTTGTCTGCGGTGCCTTCGATCTTGATGCTGCCCGCGGCCGGGATTTCGGGGTCAATCTAGGTGTGTCTGCTGATCGTTGCTACGACGACTACAGGGCGCTGATCGCAGGCGAGATTGGTCGTGCGGATGGGGTGGAGGTGGTTTCCATCGCGACGCCGAACTTCACTCACTACGAAATCACTAAGGCCTGTCTTGAGGCTGGTCTGCATGTGATCTGCGAAAAGCCGCTGTTCTTCACCGTGGCCGAATGTGACGAAGTCGCCGCACTCGCGGCCGCAAAGGGGCTTATCGTTGGTGTCACCTATGGTTTCACCGGCCACCCGCTTGTACATCAGATGGCGGCGATGGTGGCCAAAGGCATGTTGGGCGACATTCGTATCGTCGACATGCAATACACCCACGGTTTCAACGCGGGCGATGACACCAATGCAGGCGACGCTCTGAAATGGCGCACCAATCCCCTGACGGCAGGTCCAACCTTCGTTCTGGGCGATATCGGCACCCATCTTTACTATCTGTCCGAAGTTGTTCTGCCGCACTTGAAAATCGAAAAGCTGCTGTGCGACCGCAAGGCGTTCATACCGACGCGTGCCCCACTCGAAGACCATGCTACGGTCCTAATGCACTATAACAATGGTGCACGCGGACGGCTTTGGGTGTCGTCGGTCAACGCTGGAAACATGGGGTCGCAGCGCTATCGCTTTGTCGGGGCAAAGGCGTCGATCGAATGGTCCGACAGCCACCCCGATCAGCTCCTCTATGACATTCAAGGCGAGCCGAACCAGATCATCCATCATGGTATGCCTTATCTTGAACCCGAAAGCCTTGCCGTGGATCGCATGGGCGGTCTGCATACAGAAGGGTTGGGGGACAGCTGGGCGAACATTTACCTCTGGATTGCCCAAGCCATAGACGCCACCCGTCGTGGTGATGAGGCCTTCCTGCAAGCTCATCATTATCCGGGAATCAAGGCCGGGACCGAAGGCGTGCGCTGGCTGGAAAACTGTGTCCGCTCGGCTGACGCAGGGTCGGCTTGGGTTGATTTTCAGTAATGCCGCCCGGTGCGTCGCCGTCCTCCCCGGTGGCGCACCGTCAAACTCTTAGCTCAGGAAAGATGAACCGATGAAACTCTCGATCTGCACCGACGTGATGGGGAACCTCTCCTTCACCGACATGCTGGACAAATGCGTAAAGCTCGGTGTCGAAGGCATCGAGATGACGGGTGGCGGTTGGTCTAAAGGACCGCACTTCCGCGCCGATGAATTGCTGCAGGACAAGGGTCTTTTGAAACAGAAGCTTGCCGAGATCAAGGCCCGCGGGTTGGAGATTGCGGCCTTGAACTGCTCAGCCAACCCGCTTGACCCGGGCGCGATGGGAACGCGCCATTTGAAAGAAATGAAGGAAACCATCACGCTGGCTGGTGAAATTGGGGTTGAAACCATCGTCACCATGTCGGGTCTGCCCGAAGCGGCCCCTGGCGACAGTGTGCCGAACTGGCTAGTCTACACCAAATCTTGGCCCGATGAGATGCCGGAACGTGACCGCTATCAGTGGGAAGACCGGGCCTTTCCACTGTGGAGCGAACTGGTGGCCTTTGGGACGCAGGCTGGTATCAAGCGGTTTGCACTGGAAAACTTTTCGGCCATGCTGGTTTGGAACCCGGAAACCTTGTTCCGCCTTCGTGACGAGGTGGGCCCTATGGTCGGCATGAACCTTGACCCGTCCCACCTGTTTTGGAAGGGGGCTTGTCCGATTGCCTCTGCCCGTGCGTTGGGTTCGGCCATCCACCACTGCCACGGCAAGGACACCCGCATTGAGCGCGGGCTGGCGGAAGTGAATGGCCTGCTTGAACTGAAAGATGTCACTGACGTCGCCAACCGATCGTGGAACTATGTGGCCGTCGGTGCGGGGCATGACCTGCAATGGTGGAAAGAGTTTTTCTCGGTCGTTCGCATGGTTGGTTACAATGGTTGGGTGTCGCTAGAGATGGAGGATTTCACCATGTCCACCGATGCAGGCATTCGATCGTCGATCGACGCGCTACAAGCGACGATTTCGCGCTAGAGATGCGAGGTAAGATGCGCATTGGCGTAGTAGGATACGGAACAGGCGGACGGCACTTTCATGTGCCGTTCATCCTTGCCGCCAGTACGGTCGATCTTGTGGGCGTGGTTGCACGAGCGCCTGATACCATTGCCAAGGTGCACCAGGATCTTCCCAGCACACCGGTCTTCCCCAGCCTGACAGCAATGCTTGCAGCCGGCGGGATTGATGCCGTAACGATCACTACTCCGCCGCAAACGCGGCGCGATCTCGTGAAGGAGGCCGTCGCCGCAGGGGTTCATGTCATTGCCGACAAACCGTTCGCGGAAGATGCTGGGTCCGCCTTCGAATTGGCGCAGGCAGCGCGAGACCGGGGCATTATTTTGGGTGTATATCACAACCGCCGCTGGGATGCCGACGTTCTCACTTTGCGCCGTGTGCTGGAAGAGGGGCGGCTTGGCAAGATTTGGCGATTGCATTCGCGCATGGACTTGGATCAGCCCGCATCACTCGAGGCAGGTCCCACCGGCGGTTTGCTTCGCGATCTGGGCAGCCATTTGGTTGACCAAACGCTCTGGCTTTTGGGACCAGTAGTCAGCGTGGATGCACAGTTTGATACCGTGACGCTAGCGGCAGGTCAGACGGATGCCGGTTTCACGATATCATTGCGGCACGAAAGCGGCGTTCATTCGCATTTGTCAGCTAGCAAGCTGAACCATGTCTCCACGCGCGAGTTGCGCGCCTACGGCGCTGCGGGGGCCTACGTCTCCCGCTCCACCGATGTTCAAGCCCAAGCTGTGGTAGCCGGCCGGCGTCCTCTCGACCAGATGGCAAGCTGGGGTTTCGAGCCCGAAGCGTCTTGGGGCGTGCTGCATACGTCTCAGGGCGAAGTATCGGTTCCTTCTGAACAAGGCTGCTATCACGCTTATTACGAAGCTTTTTCTAAAGCGGTGCGCACCGGCTCGCCTCCCCCCGTGACCGCCGAAGAAGCCATCGCTGCATTGCAGGTGCTGGACGCCGCCCGGATCAGCGCCACTGAAGGGCGTAGCGTAAGGATTGCTTCAGGTTAGCCCTCCCCCATAGTCACCTTTCCCAGCTGCCCCAGCCATCTATGCCCGAGTTGTCCTATGCCGCTTCCTGATCCCCGCATCACAATATCCTGCGCGCCCTGTTGTTGGGGCGTAGATAATGTGAAGAACCCGCATTTGCCCGCCTGGGAAAAGGTGTTGGACGAAGCGGCCCTTGCCGGATTTGGCGGTCTGGAGCTTGGTCCTTATGGCTATATGCCGTTGGATATCAGCCGAGTTGGTGCAGCGTTGCAGCAACGTGGCTTGTCCATCGTCGCCGGCACAATTTTTGATGACCTAGTCTCTCCTGACAACCGTACAGAGTTGCTGCGCCAAACGCATGAGATCTGCGCCTTCATAACCGCACTGCCGCCGCCTGAACGGCATGACAGCCAACGATACCCGGCTCCCTATCTGACGGTAATGGATTGGGGACACGATGAACGTGACTACGCCGCAGGACATTCCGCTCGAGCGCCCCGGCTTTCTTCGGATGACTGGAATACCATGGTGGGTAATATCCGCGCGATTGCCGAACTTGCGCAGGGAACTTACGGCGTACGCGCTACAATCCACCCGCATGCCGGGGGCTATGTCGAATTTGAGGATGAGCTTGATCGCCTAGCCGACGATATCAGCCACGATGTGGCGGGCCTTTGCCTGGATACTGGGCATTTGGCCTATGCTGGCATGGACCCGGTTGCAACCCTTCGGCGCTTTGCGCATCGCTTGGACTACATCCATTTCAAAGACATAGACGCCGCAGTCTTCAATCGAGTCCTAGGGGAGCGCATCCGATTTTTTGACGCCTGCGCCGTAGGGGTGATGTGCCCCATCGGGCGCGGTATGATCGACTATCCCGCAATCCGCAGCCTGCTGACCGACCTTGGCTATGCCGGTTACATTACCATCGAACAAGAACGCGATCCCCGCAAAGCGGGTGGCGCTCTGGCCGACTTGGCCGCTAGCCGCGCGTTTCTGCGCCAGACCGGATTTTAAGGATATGCTCATGACCAAAACATTGGACGTCATCACCATCGGCCGTGCGGGCGTCGATCTTTACGGGGCACAGGTCGGCGGGCGGCTGGAAGACATGGGCAGCTTTCGCAAGTATATTGGCGGCAGTCCGACCAACATCGCCTGCGGCACGGCACGGCTGGGATTGCGGTCGGGGCTGATTACACGGGTGGGCAATGAGCATATGGGCCGCTTCATCCGCGAGCAGTTGCAGCGCGAGGGCGTTGATGTGCGCGGGGTGGCGACCGACCCGGATCGCCTGACGGCGCTGGTCATTCTGGGGATCCGCGATTCCGAACAGTTTCCACTAATCTTCTACCGCGAGAATTGCGCAGACATGGCGCTG
>NZ_JAUXOV010000018.1 GCF_030684215.1 Pseudotabrizicola sp.
GACCTTCCGATAGAGTTCCACGATTAAAATACCCCCGCCCTCCCTGTCGCCAGAAAGGGCCAAAGTGGCAAAGTTTTACTCTGCCCGCAGCAGGACTATCCCGCCACTTCCGTGGCAAACTTTTGCACTGCCGTTCTCACAGAAGAAATTGCGCAGCGCACCGAAGGCCGTTACACGATCCAGCTTCAAGGCGGTGGCGCACTGGGCGGAGATCGCGACGTGGTGGAAGGTGTGCAGTTCGGTACTGTCGAGATGACCGTTTCTTCCACATCTGTGGTCGCAAACTTTGCGCCGGATTTCGCCGTCTTCGACGTGCCGTTCCTGTTCCGGGATTTCGATCACGCTCAGGCTGTGCTTGACGGAGAGGTTGGCACAGAAGTGTTGGGCACGCTGCGTGACGCGGGCTTTGTCGGCCTTGCAGCCGGGGGGATCGGCTTTCGCCAGTTGACCAACAACGTCCGCCCGGTCACAGTTGCCGCCGACGTCGCAGGCCTTAAAATTCGCACTCAGCAGAACGAATTGCATCTGAAAGCGTGGGAGGCCTTGGGTGCCCTGCCAACACCCATGGCGGTGACCGAAGTCTACTCTGCGCTCCAGCAAGGGGTCGTGGATGGTCAGGAAAATCCGGTCGGAGCGATCATAAACAACCGCTTCGGAGAAGTTCAAAAGTACATGAGCGTCACAAACCACGCTTTCACGCCCATCGTGTTGCTCATCAATCCTGGGATCTATGACGCGATGAGCGAAGCAGACCAGGAGATCTTCCGTGAAGCGGCCATTAGCGCCATGGCCCGTACCAAGGAAGAAGTTCTCAAAATCCAGGAGACTGGGCTGGAAACGCTGCGCGCTGGTGGCACAGAGATTCTGACCGAAGTGGACAGCGAAAGCTTCCGTACCAAGCTGGAACCGACCTTTGCCGAACTTTCCGAACGTTTTGGCGGTCGGATCGAGGCAATCAGAATCGTCGGTCAGTGATGCTTCCCGCGCTGCGGTCACATTTCATTGCGTGCGAACGGCAGCTCAACCGAGCGGTTGGGCTCGCTGCTGCCGTGATGCTTTTGATCGCGGCGGCAGCGGGGTTGTTCCAGGTACTCAGCAGGTTTCTGCTGAACACGCCCGCCTATTGGTCTGAGCCGCTGGTCCGGGTCTCGCTCATCTGGATGGTTTATCTCGGCTTGATGTCTGCGGCCCGCGGGGGCGCTCTGATCGCAGTGGGCTTCTTTTACGACAAGACCTACGGGCAAATGCGTGGTGTCCTGCGTCTTGCCATAATGCTTTCGATGCTGACCCTGTTTGCGGTCCTGACCTATTACGGCTGGCAGGCCGTCTATATGGTGCGCAACCAAACCATTGCTGGTTTCGGCCTTTCTGCATCTTGGGTCTATTCGGCGATCCCGGTCGGATCCAGTCTGGCCGCAATGGCCACCATTGCCCATTATCTTGATCCTGCCAAAGAGGCCTTGACCGGCCCTGATCCCCTGAAAGCGACCTGAAATGCTTCCTCTGATGATTGCTACGATGACGATAATGATGGCAATCGGCATCCCAGTTGCGGTTGCCATCGGACTGGCCAGCCTTGTCGGCATCGGCGGCTTTATGACCGTGCCACTGATTGTCATTCCGCAACAGGCGTTTGTCGCACTGGACAAATTTCCTCTCGCCGCAATTCCCTTCTTTATCCTTGCCGGCAATATCATGGCAGATGGAGGAATCTCGCGCCGTCTGGTGGATCTGGTTGAAAGCTGTGTCTACTCGATCCGGGGCGGCATCTTGTTGACCTGCATTTTCACCGCTCTGATCTTCGGTGCGGTATCGGGGTCGAGTGTAGCCACGACATTGGCAGTCGGCGCTATCCTTATACCTGCGATGGTCAGACGCGGCTATCCCGTCGGCTTTGCGGCCGCGCTGCAGGCGACAGCGGCGGAATTGTCTGTGCTGATCCCCCCTTCAATTCCAATGATCATTTACGGGCTATCAGCGAACGTTTCGGTCGGCGACCTTTTCGTGGCTGGCATCGGGCCGGGACTTCTTGTTGCCGTCGCGCTGAGCGCTTTTGTACTCGCTTACACCAGATACAAAGGCTACGCCGAGATCCGCGAAGACGTGCGCCCGCCCTTCTTTCCCGCCCTGCGGCATTCAAGCCTCGCGCTGCTGATGCCGATCATTGTCCTTGGCGGAATCTATGGCGGCGTGTTCACGCCGACAGAAGCTTCGGTTGTGGCGGTAGGCTATTCTCTGATCGTCACGCTGTTCATCTACAAGGAACTGAACCTGAAAGGTTTGGTTGCCGTCGTCCGCAGGTCAGCCATTTCTTCCGCAGTGGTCATGTTCATCGTCTCGATGGCCGGCATATTTTCTTTTGTTCTAACGCGTGCCGGCGTACCGGCAAGCATCGGCAACTGGATCACCGACACGTTCACCGATCCGATTTCCTTCCTACTTGCTGTTAATCTGTTCCTGTTCGTCATGGGCATGTTTGTTGAAACTTCTGCTTCGATCGTGGTTCTTGGCCCCATCCTCGCCCCTGTCGCCATCCAGTTCGGTATTGACCCGACCTATTTTGGTATTGTGATGATTTTTAACCTTGCGCTCGGCATGATCACGCCGCCGCTGGGAGTGAACCTATTTGCCGCCTGTGCAGTCGCGAATATCGGGATCGAAAAGATGGTTCCCCATCTTTTGCCGTTGATTGGCGTAATTTTGCTGTGTCTGGCTCTGGTCACTTTCGTTCCAGCGATTTCGTTGTTTTTGATTTGAGCCGGAATGGCCGTAAGCGCCGAAGCAACAGCGTGGTATAATGGTGACGAGTAGATAAGTTGAATCTTGTGTAATGCTTTAGCGCCAAGTTCCGAGGCTGCGACCTGTGACATACAGTCTTTAAAGGAGTTTGCTCGCTGGACAAACGTGGGGCCAGTCCATGAGGGGTCTTATTTTAGTGACCTGTACAGATGGGCATCAAGCGGCAATTACGAACAAAGTCTCAAATTGGGTAAAAGTTTCAAGGCTGCAGCATTCTAAAAGTGCTATGGCCGCTCTGAGGAACGTTGGACTAACCTGAAAAATTTAAATTTTGTCTGTTCACGCCCTTGACCCCATACGACGTCACTTGGCTTCTCGGGCAATCAAACTTTCGACCTCTGGCGCAGCTATGAACCGCCATGCGCGGCGCGGGCCGGCCATGACGTTGAGGTAGTAAAGCTCAAAGCCGTGGGGAACGCCGCAGGGATGATGGCCGCGCGGGACCAGCACCACATCGCCGTCTTTGACGGCCATCACCTCGTCAAGGCTGCCGTCATCGGCATAAACCCGCTGCACCGCCCAGCCGTCGGAGGGGTTTAGGCGGTGGTAATAGGTTTCCTCCAGATAGGTGATGCGGGGGAAATCGTCCTCATCGTGGCGGTGGCTGGGATAGCTCGACCAGTTGCCTGCGGGGGTGAACACCTCGGTTACCAGCAGGCTGTCGGCATAATCCTCGGCCTCCATGGCGATGTTGTTGATCCACCGGGTGTTCGGCCCGGTCCCGCGTTGCGTGAGGGTGATAGCTTCTGGCCCGATACGGCGCGCGCCGTGGCCCAACTGGCTGGGGGCGGAACAGACGGCAATGGTGCAATCGGTTGTCGCCACCGCCTGCCAGTCTTGCCCGTTCGGCACATAAAGGCAATGCGGCGGGGTTTTCTCGAAGACGTTCATCCGCTCGCCTAAGATGCCCCAATCCTGCCCCGCCGCAGTCACGGCGGCCTTGCCCTCTACCATCACCAGAATCACCTCCCGAGTGCCGGTCGCCTCGGCGGCACTTTCCCCTGCCCGCAGACGGTAAAGCGAAAAGCCGACGTAACGCCAACCCGCCGACTGCAGGGTGATTTCGTGCACTTTGCCATGGGTGCCAAATGGTTTGCGTTGCAGATTGGACATCATTATGACCCTCAGTTTGTCAGCCGCGCCCTTGCGGCGTTTGTGATGTAGGTCTCATAAGCAGCGCGCAGGCGCTCGGGACCGCCAACTTGGGGCACGGCGACATCCCACCAATGGCCTGCCCCGTCCAGACCGTCTCCGGGACCCGGGGCTGCGGTGGTGTCGATCACGATGACGGTCGGCTTGCGCTTGCCGCGCGCGGTCTGCAAGGCGGACTGCAAATCGGCGAGGTTCTTTGCCTTGACCGCATGCGCACCC
>NZ_JAUXOV010000003.1 GCF_030684215.1 Pseudotabrizicola sp.
CCGGCAATGTGACGCTGACGGATGTGCGTGTGGAGGACCCTCTGGTGGGTCTGGACACGACGCTTGCGAGCCTTGCGGTTGGTGCAAGCGAGGTGTTCACAGAAAGCTATGTTGTGACACAGGCGGATGTGGATGCGGGGCTGGTCTTCAACCGCGCAAGTGTCACAGCTGTAGCGCCAGATGGGCAAGATTTGCGCGAGGTTGATACAGTGACGGTACCGCCGGTTGTTTTGCCAGCGATCAGCGTGACCAAAACTGCGACACCGATTGATCTGATCCCGGTGGCTGGAGATTCCATCACCTATACGATCACCGTTGAGAACATGGGCAATGTGACGCTGTCAGACGTGCGCGTGCTTGATCCGCTGGTTGGGCTGGACACGACCGTGCCGAGTCTTGCCGTTGGTGAGCGTCTGGTCTTTGTGGAAAGCTATGTAGTCACGGCTGCGGATATTACTGCCGGTCAGGTCATCAACACGGCGACTGCTGAAGGGCGCAGTCCAGACGGCACTGTTGTGACGGGCAGCGACACGGTCGCTGTCCCTGAGACCCCAGGAAGCATCTCGGGCACTGTCTATATTGATATCAACGAGAACGGTGTGCTGGATAGCGAAGATATCCGGCTGCCGGGCTATACGGTCCGGTTGTTTGACGCAAACGGCGTGTTGGTTGCCGAAACGATCACGGACGCCGATGGCAATTACGTGTTCACATCGCTTACAAGCAGGCGGTTCTATAGCATCACCTTTGTCTCGCCAGATGGCGACACCATCGGACAAATCCAGAATGTGTTTGTGGGGACGGGGGATGGTTTGGTGGTCGAAAACCAAAACCAGTCCATCTTGATTGGTGGCACTCTTGCGATCACGAAAACAGCCGGTGTCAGTTCTGTGCGGGCAGGCGATCTATTGAATTACGAGATTGCCATCCGCAACACCGGCACGGCTGATGTGACGCTTGATGTTGTTGATACGCTGCCGGCCGGCTTTGTGTATCGCGAGGGCAGTGCCGCGGTTGACGGTGTGGCGTTTGCCCCTTTGCAATCTGGTCAGGTGCTCCGCTTCGAGGGTGTGACAGCGCGGGCAGGCGGTGTGACAAACATAAGCCTGACGACGTATATATCGTCCTCGGTTCCGGTTGGCACACATATCAACCGCGTGCAGATGTTCAGCGCCGTTACAGGAGCGCCCATCGGGCCAGAGGCGACGGCGGCCGTGCGTGTCGAGGTTGACTCTGTGTTCCAGTGCTCGACTTTGATTGGCCGCGTGTTCGATGACTTGAACCATGACGGTTATTTCAACGCCGAGCCGAAGGAAGATCGTTTTGCGCTGACCGATCAGACCTATTACGGGGGCAAGGGCAAGTTCTGGTCTGCGCCGGAGCCATCTGCGCCGAAGCGTGAAAAAGGTCTGCCGGGAGTGCGTCTGGTCACGCCCAACGGCATAGCAGTCACGACAGACGAGCATGGACGCTTCAGCCTGCCTTGCGCAGCATTGCCACGCGATATCGGGTCGAACTTCATGCTGCGGCTTGATGATCGGACTTTGCCCTTGGGCTATCGCGTGACGACCGAGAACCCGCGTGTGGTGCGCCTTACGCCGGGGATGCTGACCAAGATGAACTTTGGTGCGGCTATATTCCCTGTGGCGCGGGTGGATCTGTCAGCACGCGCGTTCACTGCAACGGGTGAGTTGCGGCCTGAGCTGAAAGCGGGTTTGCAAAAGCTGGTGGCCCAGATCGCGGCCAAGCCTTCGATTGTGCGCCTGGGCTATCAGGCGTCACCGGATGAACGTGACGCAGTGGGCAATACGCGCCTTCGCAGTGTCGAGCGCGAGATCAGGCGCTTGTGGTCGAAAGCAGGGCGCTATGCCCTGACGGTCGAGCGTCTGGTCGAACGGCCCGCGCGGCACCCTGACGGGCAATGAGGATGAGAGCGATGTGGAACAAATATAAAAGCACTTCCCTTCATAGCTCGGTGGTGTCGGTGCTGGCCTTGGTTGCCGGACTCAGCGCGGCACAAGCACAGGTCAACAACGGCAATTGTGCGCTGGTGGATGGTGCGCTGCCCGCAGGCTGCGCACATGACAATGCAGGTTTGGTGGTCAGCCGGCCCAGCCCGACATCGGCGGGACACAATTCAGCCGGAGATCTGGGTGATATCGGGTTCTCGATCTCGATTGATGCGGGGGTCACGCAGCCGCGCCAACATGTGGCGGGTGCGGCTGCGGTCACGGACCGGTTGGCGCGCGTGGATCGCGCTCTGAGCGAAATGGGTTTGCGTGTTACGGTGGACGGGTTAGGGGCCAAACCGATCCTGAATGTCTCGACTTCTGATCTGCGCCGCAGCTACAGGGCGGGGGAGGTGGTGAGCTTCCGCAGCTCCTCGAATTATCCGGCTTGGATCGCGCGCGCCGAGATTGTCGTGCTTGACCCGCGTCAGCCCGCGCAGCCCGTTGCTGTTGTGCCGACGGGGTCGAATGCGACAGCGAATTGGACCATGCCCGAAGGTGGACCCGACGAGATGGTCTATGTCTTGCGTGTGTATGATGCGCAGGGCCGGCGTGATGAAACCGTGCCCTTGCCTTTGATCCGCAGTGAGCGCGATTTGCCTGCATCGCAAGTGACGGGCAGCGTGCGTGCCGCAGGCGAGGGTGAAGATCGCACTGCACAGCGCCGCATTCCAGTGCGCGGTGGTGCCATCACCGTGTCTGGCACGGATATGCCTGCGAATGGCCAGCTTAGTCTGATGGGTGAGCCGATTGTGCCGGGCATCCAGCGCAATTTTGTCATTCAGCGCATTCTTCCGCCGGGCACACATGAAGTGACGATAAATGCAGGTCGTCAAAGCCAGGCACAGTCGGTCACGATCCCGCATCGCGATATCTTCGCGACTGGTATTGCCGAGGTCACGCTGGGGCGCGACCGCGCCAGTGACGAGACCTGGCGCTATGGGCGCGTTGCGGGCTTTGTGGACGGAATCTACGCGAATGGCACGCGGCTGACGGCGTCGGTCGATACGCGTGATACGGAACTGCGCGACATGTTCCGCCATCTGACGCGGCGGCATCCTGATCAGGTCTTGCGCGGGATCGAGGATCGCGATGTCTGGGTCACCACGGGCGATGACTCGCGCACCGAGAACCTGGCACCCACTTCGGGTCGGGTCTATCTGCGCGCGGAGCGCGACAACAGCCATATCATGTGGGGTGACTTCCGCCCTGAAAGCGACCTTTCCCGCGTGGTGCGAACGGACCGCACGCTTTACGGCGCTTCTGGCCGATTCGAGACGACCGAGACCATGCCCAATGGAGCGGCGCGGGCAACGATCACAGGCTATGCGGCACAAATCGACCGGTTGACGCAGCGGGATATCTTTCGCGGGACGGGGGGCAGTTCTTACTTCCTGTCGCGGCGCGATATTGAATCGGGCACGGAAACGCTGATTATTGAAGTGCGCGATCCAGTCTCGGGCCGTCTGATCTCCAGCCGCCGACTGGTGGAGGGGCGCGATTACCGGGTCGATTATGTGCAAGGTGTGGTCATTCTGGACGCGCCTCTCAGCCCGACGGCATCAGGCAGCGGCCTGACGACAGACCGTCTGTCAACGGCAGAGTAAAAGTGAGCCAAAGGGCAGCGCAAAATGTTGCCACTTTGGGGTTAGGGAGATTGTCGCGTGAGGGAGCGCGAGCATCCGGGCGACCGCGCTTGTCATTGAGCTGGCGGTTGCCCGGATGCTTTG
>NZ_JAUXOV010000014.1 GCF_030684215.1 Pseudotabrizicola sp.
GGTGGCGACTTCAACGACGACCTGCAGGCCACCGGCCTCGACGATCTGCGCGCCGCTCTCCGACCCCAACTCGATGCTGAAGATGCACGCAGGTTCGGGGAGAAGTGAACAGGCAGGAGGATCGCAAGGGCGGCTGCGCGCCGGAACGTGCGAACCCTGTGTTTCCACAGAAACGGAGACACATCCATGTTCGAAGAAATCTTCTTTCCACCGACTGCGGCCAGGCACCGCAACGCGCCGCTTGCCGATCAAAGGGCCGGATACCTTGTGAAATTGAAGGAATGCGGGTCACGGCGCGCCACCCTGCGAAAGTACGCGAATGCCCATCTCAACCTTGTGCGGCTTCTGCACATCCGCGACGGCGATACAATCAGCCAGCATGACGTAGAAACGGTTGCCAAGCTCTGGTCCAATCCCAAGGGGCGCAGATGTGATCGAGAGGCGGCTAGCAAGGCCAAGCAGCGCTTCATCAGTCATTGCATCGACCTTTTGCACCATCTCGGCTGGATCGAGATTGATGAGGTGCCGCACCCGTATGGCATCGAACTCAGCGTTTACGAAAACTGGTTGCGGAAAGAGCGCGGCCTGTCGACCGAGACGGTCCATGGCTATTGTGGCGCGGCCGACCACTTCCTGACCACGATTAAGGGCAGCGGCATCGCGATTGCCTCGCTGGTGATGGCTGACATCGACTCCATCATCGGTGATGAACATCGCCGCGGCGTCTGGAGCCGTAGAACGCTCCATGACTTCGCGCAGCGCTTGAGATCATTCATCGCCTTTGCCGAAAAGCGCCAATGGTGTCGCCCGGGCTTGGCCGCAGGCATCGTCGCGCCGGGATACAGGGCCGACGAGGTTTTGCCGAAGGGAATCGAACGCAACGACGTCGAGCGCCTTTTGGCTTCGGTCAGCGGGGAGCGCACGGTCGATCTGCGCGATCGGGCTATCCTCATGCTGTTCACATCCTACGGCTTGCGTGTCGCCGAGGTGGCGGGCCTGCGCCTCGATGACTTCGACTGGGATGCCGAGATGCTTCGGGTTCGTTGTCCGAAGCCGGGCCGGACCCATCTCTGGCCGCTATCGCAGGAAGTTGGGCAAGCGATCCTGGACTACCTCCAGCATGGGCGGCCAACAGGTTACGGGCGTGCTGTCTTCTTCACCTCCCGCGCGCCAGTCCGTCCCTTGGATCGCAAGGCATTGGGCAAGATCGTCCGCGACCGCCTTGCGGGCGTCGGCGTCGTGACAGGGCGGCGAGGCCCACATGCGCTCCGGCATGCCGCCGCCCAACACCTCCTGGATAGAGGCGTGTCGATGAAAGTCATCGGAGACTTCCTCGGTCATCGTGATCCGTCTTCGACGGCGATTTATGCCAAGGTCGACCTGGCAGCGCTGCGTGAGGTGGCCGCCCTCAATCTGGAGGCGCTGCTATGAAGCTGGGCGACGCGATTGACCACTACGTCGCTTGGCGGCAGGCGCATGGTGCAAAGTTCACAACCACTCGGAACCTCTTGCGGCAGTTTATGCACCACGTCGGCCCAGAGACCGATTGCGACGAGATATCGAGGGCTCAGGTGCTCGCCTTCCTCATTGGTCAAGGCCGGGGAACCCGGCACCGCGACAACAAGGCTTATGCGCTCGCGGGCTTCTGGAGATTTGCGATCAGCCGTGACTATGCCAGTTCGTCGCCGCTTCCCGTAAGAGAACGGCGGCCGCCCTTGCTCGCGCCACCGCACATCTACTGTCGCACGCAATTGCAGCGTCTTTTCGATCCACGAAACATCGAGATTGCGCTTGTAGGCGCCAAGCAACTCGACCTGAATACGTTCCGCACGCTGCTATTGCTGCTCTATGGCGCGGGGCTTCGGTTCAGCGAGGCCACCGGGCTCCTGCGTGATGATGTCGACCTGAAGGCTTCCGTCCTGACAATCCGGGACACCAAGTTCCACAAGAGCAGGCTGGTGCCCGCCGGATTGCCGCTTGCGACGATGCTGGCCAACCACCTGTCGCAGCCACCGGGACAGCGGTTTGCCCCGGATGGTGCCGCATACCTGCTGTCGAACAGGGACGGGACCCGGCTGGCAAGCAGCACCGTTCAGACTGCGTTCGATCGGCTCCGCCGCACCGCGGACGTGCAAGGCAGCGCTGGAGGTCGATCGGCGCCACGCATGCACGATCTCCGGCACAGCTTTGCGGTTCACAGGCTGACCGACTGGTATCGAGAAGGGGCAGATGTGCAACGACTGCTGCCCGTGCTGTCCACCTATCTCGGGCATTCCGATCTTGAAGGCACGAAGATCTACCTGACGATGACCCCAGGTCTTTTGAACCAAGCGTCGATGCGATTCGCGCGTTTTGTCCATGGAGGTGAGAATGCCCGAGCGTGAACTCCTTGGTCCTTGGCTTCGGCGCTTCCTGATCGAATACATCGTCACCGAGCGAAACCTGGCCCGAAACACCCGATCCAGCTATCGTGACACCTTCCGACTGCTCCTGCCATTTGCAAGCCACAAGCTGCGGAAGCCCGTCGACCGATTGACGGTGCGCGATCTGGCTTCATCGCTGGTTCTGAAGTTCCTCGCCCATGTCGAAGACGACCGCAGATGTTCCGTCCGGACCCGCAATCAGCGGCTTGCCGGCATAAAGGCCTTTGCTCGCTTTGTCGGCAGCAGGGACCCGGCGCATGTCGAGTGGTGTGGGCATATCCGCGCCATATCTTCGAAAAAATCCATGCAGCCATCGGTTGGCTGGCTGACGCGGCCGGAAATGGAGGCGATGCTCGCGGTGCCTGACAGAAAGACGGACCGGGGACAGCACGAATACGCCCTCCTGCTCTTCCTCTATAACACAGGCGCGCGCGTGTCCGAGGCAACGCAGCTGAAGGTGCAGGATCTGTCGTTTGCCGCCCGGAGAGGCGGCCATGATCTTGCGACCCTTCATGGAAAGGGGGGCAAGACGCGCCAGTGCCCTTTGTGGCCGGAAACCGAGCAAGTCCTTGCGCGCGAAATCCGCGGTCGCGAGGGGGACGCACCTGTTTTTGTCAGCCGGCTGGGGACAGGGTATACGCGCTTCGGGGTCTATCGCCTGATCGAGCGCTGCGCTGCGCAAGTTCCAGGACTCGCGGGCCGAACGGTCACGCCGCACGTGATCCGACATACGACGGCCTGTCATCTGGTTCTTGCTGGTGTGGACATCAACACCATACGTGCCTGGCTGGGACATGTGTCGATCAGCACGACCAACATCTATGCCGAGATTGACCTGACGCTGAAAGCAAACGCCGTTGCGCTCTGCGAGGTTGGCCAATCGAGGCCAGGACGCTCTTGGAAGGAGGACAAAGACGTGATGGCGTTCCTGAAATCGCTATAGCGACCGCGCGCAGCCGCCCTTGCGATCCTCCTGCCTGTTCACTTCTCCCCGAACCTGCGTGCATCTTCAGCATCGAGTTGGGGTCGGAGAGCGGCGCGCAGATCGTCGAGGCCGGTGGCCTGCAGGTCGTCGTTGAAGTCGCCACC
>NZ_JAUXOV010000023.1 GCF_030684215.1 Pseudotabrizicola sp.
GACGCTTTCCACGGCCAAAAGGAGTTCGCGACAGAGAGGACAGCATGGAACGGAGAAAATACGCCCCCAGAGTCTGACGGCCCTTATGGTCAGCAAGGACCTTGCCGCTAATGAGACCAAGGCGCGTGCGTAACCCCATCAAGGCCACGGCCCGCGAGCCGATCAACAGGCCGGATACATATGAGCGATTTCCGAAGTCGTGCCAAATTCTCAATTGCGAACAGCAGCCGACACATACATAAAGGCCGTGCATGACCAGTCATGTTTTCAAGACCTCCGGACTGTCCAGCAGCACGTCGCGCGGCAGGTCGCGGGCGATGAAGACGACGCGGCTTTTGCTGCCGGATACGTTTTGCAGACTGTTCACACCGTCAGAAAATCAGTTCTTGCAGCCGGGGCGGGCCATACGTTTTCACCCGCAGGCTGGTCGCCGTGCCCCTCTCGCACATGCCTTGCACGTGCTGCCGGGCAACGGCTGTGCCTTCAGATAGGTCGCATCGATCATCACCATCTTCGGAACTGCCGCCTCGGAGGCCAACCCTTCCATCATCCGGGCAAAGACGCCCATGTCACCCCATCGCTTCCATCGGTTGTAGAGCGTCTTCGGCGGGCCATATTCCTTCGGAGCATCAGGCCACCACAAGCCATTGCGATTGATGAGGATAATGCCACTAAGCACGCGCCGGTCATCGATACGAGGCACGCCATAGCTCTTCGGGAAAAACGGTCGAAGCCGGGCCATCTGTGCTTCTGTCAACCAGAAAAGATTGCTCATCGTCACCCCCTTAAATTCGGGGGAGATTACCCCTCATCGACACCGCGGATGTGGGTTTCGTCGAGCGACACGTCGAGACCTACGAAGAACTCCATCGCATGAATTCCCTGATCAGTTGCGACGAGGAACATCGTCCAAACGTCGACGGCTTGCGCCAAGCCCGATCAGCGCATCTGTATCGCCAGAGCCAGAGTCTGGCGCGGACGGGTCTTGATCTGCACCATGCCGTTCTGGCGGATTGGATCGACTCGATGCGCAGAGAACGATTGAACCCGGTCGTGATCGACGTTAGCATTTCACTCATGCGTGCGTCCGACACCGCGGACGATGCTGACCTCGAGGAGGTCAACAACACAGAGCGACATCTGCTGTACATAGCATGCACCCGCACCCACGATCATCTGCGTGGAGCTGGCATCACGCCGGTCTCCGAATTCGTAGACGATTTTCTGAAGTGAACCTGAGCATGCCCTTTGGATGGCAATATTCGACAGCGAGAATGGTCGTCTCGGCGGCCTTCGATGCAGGCCTCCCTCCCGATGGTTCCTCCCCGGCCCCGAAAGTATGCGAAGGGGCGCAGCGCGGCATTTCGCTAGTGGCAGGCAGTTTCACTTGGGCATCCAGGCGGCTGTCGGTCGCGATGACCAGAAAGCGGGCATTCGCAAGTGGGGTCGCCGGGCCTGTTGCGCGGATCAAGACTGAATATTGGTCCTTTTGCAAGCCATCGCTGCTGTTTTCAGGCCTTTTCAAGACCAAGCCAAATTCCTAAGCTTGTGCCAGCAGCCACATAAGTGAGACGTCCTTGATAAATACTTCCCGTTTTTTGTCTGATCTGCACCATCTGCGCAGCTTCGGAGCGCAGGGTTCCGGCGTCATCCGACCAGCCTATTCTCATGAGGACATCGCCGCGCGGGATTGGCTGGCCAATCAGATGGACGAGGCCGGGTTGACTGTGCGGTTCGACGCAATGGGCAACCTCTTTGGTCTTGCAGAAGGGCGCTCTTTGCTGCTGGGATCGCATTCCGACACGCAGCCAACGGGTGGGTGGCTGGATGGTGCGCTGGGGGTTGTTGCGGCCTTGGAAGTGGCCCGCACAGCACGAGAAATGGGCGGACCTGCGATTTCTGTCGTATCGTTTCAGGATGAGGAAGGCCGGTTCGGCGGCACCACTGGGTCGGCGGTTTGGTCGGGTCTGATGACCTTGACCGAAGCCGACGCGGCAACTGACACCAATGGCATCACACTGGCGCAGGCACGGACGGCGATGGGGGACAGGGTGGGCGCCGATGTGGACCCGGCGCAGTTCTCAGGCTTTATCGAATTGCATATCGAGCAGGGGCCGACGCTGGATGCCGCAGGTGAGCAGATCGGTGTGGTGACCGATATCGTGGGGTATCGCGAAATGATGGTAACGCTGACCGGGCAGCAAAACCATGCGGGCACCACGCCGATGGCGCTGCGGCGCGATGCGTTTCAGGGTCTGTCAGCCTTTAACGCGCGCCTGAACGACCGACTGCAAAACGTGGTCACCCCGCAATCGGTGTGGACGATTGGCCATGTCGCGCTGGCGCCCAATGCTTCCTCGATCGTGCCGGGGCAGGTGCGGTTTTCGATGCAATGGCGCGACGGGAACAGGGACAGGCTGGACCGGATGCAGTCCGTGATCGAGACCGCGCTGGCAGAGGTAGTGGCCGAGGTGGGCCTTGGGCTGGAATCCGGGGCGGTACTGGGCCTTGAACCCGTGGCTATGGCCCCTGCCCTGCGCGCCCGGCTCGAGGCAGCGGCCAAAGACGTCGCACCCGGGCGCTGGCGGCAGATGCCGTCGGGTGCGCTGCATGATGCCACTAATGTGGCGCGGCTGATGCCGGTGGCGATGCTGTTTGTGCCCTCAATCGGAGGGATCAGCCATGCCTTTGAAGAAGACACGGCCGAAGACGATCTGGTGGCGGGCCTGCGCGTGCTGGCACAGGCCGCGGGCCTTTCAGGCTAGAACACCTTGCAGCTTGGATCTGCACTTTCAATCCGCCGGACCATTGGCACCGGGGTCCGCATCGCCCGCAGATACATGTCGCGGTAAAACGGCAGGCGGCCGTCCATCTGGACTGCTGCCGCTTCCACGGCGCGGCGCTTGGCACCAAGGCACTCTGCAGCCTCTGCCAGCAACCCGGCGCGGTCCAGATGGCAGACCCTGCCAGACTTTGCCACCACACGCCCCGCCACCATGGTCAGCCGAACCGAAGATCCAGTTTCGCAATGCACCAGCTGGCGTGCCGCATTGTTCAGCGGCAGATAGGCAAGTGCCGACAGGTCGATCAGGTTAAGGTCGGCAGGCGCACCCACCTCCAGCCGCCCCAGTCCCGGAACCCGCATCGCCACTCCCCCGCCCACCGTGGCCGCCGCCAGAATTTCCGCCGCCTGCGGCCAGCGCAGCCAGTCCGGCTCGGTCAGAGAATGGATCATGCCTGCGGTTTTCATCACGAGCCACATGTTCACAGCATCGTCAGCAATCGCCTCATCAACGCCAAGGCAAATGTTCACCCCCCGGTCGCGCAGCGCGCGAAACGGCATGATGCCACTGCCAAGCCGCAGGTTGCTGTTGGGGTTATGGGCCACCGTGGCATTCGAAGCGGCGATCAGGTCCATGTCGGGCTCGTCGATCCAGATCGCATGGATAATGTTCATCCGGTCCGACAACAGGCCCAGATCGGCCGTGTACCGGACCAGCGACCGCCCCTCCAGCCGTTCCTGCCCGAACACGCGCTGCAACCGCGTTTCCAGCATATGGGCATAAAACGGCAGGTCATGGGTTCGGCTGACCTCATCCAGTTCGGCGAAATACTCTGGCGTCACCCGCTGCGGAGCAGAGATCGACACTGCCGCTTGCAACCTGCCATCCGCCGCGCCATGCCAGCGGTCGATCAGATGCCGGTAAAGCGCCCGCATTTCCGTCTGCCCCACGCGGGCGGGGCGCGACAGTTCGGCTTTCAGCGACGGGGGCAGTTGTTCGGACAAAAACGGCAGCTTGTCGAGTTCCGGCACTTCGGGCTGATCAATCGCCAGCCGCGCGCGAATGCCGCTGTCGGCATAGGCCTGCATCACCGCATCCATAATGTCGGGCTCGGGTTCGGGCACAAAAAAGCAATCGTCCTGTACCGCCGTTGTGCCGGTTTCCAGCATCTCGATGCAGCCAAGCATGGTGCGCAGATACGCTTCGCGCGGGGTCGGGCGCAGCGTATTCAGTTCCGGGCATTCATACAGCATGAAGATTTCCAGCGGCATGCCGGGCAGCCGTCCCTTCATGTGATTGACCGAGGAATGGAAATGCCCGTTGACCAGACCGGGCATCAACAGATCACCCTGCCCTTCGATCACCGCCTCGTCCGCGTTTGGCATCAGGTCAGATCCGATCTCTGCAATGACCCCCTCTGTCACCCGCAGGTTGATCGGCGGCGACACGCCTTCGGTCGCCGTGCCATCCAGCAGGCAGACGTTTCTGAAAAAGGTTTTCAAGTTTTTCTCGCCTCCCCTCGCAGCCTGTTGTGCGACTCAGGTCCTGGAACTGGACTTGTAAAACGGCACGCGCTCGGGTTCTGCGGTCAGATAGCCTGCGTAAAATTTTTCCACTTCAGGGAATATCTCGTGGCGCAGCCAACGGCGCTGTGCCTCCGAGTCGCTGCGTGGTTTGGCAAAAACCTCGGCGATCTGCTCCAGAATGGCCTTGTGATCGATCCGGGTAAAGCTGCCGTCCTTGAAGATGACCTCGCCATCCACCAGCACGGCATGCACATCCTTGGCCTTAGCGCGGTAGATCATCGCGTCCAGCGGAGGGATATCCGTATCTTGATAGGGCCAAGTGGCCGTCGCGTAATCCAGCACCACGGCATCAAAGCGACGCCCCGGGTCCAGCCGCCCGATCTCGGCACCGAATGACGTGGTCATTGCGCCGTGTTCGGATGCCATGCGCAAGACCTGTGTCGCCGTTGGCACATCGGCATGATCCATTCCCGGAACGCGGTGCACCGTCAGCGCCATGCGCATTTCCTGCAACATGTCGCGGTCTTCGTTGATGCCAGCCTCGTCCATGCCCATGCCAACAGTGATGCCACGCTTTTGCAGTTCCATAAGCGGCAGAACGCCCGACCGCAGGCGGAAGTTCGATGAACAGTTGTGGCACACACAGGTGCCGGTTCCGGCACAGATCTCAATATCTTCTTCGGTCATCCAGACCCCGTGACCAAGCGTCAGCTTCGGCCCCAGAATCCCCAGCTTTTCGAGATGCTTAACCGCTGTTGTTCCAGTACGGCGGCGCGCGTATTCCTTTTGGTAGGCGGTTTCCAGAACGTGCATATGCATCGGCATGCCGGTAGCATCCGACCGTTCCTTCATCGCCAGCAAACCATCATCCGTCATCCAGTGCAGGTTGGCCGGCGCAAGCTGGATACGCGCGCGCGGGTTGGTATTGGCCACCGTCAGTGCGTCAAACAGATCCATGAACTCGGAAAATGACATCTTCTGGCGGGCATACACTTCGGCCATCGGGCCTGCCAGATGGGGCGGCAGGCGGCGCACGAAATCCTCGTCTGCCTCATAGACAAAACGGTTCTGTTCGCGCACCGCATAGCAATAAGACACCCGCATCCCAACGGCGCGATACCCGTCAAGCACACCCGAGGCCGAGGCAAGCACCTCTTGATAGGTGCCAGGCGCCCAGCCCTGAATGTGCTGCACGGTGGTCACCCCGGTCGAGATCATCTCGAACGCCGCATAAAGCGTGTCCAGCATGGGGTCGATGTCGCGCATGGTCAGACGTGCTGCAAACCACAGTTCCAGCGCAAAATCCGGCGCCCCGTGTTGCAAGGGCGTGACGCCCAGATGGTGGTGGCTGTTGACCAGCCCCGGCATCATCAGATGATTGCCATAGCGGGTTTCCGGCGCACCGGGATAGGCGGCGCGGATGGTGTCAGCCGGGCCCACGGCAAGGATCTGCCCATCCTCATGCGCCAATGCGGCATGTTCGATGATGTCGGGTTCGGTGGCGTTTTTGGCGCCTGTCACGATCCAGCGGGCCGAAGTTATTTGGACGGTCATAGCAATTCCTGTTCCTTGAAGGCCTTTGTCACCTCTTCCGCCAGCAGTGCTTCGCAGCGGCGGGCAAGGTCGATCATTTCGGGGCTACGCAGATCGCGCGGGCGCGGGGCATCGACTGTGATTTCGGCCTTGATCTGGCCGGGGCGGGCCGTGAACACGACGATCCGGTCAGCAAGAGCCAGCGCCTCGTCAATCGAATGGGTCACCAGCAGCACGGACGCGCCAGAGGCTTGCCAGATCTGAAGCAGATGGTCCTGCATCCGGGCCCGCGTCTGGATGTCGAGGGCGGCAAAGGGTTCGTCCATCAACAAGACCTTGGGGTCCATCGCCAGCGCCCGCGCCAATGCCGCGCGTTGCCGCATGCCGCCAGACAGCTCATCCGGTCGCCGGTCGCCAGCACCGCCAAGCCCCACCATCCGCAACAGAGCGTCAACCTTTTCTTTGCGCTCAAGGGGTGTCTTGCCGCGGATCGCCAGGCCAAAGCCCACGTTTTCACGCACCGACAGCCATGGAAAAAGCGATGCCTCCTGAAAAATCAAGCTGCGTTCAGGCGATGGTTGGGTGACCGGCAAGCCGTCAAATGTCACTTTGCCCGAGGTCGCATCCTCCAGCCCCGCCACGATGTAGAGCAATGAGCTTTTCCCACATCCCGAAGGCCCCAACAGCACAACAAATTCGCCCAAAGCCACGTCCAGCGTCAGGTTGGTGACTGCGGGCACCGGGTTTGGCCCCTTCGGGTTCCAGACCTTGGATACGTTGGTGATTGATAATCCCAGCATTTACAGCGCCCCTATGTTTGACGGACCGATCCACCACAGAACCTTGCGCTGAATAAGCCGCAGCGCCTGATCGAACAGAAACCCTGTCAGGCCGATCAGCGTCATGGTGAAGAAGACGAGGCTCGCGTTGAACGTGTTGCGCGCCATCATGGTCACCTGCCCAAGACCCGATCCCACGCCCACAGCTTCGGCGATCAAGACCACCATCCACGCGCCAAACAGGTTCATACGAAGTGTCACGAACAACCCCGGCAGAATGGCAGGCAGGATCACCCGCAGGAATATCTGACGCTTTGACGCCCCCATCACGCGGGCCAGCTGGATGTAGTGCTTGGGCACCGCATCAATCTGCGACAGCGTCGCCAGCACCATCACGAAGAAGATCGAGATGAAGACCAGAAAGATCGCCGGCGTATTCCCGATGCCAAAGACGAAAATCGCCACCGGCAGCCAGGCCACGGGCGAGATCGGCGCCAGCATCGTGATCAGTGGAAGGGTCAATTTGCCAAAGATGTTGAAGTAGCGGATACCGACCCCGACGATCAGCGACGCTGTGAAACCGATCAGCAGCCCCAGAAAAACCCGCATCGACGACCACCCGATGACGCCCAGCACCGACCAGATCGATCCGCCCGTTGACAAGGCGCCGATCCGCTGACCGTTCGGATCAAAGAACCGGAACTGGTCGGTCAGGTTTGCCAGAAAGATATGCGGTGGCGGAAGCAACAGCGGGTTCGCCCAGCCCCGCCACCAAGCAAATTCCCAAAAAGCGACAAACAAACCGATGGACATCACGGCCCACCCGGTGGCCTGCGCCGCAGCAACCCACCGCGCTGCAAACACTGGCTTTCGCTTGCGCACTATGGCGCCCGTCTGAAAGGTATTGTCGCTCATTCCGGGAAGCCCTCCTTATGCCGATTTCAGTTTGAGTCCGGCGTAAAGGTCAGCGTTTTCAGCAATGACCGCCTCAAGCAGGCTCCAGTCCACGGCATCATCGGGCACAAGGTTCCTCACATAGCCCATGGCCTGCATTGACGCAGAGCGGTCCTTGAAGAACTGGGTGTTCAGGCGTTGGTCAATCATGATGGGCTGGCGCGATTGGGCCAGCGTCAGCGCCTCAATGGACGTTTTGTAATAGGTGCCGACTGTCTGCTCCAAGGCGGCGCCCACATCGGCTTCGGCCTGCGATTGTGCGGTCATCATGGCCTTGATCAGCGCCTTCACCGCCTCGGGGTTGCTTTCGATCAGCGGTGTGGCAGCAGCAAGAACGCAGTCGGAATAACCCGCACCGTAAAGATCAATCCCGTCCGACAGCACCGACGATCCGGCCCGTTCGGTCAGGCATTGGGTGGCATAGGGTTCAATGTGGCAGACCGCATCAATCGCGCCCGCGATGAAAGCCGCCGCCAGTTCAGGCGAAGTGTTGAAGTACTTTACGTCAACATCGGCAAAGGACAGCCCCGCCTTCACCAGATAGTCATAGGGCATCACTTCCAGCGTGTCGGCCTGGAAGGTGCCGATTGACTTGCCCTTCATATCTTCGGCCGTGGTGATGCCTTCGGCCGCCACCAGAACGCAACCCTGCACGCCCGCGCCTGCCACGATCTTGACCGGGGCACCCTGATCGACCAGCGTCAGGAAGTTGGAATACGGGATAACCGAGACATCGACGATCCCGGCGCCAAACAGCGTGACCACATCCGTGGTGGTCGGGGCCACGACAAATTCCAGATTGACGCCATCGGCTTCGGCCAGTTTGCGTTCCTTGGCAAGGAAAATGCCCAGGTTGCAAAGGCCCGAACCATGGGTGGCCTTTACCGTGGTGGGGTCCGCCGCAAAGGCAGCGCCTGCGCCCATCAACTGCACAACGCCCGACGGCAATGCCACTGCCGCCAACGCGCCAAAGCCCGTTTTCAGAAACCCACGTCGCGAGGCTTCCATGATTTTTTCGTGTGTGTTTCCACATCTGTCGCACATAATCTTGACCCCTCTGTTACGTCACAAGGCCAAGTCGAGGGTGCACACGCAAACGCCGCAGAACCGTCGACCTAAGTCTCTTTTGACGAGTTCGGCACGCCAACCTTGAGAAGAGGGTGTCTAAAAGGGTGGTTTCACCCTCTCTGCGCTGAGACTAACAAAATATCTCTGAACGATTCGCGAACAGAAGATTTCGGTGCATCTGGCCCTTTCTGACGCCTCATGCCGCACTGCGGCGCAATGTTCGTCAGATTTTCGCGCTGTTGACGCCTTTTTGAGCAACCCGCAAAAGAGATCAGATAAAATCTGTCGTCCGCTGAAAGACGCTGCCCCAACCGCGCACCAAAGATGGGTCCAGTCCCGTCGCGTGCATCGCATAGGCCGCCGTCACCGCCACGGAATCAAAGACGGGAATGGTCAGGTCTGCTTCCAGCATCTCCGCCACTCCTGCCCCACGAAAATTGGTGCAGATGATGGCAATCGCTTCTGGCCCGGCTGAGGCCACCTTTCGCACAAGATCTGCCACCACATCGGGACCGTAGCCCGCGAAGGAATGGTTGCCCTTGTCGGACAGATGCGCCTCTGCCACCACAGAAATGCCGCGCAGCGCAAGATTTGCCACGATGCGCGTCTGGATCTCGGGCAGATACGGGGTCACAACTGCGATCCGGCGTATTCCCATGCCTTGAAACAGCGCGTCAAACGCCAGACTGGTTGACGTCGCAGCCACGCCGGTCCGCTCCGTGATGGCCGCACATAGCCTGTGGTCGGTCTCAAGCCCCAACCATGACGCCGATGTGCCGTTCCACACGATCAGATCCGGCTCAGTTTCCGCAAGTCGCTCTGCGGCTTCAAGGATGGGGCCGAGGTCAAACTGCCCACGCGACGCGGACGAGAGTGAAATCTCGACCACGCGGAACCGGGCATAATGCACGGATCCCCGGTCCCCGACCGCTTGAAACATGGCCGACGTATAGGGTTCCAGCACCGTATTCGATGATGGCACCAGCATTCCCACCCTCACAGGTTTTTGCCCCATTTGTCAGTCTTCCCTTGCAATGCGGCGCGCCAAAGCAGGCGCAAGACCGGTAGAATGCTTGGCCAAAGGCCGCGCCAGTCGCGATTTCGGGCGCGCGCCCTGCCCGGCCAAAGCATAGGCCTGCCGCACTGCCGCCTTGATCGGGTCAACAAGGATTGCCGGCACATCATCCACCAGATCCTGCGCCAGCCCGGCGAGCGGCGCTCCGCCGAAGATGATGACCTCCGCCCCTTGTTCCGCAACGCCCAGCGCAAGATCACGCAACGCCGCGCGCCGGGTATGCGCCACATCGCCCACCTGCACCGCCTGCCGATCATCCGGGGTGATCACCCCAAGGCAACGCGCGCCCATCCCAAGTGCGGCCACGCTGGCCATGTACCAAGGCGTCATTGCCGGGGTAAAGGTCACGATGGCAAAACGCCCGCCCAACTGGACCGCAGTCAGGATAGCAGCCTCGGCCATGCCGACCACAGGAAAATCAAACAGCTCACGCGCCGCGACAAGGCCGGGGTCACCGAAAGCCGCAATTATGGCGGCATCGACAGGCGGCGCCTCGGCCAGCATTTCAAGGCAGATCGCCCCAGCAATCTGCGCTTCGGCCAGAGATGAGATGTAGGGAAATCCACGCGGCGCTGTGCGCGCAATAACCTCGGTCCCCGGCGGCACGGCAGCCGTTGCAAGCAAGGCCATGCTGTCGGTCATGGCCCGCGTCATGTTGGGGTTGGCAAGCAGGATCCGCATCAGCCTTGCCCCGCCAGCATTGGTGCCACATCCTGCGCAAGTGCCAACAGGGCCGCATCGGCGCCGGGTGCGGCCATGATCTGCAAGCCCAGCGGCAGGCCCGTACTGGTGTGTCCGCACGGCAGGCTGATCGCGGGCGATCCGGCATGGTTAGCTTGCGACGTGAACGCCGCATGATCGCGCGGCGACGCCGCAAGCCCGCCGATGAACCGGGGGGCCACGTCCTCGACCGGCCAAGCCGGACAGGGCGTGGTCGGCGTAATCACAAAGGGATGCCGCCCAAGAAAGGCGCGCAGCGTTTCGCCCATGCGGTGGCTGGCCTGATGCGCCTGCGCCACTTCAACCCCTCTCAGGCCAAGGCCGCGCATGATCTGATCCGCGATACCGTCGCCAAACCGGGATGGATCGTGCCGGAACGCCGCACCATATAACGCAGCCAGTCCCGCCCATTGCAACGGCGCCACATCCGCACGGCCTGATCCCTCTGGCCAGACAGGCGCTGCTGTTTCCACCGGGTAACCCGCCCGGCGAAGGCGGTCCACCGCGCTATCGGTCACGCGCGCCACATCTGCATCCAACGGCTGATCCAGTCCAAAGTGCGCGGCATAGGCAAGCGCCGGGCGAGCGATTTGGGACATCAGGCTTTGCCCGGTCAGAACCCGCATCGCAAGCGCAATATCCACCATGTTGCGCGCAATCGGACAAATGACAGAAATCCCCCAGACAGGTTCCTCAAAGCCCGGCCCATAGGGAACCAGATCCTGACTGGGCTTGAAGCCGATCACGCCCACATGCGCCGGTGGCCTGCGGGTTGACCCGCCTGCATCCGTGCCCAGTGCAAGCGGCGCAAACCCTGCCGCCACCGCCGCAGAGGGTCCACCCGATGACCCTCCCGGCGTCAGTGACGGATCAATCGGATTGCGTGTCATCCCATACAGCTGCGTGTTTGTGACGCCGATGCAGGCAAATTCGGATGTGGCGCCGATGCCGAGGATAATGGCACCAGCTGCTCGCAACCGCGCCACGGCAACCGCATCCGTCGGTGCCACGAAATCTGCAAAAAGCTGCGAGCCTTGGGTGATTGCCAATCCTGCCACCCAAAGATTGTCCTTTATCACTACAGGAACCCCCGCAAGCGGCAGCAGTTCACCAGCCTGCAGACGGTGGTGAACCGCAGTGACCTCTGCCGAAGCCTGTGGGTTAAGCCGAATGATCGCGTTTAGTCCGGGATTGTCACGCGCCACGCGGTGCAGGCTTCTTGCCAAGGCATCGCCAACCCTGATGGTTCCGCTTGTCACCAAACTGGCAATTTCGGTGGCAGTTTCGGGCAGATCCCTCATCAACACTGGCTCCAGCTCTTGGCAAACCTTTGGCGCAGATGGAGGCATGATCTTGAACAATCCCGCACTGGCCTTTTCACAAATGCGGCGGATCCAGCGTCAAATCCCAAAGCTGCAAAGCACGCTTGCAGCAAACCCCTCAGCCAGCAACGCCGCCCGCATTTTCCGCCATTCACGCTATGCCGTGCTGCAAGACGATAGATTGAGGATTCGGCGCGCAAACACCCCATTGGACGCCAATTTGCTGCTTTCCGGGCGGGCGGCTTCTTCCTCTGCCCAATATGCAGTCATTTTGTGAAAGCGCGCGTTTGTGCATTGCGCGCTGCAGGCACGTGTGGTTCCCGATCTGTGCTGTCGCGCCACCCTTTAATTCTTCAGCATTGTCGCCGACCGGAATGTGAGGAAAGCTGGCTGCTCCGGGGGTGGCGATCAGCACCTGTTGCCATCAAGCGGAGCACGGACTAGTCCATCAATGGACCTTTTTGCGCAAAGGGCTGTCTGGCTTGCACAAGGCTTATTTTGATATCGTCAAGGATTGGGTCAGCGGCAGCATCGCCGCAGGCCTTTTGCCGGATGGAACACGGCTGACGGTCGCAGCCGTTGCCGACCGGCTGGCGCTCAGCCGGTCGCCGGTAAAGCGGGGGCTGGAGCTTCTGACAGAGACCGGACACCTGACGCGGGACGCACGATCCGGCTACATCGTTGGCAACGGATCCTTGGCAGAGCCGGACGCAGCCAATCTCTTTACCCTGCCGCTGCCTGATCTGGCCCCGGCGACCGGTGTGTTTGTCCGCGCCGGATGGGAGCGCATTCTGGATGAAGTGGCCGAGGCAACCGCCGCCAGTATTCCCTTTGGTATCTTTCATATCTCGGAGACCGCCATCGGCGCGCATTTCGGCGTCAGCCGGACCGTCACCCGAGAAGTTCTGTCGCGGTTGCAGGAACGGGGGGCAATCGGAAAGGACAGGGCATCGCACTGGATTGCCGGGCCGCTGTCGGCCCGGATGCTGGACGATGAACATGCCTTGCGGCGCTTGCTGGAGCCCGCAGCACTGGCTCAGGCCGCATCAATGCTCCGCGCCGTGCTGCCTGCGATGCAAGAGCGATTGACAAAGGCACGCCCGAACTGCCCGCCCGACGAGATCGACCTGATCGAGGCCGACCTGCACGACACCTGCACCTCATACCAGCCGAACCGGCGGCTTGCGGCTGTGCTGATGCACCTGCGCTCGGGCCGGCGGGTGAACCGATTGTTTGCGACCCATGTTGTGCAGCATGACGAGGCCGCCATGCTGACCGAACACCGGCTGGTTCTGGACCATCTGGCCCTTGGCGACAGCGAGGGCGCAGCGGCTGCCCTGCGCCACCATCTGGACGCCGACCACGCCCGCACGCGTGAGCGCCTGAAGGTGCTGTCGGTCTTCACAGACCCGGTGGTGGCGCCTTATCTGACACGGGTGGGCTGACATGTCCCCAAAGCAGACCACGCGCCCCGGCCTGCGGATCATCGCACGCAGCGAGCTTGTCACCCAGCCGATCCGTGACCAGGCGGCGGCTGATCTGGGGTTTCCGATCAGCTTTGAGATGATCGATTCCATCGATGGATTGGCGCGGGTAGTGACCCGCCCTGACACCTTTGATCTGTATCACCAGTGGCACACGGTCGATCTGATCTGGACTGCGCGCTGTATCCAACCAATCGACGTGGCCCGGCTGGATCACGGGTCGGAAATCTTGGCCGCCGCGCGCGGTCGAAGCGGGCCAAGCCGCATCATCGACACGGTGTTCGACAAGCTGTTCGTGCAGGCAGATGGCCGCCTTGGACCAGCACCGACAAACCTTCTGTCGATGCTGCCGCTTTTGCACGGGCTTGACAGTTTCGGCTATGCGCCCGCCGTCCGCGACCTTGTCGGGTCTGAGGCTGAAAGCTGGGGCTGGCTTCTGGACCCCCGGCTTCAGGGCCGCGTCGCGATGATCAACGACCCGGTGCTGGGGATGATTGAGGCTGCCCTTGCTGTTGAGGCCACCCGTGGCACTGCGTTCAGCAGCGTCGGGAACCTGACGCTGGACGAAGTGGACGAGGTAGCCGATATTTTGCTGCACAAAAAGCGGATCGGGCATTTCAAGGGCATGTGGTCTTCGTTCGAGGACTCGGCTCGGCTGGTGCAACGCGGCACCCTGATCCAGTCAATTTTCTCGCCCGGCGTCACTCGGCTGCGCTCGCTGGGACAAGAGGTCATCGTCGGAACCCCTGCCGAAGGGTCGCGCGGTTGGCATGCGGATCTGTGCATTTCATCCGAAGCGGCGGGCGAGACGTTGGATATGGCCTATGCCTATCTGAACTGGTGGCAAAATGGCTGGGCTGGGGCCTCGGCGGCACGGCAAGGATATTACGCCACGTTTCCGGCCCGCGTGCGACAGCACCTTTTGCCCGGCGAATGGGAATACTGGTACGAGGGCCAGCCCGCGCCCCGCGCGCTCGCCGACCCCTATGGCCAGCCCAGCGTCCCCGCCGGTCACCGGCGCGAGGGGGGATCCCATGCCGAACGGATGAGCGGCGCAAGGGTGTGGAACACGTTCATGGACGAGCATACCCATATCGTGCACCGCTGGCGCGAATTTCTGTCGGCCTGACAACCTATTGCCGTGCGCCCGTGCCATCCGCACGGATCGTCACGCCAAAATCCCGCAGGGCCGTTGCCGCCGAGATCAGCCCGTCTGCCACATCGCGCGCGACCGCACCCGGCGCGCGCGCCGCCGCATCGCCGTATCCGCCGCCGCAGGGGCCGGTTGCAATCAACCGATCCCCCGCCTTGACGCGGGCATAGGGCACCTTGGACGGCAAGGCGCGCACGGCCCCATCCGCCGCCACCAGCGTCAGCGAGGCCGTGTGGCCATCGGCGCCATCCTGAAACCCCCACGGCGCATGGGCGTGGCCATCGCCCTCAATGGAAAAGCCCGCATCGGCCAGAAAACGGAATTCGCGAATGGTGCCGATGCCGCCACGCCATTCGCCCGGCGCCATCGCCTCTTCGCGCAATTCATAGCGTTCGACCCGCAGCGGCACATGGCTTTCGATATCTTCTACCGGGTTGTTGCGGGTGTTGGCATAGAGCGTATCAACCGCATCCATGCCATCCTTGCCATAACGGCCACCGTAGCTGCCTTCCATGATCTCCATATGCACCCAATGGTTGCCATGGTTCAGTCCCGACAGCGCCACGACGCGCAAGTTGCCGATCCCGGCGGAAACCTGTTGCGGCACGGCTTGGGCAAGCGCTTTCATCACCGTATCAGCCAGCGCATTGCCCGAACAGAACCGCGCGATCACGGGGGCCGGAAAAATCGGATTGGCCAGACAACCCAAGGGGGCCACAATGGTGATGGGACGGGTCAGCCCCTCATTTTGCGGAACGGGGCCGACCACGGCCGCATCCAGCAGGATAGACCTGACCGTTAGCCAGATCGCGCAATCGACGGTGCCGACCAGCGGCATGTTGATCGGCTTGTCCGGGATTTGCGGGGCTGTACCGGTCAGATCAACTGTCAGCGCATCACCACGCACCTTGACCGTGGCACAGATGATCAGATTGCGGCGCGCTGGGTCGGGATCGTCCAGAAACCCGTCGATCCGGGTTGAGGCGCTGTAATCGCCATCCGGCACCGCGCTGATCGCGGCACGCAGGCGACGCTCGGAGTAATCCATCAGGTCTTCGGCGGCAGCTTGCAACGTGGCAAGCCCATGCTGCGCAATCAGCGCCAACAGGCCCTTGGCCCCGATATGCGCGGCCTTCACCTGCGCCTCCATGTCGCCCACAACAAGCTCGGGCGCGCGGATATTGGCGCGCAGGATGTGCCAGACCGGGTCCACCCGCCGCCCGGCATCATAGACCTTGATCGCCTTGAACTGGAGGCCCTCGGCATAAGTGTCAACGGCATCGACAATACCGCAAGACCCCGGAGAAAGCGCCCCGATATCAAGGTGATGCGCTGTTGTCACCGACCAGCCCACCAGCGTGCCGTCATGGAACACCGGCACGGCAAAGGCCACATCGGGGCCGTGGCTGGCCCCGCCGTAGGGATCGTTGTGCATGATGACATCGCCATCGGTCAAGGCCTCGCCGCGCGCGTGCAACGTGGACAGGATGTTGCGCACATAGCCGGGGATAGGCCCCGACTGCAAAGGTGTAGACAACCGACATTCGCACAGCTGCCGACCCGTGGCATCGGTCAACGCCGCGCCAAAATCCTCGGACTCGCGGATGATGGAAGAATAAGACATCCGCATCAGCTTGTGCCCCATTTCCAGCGCGATGGTATCAAGACCGCCCTGAATAACAGCGGCGGTGACGGGGTCGATGCGGATCATGGCTGCACCCTTTGAGTCAGAATCAGGGAACCGGCAGCGTGTACTTCAGCCTGCCAACCGGGGGGAACGACCGTGGTGGTGTCCTTTTGCACGATCACCGCAGGGCCGGGGAACGGCTGGCCCACCGGCAAGGCCGCGCGATGGTAAAGGGCTGTGGCATAGGACGCCAGCGTGCCGTTCACCCGGAACACCGTGTCGCTGTGCCGGATCAGCGCCTGTTCCAGCGATCCCCCTTGTGCCGCATGGCCGGGGGCAAGGCGCGGCATCGCCCCGCGCCCGATCACGCGAAGGTTCACCACCTCGACCGGGTTATTCGGGAAAGCATGGCCGTATTCGGCAGCGTGCGCGGTGTGGAAAGCCACCAGCACATCCTCCATCCCTGCGGCGTCCACCGGGCCGTCGGGGATCGGCACCTTCAGCTCATACCCCTGCCCCACATAGCGCAGATCACCGATGCGGGCATAGCTGACAGCGTTCGGCGCGATCTTGTCTGCAGCAAACCGACCTGCCAGATCGTCTTGCATGGCAGCCAGATCAGCATTGATCCGCACCAGATTGAACTGGCCCGAGGTCTGGAACAACGTCCGAACCGCATCATACTTCAGGTCAGTGACCAGCAGCCCCATGGCCGAGGTGATGCCCGGATACGGCGGCACGATCACCTCGGGGATCGCCAGCATCGCGGCCACTTCGGCCCCGTGCAGCGGCCCCGCCCCACCCATCGCGACCAAGGCAAAGCCGCGCGGATCAATCCCCTTTTGCAAGGTTCGCGACCGGATCGCATTGGCCATGTTGGCATTCAGAATGGTCAAAACGCCTTCGGCTGTATCCAGTAGCGGAAGGCCAAGGCGCGCGGCCAATGCGGCCATCACCCGCTCTGCCGCCACCGGGTCCAGCGTCATGGCGCCCCCCAGAAAGTCACCGGGCAACAGACGACCCAGCACAACATTGGCATCGGTGACCGTGGGCAAATCCCCACCGCGGCCATAGGCGGCAGGCCCCGGCACCGCCCCCGCCGACTGCGGACCAACCCGGAACGCCCCGCCGTCATCCAGATGCGCGATAGACCCACCCCCTGCCCCTATGGTGTGAATGTCCAGCATCGGCATCAGCAGCGGAAACCCCGCAATCGAGGTTGATCGCGCGTCTGTCTCGACGATCTGACCGTCGTTGATGATGCCGATATCGGCCGAAGTTCCCCCGATATCAAAGGTAATCAACCGCGTGCGGCCAGTTTGAGACCCGACCCAACCGCCCCCCAACACCCCCGCCGCCAGCCCCGACATCAAGGTCAGCGCCGGTTTTTCGGTGACCATCCGCGCCGTGGCGACGCCGCCGTTCGACGCCATGATCCGCAACTCGCCCGTCACACCGATCTGTTTCAGCGCCGCATCCAAGGATGCCACATAAGATCCGACCTTTGGTCCGATGAACGCCGACAGCGCCGCCGTGGTGAACCGCTCAAATTCCCGAAACTGGGGCGACAGGGAAGACGAGGTGGTGACGAACGCCCCCGGCATTTCCGCGCGCACGATGGCTGCGGCGCGGTCTTCATGCGCGGGGTTGAGGTAGGAAAAGAGAAAGCAGATGGCGACGGCTTCCACCCCTTCGGTGGCCAGTTCGCGGGCCACGCGGCGCACTGCGTCCTCATCCAGCGGCACCAGTTCCGCGCCATCTGGTGGAATCAGGCGACACGGCACGGTCTTGCGATGCGCCCGCGCGATCAGGGGGCGCGCCTGCCACGGCAGATCCTGTAAGATAGAGTAATGTTCCACCCTCTGATGCCGCGCGATATGCAGAATGTCGCGAAAACCGTCGTTGGTGATCAACCCGGTCTTCGCACCCTTGTGTTCAAGCACGGCATTGGTGGCGGTCGTGGTGCCGTGCAGCACATACCGCACCTCAGCGGGATTAACCGTAGCCAATGCGCACAGCTCGGACACACCCTGCAACACCCCGACAGACGGATCGTGCGGTGTTGTCGGCACCTTGTGAATGACCGACTGCACGCTTTGCGTGTCCGCCAGCACAAGGTCGGTAAAGGTTCCCCCGACGTCCACCCCGATCATGATCATCGCTAATCTCCTTACAGATACAATTACTGCATTCCGAATTCAAAGTTCATCGATAAAATCATCTACGCGGACGGATCAAACGGCCTGCTGTGCAAGATTGCGGCGTCCCTGCATCGAATCGATCTGTTCTTGAGCTTCAAGTAAAAGATCATAACCCAGATTCTTGCCCTGCACAGCTTGCAGAAGGTGGCCCGTCAAAGCGTGGCTGGCAGACGCAGCCGCCCGCGCATCGCCGATTCTGATGACGGAACTTTGCTTTCTGTGTTCAGAACGCACGCAATTGGCCAAAAATCTGCCAGATTTTGCACAGATTTAAGGCACAGCCCAGATAAACACCGCGCGCCAGACTCTGATTCAACCACAGTGCCTCTAGGATCAGACCCAAGATAACTGGACGTCGGGGGCACCACATTTGCGCAGCGCTAACGATCTTGAACTGGTGGCCGTTTCCAAGAGCTATGGAACTGCACTGGCGGTTGACCGTGTGAGCCATCTTTTCAGGGCCGGTTCCTATGTTTGCCTTCTGGGGCCGTCGGGCTGCGGCAAATCTTCGACCCTGCGTATGATCGCGGGGCACGAGTCGGTGACAGAGGGTGCCATAATTCTTGGCGGCAAGGATGTGGCGCACCTGCCGCCCGCCCAGCGCGGCACCGCGATGATGTTTCAGTCTTACGCGCTGTTTCCGCACCTGAACGTGCGCGATAACGTGGCCTTTAGCCTCAAGATGAAAGGCATAGGCAAGGCAGAGCGGCACGCGCAGGCCGATAAACTGCTGGAGTTGGTTGGCATGACCAGCTTTGCCGATCGTCTTCCGGCGCAACTGTCGGGCGGGCAGCAGCAGCGCGCCGCCCTTGCACGCGCGCTGATCACCAAGCCGCAAGTCCTGCTTTTGGATGAGCCGCTGTCGGCGCTGGATCCGTTCCTGCGCATCCACATGCGGACTGAGCTGAAAAAGCTGCAACGCGAGCTTGGCATTACCTTCATTCATGTGACCCATGGCCAGGACGAGGCGCTGGCCTTGGCCGATGAGATCGTGGTGATGAACAACGCTGTCATCGAACAGTCCGGCCCCGCGCGCGAGGTGTTCAACGCCCCGAAGACCGCCTTCGTCGCGCGGTTCATCGGGGGCCACAATGTGCTGTCCCTGCCCGAAGGCCGCTTTGCCGTGCGCGCAGACGAGGTGCGCCTGGTGGTACATGGCACCCCGGCCATTGTGACCGCCATCGAATATCAGGGCGCGCACGTTGCGATGACCGGTCGTATTGCGGGCGATCAGGACGTTTTGGCGCTGATCCCCGAGTCGGTGTTTTTTGCCGACCCCAAGACCCTTGGCGACACCGTCACGCTCGCCTGGGACGAAACGAGGGCACATCGCCTTCAAGGCTGAAGCTGACCACCCAAATAACAACAGTGAGGGAAATACCATGAGCAAGATGCGTTACAGCCGTCGAAACATCCTCAAAGGCGGTGCCGCCGCCGTTGCAGCAAGTGCATTCCCGGCCCCGATGATCTGGGCACAGGACATCAAGAATGTCGTGCTGCGTCAGGCCGGCACCGGGGTTTCGGCTTTCAACGAAGTGGCGGCCAAGGTCAAGGAAGACCTTGGTTTTACCTTGGAAATGACAGCGCTTGATTCAGACGCGGTGACCCAGCGCGCGGCAACCCAGCCCGACAGCTATGACATTGCCGACATTGAATACTGGATCTGCAAAAAGGTCTGGCCGACAGGCAACCTGCAGGCGATGGATATCAGCAAGATCACAAACTACGACAAGATTGCCGGCACCTTCCGCGATGGCAAGCTGACCCCCGACAGCGTGATCGCCCAAGGCACCGCACCGCACACCGTTGGCTTCGTCGAAGGGCCGGGATCTACCACGTTCTCGACGCAGGATTCGGGCTGGATGACCTTGATCCCGACGATCTACAACGCCGATACGCTGGGTATCCGCCCTGACCTGATTGGTCGCCCGATCGAGTCCTGGGCGGAACTTCTGAACCCCGAATTCAAGGGCAAAGCGTCCATTCTCGACATCTCGTCCATCGGGATCATGGACATGGCGATGGTCTGCGAGGCGATGGGAGAAATCCAATACGCCGACAAGGGCAACATGACCACGGACGAGATCGACAAGACCATCGGTATCTTCATGGAAGCCAAGAAAGCCGGGCAATTCCGCGCGTTCTGGAAATCCTTCGATGAATCGGTGAACCTGATGGCATCGGGCGAAGTGGTGATCCAGTCGATGTGGTCCCCGGCGATCACTGCCGTCAAGGCGCAAGGCGTGCCATGTGTTTATCAGCCGCTCAAAGAAGGCTATCGCAGCTGGGGCGGCGGGATCGGCCTGTCGGCCGGCTTAAGCGGTCTGCCGCTGGATGCGGCTTACGAATACATCAACTGGTATCTCTCGGGCTGGGTCGGTGGGTTCCTGATGCGTCAGGGCTATTATTCGGCGGTTCCGGAAACCTCCAAGCTGTTCATGTCGGAAGACGAATGGGGCTTCTGGTACGAAGGCAAGGCCGCGACGGGCGATATCGTCAGCCCCGGTGGCACCGTCATCGAACAGGCGGGCGCGGTGCGCGATGGCGGAAGCTTCCTTGACCGGATGGGCAAAGTTGCCTGCTGGAACTCCGTCATGGATGAAAACCAGTACATGGTCCGCAAGTGGAATGAGTTCGTCGCAGCCTGAGGCTGTTTGAAATCGCATCCCCACCTCTTCCCTGCCACGCGGGGGAGAGGGCTTTCGCCGCCGGAGGTCCCATGCGTCGTGCAAATCTGAACAGCTGGTTGCTTGCGGCCCCCTTGACCGGGGTGCTTGTGATGTTCCTGATCCTGCCGATCCTGCTGATCGTCGCGGTCAGTTTCTGGACGGCGGATGCCTTCACCTTTCGGCCCGACTTTCAGTTCGACAACTACCGGTATCTTTTTGGCTCTGCGGTGGCGTGGAAGGTGTTTGGTCTGACCTTCATGATGGCGGGCATAGTGTGGGCGGTTACCTTGGTGATCGGCTTCACGATCGCCTTTTTCCTTGCCTTCCATGTGCGCACGCAAAAATGGCAGATGGCGCTGTTCCTGCTGACGACGATCCCGTTCTGGACATCTAACATCATCCGCATGATTTCGTGGATCCCGCTTCTGGGTAAGAATGGCCTTGTGAACCAGACCTTGATGGGTGCCGGGATCATCGACGAGCCGCTGCAATGGCTTTTGTATTCCAGCTTTTCGGTCTGTCTTGCCTTTGTTCACCTTTACACGCTGTTCATGGTGGTGCCGATCTTCAACACCATGATGCGCATCGACAAATCGCTGATCGAGGCTGCGCGCGATGGTGGGGCAAGCGGGTTCCAGATCCTGACAAATGTCATCATTCCGCTGTCAAAACCTGGCATCATGATCGGTTCGATCTTCGTGATCGCTTTGGTGATGAGCGATTTTGTGACCACGCGCTTCATGTCGGGCAGCCAGTTGGCGAATGTTGGCCGCTTGATCTCGAACGACATCGGGTTGTTGCAATACCCGTCAGCGGCGGCAACGGCAGTGGTCCTACTGATCTCGGTCTTGCTGACAATTGGGGCGATGCTGCGCCTTGTCGATATACGCAAGGAGTTGTGACAGATGGAAAAGCGCCCCAGATCCTTTTACGTCCTTGCCACCTTTTTCACCCTGTTCATGCTGTTCTTGTATGGCCCCACCATCACCATCGCCATTCTCAGCTTTCAGGGGCCTTCAGGTGGCCTGACCTTCCCGATGCGCGGCACCTCGCTGAACTGGTTCCGCGAGTTGTTCCTGCAACAGGCGGTGGGCGACATCTGGGGCAGTTTCCGGCGCAGTCTGGTCTTGGGGCTGATGGTGATGGTCACGACGGTTGTCATCTCTGTCATGGCGGGGCTGGCGTTCCGGCGGCATTTTCCCGGATCAACGGTGCTGTTTTATCTGGTCATCGGCAGTCTTGTGATCCCGTCGATCCTTGTGTCCATGGGGATCGGGTTGTTGTTTGACCGCACGGGTCTTGGCAATCACTGGTCAACATCGGCGTTCGGCGCCCATCTGACATGGACCCTGCCCTTTGGCATCCTGATCATGTTCGCGGTCTTCAACCGCTTTAACCCGGCCTATGAAGAGGCCGCGCGGGATCAAGGCGCAAGCACATGGCAGGTCTTTGCCCATGTCGTATTGCCGCTGATCGCGCCTGCGTTGGTGGGGGTGGCCTTGTTCGGCTTTACCCTCAGCTATGACGAGATCGCACGCACGATCCTTGCATCGGGCAGCCGCAACACCCTGCCGCTGGAAATCTGGGGGATGACGACCAACGTCACCTCGCCGGTGCTGTATGCGCTTGGCACATTGACCACGATCTTTTCGCTGTCCCTGGTGGGGCTAGTGATCTTGTCGGTCACCATCATGCAGCGGCGGCGCGCGCGGAACGGGTCGGATGCCGGAAGCGGGATCGTCTGATGCGGCTGGTCGTGATCAACCCGAATTCAACCGTGTCGATGACCGAAAAGGCCACCATTGCCGCACGCTTGGCGGCACCGGGGGCCATGATCGAGGGCGTCACCTGCCACGGGTCGCCCCCTGCCATCCAAGGGCCAGAGGATGACGCCATCTGTCGCCCCTTTGTGCTGACCGAGGTGGACCGTGCGGCGGCGAACGGTGCCGATGCCATCATCATCGCCTGCTTTGACGACCCCGCGCTGGACGAGGCCCGTGCGCGTGTTTCCATCCCCGTTTTGGGCATTGGTGAGGCCGGGTTCCATGCGGCCATGATGCTGGGCGGGCGGTTTTCGGTGGTAACGACCCTGCCCGTCGCCATTCCCATCCTTGAAGCGAACCTTGCGCATTACGGCCTTGCCCAGGCCTGCGCGCGGGTGCGTGCGGCCGGGGTCAAGGTTCTGGATCTGGAAGACGAAACCTCGGGCGCTGTGGCATCGGTTTCGGCTGAAATCGCCCGTGCCAAGGCCGAAGACGGCGTGGGCGCCATCGTTCTGGGCTGTGCCGGGATGGCCGATCTTGCCGCTCGGCTGGAGGCCGAACACGGGTTGAAGGTCATTGACGGCGTAGGGGCTGCGGCCGCGTTTGCTGCGGCATTGGTCAACATGAGGAGGGAACAATGGCACGACACTTGATCACCGCCTCGGCACAGATGGGGCCGATTACAAAATCAGAAACCCGTCGCGACACCGTCGCCCGACTTTTGGCCATGATGCGCGAAGCACACGGGCGCGGGGCCAAGCTGGTCGTGTTCACCGAAATGGCCCTGACCACCTTTTTCCCGCGCTGGATGATCGAGGATGAGGCAGAGCTGGACAGCTACTATGAAACCGCCATGCCTTCCGCCGCCACACAACCGTTGTTTGACGAGGCCGCAAAGCTGGGGATCGGGTTCTATCTGGGTTACGCCGAACTGGTCACGGAAGGCGGAGCAAAGCACCGCTTCAACACCTCGATCCTTGTCGATCAGACCGGCACCATCATCGGCAAATACCGCAAGGTGCATCTGCCCGGCTGGGCCGAACCCTTGCCCAACCGCGCCTTTCAGCATCTGGAAAAGCGGTACTTTGAGCCCGGAGATCTGGGCTTTCCCGTCTGGCGCTCGATGGGTGGGATCATGGGCATGTGCATCTGCAATGACCGCCGCTGGCCCGAAACCTACCGCGTGATGGGACTGCAAGGGGTGGAGATGGTCATGCTTGGCTACAACACGCCCTTTGGCCATCTGAACACCCAGCCGATGGACAGCCTCACCCTGTTTCATAACCACCTGTCGATGCAGGCGGGTGCGTATCAGAACGCCACATGGGTCGTGGGCACCGCGAAATGCGGGAACGAGGAAGGCAGCCAGATGGGCGGCCAGTCGGTGATCGTGGCCCCCTCGGGTGAAATCGTGGCGCAGGCCGTCACGGTCGAGGATGAGGTGATCACCGCCAAATGCGACCTCGATATGGGCCGCATCTACAAAGACACCGTTTTCAACTTTGCCCAGCATCGTCGGCCCGAGGCTTACGGCCTTATCACCGAACGTGCGGGCGTCATTTTGCCGGAGTAGAGCATGAGCACTGTCATCAAGGGCGGCACTGTCGTCACCCACGACCTGACCTATAGCGCAGATGTGCTGGTCGAAGGTGGGATCATCACCGCCATCGGCCAGGACCTTTCGGGCGATACTGTGATCGACGCGGAAGGCGCTTATGTGATGCCCGGCGGGATTGATCCCCATACCCATCTTGAAATGCCGTTCATGGGCACCTCCACCGCCGAGACATGGGAAAGCGGCACCTTTGCGGCCGCCTCTGGTGGCACCACGATGATCGTGGATCACATCATTTCCAGCCCGACGGACCTGCTCGGCCCGCTTGGATTGTGGGAAGAACGCGCCGCGCGGCAGGCCAGCATCGACTACGGCTTTCACATGTCGATCACCGGCTGGTCGAAAGAGGTTTGGGCGCAGATGGCGACATGCGTGGACAGGGGCGTGAACACGTTCAAGCACTTCATGGCCTACAAGGGCGCGTTGATGGTGAACGATGACGAGATGTTCGCCAGCTTTACCCGCTGCCGCGAACTTGGCGCTATCCCCCTTGTCCATGCCGAAAATGGTGATCTGATTGCGGGCCTGCAGCAGAAACTGCTGGCCGAAGGTAACTGCGGCCCCGAAGCGCATGCCTATTCCCGCCCGGCAACAGTCGAGGGCGAGGCGACCAACCGCGCCATCATGATTGCAGATGCCGTGGGGGTGCCGGTCTACATCGTGCACACCTCGTCTGAGGAGGCGCACGAGGCGATCCGCCGCTGGAAACAAGCAGGCACCCGCGTCTGGGGTGAGCCTTTGGTGCAGCACTTGCTGCTGGACGAAAACGAGTACAAGAACCTTGACTGGGATTATGCCGCCCAGCGGGTGATGAGCCCGCCCTTCCGCGACAAGCGCCACCAGGACAGTCTTTGGGCGGGCCTTGCAGCGGGGACGCTTTCGGTGGTGGCAACCGACCACTGCGCCTTTACGACCAAGCAAAAGCAAATGGGCCGCGGCGATTTTACCAAGATCCCGAACGGCACCGGGGGACTGGAAGATCGCCTTAGCCTGCTGTGGACACATGGCGTGGCCACGGGTCGGATCACGATGAACGAATTCGTCGCCGTCACCTCGACCAACATCGCGCAGATCCTGAACATCTACCCGAAAAAGGGCGCGATCGCCGTGGGGGCCGATGCCGACATCGTGGTGTTTGATCCCAAGGCCAGCAAGACCATTTCGGCGGCCACCCAGAAATCCGCTATCGATTACAACGTCTTCGAAGGCTTCAGCGTAACGGGTCTGCCCCGCTACACCCTGTCACGCGGTACTGTCCTGTGGGGGCCAAACGGTGGTCAGCCGCAGCCCGGCCACGGCCAGCATGTGATGCGCACCGCCAACCCACCCGTCAGCCGCGCCTATTCGCAATGGCGCGACCTGATTGCCCCACGCGCTGTTGCCCGCGACGAAAGCCTGATGCCCATCGGAGTCTAGGAAGAACCTGCAATGCCCAAAAAGATCATGTGTGCCTTTGGCACAGATATCGATTCAGTTGCCGCCTGGATCGGCAGCTATGGCGGCGGCGACAGCCCGTCAGACATCCAGCGCGGCATATTTGCAACCAAGGTCGGGATCCCCCGCCTTTTTCGGATGTTCAAGAAGTACGATCTGAAAACCAGCTTCTTCATCCCCGGCCATTCCCTGGAAACCTTCCCCAAGGAAATGGAGATGATCGTGGCCGACGGGCACGAGTTCGGCGCACATGGCTAACTGCACGAAAACCCCATCGCCATGACCCCCACGCAGTAAGAGGATGTGCTGGTCAAATCTATTGAGTTGATCAAGGACCTGACCGGAAAGGCGCCGCGCGGCTATGTGGCACCCTGGTGGGAGATGTCGAATTCCACCGCTGCCCTTCTGCTGAAGCACGGCTTTGAATACGACCACTCCCAAGGCTACCGCGATTTCCAGCCCTTCTACGCCCGCATTGGCGACAGCTGGAACACCATCGACTATTCCAAGACAGCTGCGGACTGGATGCACCCCCTGAAGCACGGGAAAGAAATCGACCTCGTCGATATCCCCGCCAGCTGGTATATCGATGACCTGCCACCGATGATGTTCATGAAAAAGGCCCTCAACAGCCACGGCTTCGTCAACCCGCGCGATATCGAAGAAATGTGGCGCGATCAGTTCGACTGGGTCTACCGCGAAATGGATTATGCCGTGTTTGCCTTCACCATCCACCCCGATATGGCGGGGCGTCCGCAGGTGCTGCTGATGCTGGAACGGCTGATCGAATACATCAGCAAACATTCCGGCGTCGAATGGCTGCCGTTCGAGGACATTGCTCGGGATTTTCGTGCCCGCTATCCCTTTGCGGGCAAGGCGCGGCCCGAGGTCATCTGATGTGCAATGCCTGCGGTTATCCCGCCCGTGCCGGCCACTGGACAGTTGCCGGGCTGGACATGCCGCATGACCGCTTGCGCGCCCGGTTCCGCCGCGCGCAGGTGCTGGCGCGGGTGCTGCGCCCGATTGGCCTGACCGCACATGATGATAGGGTGACGGATGGGTTGATCCTGTCAACCCGGTCGGGGCCAGCGTGATCGTGATCGACCCCGCGCAGCTTTGGCCAACGGTTGAGCGCCTTGCGGGCCGCGCATACGGCCCTTTGGCGACATGACCGACAACGGCCTGCCGCTGACGGCGTTGGGCGGCTGGCTGGGAGCAGGCAAGACGACGTGGCTGCGTCATCAGTTGCATGCAGGGTTACAGGCGCATGTCATCGTGAACGAGGCAGCGGGGATCGCCGTAGACGATGCCCTGCTGTCGCAAGCCCATGGATTGACCGTCTTGGCCGGCGGCTGCGCGTGTTGTGACGGGCGCGCGGAGTTGGTGGCGGCCCTGCGCCATCTGGCCGACCGGCACAGCACGGGCGAAGCTGTGCCCGAAATCATCCTTGAAACCAGAGGTCTGGCCGACCCTGCCGCAATTATCACAGCGATCACAGACGATCCGCTTCTTGCACGCCATTTCCGCCTGACCGGCACCACCGTTCTGGTCGACGCGGCAAACGGGGCCGCCGAACTTTGCCCCGGGACACTGGTCATTCACCAGATCCGTGACGGGCGGCACTGATCCTGACCAAGACAGATGCAGCGCCGCCCGTCACGACAGCACGACTTGCGGCGACCCTCGCCGCGTTGAACCCGTTGGCGACGCTTTCTGCGGCGGTGGCGGGCGTTGTGGTGCCACTGCCAGCCTTGGTGGCAGACCCGTTGCCACTGGCGCAAGCAACGCGTGCGGCAACAGCGGTCATCCTGCCGACTCCAAAGGGTGCAGACTGGGCAAGCCTGTCCTTGTGGCTGTCTGCATTGCTACACGCGCATGGTGACAGGCTGATCCGGTTGAAGGTCGTAATCAGGACCCCTGCCGGACGTCTGTTGATCCAGACCGTACGTCGCACTGTCCAACCGCCCGAGATACTGACCGAAGGCACTGGCACGGATGACATTCTGGCCGTTATCTGCGAAACCCCTGATGCCGCCGCCCTTCAGGCTTCACTTGCGCGTTGCTTGATCCGAGCCCGCGCTTAGTCGGCGATACGCAGAACCAGCTTTCCCGCAGTCTGCCGACTTTCGAGTGCGGCAAACATCGCCTCTGCCTCCTCCAGCCCGTAGCTGCCGGCGATCGGCACCTCCAGCTTGCCCGCCATGATCGCACCCACAACGGCATCGACACCCTGCCGCCAGGCATCACTGCGATTGTCCAGATGGCCGATGTGAAGCCGGGTAAAGGTCAGCGATTTCTGCACTAGCCGCTCCCACAGATTTGGCAGCGGCTTGCCCTCGGCCTCACCATAGCTGACGATATGGCCAAGGCGACGCACACAGTCAAACGACTGGTCAAGGATTGTGGCCCCCGTTGAATCAATGATCTTGTCGACACCGATGCCATCCGTCATCTCATTGCAAACGCTGACGAAATCTTCTGAAGTACGGTTCACCACACGGTCGGCACCAAAGGCCAGCGCCCGTGCCTCTTTGCCCGGCGTACCAACCGTCCCGATCACCACAGCCCCCGCCATCTTTGCAAGCTGGGTCAGTTGCAGCCCAACCCCACCGCCAATCGCGTGGATCAGCAAAGAGTCGCCAGCCTTTGTCTTGCTGACCGTGTGCAACAGGTGCCAGGCCGTGAGGGACTGAATGTAGAAGGCGGCCCCCGCGTCAAAGCTCATGGCATCCGGCAGGCGGATCAGCCGCTCTTGGGGCACAGCACAAAACGCGGCAAACCCACCCGCATTTTCGGAAAACCCCGCAACCCGATCACCCGGCGCAAAGCCAGTGACACCTTCGCCACAAACCTCCACCACACCCGAAAGTTCCAGTCCTGCAACCAGCGGATAGCCTTTGGGATGCGGATACACGCCCTTGCGCATCATCAGATCGGCGAAATTAAGTCCCGCGCGGTGGACACGGATCAGAACCTGCCCGGCCAAAGCCACGGGGCGCGGCACATCGCGCAAAAGCGTGTCTGAAGTCAGTGCGCCGGGCGAGTCAAAGACAATCGCTTGCATTTGGATCGTGTTCTCCACGTCTTCATTGATGCCGTCCGAAAGACCACCGCAATATCCGGCAGGCCTGTTACCCGGTTTTCAAAGATCAGCCTCAGAAAGAATTTCGACAGAGTCAAAGGGATGCACGCCTCAAACCAGCAAACTGGCAAAGCCCCTGAAATTTTAATGCGTAAATAGCAATCTGCGCGACCTGACTTGCCCAAACTTATGGCTGAATCAAACTTGCTGCATGAAAACGGCACATGCTCCTTTGACAACCATGGAACCTGCAGGCTGTATGAATGGCTTGTGCTTGGTTCCGCCCGGACACGATATTCGGCCAATCTATAAGGATGATGACAGACATGCTGACGGTAACTGCCGCCGGATTCACTTTCGCTGCCCGGTTTGAAACTGACGCGGCCCCCAGAACCGTGGCCGCCTTCCGCGAACGTATGCCCTTCGAGGGAAAGATCGTTCATGTTCGCTGGAGCGGTGAAGGCGTTTGGGTGCCGCTTGGTGATATGGATTTTGGCGTGGGATATGAAAACCATACCAGCCATCCGGCCCCCGGCCATGTGCTGCTTTATCCGGGTGGGATCAGTGAAACCGAACTAATCATCGCCTACGGAGGCGTGGATTTTTCCTCAAAGATGGGCCAGCTTGCCGGAAATCATTTTATCACGCTCACAGGTGGTCTTGAAAACCTGCCGAAACTTGGCCGCCGTGTCTTGTGGGAAGGCGCTCAGCCAATCCGGTTCGACGCAGATTGACCAGCGCGATGCATAGCAGAGCGAAGCTGCGGCGCTGACGGCAAGCACTGACAAATGGGCTGCTCGGCGGACAGCAGATCCGGTTTGGGTTTCGGGGAGCCGTTGCGCATGATCCTGACCAGGCTTCGGTTTGGGCACGTTCAGATGCCGCCCTGAGCGTCAGGATAGACGCGGCCTGGCAGGATATCTGACCGACCTATGCAAGCTGATGGGTGGGATGGACTGACCGTTTCGGCGGGCCGGACGCGACCCCCGGCCTGTCTGCTTACAGAAACACCCGCTCGACCGTCCACCAGACGCCGATCCCGGCGATGAGGCATGAGGCGGGGATGGCAATGGCAGAGCGATACCAAGTTTGCCGCCCGAAAGGCATGGCGAACAACACGAAAGCTGCGGCGATTACCGCAAGCTGGCCCAGTTCCACCCCGATGTTGAACCCGATCAGGGCGACCACAAAGCGCCCCTCTGGCAGGCCCACGTCGCTGAGGACCGAGGCGAACCCGAGGCCGTGCAGCAGCCCGAAGCCAAAGACCACAGCGACCCGCGCCCAAGCGACCTTGCTGCCCCCGTCTTTGCCACCAAAAATATTCTCGACCGCCACATAGACGATAGAGGCGGCGATCAGGGGTTCGACAATGGCGGCCGGGACACTGACGATCTTGAGGCTTGCCAGCGCCAAGGTCACAGTATGGGCCAGAGTGAAGGCGGTAACCTGCCACAAAAGCGGCCCGAATCGCAGCGCAAAAAAGAACAGCCCCAGGACGAACAGGATATGGTCCAACCCCATTGGAATGATGTGTTCGAAGCCTGAAACGACAAACCGCGTGAAAACCGGAAGCGCACCCTCGGTGGCGAACCCCTCACGCGGCAGGGCGGTGCTGAGGGTGCCGCCCGCAAGAATGGCGGTGTAGGCATCTGCACCCCCCCCCATCTGGCGCACCACGACAGACCCAAAACTTGCATCCCAGCCAACCTGCACCGGCGTGCCATCGGCAGGCAGTGCCGCGGTGATCCGCAGTTCACTGTCACGCGGCAGGCTGATATCGCCCACCTCGGGCACGGTCACACCGGCGATCTGCGGGTCAAGCCGGATGCTGCCCGCAAGCAGGGTGATCCGCGCGGCAATGCCGGGCCATGCGGCACGCAAGGCGGCCTCAAGCTCGGCGGGATTCTCGGCGCGCAGGGCATCATAGCGGTCAGAAAGGGGGGAAAGGTCGGTATCTTCAAGCCCGGCAAGGTCCATCCCGGCGATCAGCGGCTCAATCGGTGCGCGCAGGATGATCTCTATCATTTCTGCGCCGACAGTTACGTCGGTGATCGCGGGGCGCACCTCATGCGCAAAGGCGGGTATGGCCAACCCCATTGACAGCAAGACGCAGAGGGCCAGTTTACGAAGGGATGTGACAACGAGGAACGGCATAATGAGGCTTCCGGTATTTCTTGCTGCTCTGGCTGTTGTACTTAGCGCGGCAACTGCAAAGGCGCATGAATTCTGGCTGTCGCCCGAAGATTATACCGTTGCTCCCGAAGATGTGATGCAGGTTCGGTTGCGGATCGGGTCCGAGATGAAGGGGGTGGCCCTGTCCTATCTGCCGCAAGACAGTGCCCGGTTCGAGGTGATTCAGGGTGACACCATCCGCCCTGTCGAAGGGCGGATGGGCGATAATCCGGCGCTGGCGATGGATTCCCAACTGGATGGGCTGGCCATGGTTGTGCATGAGACCAAAGACACAGAGCTGACTTATGACGATTTCGCGGTGTTTCAGGATTTTGTCGCACACAAGGATTTCCGCACTGCCCTTGCCGACCACACAGCGCGCGGCCTGCCTACAACAGGATTCAGTGAGACATATCGACGCCATGCCAAAAGCCTGATTGCGGTGGGGTCTGGCGCAGGGGCAGATCGGGCGGTGGGACTGAAGATCGAAATCGTGGCACTGGCAAACCCCTATACCGACGATCTGACCGCCGGGATGCCTTTGCTGGTGCTGTTGGATGGCGTGCCACGGGCAAACGCTCAGCTAGAACTGTTTCAGAAGTTGCCCGATGGCACGGTGACCATTTCTCTGCACCGCACCGATGCGGATGGCCACCTGACCGTCCCGGTGCAGCCGGGGATCGAGTATCTGGCCGACAGCGTTGATCTGCGGGCATTGCCCAATGACGATGTTGATGCCGGGCCGGTCTGGCATTCGGACTGGGCCTCACTGACTTTCCGCACCCCGGACTGATATTTCACCCTGTGGCGGTTATGGATTATTCCAGCCCCAAAGACACGTGACCGACGTGGAGGGCAGACGCCGGTCCTGTGCATCAACAGAAACACATTCTCAACGAAATTTCACAACGCAGGCGGGGCCGATCTGCGACCAGCAGGTACAACGGCTTCAAGCGTCAGTTTACGCCCTCTTTTCTGTGTTTTCCGCTGGCCGAATTTTGTCTTGTGCTGCCATTCGCCAGGCACTTGGGGTTAGGCCGATGATGCGCTTGAACTCACGATAGAAATTGGACTTTGAAGCGAATCCGACCGCAAGGGCAACCTGCAGGATACTTTGATCAGTTTCACTCAAGAGGCCGCAGGCATCCTGGATTCGGTATTTGTTGACGAATTGCGACAGGTTCACGCCGCGCAGCCGGTTCACTGCCTCGGACGCCCGACGATCCGGCAGACCAAGACGGCGCGACAATCGACGCAGGCTCAGATCCTCAGACCTGTGCAGCCCATCTTTGGCGAAAAGATCGTCAAGGCGTGACAGCACCTGCTGGTGATCCGAAAGATCGGAAGGATCAAACGCTGCCGCCGTTTCAGCGTCTTCGGGGGTGGATCGACCGAAAGCTGCCGCGATTCCGATAATCACGACAAAGGCTGTCTGCACGACGGAGATCAGATGTCCGCTGATCCAGCCGGAGTTGGTAAGGAAATCATAGACGATAAAGGCATCCGTCATGGCCGAGGCGATAAGGGTCGCGCCGATCAGGCCCATGGCCCGCCGTGTCTGCCGTGCGTCGCCAATCGGGGTGAGGGCCGGTGCGTCTTGGTCGCGGACCACGGGAATCAGGATCAGCAGCCCAAAGCCAAAATAGGTCAGCGGAATAAGGATATCGGCTGCGTCGGGCCATCCCAACAGGGCAGCCCTTGTCACAAGCGTGGGAAAGAGAGCCCAGAGTGAGTAGAGACCGATCCGCCCCGCCAACGCGCGCGAGGCGATCCAGGCACAAGCAGGGATCAGGGCAGCAGTCAGGCCAATTAGCAGGCGCAATGCCTCGATTTCATAGCCCTAGCGTATCGAAACCAGAAACGACTGGACCAGATACGAGGAAACAAGTGCCACGAACAATCGGTTCGCGGGGAGGTGAATATCTCTCAGCAACAAAAGGCGCATGAGCACGAAACCAAGTGCTGCAGTGGTGAAGAAGGTCACAGGAACAAGAAGCATCGTGGGGTCTGGCAGGGTTTAAGTCGGGGCGACCTATCCCAGATCGCGATCCGGCACGACCTCGAACGCGATCAAGGACGCCTTGGGAATGAAAAACTTCGATTGTTGGCATGGACCTGCATTGAAAGGATATCCCCATGCGACCTGTTATCAAGTTTGCCGCTGCCGCCGCTATTGCAGGCGCTTCCGTCTGGGCCGGGGCGGAATTGACCCGCCCGCCCTATGACGGCCATGTCGGCATCGCCTATGGTGAGGCGAATGCCCCGCTGCACCAGACGGACATCGACTTTCACATCTGGTATCCCGCTGAACCCGGAGGCCGGGCAGTCACAGTGGGCGGCAATGGCGTATTCCATGGCACACTGGCTGGCCTCGGCGCTCCCCATGGCGCAGTCAGACCTTGAAGGTTCCACCATGTGCTACAGCATGCACAAGTTTCGATCAAACCGTAGCGAGGATGCGAGGCCCAGACGTCCATCTTGAAGTGGACTGACATGGGTCATGCGCAATGCCGCCACAGCAGATTTCGCGACGCCAGAGTCAAGAAAGCTCCCCGCTTTTCAGGGGGAACTCTTCAAACGTTGATGTGGCGTGAGGTAAAACGCCCCCCTATACACAAGTGTTTTTGTCGAATCATAACCATTTGTAAAGGTTAAATATTTCTTTTGCGAAGGCGCACAACCTCCGAAACTTGCCTGAACTCCGGTGCGCAGTATGACCTGCGGCCTTCAGGTTATGAGTCGCACCAAACAAACCGTGAACAATTGCTCAGGATCGTGAGTTGGTGCGCAAATTCCGACACATCGAGCCCCCTGCCCCGCGCGCGTGATGCCATAGCTTGAGATTTCACCATGTCTTGCATGGCCGAGTTATCGGATGGTTTTCTGACTTGCGTTGATGCGGATCATTGCTCGACGCCTTATCATTGTGAACTGTTGCAGGGTGCCACCGTTCAAGCGCAGGCAGGAGTTTTACTTATGTCCATCGATCCCTATAAAGCGCTCGGCCTGACCAAGTCCGCCACGGCAGACGAAATTAAAAAGGCCTATCGCAAACTGGTACGCACCAGCCACCCGGATCTGCATCCCGATGATGCCGGTGCAGAGGCACGCTTCAAGGCGATTTCGGCAGCTTACGACCTCCTGAAAGATCCCGAAACACGGGCAAGGTTCGATACTGGCGAAATCGACGCCACAGGCGCGGAACGCCCGCAGCGCCAATACTATCGCGACTTTGCCGAGTCGACTGGCAGTCCTTACCAGCAGGGGCGGGGTTTTGATGCGCAAGGCGATCCGGCGGATATATTCGCCGAGATTTTGCGCCAACGAACACGTGGCGGAAGCTATGGCAGTCAGCGCGATCAGGGGGGCTATTCCGTCCCCGGTCACGACGTGAAATACGCGCTCGAAGTACCGTTCCTCGATGCCGCGCGGGGCGGCGAGATGCACATCACCCTGCCGGACGGCAGCAGCATTTCCGTCAAGATCCCGCAAGGCGCACGTGATGGCCAGACCCTGCGTCTGCGGGGCAAGGGTGGCCCGGGCTATGGCGGCGGGTCGGCTGGAGACGCGCTGATCGCGCTGACGGTCAGCCCGCATCCCGTGTTTCGGCGCGAGAACGATGACATCCTGCTGACGCTGCCGATCACGATCGACGAGGCCGTGCTGGGTGGAAAGGTCGTCACCCCGACGATTGACGGGCCGGTTACCCTGAGCATCCCCAAGGGTGCCAACTCTGGCCGTATCCTGCGCATGCGCGGTCGCGGCGTGGCTCGGGCAGGCGGCAAAGCCGCTGGCGATCAGCTTGTTGAACTGCGGATCGTGGCACCACCGTCGATTGACGACGCATTGCGAGATTTCCTGAATGAATGGCGCGAAACCCATGCCTATGATCCGCGCGTGGACCTGCTGAACGAGGCTCTGTCATGACCGAACAACTGACCGAAGACGAAGTCATTGCCGCTGTCCCTGGCCTCACGCGCACCCGTCTCGTCGCTTTCATCGAGACCGAGGTCGTCGTTCCTTTGCGCCGAGAGGACGGAGCCGTCTCGGCGCTCGTCTTCCGCCAAGTGGACGTCGCTCGCATGACCATGCTGTGCAACCTGGCAGAGGACCTTGAACTGGACGATGCCACTTTGCCAGTTGTCATCGCCTTGATCGACAAACTGCACGCGACCAGGCAAGACCTTCTGGCGATAACGCGAGCCGTGGCGGCGGAGCCGCCGGACGTTCGGGCCCGCATTGGTTCGGCTGTCCTTACATCTCGATAAACGAATCACGAGCGGTGCGGGTCGATTGGTGATTTTCATGTCCCTTCTGGACTCATCGACAGGCAAGCACAATGAAAGCCTTGCGACCTTCAGATTGTGCGCCTAGACATACACGATTTCAATAGCTTAAAGAAGACAACGACTTATCCGACATGCCTTGATTCCACGGATTTTCGATGTTTACACTGACTGACATTTACCTGCATTAGTCGTCACAGACCGGCGCAAAGTGACATGCGCTCGTTGACATGAACTTCCTCCGCCGGAGCAAATAAGATGATGGGTTCGCCGTCAGACTCGTCCCTTTGCCGTTATTCCGTGTCTGTTCATGCTGTCGCGCGGCTTCGTCGAAGCAGCCGGTTATTGCCTCGGCCATGTACTTTAAAGCTTGGTGGCGATCACAAGTTGAACAGATGTGCCAACCGCCCGACATGAAAGGCACCTACCAAAGGCCTCAGCAGGCAGGCAGCATATGAAATTGGCTATCGATGTCGACATGAACTACGCGCTTGAGGGCGGCGATCCAGCTCTGTTGGCAATCACGGCAGCTCAGACGAAGGGGCAGACCGTGCTCTCAAGTGTGCTGGAAATCGAGAATGCAACGCTGCACTGGATCGACGGCGAGGGCAACGTCGGGCAACGGGTCTGGGCGCACGCAGACGGCGGCCAGCTGAACCTGCGATATCGCGCCCAAGTCGATGTAAGCAGAGCCAATGTTGACTTGTCTAGCCTTGCAGCAACGCCCTTGTGTGCGCTGTCGGGCGAAGTTTTGACGTATCTCAAGCCGTCCCGCCTATGCCCCTCCGATCTGCTTCACACGTTTGCCGACGAGCAGTTCGGGCATCTAGGCGGCGGCGAGAAGATCGCGGCGATCCTCGACTGGACGGCGGCCTCGCTCGCCTATGTCCCCGGTAGTTCGTATGCCTCCACGACGGCATTTGATACGTTCATTACGCGCGAAGGGGTTTGTCGGGACTATGCACATCTGGTCTGTGGCCTTGCGCGTGCGGGGAATATCCCGGCCAGATATGCTACCGGATATGGCGCCAATGTTGACCCCCCGGATTTCCATGCCGTTGCAGAAGTCTGGCTGGACAGCGCATGGCACCTTGTCGATGCAACCGGTATGAGCATGGCGGGCGACCTCGCAATCATCGGGTCTGGCCGGGATGCCGGGGATATTCCCTTCATGCAGACCGAAAAGTGGGTGACCCTTATTCACCAGCGCATCTGTGTGTCAGCAGAGCATCCGACATAATCCATCATGCGCATCACGCCGGTGCCTGGAGCGATCAAAACGCACTCGGCCCTTGGAAGAAGCCGTTCCGCGGCATTGGCGCATTTGGCTGATGGCGTGAGACGCCCCCAAATGTCGCTCATTTTGCGATCTGCCTGACCTGCCTGACGATTGGGGCCTTCTCAATCATCAGACAGGAGGCTTCCATGACAGAGCAGAGAGTAAGCCCGCCTC
>NZ_JAUXOV010000040.1 GCF_030684215.1 Pseudotabrizicola sp.
CGGTGCCTTGCTCTTCCACCTCCTGAGCAAGCTTTACGAGCGCACCAGCGTCATCATCACCACCAACCTGAGCTTCGCCGAGTGGGCCACGGTCTTTGGGGGCGCCAAAATGACCACCGCGCTGCTCGATCGCCTCACCCACCGCTGCCACATTCTGGAGACAGGCAATGACAGCTACCGCTTCAAGGCCAGCTTAGAAACAGCGAAAAAGAAACGGAAGGAAACACCAGCATTGACGCCAACATGACGCGCAGAACATAACAACTGGGTGGGTCAGATCTCGGTGACAATGCCGGGTCAATTCTACGTGGCAATCAACAGCGCATGGTAGCTGTCAGAGCGTGAAAGCTCCATCAATTCGACGCGCACGCCAGAAACCCGCACCGCCGAAAAACGTGCATCAAGTCCATCAAGCCCAGGTTTTTGGCGGATGCAGACCGGGCAGGCCAGGCTCCAGAACACATGCAGCACCATGCGGTCATCGGCAGGTACATCGGCCTGCGCCGGGCCAAGGGCTGCAACGAACAGCCCAAACGCCAGCCACACTATCGCCATCGCCCGCATCACGCACTGCCACATCCCCGTCAGCGCGCTAACGCCCGTCCAAGATAGCAAACGGCCTTTGCGGGGGTTGCCAGCTCGGGATAATCCGATTCCGGTATCGGCAGGCCAAAGCGTTTGTGCAGCGCGCTGACTAGGTTCAGGAAATCCATCGAATCAAGGCCCAGATCATCTTGCAGATGCTCGTCATCCTCCAGCGTGTCCGGGTCGATGTCCGGGGCGACCGATGTCAGGTCTTCGATGAAGGCGGCGCGGATCTCGTGGGGGTTCATAGTCGTTCTGGCTCCTGCAGCAATAAGTCGATTTCGGCAAGAAAAACGGCGCCGCGGCGGCCATCGCTGACGCGGTGATCAGCAGCGAGAGTTACCGTGACGCAGACCCGCGCGCCCACAGCGCCGGCCCGGACGATAGCGTCCACGCGGGGGCGGCCAAAGCCCACAAGTGCGACCTGTGGGGGATAGATGACGCCAAAAAGTGCGTCCACTCCGCTTTCGCCCAGGCTTGAAATGGTGATGGTGCCCCGCGTGACTTCGCTGTTTCGCAGCCGTCCGGTGCGGGTGCGGGCTACCAGGTCGCGAATGGCGTCCATGGTCGGGTCCAGCCCCTTGTCCTGCGCCTCCATGATCGCAGGCGCAATCAACCCACCGCCGCGCATGGCCACGGCAATGCCGCAATGGATGTCCTCACTGGGTGCGTAGTCCTCGCCTTCGAAGCGCCCATTGAGTTCAGGCACTTTCGCCAGCGCGCGCACCGTGGCGCGGATCAGAAGCGCGCCCATCAGCAGGCGCTTGTCTGGGCTGCGCTCGACGTTTGTTATTGTCAGCCAGTCCTGCGCCGTCTGCAAGTCGATCCGATGTGAAAGGTAGTAATGCGGGATTTCGCGCTTGGAACGGCTCATGGCGGCGGCGATGGCGCGTCGCATCTCGGCCATGTTCAGGCCGGGCTTGCCTTTCGCAGCGGGCTTTTCAGTGGGTTCTGGCGGCGCGGCCTGCGCAGCGAGGGCCGCCTTCACATGCGCCTCGACATCGGAAAGCAGGACCGCCCCGCCGGGGCCCGAGCCGGTGAGCGCGGCCAGTTCAAGCAGAGCTTCCGCTGCGCGCGCCTTGGCGGCGGGCGAAGCCAACGCACCCTGTCCCGGCGCGGGCTCGGCATGGTCGACCGTCCAACGCACCGGCGGCGCAGGCTTTTTTGGTGCCAGTTCTGCGGCGGGTTCTGCGGCGGGTCGTGGTGCGACGGGTTCTGGCGGGATAGATGCGGACGCAGGTTCCGGCGTCTTTATCGCCTTTGCGGGCGTTGGTTCAGGCACCTCCGCGTCCTCCTCGCCCAGCTTGCGGATGCGCGCCAGCGGCGCGCCCACGGGCAAGGTCTGGCCCGGCGCGGCGATCAGTTGCGCCACCTCGCCCGCCTCGAATATCTCGATCTCGATGGCCCCTTTCTGGGTTTCTACCACCGCCACGATATCGCCGCGCGCCAATCGGTCACCGGGCTTGACCAGCCATTCGGTCAGCTTGCCTTCCTCCATGTCGGCGCCTAGCGAGGGCATGGTGAACATGCTCATTGTCCCACCCCCGGCAATGCCTTCACCGCAGCGACGATATCGGCAACCTGCGGCAGCACGGCGGTTTCCAGATGTTTCGGATAAGGCACCGGAACCTCAGCCGCACATACCCTGCCCACGGGCGCGTCCAGATGCCAGAAGCAATGCTCCTGCACCCGCGCGGCGATCTCACCGGCAAGTGATCCGGTCCGCCAGCTTTCATCCACAACAACCGCGCGGCGAGTGCGGGCGACGGACTCCATGATCGTTTCATCATCAATGGGGCGCAGGCTGCGCAAGTCGATCACCTCGGCCTCGATCCCATGTTTCACTAGCTCCTCGGCGGCCTCGAGCGCCTTCCACATGGACAGCGACCAGGAGATCAGTGTCACATCGCGCCCCTTTCGCCGCACCACGGCGCGGTCTATATCCACTGCTCCCGCGTTTTTCGCGATCTGCCCGGCCATGTTGTAAAGCATCACATGCTCGAACATGATCACAGGGTCGGGGTCGGCAAGCGCCGTCCAGAGCATGCCGCGCGCATCCTCCAGCGTGGCAGGGGCCACGACGCGCAGGCCGGGGATATGGGCGTAATAATTCTCCAGAGAATGCGAATGCTGCGCCGCAAGCTGTCGCCCGGCACCCGTTGCCATGCGGATTACCAGCGGCACGCCGAACTGCCCGCCCGACATGTGGCGCAGACTGGCCGCCGTGTTCAGGATCTGATCAAGCGCCAGTAGCGAGAAATTGACGGTCATGATTTCGACGATGGGACGCATGCCTGCCAAGGCTGCACCGATCCCCGCGCCGGTAAAGCCGCCCTCGGCCAGTGGGGTGTCGCGGATGCGATCAGTGCCGAACTCGGCCAGAAGCCCGGTCGATACCGCATAACAGCCGCCATAGGCACCGATGTCCTCGCCCATCATGAACACCCGTTCATCCCGCAGCATGGCATCGGTGATGGCCGCTCGGCAGCAGTCGCGATAGGTGCTGTCCACCATCCTGCCGGGGTTCAACGGTTGTGGGGGCGCGGGGCGGGTTTCGGCAACCGTGTGGCGCGCCAGGTCTTCAACCGGTTCCCACGGCGCCTGCTCACAAGCAGCGACGGCGTTGCGCAACTGCGCCTCGACCTCGGCCTCAATGGCGTCGATCTCGTCCTGCCGCACCAGTCCATTGTCCACAAGCCAGGACTGATAGCGGGTTATCGGGCTTTTCCTGCGCCAGTCGGCCACCTCGGCCTTGTCGCGATATTTTTCGGCGTCGAACATGGAATGCGGGCGGGTGCGATAGGTGCGGCAGTGCAGGAATTGTGGCCCCTCGCCCGCCCGGATCGCTTCCACCAGCCGACGCGCGGCGGCTTCGACTGACACCACATCGTTGCCGTCCACTGATTCCGCAGGCATGCCGTAGCTGGCGGCGCGCGCGGTGAAATCGGTATTGGCCTGCACGCGCTCCACCGCCGTGCCCATGGCATAGAGGTTGTTTTCCAGCACGAAGAGTACCGGCAGCTTCCACAGCGCGGCCAGGTTCATAGATTCGTGAAACGCTCCTTCGGCCAGCGCCCCGTCGCCGAAAAAGCAGACGGTGACCCGATCTTTGCCCTGCATTGCATCGCCAAGGCCCAATCCCACTGCCAGCGGCAACCCGCCGCCGACGATGGCGTTACCGCCATAGAGGTTAGTTTCCTGGTCAAAGAGGTGCATGGACCCGCCACGCCCACCTGCGCAGCCCGTGGCCTTGCCGTACATCTCGGCCAGCGCCGATTCCATGCTCATGCCGCGCGCCAGCGCGTGGCCATGCTCGCGATAGGTGGACACCACGCGGTCCCGCTCCTCCAGCGCCGCCGAGACACCCACGGCAATCGCCTCTTCGCCATCATAGAGATGCAGAAAGCCGCGGATATGTTCCTGCGTGTAAAGTTCGTAGCATTTTTCCTCGAACCGCCGGATACGGATCATGCCACTCAGCAGGTCCAGCGCATGGGCGTGGTTCAGCTTCACCTTGGTCATGTCGAATCCCCTTCCAACGTGGATAGATCACCCTCGGGCAGGCCCAGTTCTCGCGCGCGCAGTAGGCGGCGCATGATCTTGCCCGATCGTGTGCGCGGCAGGGAATTGCGAAACACGATCTCGCGCGGGGCGACCGCAGGGCCGAGGCGCTTGCGGGCATGGCCGCGCAATTCGCGCTCCAGCGCCTCGCTCGCCTCGAAACCCGACTTCAGCGTCACAAAAGCCTTGACTACCTCGCCCGCGGTTTCGTCGGGCAAGCCGATCACAGCGGCCTCAGCCACGGCCGCGTGTTCGATCAGCGCGCTTTCCACCTCGAACGGGCCGATCAGATGTCCGGCGGATTTGATCAGGTCATCGGCCCGGCCCACGAACCAGAAATATCCATCCGCGTCGCGCATCGCCAGATCTCCGGTCAGGTACCAGCCATCCTTGAAGCATTTCGCGTAGCGCTCTGGCTGGCCCAGATAGGCGCGCATCATCGACGGCCAGCCTGGGCGCAGCGCCAGTTCGCCAATCTTTCTGTCGGGCAGTTCGGTGACGGTGTCGCCGTCAACACTGACGATCCCGGCCTCGATCCCCGGCAGGGGCTTGCCCATGGCGCCGGGCTTGATGTCCATGTCGGCGGTATTGGCGATCATGATCCCACCAGTTTCGGACTGCCACCAGTTGTCATGGAACGGCAGGCCAAAGACCTGCTGCCCCCAGAGCACGCATTCGGCATTCAACGGCTCGCCTACCGAGGCGAGGAACCTGAGCGCCGAGAAATCGCGCCCCTTCGCCGCTTCGGCGCCTGCACGCATCATCATGCGGATCGCCGTTGGCGCAGTGTACCAGACCTGCACGCCCTCTCGTTCCAAAATTTCATACCAGCGCTGAAGGTCGAACTCGGCCTCGTCCACCACCATCGTCACCCGGTTGCACAGCGGCGAGATGATACCGTAGCTCATGCCCGTGACCCAACCGGGATCGGCAGTACACCAGTAGATATCGCCAGGGCGCAGATCGAGCGCCAGCCGCCCGGTTTCCGCATGGGCCACCACCGCCTGATGAACATGCACAACGCCCTTCGGCAGGCCCGTCGTGCCCGAAGTGAAATGCAGCAGCGCAATGTCCTCGGGGCCGGTGGGTTCGGCATCGAAGCGCTCGGGCGCTGCCGCCATGGCGGGGCCAAGCGCAACGCAGCCATCGGGCGCGTCGTCGCCGATGATCAGCACCAGCTTCAGGCCCGGCATTTCGGCGCGCCAAGGCGCCACCTTGCGCATGTAGTGCTGCGCAGTTGTCACCAGCGCCGAAGCCTCGCCGATCTCCATTCGCGCTCGTACCGGCTCGGGACCAAAGGCTGCAAACAGCGGGCTGACCACGACCCCGGCCTTCAGCGCGCCTAGTGTGGCGGCGTAAAGCGCCGACACTCGGCCTGATAGCAAGAACAGACTTTCCCCACGCTCGACACCATGAGCGCGAAGGACGTGAGCAAAACGCGCCGCATCGACCGCCAGATCGGCATAGGTCAGGATTTCCCGCTGCCCATTCCGGCCAAGCCAGATCAGTGCTGGTTGCGTCCCGTGCCCTGCAACCACATGCCGGTCCAGCGCCTCATGCGCAATATTCAGCCCGCCCCCCGGCAACCCCTGCAGACGCGCTCGAGCGGCCTCCCAGCCTGTCGGAAGGTTTGCCCGGTTTCCCTCAGGGGTATTCTTTGCAATGATTGTCTTTGCCATCGTTCCTCCCCAGGTGAACAAGAGCGGCATAGTGTTGTTCAGTGCGCCGTCGACCCAGCCAGGTCGCCCGATTGAAAAACAAGCTTGATGCAGTAACCTTGGCCCGTCTTTGATACAGGTCAGTTTGTGCCCCATGTACAGATTAGAGGCCGTGGACATTCATCTTGATACAATCAAGGCAGCGGCAAGGTTCCAACTGGCTATGTAGATGCAATCCGTTTTATCGTAGAGCGTTGCTATGCCACTGATTTCATTTGTTTTTGCGAAGTGGTTATCGACCAGTTGCCGCTACTTGTAAGCGTCGGCGTCATAGTCGCGCTGATACTTGCGGTTCGCTTTCGGTGGGATCACGGCGCTTGCGCCACGCGCGTCCAGTTCTTCCACGAGCCAATTCTCATCACCTAGCAAAGAATAAAACGTTTTCGAAATATCCGAGCGTCGGCACGTGTCGCAACAATGCGGCATCAGCTCGTCTTTCTTCATGGCGTCACATAACAAGGGCCAGAAGACCGCGCCTATTTGTAAAGTCTGTATCCTGCGCAAGGGTATCATCGCGCAAGGAGGCCATGGCCAGCGTCTGCTGTTGCGGGAGTCGGTAAATGTCAATGCCACGGCAGCGACAGGCCGCTTGCCTCCCTCCACGTTGATGATGCCGAAACCGCGAATGGTTTTTGCGCGGGTGCAAAGAACGGCAGAAAGGTCCGCATAGCTGGTCATAGCGGAAACTCCATCAGCGGGAAAAGACGCCGCATCCAATGGTTGCGAAATCCTCAGAAAACCCCGCATCGAAGCTGCTATGTGATCGATGGGGTGGAGGTCCCCCGGCGGCATCGATGTGCTATGGTTGCGGGTGTTGAGCTACCGCTACGGAAGGGAACGTCCATGGATGAGGTTAGCACCATCTTGTTGGCCAATAGGCCTCCAGTCTTTGAAAATCGTTGCCCCAGAGTGCATTCTACTTCGGCAAGACCGTATTGCGTGGGAGCTGCAATCTCGAGATAGCGGTTCACGTCAAGGTGAGAGGTGAGGATCATTCCGAAATCAAGACCTCCACCAAAGCATCAAGATGATACTTTGCCTTCCGCCAATCGCCCGCGTGGGCATCGATCAGTTTCCAGAACTCGGGGCTGTGGTCGTGGTGCCTGAGGTGGGCCATTTCATGGATCAACACATAGTCGATGCAGTTCCGTGGCGCTTTGATGAGGTGCGGGTTCAGAATGATCTCTCCTGCCGGTGAACCGCTTCCCCATCGGCTGGACATCTCCAACAGCCGGAACGGTGGTGGGCTCTTTGACCATGGCAGCGTCTGGGTCAGAGTATTCATCCGGCGGGCGAGGTAGTCACGGCCTTTGACACGATACCATGCACGGATGCGGCCCTTGATGTCGTCCGGGTTACCACTGGTTGATTGAACCTCCAAGCGATTGCCCTTGAGACGCACGACAACCACCGCCTTATCCACGGGAACCACCTTCAGCACATACCGCCGTCCAAGATAGAGAACTTGCTCTCCAGAGACGTATTCCTTGGGGCGGACATGGGCATAGCGATCCCGCGCTTCCACCACGTGGTTGACCACCCACCGCGCCCGTTTCTGGACGGCCAGTTTGATGCTGCTTTCAGAAAAGCCAATGGCCGCATCAACAGCCATCGACCCATCGGGGTTCACATGGATGGCGACGCGGGCGCGGCTGTGGTCATCAACCGCAATGTCTTTCAAGAGGTGCAAGTTCAGAAGTGCTGCTCGACGTTCTTATTCACGCTGCTTGATTGGGTCGATTTCTTGGGCCGCAACAGTTCTCCACCTAGCAGCCGCTGCACGTGCGTCTTTTAGGCCAATGTCTTGTGTCGAGCCGAGGCCCATCTCTCGCCATCGCCCGTGGACGGTCAGCCGAAGATATGTCAAGAGACAATCCGACGACAGAATGCGTGACCTTTACGATCTGCGCTCTATCATCCCTCAAAAGGGAGCCATCAATGCAACTTGTTACCCTCTATGTCTCGACCGCGCTGGTGTTTTTGATTGTTGATGCGGTCATGCTCAGCCTTGTGATGAAGCCGCTGTTCACCCGCCATATCGGCGCGCTGATGGCAGAGCCAATCCGCTATGCGCCTGCCGGGCTGTTCTATGCGGCCTATGTCGCGGGGCTCTTGTATCTGGTGAGCCTGCCCGCCCTGCGTGATGGCGCACCACTTTTGCTGCCAGCTGCGATTGTTGGCGCCATGGCCTACGGGACATATGAGTTCACCAGCTATGCGATCCTGCGGGACTGGCACTGGTCTATGGTGGTGACAGATACGCTTTGGGGGGCCACACTGACCGCCTTTTCGGCATGGGCCGGTGTTGCGATCACCCGCGCGCTTTTGGGATAACGGTGGAGGGGGACTGTCATCCTCGACGCGAACGCGTTAGCTTGCGCGAAATCCGCAAAATAGCGAGGCTGCAATGATCCTGTATGGCATATCTACCTGTGACACTTGCAAAAAGGCCATCAAGGCGCTTGAGGCTGCTGGCCATCCGGTCACCTTTCGCGACGTGCGCAAAGACCCGCTGAGCGAGGCCGAGATTGAAACGATTGTCGGTGAGTTTGGCGACCGGATCATCAACAAAACCTCCACCACCTATCGTGGCTTCAGTGACTTTCTGAAAGCTTCGGATTCTGATGCGCAAATTCGCAGTCAGCCTGCGGTGATGAAACGCCCGGTGATCGAGGCAAATGGCAAATGGTATCTGGGGTGGGATCAAGCCACCGTGGATACGCTGATCGGCTAGTGCATTCCGCGCTTGACTGAATTCACGTTGCACCATGATCGCGTTTGCAACGGCGAACGCTGTCTCAGGGTGCAGGGAGAATGTCTTGATCCAATCAAACGCGACAGGCTTAAGATCACCAAATGAAAACGGCCCGCGAGGCGGGCCGTTCAGTTTATCATATCGCTGTCAGAGTAGGCGCAGATCGCTGGCCGACTCACGGCCATCACGGCCGGACTGCAGTTCATAGGCAATTTTCTGGTTGTCGTTCAGACCTTGCAGCCCGGCGCGCTCAACCGCAGAAATATGCACAAAGATGTCTTTCCCGCCGTCATCAGGTGCGATGAAACCAAAGCCCTTGGTCGCATTGAACCACTTTACTGTGCCGGTTGGCATGCCGTCTCTCCTCTCAACTCACCTCGCAGCGGAATTGCCGCAAGCCGTTCCGCCAGTTTCTACGGCCTTCGGTCTGCGAGGCGGTCAGAAAGTCTGTCATCACTTGAACCAAGGATGACTCAGATTCCTTTAAAATCAAGCAGAATCCGGCCAAGATGGCGCTGCGATACAACAATCCATCAGGTTTTTTGGCCCCTCGGCTGTTTTCTGCGCACAGACTGAAGCCATCGGTCCGCCGAAAGCCCGCCCGCCCCCAACATCACGATCACTAGCAAAAGCATGGTCCAAAGCGCCCGCTGATCGACAATGAGTGCATCGGGCACGCGGTCAAACCAGCCCCCCAGCGCCGCTCCCGTCACGCCATGGCCGACAACATCGGTCAGACTTTGCACCACGACAAAGCCGATCATTCCCAAAGCTGCCAGACGTGCCAGTAGCCCGGCAACAATCATCAACGGCAGCACGAATTCAGCCCATGTGCCTGCCAAAACCACCAGACGTGGCCACAGACCTAATTGGCTGGCGTCATATCCGGCGGCCTCCAGCGCGCGCGGAAAGATCTGGGCATAGGCCCCAACCGATGGCGTCAGCAATCCCGGCCCCAGCTTGGTCAGGGCCGAACTCCAGAAATAGCCAAACAAAACGCCAGCAAACACCAGCCGCGCCAGCAGCGGCAGGATCTCAGGGGCAAGCCTGTCCAGACCTTGCGTCAGACGGTCGCTCAAAGTCACCAAGACCTGTATCATGCCAAAATCTCCACAATCCCACGTTCTTGCAGAAGCAACGTCAGAAGTGCTCCGGCATCCACACCGGGGGCCAGCCCCAGCGCATTTTCAAGACTGAGCCCATCGCCCAGCCCAGCGATCACGTTCAGCGCCCCTGTAGGCAAGCAATGCGGCCGCGGATCAAATGCCGGGCGCAGCACTGCCACATCCTCGGCCTGCATAACGGGCGCGGGGCCACCTTCGGTCTGCGCGCGCCAGATCGTGCAGACCGGCCAGTCCGAACGCAGCAGGCGCAGTGACGGCGCCAGCCGCATCCGGCTGGTCAAAATCTGCGAAGCAGACAGTGCCGCAAGATCATCAGAACCCACAGGCAAAGCATCGGCTGCGTGATAACTTTCACGCAACACAACTTCCAGACGCGCCACATCGGGCAGATAGCCCAGATGGGCGACGGGTGGAAACCGCTCCAGAAAGCCCGGAAACTCAGCGCCATAGGTCACCAGAAGTGGCCCTTTTGGCGGATGAGCGCGCAGATGCACCAGCGCCATGGCGGCAAAGAACGCTTCACCTACCAGCCGCCGGACGACGGGAAACCCGTCTTCCAGGGCGCGAACCAACGAGATCGCCACATTGTTGCGATACACGTCAAAGCGGCGCGGAGCCACGCGGCCCAGCGGATCCACCAGCCCCGGCGGCGGTGCTGCCTCGGGCGTAAGCAGCGCATCGAAAAATTGCGCTTGTGTCATTTGGCAACCTGCAACACCGATGCTGCCCGCACTGCTTCCTCTCTCAGCACGGGCCAGTCAGGCACATCATTGTCCCATTCAATCAATGTTGGTTTAGGTCCGCTCTGTGACACGCAGGCCGCATACAGCGCCCAGACCGGATCTGCCACTTCAGAACCATGGGCGTCAATCAACAGAGGCATACCGTGATCGGCTTCATCCTCAGCATGGCCACCCAGATGGATCTCGCCTACCAGATCATGCGGAAAACGGCGAATATAGTCTGCCGGATCAAAGCTTTGGTTGACCCCGCTTACGAACACATTGTTCACATCCAAGAGCAGCCCGCAGCCGGTACGCTTTGCTATCTCGGTCAGAAAAGCCACCTCGTCCATTTCTGTCTCGGCAAAGGCCAAGTAGGTTGACGGGTTTTCCAGCAACATCCGCCGCCCAAGCACGTTTTGCACCCGGTCGATGTGATCGCACACCCGCCTGATGGTCGCCGTTGTATAGGGCAGGGGCAGCAGATCGTTCAGGAAAACCCCATCATGCGTTGACCAAGCCAGATGCTCGGAAAAGCTGGCTGGGTGTAGCCAGCCGCACAAAGCTTTCAGCCGCGCCAGGTGTTCTGCATCCAGCGGCCCTTCGCCGCCAATCGACAGCCCCACCCCATGCACAGATAGTGCAAACCGCTCTGCCAGCGCGCGCAATTGCGCCAAAGGCCGCCCCCCAGCGCCCATGTAATTCTCGGCATGAATCTCCAGCCAGCCGACTGGCCCCGCCTCCGCCATGATCGCGGCAAAATGTTGTGGCTTGTAGCCAACCCCGGGCGCAGGTGGCAGAACCGAATGACCTGAGTCGAGCATCGCGCTCCCCTTCATTTTCTGTTTGAAAATATCCCGCGGGGGACTGGGGGGCGCGAAGCCCCCCAGTCCGACAGTACCGAAAGGCTTCACGCCGGCAGGTCGCGCTCCAACGCTTCCAGCGCGCCCATACGGCCTTCGGGCAATTCCATCGTGGCGCATGTGCCCGCAGGAACCAGCGTCCAGGCGTTGCCCTGATAGTCCACCTTCGAGCTGCCAGCGCAGGTCGTGCCGGGACCAGCGGCGCAATCATTCTTGCCCGCCAAAGACACGCCAAAGCATTTCTCCATCTCCTGCGCGTGGGCAGGACCGGACATTTGGGCGGCAAGGGCCGCGGCAAGTGCTCCGGCAACAGCAAGGGTTTTGGTGTGATAAGACATGGGTCGCTCCCTGAATTGGACCAGCGCATCGCAGGTTTACGATGCACTGAGCGATACGGGGGCAGGGGCCTTTGCGTTACGCAAGGGCGGTGTAAAAGACTTCTTTGTGAAGATGTAACGAAACCTGAAACTGGATCACCAATGCAAAAGGCGCCGGAACCATCCGACGCCTCTTCAATCTATTCAATCAGTTACCTTATCGCATATCTGGTGGCAGCGCCTCGGCAGTCAGTTCGGCAAGAATCGCATCAAGGCTGGTCGTATGCGTTTGTGTTTCACCCAAACGCCTTACTGAAACAGTCCGCTCATCCACTTCCTTCATGCCGATCGCCAGAATGACCGGCACTTTGCCCACCGAATGCTCGCGCACTTTGTAATTGATCTTCTCATTGCGCATGTCAGCTTCTGCCCGCACCCCCGCCAGCGTCAGCGCGGTGACGACCTCGGCCACATAGGGATCAGCATCGGACACGATCGACGCCACCACCACCTGACGCGGCGCCAGCCAGAACGGCAGCTTGCCGGCGAAGTTCTCGATCAGAATGCCGATGAACCGTTCGAAGGAGCCTAGCACCGCGCGGTGCAGCATGATCGGCCGGTGCTTCGCCCCGTCTTCCCCGATATAGGCCGCATCAAGCCGCTCTGGCAGGTTCGGGTCCAATTGCAAGGTGCCACACTGCCAGTCGCGGCCGATGGCGTCGGTCAGCACGAATTCCAGCTTGGGCGCATAAAACGCGCCTTCACCCGGATACACCTCATACGCATGGCCCGCAGCGGTGCAGGCGTTTGCCAGTGCTGTCTCCATTTTGTCCCAGATCTCATCCGAGCCGACCCGCTTTTCGGGCCGCGTCGACAGCTTGACGCGCCATTTGTCGAACCCAAGATCGGAATAGACCCGCGCCAGCAGTTCAATGAATTTTTTCGACTCGGCTTCCACCTGCTCCAGCGTGCAGAAGATATGCGCGTCGTCTTGCGTAAATCCGCGCACCCGCATGATGCCGTGCAAAGCGCCCGATGGCTCATACCGGTTGCACGACCCAAATTCCGCCATCCGTAGCGGCAGATCCCGATAGCTTTTCAGCCCCACGTTGAAAATCTGCACGTGGCAGGGGCAGTTCATCGGCTTGAGCGCATTCACCGTTTTTTCGCGTGCGTGCTCTTCGTCTACCTCCACGATGAACATGTTTTCCTGATAGTTTTCCCAATGCCCGGACGCTTCCCACAGCTTGCGGTTCACCACCTGCGGTGTGTTGACCTCGACATAGCCGTCGCGGCGTTGCTGGCGGCGCATGTAATCTTGCAAGGATACATAGATGTTCCAGCCATTCGGATGCCAGAAAATCTGGCCCGGCGCTTCCTCTTGCATATGGAACAGACCCATCTCGCGGCCCAGCTTGCGGTGGTCGCGTTTTGCGGCTTCCTCCAGCATGGTCATATGGGCTTTCAGGTCGTCGCGGTTCTTGAAGGCCACGCCATAAATGCGTTGCAACATCGGGCGTGTGTTGTCGCCAAGCCAATAGGCGCCTGCCACATGGGTCAGCTTGAAGCCATCAGCGGGCACTTGACCTGTGTGTTGCAGATGCGGACCGCGGCACAGATCCTGCCAGTTGCCGTGCCAATACATGCGGATGTCTTCACCCGCCGGAATCCGGTCCAATAGTTCGATTTTGAAAGGCTCACCGCGATCTTCATAGTATTTCCGCGTGCGTTCCCTATCCCATAGTTCTGTTTTGACAAGTTCGCGTGCGTTGATGATCCGTTTCATCTTCGCTTCGATCTGGCCAAGATCGTCTGGCGTGAACGGCTCTGCCCGATCAAAATCGTAAAACCAGCCGTAGTCGCGCACCGGGCCGATGGTGACCTTCACATCAGGCCAGATCTCCTGCACCGCGCGCGCCATGATGTGCGCGCAGTCATGCCGGATCAGTTCCAGCGCCGGAGCCTCATCCTTCAGAGTGTTGATCGACAGCGCCGCATCCGCCGGGATCGGCCAGGCCAGATCCCAATGCGCGCCGTTTACCTGTGCCGAAATCGCGGCCTTGGCCAAAGATGGCGCGATTGACGCCGCCACCTCGGCAGGCGTCACGCCCGCCTCATAGCTGCGCACATTGCCATCGGGAAAGGTGAGTGAGATTTGTGCCATATTGGCCTCCTCGTCGTTTTGGCGCCTACGAAACGCCCGGTTGCGGGTTATATCGGGCGCGTTTTTGCGCCCGGTGCTTGGCAAAGTCAACACGAGGCGCATAGAAGGGCGAGGACGGAGGACGCCATGACACAGCCGCACTTTCTGACCACCCCGCAATCGCGCCGGATCGCCTATCATCAGACTGAGGGGCAGGGGCCCGGCATCGTTTTTCTGGGTGGCTTTCGGTCTGATATGACGGGAACCAAGGCGCTGTTTCTGCAAGACTGGGCCGCACAGCAGGGCCGGGCATTTCTGCGCTTTGACTATTCCGGTCATGGACAGTCTTCGGGCGATTTTCTGGATGGTGCCATTGGCGACTGGTTCGAGGATGCGCTTGCCGCGATCACCCAACTGACCGCCGGGCCGCAAATCCTTGTGGGGTCGTCCATGGGCGGTTGGGTCTCGCTTTTGGTGGCCAAGGAGATCCCGCAGCGCGTTGCTGGTCTGGTCGGCATCGCCGCCGCGCCGGACTTCACGGAAGACAGCATGTGGGAAGGGTTTAGCGATGCGCAACGTGATGATCTGATCCAGAAGGGTCAGGTGGAATTGCCGTCGGATTATTCTGACGATCCATACATCATCACGCGTCGTCTGATTGATGAAGGTCGCGGCCGGCTGGTGCTGCGTGCGCCGTTGGATTTGCCTTTTCCGGTCAGGTTGTTGCAGGGCACACTTGATACCGACGTGCCGCCACGCGTTGCTTTGCGTCTGCTTGATCACGCCGACAGCCCAGATATTCGTCTTACCCTTATCAAAGGGGCGGATCACCGTTTTTCCAGCCCGGAGTGCCTTGCAACGATTGCACAGGCTGTTGTTGAACTGCTAGGTCAGCGTGCAGGATGAGGGATTGGAATTGTAATTTTCCAATTTTTCTTGCGGTAATCTTGGTCATTTCTTCGTCTTGGCTACATATTTCGAACTAACGTGGGCTCTCCCATCGAAAGGCGTCATGATGCCCGAACCGATCCTGTTTATTCCCGGTCTGATGCAGGACGCGCGGGCATTCTTGCCGCAGATCGTGGCTTTGGGCACCCGGCATGCCGCACAGATTTATCTGCCGGTGCAGGACACGGTTGAAAAGATGAGTGAAGATGCCCTGCGCCAAGCTCCATCGCGTTTTGCGCTGGTCGGGCACGGGTTGGGCGGGCATGTGGCGCTTGATATGCTGCGCCGTGCGCCGGAACGGGTCGCGCGGCTGGTGGTGTTGGCCACCGATCCGCTGGCCGAGACACCTCAGATGGCGGCCCTGAGAGAGGCGCGGATGGTGGCGGCGCAAGCTGGGCGACTGAAGGTCGCAATTGCAGAAGATGTGCCCGTCGACTGTTTGGCCGATACAGCAGATCGCCCTGCGGTTCTGGCGTTGATGCAGGATATGGCTTTGGGTCTGGGCGAAGGGGTCTATTTGCGCCAATGCCGCGCCTTGCAACGCCGCCCCGATCAGCAACGCACTTTGGCGCGCGCAACTGTGCCGACGTTGTTTCTGGCGGGGGTTGCCGACACTCTGTTGCCGCTGCGTCGGCAAGAGTTTTCCCGTGATCTGATGCCTACTGCGGCACTGAAGCGGATTGATGCCGCGGGCCATCTTCCGATGCTAGAGGCCCCCGATGCCGTGACCACGGCGATCGAGGGCTTTCTGTCCGGCCCGATGATCCTACGCTGAGGCCAGCGTCACGACATTTTGGGCCGGCTTTGGCGTGTCCGAATTGGCGTCGATGAATGACAAGACCAGCGGCCGGATGTTCATCCGCCACGACTTGCCCGCAAAGATCCCGTAATGCCCCGCGCCCGGCTCCAAATGCGCGGCTTTTTTGGAATCAGGCAGGTTTGTCAACAGATCCAGTGCGGCAAGGCACTGACCAGGCGCGGAAATATCGTCATTCGCACCTTCGACTATTTTCACAGCAACATCAGTGATCGCGCCAAAATCCACCCGACGCCCGGCGACCACGAATTCATTCTTCGCAATCTCGCGGTTTTTGAAGATACGCTCCACCGTCGACAGATAGAATTCTGCCGTCATATCCATTACGGCCAGATACTCATCGTAGAACCGGTTGTGCGCGTCGTGATCCGACGCCTCGCCCCGTGCCACGCGCATGATCTGTTCGCTGAACGCCTTTGAGTGACGGTCGCCGTTCATCGAGATAAAGCTTTGCAGCTGCAACAGCCCTGGATAAACCAGTCGCCCCGCACCCTTGAACTTGAAGCCCACGCGCTGGATCGCCAATTGCTCCAGCTGCCCCATCGTCACCCGGCGGCCAAAATCGGTCACTTCGGTTGCTGCGGCGTCCGGATCCACTGGCCCACCGATCAGCGTGAGGCTGCGCGGCTGTGCGCTTGGGTCTTCGGCGGCCAGATAGGCCGTTGCGGCCAAGGTCAGCGGCACCGGCTGACACACCGCGATAACGTGAATATCCGACCCGAGCTCGCGCATGAAGTCAGCCAGATACAGCGTGTAATCCTCAATATCGAACTTGCCCGCGCTGACGGGAATATCGCGCGCATTGTGCCAGTCGGTGATGAACACATCACAATCTGGCAGCAGCGACAGCACGGTCGAGCGCAGCAGTGTCGCGTAGTGCCCCGACATCGGGGCCACCAGCAGCACCCGGCGCTTCATCGGTTCGCGACGGCGCACAAAGAACTGGATCAGGCTACCAAAGGGACGCTCCACCACCGGTTTAACATCCACCAGATGATCGGTGCCATCTGGCCCCACGATCGATCGGATGCCCCAGTCGGGCTTGACCACCATCCGGTCAAAGGTTCGCTCTGTCACCTCACCCCAGGCTGCCATCAACGGGAGCAGTGGGTTCATTGACAGCGCAAACACCGGATAAGATGCCATCGCCCGCGCGGTCGCGCCCATCCAGGCATTGGTGTTCCGCGCGGTTTCCATCATGTCGTATGTGGTCATGTATTTCATCTGCGTCTCCATCCCCGTCCGGGGTATTGGCAAATTCGTCGCTTTCCCCCCCAGTCGGGCGACGTTATGCTGCAATTGGGCAGGTTAGGGGGGAAAGTTTAACATGACAACTGACGACAGTGACGCGGGACCAAAGTTGGAGAGGATGCAGGCCAATCTGGCACGGGTTGAGGAACTCTCCCAGCGGCTGATGGCGGCGCTTGCGCATCGCAAACAGGCCGATAATGCGCTCTCTGGCCCCTCAAACGACGTGTATATGAAGGCCGCAGCCGCTTATGTGGCCGAAATGATGCAGAACCCAAGCAAGATTCTGGAACAGCAGATCAGCTTCTGGGGCAAGAGTCTTAAGCACTATGTCGATGCCCAGCAGGCACTTTTGTCTGGTGAGTTGAAGGCCCCGGCCGATCCCACGCCAAAAGACCGCCGATTCTCTAACCCGCTTTGGGAAACGCATCCCGCGTTCAACTACATCAAACAGCAATATCTGATGAACTCCGAGGCGATGACCAATGCCATCGGGGATCTGGAAAAGCTGGAACCGACGGATCGCCGCCGCGTCGAATACTTCACCAAGCAGATCATTGATATGTTCTCGCCCACCAACTTTCTGGGCACCAACCCCGATGCGCTGGAAAGGGCCGTCGCCACCGATGGCGAAAGTCTGGTGCAGGGGTTGGAAAACCTTGTTCGCGATATCGAGGCGAACAACGGTGATGTGCTGGTCACGCTGGCCGATCCCGATGCCTTCCATGTCGGGCAGAACATTGCCACTACCCCCGGTGCCGTGGTCTACCGCAACCGCATGCTGGAACTGATCCAGTATACGCCCACCACCGAAAAGGTGCACACGACGCCCTTGCTGATCTTTCCGCCATGGATCAACAAATTCTACATCATGGATATGAAGCCGCAGAGTTCGCTGATCAAATGGATCGTGGATCAGGGCTTCACGCTGTTTGTCGTGTCATGGGTCAATCCCGATGCCTCTTACGCTGATATTGGCATGGATGATTACATCCGCGACGGCTACTTGCGCGCCATGGCCGAGGTGCGCCGCATCACCGGAGAGAAGCAGATCAATACGGTCGGCTATTGCATTGCCGGCACCACCCTTGGCCTGACCCTCGCGCATCTCGACCGTGTGGGCGATACTTCGGTCAAATCAGCGACCTTCTTCACCACGCTGGCCGATTTTTCCGATCCGGGTGAGGTTGGCGTGTTTCTGGGGGATGATTTCGTAGACGGAATCGAGCGTCAGTCAGCGAACGATGGCATCTTGTCGAAATTCTTCATGGGCCGCACCTTCAGCTTTCTGCGTTCCAATGATCTGATTTATCAGCCTGCGATCAAAAGCTATATGCTGGGCGAGGCGCCACCCGCCTTTGATCTTCTGTTCTGGAACGGTGACGGCACCAACCTGCCCGCCACCATGGCGGTGCAATATCTGCGCGGGTTGTGCCAGCAAGATGGCTTTGCAAAAGGCACGTTCCCGGTGTTTGGCGAACCTGTCAGCCTGTCTGGCGTCACGGTGCCGCTCTGCGCCATCGCCTGCGAGACAGACCACATTGCGCATTGGCGTGGCAGCTTCAACAGCGTACGGCAGATGGGGTCCAAGGACAAAACCTTTATCCTGTCAGAGTCTGGCCATATCGCCGGGATCATCAACCCGCCGACCAAGGATAAATACGGCCACTACACGTCAGACGCGCCCGTGCAGGGCACGCCCGAAGAATGGAAGGCCGAGACGTCTTATACCAAAGGCAGCTGGTGGCCTCGCTGGGGTGACTGGCTCAGGGCCCGTTCGGGCAAGCTGATAAAGGCGCGCATGCCCGGTGATTCGACCAATCCGGTCCTGTGCGACGCGCCGGGGACATATGTGACCGCAAGGGTGATTGCGGGAAATGATTGATCGCCAAGGGTTTACCTCCTTACAACCATAAAAAATGCTGCACCGCAGAAAAAAGGCTTGAAATGCTGCGGTGCAGCATCTATATTGCTGTCATGGAAAACAGGTCGGGCACTCCGGCCAACTAGGAGAATACCAATGACCAAGACCCCAGACTTCGCAAAAGTGATGCAGGACATGATGGCTTCCTTCCCGGTTGACTCGTCCGCAATGCAGAACGCATTCAAAACTCAGGCTGCTCTGGCCGAGAAAATGTCGAAAGTGGCTCTGGAAGCTGCTGAAAAGTCGACCGAAATCACCGCCAAGTGGACCAAAGACACCATCGCCAAAATGGCTGATGTGTCCAAAGCCAAAACCGAGCCGACCGATTACACCAAATCGGTATCCGATTTTGCTTCGTCCGCTGCTGAAATGGCTGCTGAGAACCTGGCCGCTTTCGCTGAAGTTGCGAAAAAAGTGCAGATGGAAACTGTTGAGCTGATGCTGGCTGCTGGCAAGGACATGTCGGAAGACGCGACCGCTGCTGTCAAAAAAGCCACCGCTGACGTGACCGTTGCTGCGAAAAAAGCAGCTTCTGCTGCCAAGTAATCCTACGAGATTAGCGCTTTTTCGGCTTTCCTCCCCCCTGAGTGCGAAAAAGCGTAAGGCGGGCCCCTCGGGGTCCGCCTTTTTCTTTGGGCCTTGCACAGACCCCGCCGCTGCTATGTGGCTTTCCTCTGACACCGTTAGGCTTTCCTTTTGTGTCTGGGCTGCGTAAGCTTCTCTGCATGTGCAAAAACCTCAGGGGAGGGTGGCCATGGCCGACACCGACAAGCCGCTGCTGATCAAACGCTATGCCAGCCGCCGCCTGTATAATACTGAGACATCTGATTACGTGACTCTGGAAGATATCGCCGGGTTTATCCGTGCGGGCCGTGAGGTTCAGATCGTTGACCTGAAGTCGGGTGATGACCTGACGCGCCAGTATCTGTTGCAGATCGTGGCGGAGCACGAATCCAAAGGCGAAAACGTACTACCGATTGCCGTGCTGACAGATCTTGTGCGCAGCTATACCACCAATGTTCACTCGGTCGTGCCCCAGTTTCTGGCCGCCAGCTTCGAGATGCTGCGCGAGGGCCAATCCAAGATGATGGGAAACCTTGGGGTTTTACCCAATCCCATGGCTGCGATGCCGGGCTTTGATCTGATGCGCAAGCAACAGGAAGCATTCATGAAAACCATGATGACCGGCGTGCCCGGCTGGGGCGCAGCCGGCACCTCTGGCCCCGAGCCTGAAAGCGATGATGCCACCAGCGCCGAGGATCTGGCCCAGATCAAAAAGCAGCTTGCCGAGCTGCAAAAGAAACTCTCCAAGCTGTAACCGATCATGGCCGAGGGACAGACCCGCGTCACCTTGTGGGGGATAGAGGTCTTTCTGGCCGTCGCGGAAGAGGGCACCATCTCTGCCGCCGCCCGGCGTCTGGGGGTGTCGCCCCCGGCGATCAGTCAGCAACTTGCGGCGGTTGAGGCGACACTGGGCGCGGTTCTGTTGGACCGCGCCGCGCGTCCCTTCTTCCTGACCCCGGCTGGCAGTCTGTTTCGCCGCCACGCGCAGGTGATCCTGAACACCGAGGCCGAAGCCCGAGCCGATCTGGCCCGTGCCGACCTCGCGCGGCTTAGTACATTGCGGCTGGGGATGATCGAAGATTTCGATGCCGAGGTGACGCCAGCACTGCTGTCAGGCCTGGCGCAAGAGATGACCGAATGCCGGTTCTTGCTGGAAACCGGGGCGAGCCATCGCCTGCTGGACAAGCTGGAGGCCCGCGCGCTTGATCTGGCTGTGGCAGCGGAACTCGGTTCCGAGGGCGCAGATGCCGGGTGGCGAGAGGTGCATCAGGTCCTGACCGAACCCTTTGTTGCGGTGCGCCCCAAAGCGACGGGCGATGTGCCGCTGATCCTGTATTCGGCCCGGCATCTGATGGGGCGGCAAATCGCTGGCCATCTGGCGCGGGCCAATCAGCGTCCGCAGGTCCGGTTCGAGTTGGACAGCTATCACGCCATACTGGCGCTGGTTGCGCAAGGTGCGGGCTGGACGATCCTGACTCCGCTTGCGTTGCATCACGCCGCGCAGTTTCTGGATGCGCTAGAGGTGCAACCGCTGCCCGGCGCACCACTTGCGCGCAGCATTTCACTGTCGGCGCGGGCCGGGGTGATGGGCGATGTGCCCGCACGCGTGGCCGCAGATCTGCGCGGCCTGATTGGCAGCCGGATCGTGACGCCTGCCGTCAAAACCTGGCCCTGGCTGAGCCAGGATCTGCGTTTGGCCTGACACTGGCGGAACGTCTCCGGCAAAACACCGGTCACGCCGGATGAGCGGCCTGTGCAGCTTCAATCAGAGCCGTCGCGATGTAGTCCAACTCTGCCACGGTCAGCCGTGCTGGCAGGCGCACATCGCAGGCCCGCATTAGCATGGCGCGGGTTTGCGGAAGATCGGGGGCCTCACCCAGAAACTGCCAGTTCCAGAACGCCCGCGCATTGCCATCGGACAAGCCAAAGATCTGCACTGCTACACCCTGCGCCTTGGCCCTATCCTGAAACTCAAGCGCCTGTGCATCCGTCCAATCACCTGCCAGCGTGAACTGGATCGAATCCGGCGCACGCAATTCAGGGGGCAGGGCAGGTGGCACCGACAGCAGCCCGCAGGCATTGAGTGCCGCGGCCACATAATCATGGTTGCGCCGCCCGTCACTTACCCGCCGCGCAACTTCGGGCAGTTGCGGCCGGATCACCGCCGCTGACAGGTTCTGCATGCGCAGGTTGTACAGCGGCAGTTTGTTCTGCCATGCGCAAAAGCTGTTCTGGAATCCGGGATGTTTTTTCCAGTTCTCCTCATACGCGCCCGACATGATGACGGCGCGCGCCGCGATTTCCGGGTCGTCAGTCACCATGATCCCGCCTTCGCCCGCGTTCACCATCTTGTAGGACTGAAAGCTGAAACAGCCGACGCGGCCAATGGTGCCGATATTGCGCCCATTCCAAAGCGTGCCAAGGCTATGCGCTGCATCCTCTACCACCGGAATGCCCGCCGCATCACAGAGCGCCATAATGGCATCCATGTCTGACGTATGGCCGCGCATATGGCTGATCATCACCGCCGACGCCCCCGGCAGTTTCGCCGAAAAGTCCACCATATCAATGCGGTAAGTCTCGTCCACCTCGACCAGAACCGGTACGCAATCGGCGTGAACCACGGCAGAAGGCACAGCAGCAAATGTAAAAGCCGGGATCAGCACACGCGCCCCGCGCGGCAGATCCAGCGCTTTGAGTGACAAGAACAACGCAGCAGAACAGGACGATACCGCAAGCGCATAGCGCGCACCCAACAGGTCGGCGAATTCCTGTTCCAGCAGGCTGACCGGAGAATCCTTGGCGGCGGTGTAGCGAAACAGATCGCCCGATGACAGCAGCCGCTCAATCTCGGCGCGGGCGGTATCTGGGATCGGTTCTGCGGCATAGACGTTGGGGGGCAGGGTCTGACCGTCATGTGCCATGAGGATTCCTTAAACTCAGTTTAAGAGACGCTTAATCTTTGAGTGGGATCAAAGCCAGTGACAATTCCATGACTGGGCAAAGCTTTGCCTAAACGCCAAGCCGGTCGCGCAGCGAAAACCATGTCATCGCGGCCACCAGAAGCGGCCAGCGCAGCGCCGCCCCACCGGGAAAGCGCTGTTGCGGCAGGCGCGCCAGCAGGTCAAATCCGCTGGCTTGGCCCTGCACCGCCTGCGCCATCATCTTGCCCGCCAGCGTTGCCATCGCCACCCCGTGCCCGGAATAGCCCGAGGCGGACATGACGTTCGGCGCGGGCCGCATAAAGCAGGGCATCCGGTTCATGGTGATCGCCAGAGTGCCGCCCCATGCATAATCGACCCGCACATCGCGCAGCTGCGGATAGACCTCCAGCATTGGCTTCATCACGGTCTTCACCACATCGGGAAAGCGGTAGCCATAGCTTTCGCCCCCGCCAAACAGCAGGCGGTTGTCCTCTGACAGCCGCCAGTAATTTACCACAAACTTGGTATCGGCCACTGCGATCTTGCGCGACAAGATCCGCGCCGCGCGGTCGCCCAAAGGCTCGGTCGCCAGTATGAAATTGTTGATCGGCATGACGCGGGACGCCACCTTGCGGTCAAGCCCGCCCAGATAGCCATTGCCGGCCAAAATCACATGATCGCAGCTAACCTGCCCGCTTGCGGTCTGCACCACCGGTTTTGCACCATGGCGGATGTGATGCACTTCGGAGCGTTCATGAAGCTGCGCGCCCGCCTGTGCGGCTGCCTGCGCCAACCCAAGTGCATAGTTCAGCGGGTGCAGATGACCCGCGCCATGGTCCAGATCGCCGCCGTGATAGACGTCTGATCCGACGATATCGCGCATTGCGCCCTGCGACAGCGGCTCGATCTGGGTGTAGCCATAATCGCGCGCAAGCTTTTCGGCATAGGCATGGGCATGGCGCGCCTCGGCTGCTGAACGGCAAGCGTGGGCAATACCGGGGTAAAAGGTGACGGGCAAGGCATGGCGGTCGATCAGGTCGCGCACCAGTGCTTTGGCATCTTCGCCCATATCCCACAAGCGGCGCGCGTCCTCGCGCCCCACACGCGCCTCCAGCCAGTTCTGGTCCTGCCGCTGGCCACTGCCGACCTGTCCGCCATTGCGCCCCGATGCGCCAAAGCCGACCCGGTGCGCCTCGAGCAGCACCACGCGCAGGCCTGCTTCGGCCAGATGCAGTGCGGCTGACAGGCCAGTGTAGCCGCCCCCGACGATGCATACATCAGCGCTGAGTTGGCCCTTCAGCACCGGGAAAGGCTTCAACGGTGTGGCAGTGGCCGCGTAATAAGACGGAGGAAATTCCCCCGCCCGGTCATTGGCGTGCAAAAGGTTCATACGTTCAAAAGCAGGTGTTCGCGTTCCCATGGGCTGATGACCTGAAGAAACTCTTTGTATTCGTTTCGCTTTACAGAGTCGTAGACCTTGCAAAAGCTATCACCCAACACCGATTTCAGCGCCGCATCCTCGTCCAGAAGGTCCAGCGCATCGCCCATGTTCACTGGAATTTCGTCGCTGTCGATATAGGCTGAGCCAATGAATTCAGGCCGGGGCAGGCGTTTTTCCATCAACCCCAGATAGCCGCAGGCCAAGGTGGCTGCGATGCCCAGATACGGGTTGCAATCCATACCCGGCAGGCGGTTTTCCACCCGACGGCCCGCCGCCGAGGAGATCGGCACCCGCAGCCCTGTGGTGCGGTTGTCGCGGCCCCATTCAAGGTTGATGGGTGCGGCAAAATCAGGGACATAGCGGCGATAGCTGTTCACATAGGGCGCCAGCAGGGCGATGCCCGCGCCAAGGTGGTTCTGCAAACCGCCGATAAAATGCAAGAACGCCTCAGTTTCCATGCCCTTTGACCCGGCAAAGATGTTCTTGCCGCTCTTGGAATCCACCACCGATGTGTGAATGTGCATGGCAGAGCCAGGCTCGCCCGCAATCGGCTTGGCCATGAAGGTGGCAAAGCAATCGTGGCGCAGAGCGGCCTCACGGATCAGGCGTTTGAAGAAAAATACATCATCCGCCAGCCGCACCGGGTCGCCGTGTGCTAGGTTCAGCTCTATCTGCCCCGCGCCGCCTTCTTGCAAGATGCCGTCAATCTCAAGCCCCTGCGCCTCGGCAAAATCGTAGATGTCGTCGATCACCTTGCCGTATTCGTCGACCGCGCTCATGGAATAGGCCTGCTTGCCCGCCGCGCGCCTCCCAGAGCGGCCCATAGGCGGCATCACTGGCATGTTGGGGTCGATATTGCGGGCGGTCAGGAAGAACTCCATCTCGGGGGCGACAACGGCTTTCCAGCCTTGTTCCGCATAAAGATCAACAATCCGGCGCAGCAGGTTGCGCGGGGCATAGGGGATCAGATTGCCCTCTTGGTCCTTGGCGTCGTGGATCACCTGCAATGTCACATCTGCGGTCCAGGGTGCGGCGGTGGCGGTAGTGAAATCCGGCTCCAGGATCATGTCGGGTTCGGTAAAGGCGTCGAACGGATTGTCCGCCCATTCGCCGGTGATCGTCTGCAAAAAGATCGAGTTTGGCAGGAAATAGCTTTTCTGGTGCGCGAACTTGGCGGCGGGCATCGCCTTGCCCCGCGCGACCCCGGCGATGTCGCCGATGATGCATTCCACCTCGTCCACCCGGCGATTGCCGATAAAATCACGCGCGGCGTCGGGCAGTTTGTCGGTCCATTTTGACATGGGGTCGGTCCGTTCAGTTTGCCCCCGGACGTCAGGTCCGGGGCGCTTTGAAAAACGCCGCAATACGCGCGGCGATGGTCTTGTCTTGCAGCGGCACGTCCAGCCGGGTTGCCGCCTCTGCCAACAGGGGATCTGGCACAACACCAATAGCGCGGGTTTTCATCAGCCCGTCAACAAAGGCGGACGAAAACTCTGGATGTGCCTGAATGGTCAGCCCGCGGTCGTCGTAAAGCAAGGCAGCATTTTCGCAAAACCCGCTGCTGGCCAGAACGGTCGCACCTTCTGGTCGCGTCACCACCTGATCCTGATGCCATGCGTTCAGTGTCAGGGTTTCACTGCCAAAGTCGTACGAGGTCGGCCCGATGGACCAGCCTCCCGCATACTTCTCAACCTTTCCGCCCATTGCCTGCGCGATGATCTGGTGGCCAAAGCAGATCCCGACCACCGGCACCCGTGCGGCAAAGGCGTCACGAATGAACAACTCGAGCGGCGCAATCCACGGATGGTCTTCATAGGCACCGTGCTTTGATCCCGTGATCAGCCAGCCTTCACAGTCCTGCACGGCATCCGGAAAAACGCCATTCACGACGGGGTAGGTGCGAAAGGTGAAGCCGTGGCCGTCCAGCAGCTTGGCGAACATGTCGGGATAATCGCCCATCTCGGGCGCAAGAGCGTCGGGTGCAAGCCCGGTTTGCAGAATGCCGATCAGCATGGCCTGTCCGAAGTTAAGGATTGCAAAGCTTTGCGCCGCGCCCCCCTGTCAGGTCAAGGGGGCGCGGCAAATCGGGCGTCAGACCGTATCGAGATACAGTTCCACCCGCTCTTCCGGTGTCAGTTCCGCGATGTAGTGCATTTCCTGACGCTTGGTCAGAACGAAGTTGCGGATCAGCTCTTTGGGCAGGAAGCGCGACAGCATATCGCTGTTCTCAAAGGCATCAATCGCCGCCTCCCATGTTGCAGGGATCTGCGGCAGGTCCATGGCATAGGCGTTGCCAGAGACCGGAGAGGCCGGTTCCAGCTCATCCTCCATCCCCATGAGTGCGGCCCCAAGGATGGTTGCCAGCATGAGGTAAGGGTTCACGTCGCCGCCCGCGACCCGGTGCTCGATCCGCCGTGCCGCAGGGCTACCCGCCGGAATGCGAACCGCCGCGGTGCGGTTTTCATAGCCCCAGCAGATCGCTGTCGGGGCGTGTTTATCAGGCACCAGTCGTTCATAGCTGTTTTCATGCGGGGCAAAGACCAGCGTAGAATCGCTCATCGCCGCCAGACAGCCCGCGACTGCATGTTTCAACGCAGCTGTGCCTTTTGGTCCGCCGCTGTCAAAAATGTTGTCGCCCGCTTCGTCCAGAACGGAAAAATGGGTGTGCAGGCCCGATCCCGAGTATTCGGCATAGGGTTTGGCCATAAAGCTGGCGGCAAAGCCATGGCGACGTGCCAGACCCTTGACCAGCATCTTGAACAACCACGCATCATCGGCGGCGCGCAGGGCGTCATCGCAATGCATCAGGTTCACCTCGAACTGGCCAAGCCCGGTTTCCGATGTCGAGGTATCGGCGGGAATGTCCATCGCCTCACAGGCGTCGTACAGGTCGGTAAAGAAGGTGTCGAAGGCGTCAAGTGCCCGGATCGACAAGGTTTCCGCCGCCTTTCGGCGTTTGCCGGATCGGGGCGAAGACGGCACTTGCAGGGTTTTGCCCGAATCGTCGATCAGGAAAAACTCCAACTCCATCGCCACAACAGGCGTGAGGCCACGCTTCTTGTACTGCTTGACGACTGCATTCAGTGCGTGGCGCGGGTCGCCTTCATAGGGTTGGCCGTTTTCACGGAACATCCAGATCGGCAGCAGGGCAGTCGGCGCCTCCAGCCAAGGCATCGGCATGAAACCGCGCTCTGTGGGCTTGAGCACGCCATCCTGATCGCCCTGTTCAAAGACCATCGGGCTGTCGTCAATATCTTCGCCCCAGATGTCGAGGCTTAGCACAGAGAACGGAAAACGGGTGCCGTCCTTGACCGCCTTGTCAGCATAGCGAGACGGAATGCGCTTGCCACGGGCCTGACCGTTCAAGTCGGCGGCTGCCACTCGGATCGTGCGCACTTGCGGGTGTTTACGCAGGTAGTCCTTCATCATGTTCGTTTGGTCGGGGCGTTACCTGTGGCGCGGCCCGTGTTCCATCCTTGGTTTGTAATCTTTCCCCCCGCGGTTGGCGCGGGTCCGGACGGGTGTCCGAATAATTTGATCAAATATACGCTACTATCGGATCACCTGAAGACGCAAGCGAATTTTACCACCCATGTTTGACGGCAAATGCCGGTTCAGACGGGCATTGATCGCCCCCATCAGCCAGATCAGCAGCAGGGTCAGCGCGATGAAATAGCCTGCCACAATCGGATACGAGACAAAGGGGTTGAAGGTCTTGTCGGCAAAATAGCTGGCGTAATACAGCGCGTCGCCCCGCTGTTGAAACGCTGGAAAGCCCGAGAAATAGACCAGTGTGGTGGAATGGAACAGAAAGATCGCCTCATTCGTATAGGCAGGCCAAGCCAGCCGCAGCATGGTGGGCCACTGGATCCGGCGAAATTTCGCAAACCCGGTCAGACCATAGGCCTCTGCCGCCTCAAGGTCGCCTTTGGGGATTGACCGCAACGCGCCATAAAAGATCTCGGCGGAATAGGCGGCGGTGTTTAGGAACAACACAAATAACGCCCCCGCCCAGGCTTTTGTGGTCCACGAGGTCTGCACCGTAATGCCGAACACGTCGATCCCGGCGCGGGGCAGCAATTGCAATGCTTCATAGGCCAGAAAGAACTGGATGAACAACGGCGAGCCACGGAACAGAAAGATGAACCATTCTGCAGGTTTACGTGCAATCGGGTTGTGCGAGGCTTTGGCAAAGGCAATCGCATTGGCCAGAACAAAGCCGAAGATCAGCGCCACAACCCCGAAATAGACATTCCAGATCAGCCCCGACCCGATCAGCGTGAATTGCTGGCACAGGGTAAAATCGCTGCGCGGCAGCAGGCGTTCGCCATAGCCAAGCGACCGGAAAGCATAGGCGCCAATGGTTTCCCAACAGGTCATATGCCCGCCTTTCGCATTGCTTCGCCCGCCGCTGTGGCCTGTCCTTTGGACAGCCGGGCGGAAATGCGGTTCAGCACGATTTCAGAGACGCGGGTAAAGCCCAGATAGAACACCAGCAGGAACAGGAAGTAATACAGCCGCCAGTCGGGGTGCGGATAATCAAAGGCCTGGGTCTTGGCCCCGCCCAATTCGCGCGCCCAATATACGATATCCTGCACGCCCAGCAGGAACAGCAGGGGGGTGGCCTTGATTAGAATAAGCCACAGGTTTGACAGGCCGGGCAGAGCGTAAACCCACATCTGCGGCACCAGAACGCGGCGAAACACCTGAGCGTGGCTCAGCCCATAGGCTTCGGCAGTTTCAAGCTGCGCGCGCGGCACCGCCTGCATCGCGCCATAAAGCACGTTGGCGGCAAATGCCCCGAACACCAGCGCGAAGGTCAGCACCGCCAGCATAAAGCCGTAAAACTGATGGATCCATTGCGCCGAATTGCCAAGCGGCACCTTGGCCTGCGGACAGACCCGGAATTCAAGCCCGTTGCGCACAGGCTCGGTCCACTCGGGGCAGCGGATCAGATGCATGATGTATTCAATGCCCTGATCCAGCGCGATTACGAAGAACAGGAAGAACACGATATCGGGCACACCGCGCACCATGCCAGTATAGCCCTTGCCGATGAGCCGTAGTGCGAAAAACGGACTGCGCGCGGCCATTGCGCCGAAAAACCCGAACAACATGGCTATCGGGGCCGTGACTGCCAGCAGCAGCAGCACCGTGCCGAACGCCCAATACATGTTCATGTGCTTGCCTGACGTCAGGTAGCACGCAAACCATTGAAAGCCTTCCAGCGATTTGGGATCAGCGCAAAATTCAAACATGGGGATGTGCCCCCGCACAGTTTAAGCACGGGGGCCATTTCATCAGAATACGTCCGCGTCTTCGCCGAACCACTTGATGATCAACGGGTTAAGCGTACCGTCTTCTTTCATCGAGGTAATGGCGGCGTCGAACTTTTCGCGCAGCTCGGTATCAGACTGGCGCAGGCCCATGCCGACACCACCGCCAAGCGTCACATCATCCGAGACGATGACCAGCTGTCCGTTCGATTCGTTGACGATCGGAACAAGATAATCCTTGTCGGCAAATACCGCATCGGCCTCACCGTTGCGCACAGCCGCAACGGTTTCATCCGGCGTTGCAAACTCCAGCAGCGTCGCGTCCGACGAGGCGATATAGCCCGATTGGATCGTGTTGACCTGCGCCGCGATCACGCCACCCTCGATATCGGCATCTGCCGACAGGGCCACATAGGCCGAGGGCGCCGGGGGGGTGTAGTTCTGGGTGAACGAGATCACCTTGGACCGTTCTTCGTTGATGTTCATGCCGGCGATGATGGTGTCATAGTTGCCGGACTGAAGGTTCGGGATGATCGAATCCCAATCAGTTGTGACCCATTCACAGGTCAGCTCGGCGCGCTTGCACAGCTCATCGCCCAGCTCGCGTTCAAACCCGTCTACCTGACCATTGTCATTGATGAAGTTATAGGGTGGGTAAGCGCCCTCGGTGCCCATGCGGACGGTCTGTTGCGCCAATGCGCCCCCAGCCATCAGTGCCATCAGCGCAGTTGCGCTCATCAGCTTTTTCATAAGTGTCTCCCATTGGTAAGCTGTTGTTATGGTTTAGTATAAACTCAGGACGTGGCAGAAAGAAAGCCCCGCAATCGGTCGGTCTGCGGGTTCCCGAACAGCGTCGATGGCGGCCCCTGTTCCTCGATCCGGCCTTGGTGCAGGAAAATGACATGATCCGAGCAGTCGGCTGCCAGCTTCATGTCATGTGTTACCAGAATCATCGTGCGCCCTTCCTCGGCAAGCGATTTGATCACGCGGATCACCTCTTGCTCCAGCTCGGGGTCAAGTGCGCTGGTGGGTTCATCAAACAGCAGCGCACGCGGTTCCATGCACAGCGCCCGCGCGATTGCTGCGCGCTGTTGCTGGCCGCCCGACAGCATGGCGGGCCAAGCATCGGCCTTGTCGGCGATACCGACCTTGGCCAGATATTCGCGCGCCTTTGCCTCGACCTCTGCCGGATCGCGCTTCAGCACCGTCACCGGGGCCTCCATCACGTTTTGCAGAATTGTCATATGGGACCACAGGTTGAACTGCTGAAACACCATCGACAGATTGGTGCGAATGCGGGTTACCTGCGCCCGGTCGGCGGGGTGGCGGGCCAACCCCTGGCCTTTCCAGCGCACGGCCTCACCCTCAAACAGGATTTCGCCTTGCTGGCTGTCTTCGAGCAGGTTGCAGCAGCGCAGCAGGGTGGATTTTCCCGATCCCGATGACCCGATAAGGCTGATCACGTGACCCCGCGGTGCGGTCAGATCCACCCCTTTGAGAACCTCAAGCGACCCATAGGCTTTGTGCAGGCCATGGATTTCGATCACCGGGGTATCGGTGGCGGATTGGCTGGGATTGGTCTGGGGGGCAGCGATCACTTTGCCTCGCGGGGTTGATACAGTTGATCAAATAGGGCGCAAGATTCGCGCCATTGCAACGCTCTTTGTGACAAACACAGCGGCAGTTGCTGCAGGATTGGTCACAATGTGCCACCAAATTGGGCAGGTGCGGGTGGGATTGGCAAGGCAAGATAAGCGCTGGCGGGAATCCGGGTTAACCCGCGCAAGCACAGCGTGTGGCGCTGCGATGCGCCAAGATCGTCGATGGCTTGTGACACCGCCGCAAACACCGCATCGGCCTGTCCGGCCAGCGCCGTAATCAGCGGCAAGCCCGGAGTGGCGCGCGTTTGCGCAAAGACGCGCAGACCGCTGGCAAACGCCTCATGCCGCGTCAGCAATTCCCATGTCACAGCGTCGATGGCGGCAAAATCGGCACGCCCCTCGGCAACGGCAAGGGCGCTTGCGCGGTGGCCACCCGTTGCGATCACCGGGCCGATAGCAAGGCCAAGGTCATGGAAGTGCTGATAGACCGCCGCCCACCCTGATTGAGACAGGGGCTCGTTGATCGCCAGTTGTGTTGCGCTGAACGCAGATTCTGTCGTGCGCGGATCATCCAGCCGCGCGATCAGGACCGATCTGTAATACCCCGGTGCGCAGCCCGCGACCCCGTAATCGGGCGTGCCAACCAGTGTCACGGTGTCGTGCAGCCGTGCCCGGAATGGCAATCCGCATGTCTGTGACAGCAACAGGTCCGGCGCAGCCCAAGCAGGCCAATAGGCTTGGGCCCCTCTGGTCAAAGCCTCTGGCGCGGTCAGCCCGCGCTTGCGCAGACCGTCCCGGATCAGCGACCACAGCGCGTCATTCGCCGCCGCAATCTCGGTGCGGTCATACATTCCCAGTGATGCGATCATTCTTTCGCGGCCCGCTGCCGGGCAAGGGCGGACTCAACATCCGTCAGGCCCAGCAAATTGGCAACCAGCCGCAGCAAGCGGTCTTCCTCGGCATCGCGCGCGCCATCTGACAGCGCGACCGACCACAACGCCTGTAGCAATCCGGCGCGGTCTTCCTGTGCTGTGGCCGCTTTGATTGCGCGGGTAAAGCGCACGGTGTCTGGCGCTTCGGCCTCTAGCACCTCGGCTTCGGTGCGCATGCCAGCGGCGGCAAAGGGTGACAAATGGTGCAGGCGTGCCAACACCCGATCGATATGCGCGATCTCTGCATCGGCATAAATACCGTCAGACCGCGCCACACGCACCATCAGGGCGGCAAGGGCAAGACGCGCATCCGGTTCAGCCAGACGCGCGGGGGCAGGGGCCAGAAGGCCAGAGAGGAGGCGTTCAAACATGGCCAAAACATAGAGGCCGATCTGGCCGAGGGCAAGACGATCAGCTTGCGCAATACTTTTGTGATTTGGTCCAGCCAGCGATGTCAGATCGCTTTGTCGCAGACCGGAATGGGCCCCAGTCGCGCCCGATACCACGGTTGCCGCCACCGGCCACCACGCCATCACGGCCAACCTGTTTCGACATGATCTTGATGGCGCAAGCCAAATTCGCCTCGCCGTTTTTGAGTGCGGAAACGCTGGTTGCTTCGCAACGATAGGCGCGCGCGGTGGATGGCGAGATCTGCATCAGGCCAATGTAGCGCCCGCCGCCACCGGATGCTTGCGGGTTCCACGTGCTTTCATGCTTGGCTGTAGCCGACAGCAACCCGGCCCAGAACGCGCGGCGCTCGGTCAGGCTGGCGTCATCATAACCGGGGCACCAGCCCTCGATATCGGCAGGCACGCGCGCCGCCAGCACCGCATCATTCGCGGCGATCATGTTCATTGATGTTTGCGTCCAGTTTGCAGCCTCTGGCCGATGATCCCAGCGCATCGCGGGTGGTTCGCCTGTGTCCTTTCCGGTGGCACTGGCTACACAGCCAGCAAGTGCGAAGGCCGAAACGGCAACAAGCGAAAGTGGGAAACGCATCAGGTCGTCCATGGGCAGCGCCGCACCTTTGTGCGCGGCTCTGTGGCGTTAGGCTGGTTGACCCGAGTCGGGCAACCCCACCACGGGTACATCGGCATCAATCCGCCAGTGCCACCCCTTGCCCCACGGCGTTTCGCCGCCTAAAGACAGAGGAAACGCCCGTTATCAGGGCCGACGAAGGAGTGCGCCATGCTGGACCTGACCTATACCGCGCCAACCCCCAAGGTGATCGCCGGGGCAAAGCACGACTGGGAACTTGTCATCGGAATGGAAATTCACGCGCAGGTGTCGTCCAACGCCAAGCTGTTTTCCGGTGCGTCGACCCAATTCGGGGCCGAGCCTAATTCCAATGTGGCCTTTGTCGATGCCGCCATGCCGGGCATGTTGCCTGTGATCAACGAGTTTTGTGTCGAACAAGCCGTCCGCACCGGCCTTGGCCTCAAGGCGCAGATCAACCTGTTCTCGGCCTTTGACCGCAAGAATTACTTCTACCCTGATCTGCCGCAGGGCTATCAGATTTCCCAGCTTTACCACCCTATCGTGGGTGAAGGTGAAGTGCTGGTTGAACTTCCCCCCGGCCCTGATGGCACAAGAACGGCCCGTATGGTGCGGATCGAGCGGATTCACCTTGAGCAAGACGCGGGCAAGTCGATCCATGATATGGACCCGGCGATGTCTTTCGTGGACCTGAACCGCACAGGCGTGGCGCTGATGGAGATTGTCAGCCGACCCGACATTCGCGGGCCTGAAGAGGCCGCCGCCTATGTCGTCAAGCTGCGCCAGATCCTGCGCTATCTGGGCACCTGCGATGGCAATATGCAAAACGGTAATCTGCGTGCCGACGTGAACGTGTCGGTCTGCCGTCCCGGCCAGTATGAGAAATATCAGGCCACGCAGGATTTTGGCCATCTTGGCACCCGCTGCGAGATCAAGAACATGAACTCGATGCGGTTCATCCAACTGGCCATTGATTACGAGGCCCGCCGCCAGATCGCAATTCTGGAAGATGGCGGCAAGGTGGATCAGGAAACCCGGCTGTATGATCCCGACAAGAATGAGACCCGGTCGATGCGGTCGAAGGAAGAAGCGTTCGATTACCGCTACTTCCCGTGCCCCGACCTTATGCCACTGGAGATAGAGCAGGCTTGGGTCGATGACATTGCGGCCAGCATGCCCGAACTGCCCGATGCCAAGAAGGCGCGCTTCATGGCCGATTTCGGGCTGACCGATTATGACGCCAACGTGCTGACTGCCGATCTGGAATCAGCAGGGTTCTTCGAATCCGTTGCACAGGGCCGTGATGGCAAGATCGCCGCGAACTGGGTGATCAATGAACTTTTTGGCCGTCTGAACAAAGAGGGTCGCGCGATTGCCGACAGCCCGCTTACTGCTGCGCAACTGGGCGGGATGCTGGATCTGTTGGCCAAGGGCGAGATCACTGGCAAAATGGCCAAAGACCTGTTCGAAATCCTCTGGACCGAGGGCGGTGATCCGGCAGAGCAAGCCGCCAAGCACGGCATGAAAGCGGTGACAGACACCGGCGAGATCGAGCGCGCCCTTGATGCGCTGATCGCGGCCAACCCTGATCAGGTCGAAAAGGCCAAGGTCAATGCAAAGCTGGCAGGCTGGTTCACCGGACAGGTGCTTAAAGCCACCGGAGGCAAGGCCAATCCCGCCGTCGTGAATGCGATGGTGGCGCAGAAATTGGGTCTGTGAGCCTGTTGGGCCGCTTTCGTGCGGCCCTTGGCCGCGACGATGCCTCGCTTCTGGCGCGGGCGCGCAGCGATGTTCGAATGGGTCTGGCGCTGAACCCGCCCGCCTGCCGCCCCCCGCTCAACCGCGCCATTGCCACGCTGGAACGCTTGCCCAACAGCCCCGAGGTGGCCTTGCTGCTGGGACGCGCGTTGCGTGCCAAGGCGGCGACTGTGTCGGGCAGCGATGCGCGCGATTTGCGGGCGCGTGCGGTGGCCAAGCTGACGGCGATGCTTGACACGACCCGCATCACGGCAATTGAGCGCGCGACACTTTATGCAGCGCTTGCGCAAGCATGGATGCCCTTGCGCGACGATGCCAAAGACCCCGAATTGTCGTATCGCCAACTGATCCGCGCACAGGAAGCCCAGGCTGAGGCATTGGTAGTGCCCTCTGCTGCGGCGCATCTTGGCATGGCTGAAATCGCGCTTGCCCTTTGCCAGAATCCGCTGTGCCCGTCGCCCCGTGCCATGGCACAAACGGTGCTCTTGCAGGTGAATGAAGCGCGCAACCGCGCCCCCGATGCGGATGAGCAGGGCAGTCTTGATGCGCTGGAATCCGCCGCCCTTCACTTGTTTCCCGGCCTTGTGTCAGACGATACCCCCTAGGGATTGGGGCCGGTTGATGCGCCGCCCACCACATAGGGCGGTTGTTGCGGTGCTGCCCGGTCGGTTCCAAAAAATGCTTTCATCACTTGGTCTTGCTGGGCGAATCCAGCTATCATGACGACGCAAAACCCGGGGAGATGTCATGCAGCGTTTTGAATTTAAGGTGGTGCCCGCACCCAAGCGGGGCGAAAAGCTGCGTGGCGTGAAGTCGACCGAAGACAGATTTGCCCTGACTCTGACTCAGGTGATGAACGGCCTTGGGGCTGATGGATGGGATTATGTCCGGGCCGATACGCTGCCCTGTGATGAACGGTCAGGCCTGACCGGGACCAAAACCACCTATCAGCACATGCTGGTCTTTCGTCGCCCGCTGGCAGAGGCGGCAGCAACAGCCCCCGCCTTCAACTCCCTGCGTGCGGTGACGGAAGCAGAAGGCCCAAGCCATAAACTTGGCGCGGCCAATGTGCCGCCCGGTCCGGCCCCGGCGCTTGGCCCGGCAAAAGCCGATATCGCGGCAGAATAATCACCAAATGATCAGCCCGCCGCGGAAATCGCCTGCGGCAGGACCTCTGCCAGCGCATCAAGCGCCGCATCATCGCCCAGACTGATCCGAATGCAGCGATCCAGCGGTGCAACGCCCGGCATACGGATGAACACACCGCGCGCGACCACCTCGCTCAGGATTGCGCGGGCATAGTCCCCGTCGCGCCCACAATCCACGGTCACAAAATTGGTGGCCGAGGGCAGGGGCCGCAACCCGTTCTCGCTTGCAATACCTGCGAGACGGTGCCGGGCATGGGTGATCCGTGTTCGTACCTCCTCCAGCCAGACCTGATCCTTTAACGCCGCCAAAGCCCCGATCTGAGCCACCCGGCCCATGCCGAAATGGTCGCGCACCTTGTCAAAGGCCTGCGCCAGATCCGGTGCCGCGATCGCGTAGCCCACCCGAGCCCCGGCCATACCATACCCCTTTGAAAACGTCCGCAGCCGGATCACCTGTGGATGATCCGCCAGAATCGTGGGGATGGTGCCATCAGGGGCCAGATCAGCATAGGCTTCGTCCAGCACCAGCAGCGCGTGATCGGGCAGGTTGGCCAGCATATCCTCGATCACCCGCGCCGGATGATGGCTGCCCATCGGGTTGTCGGGGTTCGCCAGATAGATCAGCCGCGCTCTGGTGGTCCGGGCGGCGTCAAGCAAGGCCTGCGGGTCTTCGTGATTGCCAAGATAAGGCACGCGGATAAGATCGCCGCCAAAGCCATTCACATGGAAATTAAAAGTCGGATAGGCCCCCAGCGAGGTCACGACGAGGGTGCCAGACTCTAGCGTCAGGCGACACAACAGACCAAGCAGCCCGTCAATCCCGCCGCCCAGCACGATATTCTCCGGCCTCACGCCATGATGTGCGGCAAGGGCGTGCTTCAGGTCGTGGCTTTCGGGGTCGGCATACATCCAGACCCCGGCCAATGCCGCCCGCATCGCGTCCAGCGCCTTGGGCGAGGGGCCAAAGAGCGATTCATTCGCCCCCAGCCGCGCCCGGAACGGTTGCCCTTGCCGGCGTTCCAGCGTCTCGGGGCCTGTAAAAGGCACGGTGGAAGGCAGAGTGGTGGCAAAAGGGGTAAGAAAGCGGCTCATGATCGGCCCAGAGTGGCGGGAATTGCCGCAGGGGGCAAGTGGGCGCGCGGGGCCAAAATCTGCCATGAAATTCAAAAACACAGGCCAGACTGTCTGGCCGCTATCGGCAGTCGGCCAATCCATGCATCAGCCCCATGGGCTGGCCGAGGAAAGGGGGGCTGTCTGCCCCCCTTCGTCGCTTACGCTCCTCATCCCCCCGAGGATATTTGAGAACAGGTAATAGCATTGCTGCTTGCTGAAATACTCCCGCCGGAGGCTTCCCCGGCAGGGCGGCGCGTGCCGGGGAAACCGTGTTCGGTCAGCCGATCTCAGCCAGCCTGGCCATTGCAGCCTGCAATTTGGCGGCCTCATCTTCGCGGGCCTCAAGGTTGCCGCGCGCCTCTGCCACCACATCTTCCGGGGCCGAAGCGATGAAGGCCGGGTTGTTCAGCCGCCCCTTCAGCCCGCCAATTTCTTTGGCCAGTTTGTCGAGCGATTTTTGCAGGCGGGATTTCTCCTCTGCGATGTCGATCACACCGTCGAGCGGGATCGCAAAGGTCGCACCCTCAGCCGCCACGGTGATCGCGCCTTTGGGGGCGGTTTCGGCGTGGCTCAGGTTGTTGATCCGGGCGAGGCGCTGGATCAGCGTTTCGTTATTACCCCAAGCGGTTTGCGCTGTATCCGTCATCGCAGTGGCAACCAGATCGAGCTTCAGACCCACTGGCACATGCACCTGCGCGCGGGCCGAGCGGATGTCGTCGATAAGCGTGGTTACCCATGTCATCTCGGTCATGGATGGCGCGTCGATCAGGCTGGCGGGCAATGTTGGCCAGTCGGTATGGACCAGCAGCTTGGCGCGGGTGCCTGTGGTGGACCAGAGTTCTTCGGTGATGAAGGGCATCATCGGGTGCAGCAGGATCATGGATTGATCCAGCACCCAAGCCATGGTGGCGCGCGTCTCATCCGCCTGTTCGCCATGAAACAGCGGTTTGGCGAATTCGACATACCAGTCGCAGACCTTGCCCCAGACGAATTTGTAAAGCGTATCGGCGGCCTGGTCGAAGCGGTAGTTTTCCAGTGCTTCCGACACCTCGGCGGCGGCTTTGGCGGTTTCGCCGATGATCCATTTGTTGACGGTGGCGCTGGCCTGTGGCGGGGCGCTTTGGGTCGCGTGGTTTTCCCAGACGCCGTTCATTTCGGCAAAGCGGCAGGCGTTCCACAGTTTGGTGCCAAAGTTGCGGTAGCCTGCGATGCGCTGGGTGTCCAGTTTCAGCACGCCGCCAAGGCTGGCCATGGCGGCATTGGCAAAGCGCAGCGCGTCTGCGCCGTATTCGTCGATGATCTCCAGCGGGTCGATGACGTTGCCCAGGGATTTCGACATCTTCTTGCCCTTGGCGTCGCGGACCAGACCGTGCAGGTAGACGGTCTTGAACGGAACCTGATCCACCACGGCCAGTTGCATCATCATCATCCGGGCGACCCAGAAGAAGATGATGTCTTGGCCTGTGATCAGGGTGGAGGTGGGGAAGTATTTTGCCAGTTCCGGGGTCTGTTCCGGCCAGCCGAGGGTGCCGATGGGCCAGAGGCCGGAGGAGAACCATGTGTCGAGAACGTCGGGGTCGCGGCGCAAGCGCACCTGGAATTTTCCGGACGCGTCGCGGCGAGTGAACGCCGCAAAGAACGCATCGATAGAGAGTTGCTCTGCGTCTTCGATCTGATCGCGAGCCATTGTTGAACTGGCATCAAGGACGACGGCCATGTCGCCGTAATGAAGCGCTGCCGCAGCAATTGCTTCCTGTTCGCTGGGCGCGCAAAAGTGCCGGTATTTTCCTGCAGTGATAGCGCCGTGCTCGATTTCCGGCCCATACCACACCGGAATCTGATGCCCCCACCAGAGCTGACGCGAGATGCACCAAGGCTCGATATTCTCCAGCCAGTGGTAATAGGTCTTCTCGCCCGACTCCGGGATGATCTTGGTCGCACCGCTGCGCACCGCCTCCAGCGCCGGTTCCACGATCTTAGCCGTATCGACGAACCATTGATCGGTCAGCATCGGCTCGATCACGACCTTGGACCGGTCGCCGAAGGGCTGCATGATCTTTTTCGCCTCGACCACCGGCTCGCGGGTCAGGTGCTCGCTGCCGGTTTCCGGGTCAACTTCCTTGACCAGCGTGGTCACGGACAGGCCGATGGCGTTGATGTCGGCGATCACTGCTTTGCGCGCGTCAAACCGGTCCAGCCCGCGGTATTTTTCGGGCACAAGGTTGAGGCCATCGACTTCGGCCTCGGTCGTAGCAGACCCTGCCGCGATCTCGCGGGCGCGCAGGACCGCCTCGGCATAGGGGGCACCATCGGCGCGCATAGCACCTCGGGTGTCCATCAGGCGGTAGCAGGGCAGGTTCGCGCGTTTGGCGACACTGTAGTCGTTGAAGTCATGCGCGCCGGTGATTTTCACGGCACCCGAGCCAAAGGTGGGGTCGGGGTATTCGTCGGTGATGATCGGGATCAGGCGGTCGCAGAGCGGCAGGTGGACCATCTTGCCGACGATGGGCGCATAGCGTTCGTCGGACGGGTGCACGGCCACCGCACCATCGCCCAGCATGGTTTCTGGCCGGGTGGTCGCGATAGAAATGTAGTCGCGCGTCTCGCGCAGCGTCACCGCGCCGTTTTCGTCTTTCTCAACGTATTCATAGGTTTCCCCGCCTGCGAGGCGGTATTTGAAATGCCACATGTGGCCCGCGACTTCGATATTCTCGACCTCAAGGTCGGAAATCGCGGTTTCAAAATGCGGGTCCCAGTTCACAAGGCGTTTGCCGCGATAGATCAGGCCTTTGTTGTACATCTCGACAAAGACCTTGATCACGGCATCGTGGAAATTGCCCTGCTCTCCGTCTGGCGCGTTTGGCGCGCCGGACATGGTGAAGGCCTCACGGTCCCAGTCGCAACTGGCCCCCAGCCGCTGCAACTGGCCGATGATGGTGCCGCGCGAGGATTGCTTTTGCTGCCAGACGCGGGACAGGAACGCGTCGCGCCCCATGTCGCGGCGGGTGGGCTCGCCGTTTTTCGCCATGTCGCGTTCGGTCACCATTTGCGTGGCGATACCGGCGTGGTCGGTGCCGGGCTGCCAGAGCGTATCGTCGCCCATCATGCGGTGCCAGCGGGTCAGGATATCTTGCAGCGTGTTGTTGAAGGCGTGGCCCATGTGCAGGCTGCCGGTGACGTTTGGCGGCGGGATCATGACGGAAAACGCTGGATGCCCCGGTTTGGCATTGGCCCCGGCGGCAAAGGCTTTTTCCCGCAGCCAAAGGGCGGAAATCCGGGCCTCGGCCTCGGCGGCGTTGAAGGTCTTTTCCATCGGCATGGGCATCATCCTTTGCGGTTGCTGGGGACTTAGCGAATATGGGTCCAAAGGCCAAGGGGGGGATGCGCAGGCTCCGCAATTCCGGCTCGGGCGGTCATGGCCGCACGGCCCGTGGTTGGCGCAGAAAAGTTGTCCCGTCTTTGGGCGATACATTACATTTTTCTGCCTATATGCTCCGGATAATCCTGAAAATGAGCCGCGCATCCTTACCCGTATCCAGCCATAACTTTGCGATCATCGCCGCAGGCTTTCTTGCGGCCACCGGGGTGTTTGGCACATTGTGGTTCCAGACAGAGTGTGCGCACGACCAGTTTCAGCGCGCTGTCGAGACGCGCGCAACCTGGACCCGCTTTGCCCCGCCGATCGAGATAACGTTGCGGCAAAAGCTGCAAACGCTGGGTCATTCCGGCCAGCTTCAGCTATCCTGTGGCAGACAGCACCTTTACCGGCAGGCTAAAGCTTTCAAAGTCGGGATTTGAGGCCTACCCTCAAGAGGTCGGAGGGCAGTTTCGGGTGTTTTATGACGCGCAGGCCCCGGCACGGGTGGTGCGACGGCTTGAACACCCGGAAACGGATGTTGCGCCGTTGCGCGTTGCGACCTTTATCTGCGCGGCTTTGGCTTTTCTTTGTATTGGCCTTGCGCTCAGATCGCCCGGTCGATCTTTGTCGAAAGGTGAATAAGGCTTTCGGAGGAATGAACCCCGGTCATCGCGCCGATCTGGTCCAGCACCTGATCCAGCACCTGCGTGTTGGGGCAGGCAATCTGTAACAGCAGGTCCACCCGGCCACTGGTGGTAAACACACGCTCGACCTCGGAGATTGACTTGAGGCGGGTCAGCAGGGCTGCTTGGGTGCGCGGCTCGATGGTCAGCAGAACGGTGGCGCGCAACCGGTTCGGGTCAGCACCTTCGCCCAGTTTCAGAGTATATCCGGCGATGGTGCCGCTGTCCTCAAGTCGTTCCAGCCGGGCCTGAATGGTGGACCGTGCCACCTTCAAACGCCGCGCCAGCATCGCCAGCGACAGGCGGGCATCGGCGCGCAGAAGGGCGATAATGTTGCGATCCAGATCATCCATACGATTTGACCGATGCTTTCGTCATTCTAACACCTTCAGACTCCGATTATGTAGTTTTGTTCGGTGAGATTGTGCCCCATATGCCCCATCCTACGTTGCAGGAAAAGGGCGGTTCATACGCACCTGGCCTGGTTTTAGATAACCACGCTGGTGCCCGGCCCCGTTGAGTGCAACGGCAAAGGGCTATGCGTCTTGTTGGCAGGAAGGGAAACGCCGATGGGACTCTCGAAAACGATCTGGACAAATCCAACTGAATTTCTGCGCGTTGAGAAGCCGGTTAACCCGGTGCTGTTTTTTGCACCAACCGTGGTTCAGGCAGCTGCCCGTCGGTTCATCGACGGCTTTCCCGGTATGGTGACCTATGCGGTCAAATCAAACCCGAGCGACGAGATGATCGAAAACCTCGCCGCCGCTGGCGTGCGCGGTTACGATTGCGCGTCCGGGTTCGAGATTGACCTGATCCGCCGTCTGGCCCCGGATGCTGCGATTCACTACAACAACCCGGTGCGGGCACGCCACGAGATCGCCTATGCGGTGGAGCGTGGGGTGAAATCCTACAGCGTTGATTCGCGATCGGAACTGGACAAGCTGATCGAGATGGTCCCGGCCGAGGGCACCGAAATTTCAGTGCGCTTCAAGCTGCCGGTCGCAGGGGCTGCCTATAACTTTGGCGCAAAATTCGGCGCAACTGCCGAAGTGGCGGTGGACCTGTTGAAAGTGGTGGCCGATGCCGGGTTCATCCCGTCGATCACATTCCACCCCGGCACGCAATGCACTGACCCCAAGGCGTGGGAGTCCTATATCCTTGAAGCGGCCGAGATTGCCCGCAAGGCGGGCGTGACCATCGCGCGGCTGAACGTGGGTGGCGGCTTTCCGAATCATCGTCTGCATGGCGTGACCCCGCAGTTGGAGGAAACCTTTGCGCTGATCGACCGTGTGTCCATCGAAGCCTTTGGCGCCGATCGCCCGCTTTTGGTTTGTGAGCCGGGCCGTGCGATGTGTGGTGATGCCTTTACGCTGGCTGCACGGGTCAAGGCCGTGCGCGATGACAGCCATGTGTTCCTGAACGATGGTGTTTACGGCACGCTGACCGAACTGCCGCTGATCGGGGTGATTGACCGGATGGAAGTCATTTCGGCGACCGGTGAAAAGCGTCTGGGTGAAGATGTGCCGCGCATCATCTTTGGCCCGACCTGCGACTCTGTTGACCGCCTGCCGGGTGATATCCCGCTGCCGGGTGATATAGCCGAGGGTGATTTCGTGATCGTGCATGGCATGGGGGCGTATTCCACCGTGACCAACTCGCGCTTTAACGGCTTTGGCGATCTGGGTGTGGCAACGGTGCTGTCACTCAAGCTCTGAGTATATGGGTGCAGGCACGCTCATTTTGAGAGTGCAGGCGCGATTGGAAAGCTTGACCGCGCTGTTCGCAAAAATCGCCCGCAAGATGCGCTGAGCCTTTTCCAACGCCCCCCGCTGGACAAACCCGGCTGGGGGCGTAACTCTTTGCGACACAAGCAAAGGGGCGCGCATGAGCAAATTCGGCAAATCGCAGGGCGTGGGCCGGCATGAAGACATCCGCTTTCTGACAGGAAAGGGGCGCTATGTCGACGACATCGCCCCGGCGGACGCGCTGCATGCGCTGTTCCTGCGGTCAGACCATGCCCATGGCCGGATCACCGGGCTGGATCTGGAAGCTGCGCGCGATTTGCCCGGCGTGCATCTGGTGCTGGATGCAGCAGGGCTGGAGTCGCTGGGCGTTACCCTTGGCATGAAGGGCACGCGGTTGCACATTGCTGATGGCGCAGTGGGGGCGGGACCAGAGCGGCCCGTGCTGGCGCGGGACCGGGTTCGCTTTGTCGGTGAAGCGGTGGTGATGATCGTGGCCGACACGGTGCAGGCAGCACAAGATGCGGCAGAGGTCATCGGGCTGGATATTGAGGGCCTGCCGGTTTCATTGGCCTTGTCACCGGGCGGGCCTCAGGTTCACGCCGAAGCGCCGGAAAACCGCGCCTTTCACTGGCAGATCGGCGATGGAGCAGCGGTAGACGCGGCCTTTGCCGCGGCCGCACACCGGGTCACGCTGGAAGTTGTTCACAACCGGATCATCGTCAACGCGATGGAGCCGCGCGGCTGCTTTGCGCAATGGGATGGCGCGCGGCTGCATTTTTGCGTGAACGGACAGGGGGTCTGGAACCAACGCAACGAGTTGGCACGGATGCTGGGCTTGCCCCGCGATGCGGTACGGGTGACCAACCCCGATGTGGGCGGCGGGTTCGGGATGAAGGCAATGACCTATCCCGAATATGTCTGTGTGGCGGCTGCGGCACGCGATCTGGGCCGCCCGGTGCGCTGGATCGCCACGCGTGGTGAATCGATGCTGACCGACAATGCCGGGCGTGATCTGGTGGCGGTGGCAGACCTGGCCTTCGACTCTGATCTGCGGGTGACAGGCTACCGCGTTAACCTTGTGTCCAACCTTGGGGCGTATAACTCGCAATACGGACAAGCCATTCAGTCGGAGTTGTTTTCAAAGGTGCTGACCGGGGTTTATGACATATCGGCTGCGCATTTGCGCGCAGTGGGGGTCTACACCAACACCACCCCGGTGGACGCCTATCGCGGCGCCGGGCGGCCCGAGGCGATTTTGACCATCGAACGCGCCATGGACGAAGCCGCGCGCCAGCTTGGGGTGGATCCTTTTGACTTGCGGATGCGCAATTTCATCACATCCTTTCCCTATCGCAGCGCGACGGGAGAGTTGATTGACGTGGGCGACTTCCCCCGTGTGCTGGCCCGCGCAAAGGCAGAGGCGGATGTAGCGGGCTTTGCGGCGCGTCAGGCGGACAGCGCGGCGCGCGGCATGCTGCGCGGGATCGGGCTTGCCACCTACATCGAAAGCATTCTGGGCGACGCCGATGAAAGCGCCCGGCTGGTGCTGGATAGGGACGGCGGGGCAACGCTGTATGTCGGCACGCAATCAAACGGGCAGGGGCATGAAACGGTATATGCCCGGATGGTCGCGGAATGGACCGGCCTGCCTGAACAGATGGTGCGGATCGTGCAGGGCGATTCTGATGCCATTCCCAAGGGCGGTGGCACGGGTGGGTCGCGGTCTGTGACCGTGCAGGGCACGGCGATGCGCGCGACCGTGCGGCAGATGGTGGCGGGCTTTACCGCCTTTCTGGCCGAGGAGTGGGAGGCCGACGATGTGGGCTTTGACGGCACGTCTTTCGGCGCGGCGGGCAGCAACACCCGCCTGACCATGGCCGAGGCGGCGGATCTGGCCCGGCTGCGTGGCCGCAGCGATTTGCTGGATGTATGCCAAACCACCACACTAGACGGGCGCAGCTACCCCAACGGTGCTCATGTGGCCGAGGTAGAGGTGGACCCCGAAACCGGGGCGATGGTCATGGACCGCTATATTGTGGTTGATGATTTCGGCACGCTGATCGCGCCCGATCTGGCCATCGGTCAGGTGCATGGCGGGGTTGCACAGGGCTATGGTCAGGCAGTGTGCGAGGTGGCGCATTATGACTATCAGGGCCAGCTTTTGACGGCCAGTTTCATGGATTATGCAATGCCGCGCGCCAGCGATCTGCCGATGTTCGGCTTTACCAGCGAACCCGTGCCGTCGATTATGAATCCCTTTGGCATGAAAGGCTGTGGAGAGGCGGGCACCGTGGGCGCGCTGGGCGCGATTTCCAACGCCGTGCGCGATGCGCTGGCCCAGCGCGGGGTGGCGCGTGTTGACATGCCCTTTACGCCCGCGCGGATCTGGCATTGGCTGAAGGAGGCGGAAAACGACGCAGCTTAGCCGCCTTTTGCAATGGTTCCGCCCGCATCCGGTGGTGGAAACCGAAAGCAACGCCCCGCCCGCCGGACCGGGACGGGGTGTTGTCGATCATATTGTGATTCTGGATGGGACAATGTCGTCGCTTGTGCCGGGGCAGGAAACCAATGCGGGCCTTAGCTTTCGGCTATTCAGCGAAGCCACGCCGGTTCAGCGGCGGCGGCTTTATTACGAACCGGGCCTGCAATGGGAAGGCTGGCGCAACTTTGGCGCGGTCGCGCAGGGCCGCGGCATCAACCGTCAGATTCGCCGGGCCTATGGGTGGCTGGCCAGCCAGTATCGTCCCGGCGACCGTATCTTTTTGCTGGGCTATTCGCGCGGCGCGTTTGCGGTGCGCTCTCTTGCGGGGGTGATTGATCGCGTGGGCATGCTGCGCCATGATCACGCTACCGAACGCAATGTCACCCTTGCGTACCGCCATTATATGACCGGGCCGGAAAGCCGGGCGGCGCAGGTGTTTACACAAGAAACCTGCCACCCCGAAGCACCGATTGAAATGGTCGGGGTCTGGGATACGGTCAAGGCGCTGGGCCTGCGCCTGCCCTTGCTCTGGATGCTGACAGACGGGCGGCATGCGTTTCACACCCACCACCTTGGCGCGTCCATCCGGCACGGGTTTCATGCGTTGGCGCTGGATGAGACGCGGGCGGTGTTTGATCCGGTGCTCTGGAGCTGTCCCGAAGGCTGGGAGGGCAACGTCGAACAGGTCTGGTTTGCCGGGGCCCATGCCGATGTGGGCGGACAGGTTGGCAGGCTGGAGTCAGCACGGCCCCTGGCGAATATCCCGCTGGTCTGGATGCTGGACCGGGCCGAAGCGTGCGGCCTGGCATTGCCAGAGCGTTGGCGCGACCGTTTCCCATGCGACCCTGCGGCACCGATGGTGGGCACATGGCGGTCTTGGGGCAAGCTGTTCTTGTTGCGTCGCCGCCGGATCGTGGGCCGGGACCGCAGCGAAAAGCTTCACCCTACGGTGGCAGATCGCGGGACCGCCATGGGGACGATGACCGCGGGAAAACCACAGGCGCGGGTCTGGCGGTGAACGCAAAACGGGCCGCCCGATCCGGCGACCCTTTTGATCTGGTTCAGGTCTTAGCGGTGACGCACATCCACATATTTGCGGTGCTTTTCCCCGATATAAAGCTGACGCGGGCGGCCGATCTTCTGGCCTTTGTCGCCGATCATCTCTTTCCACTGCGAAATCCAGCCAACGGTGCGTGAGATCGCAAAGATTGGCGTGAACATTGAGGTGGGGAAGCCCATCGCCTCAAGAATGATACCTGAGTAGAAATCGACGTTCGGGTACAGCTTTTTCGAGATGAAATATTCATCCGACAGCGCGATGCGCTCCAGTTCTTTGGCGACTTGCAGCAGCGGGTTGTTTTCCACGCCCAGCAGGCCCAACACCTCGTCTGCGGATTCCTTCATCACCGTCGCGCGGGGATCAAAGTTTTTATAAACGCGGTGGCCAAAGCCCATCAGGCGGAAGCCGGAATCCTTGTCCTTGGCCTTGGCCACGAATTCGGGAATTCGCTCAACCGTGCCGATTTCTTTCAGCATTTCAAGGCAGGCCTGGTTCGCCCCGCCATGTGCAGGCCCCCAAAGACAGGCGATGCCGGCTGCGATACAGGCAAACGGGTTGGCCCCCGAAGATCCCGCCAGACGCACGGTAGAGGTAGAGGCGTTTTGCTCGTGATCGGCGTGCAGCATCATGATCCGGTCCATTGCCTTGGCAAGGATCGGGTTGACCACATAATCCTCGGCCGGGATAGCGAAGCACATGTGCAAGAAGTTGCCCGCGTAATCGAGCGAATTCTTCGGATACACGAACGGCTGACCGACGGAGTATTTGAACGCCATCGCCGCAATCGTCGGCAGCTTGGCGATCATACGGATCGCCGCAACCTCACGCTGCCAAGGATCATTGATATCGGTGGAGTCGTGGTAGAATGCAGCCATTGCGCCCACCACCCCGACCATTGTGGCCATCGGGTGTGCGTCGCGACGGAAGCCACGGAAGAAATAGTGCATCTGTTCATGCACCATCGTATGCCGTGTCACGCGGTTTTCAAAATCGGCCAGCTGTGCTGCGGTTGGCAGTTCGCCATAAAGCAGCAGATAGCAAACCTCCAGATAATGCGAATGTTCGGCCAATTGTTCGATGGAATAGCCACGATGCAGCAACTCGCCTTTGTCACCGTCGATATAGGTGATCGCGCTTTCGCAGGCGGCGGTAGAGGTGAAGCCGGGGTCAAAGGTGAACACATCCGCCTCGGCATAGAGTTTCCGGATGTCGAGGACATCAGGGCCAAGGGTCGGCGAATGCACTGGCAGGTCGAACGACTTGCCGTCCAGGGTCAATGTCGCGGTCTTTTTTGTCTCGGCCATCTCTCACATCCCTCGTTTTTAGCCCCGCCGGACAGTCCCGGCGGCGGCGCATTTTGGTTGCAGTGGCAGGGCACAGCCGGTCAGGCTGCGGCGTCCTGCAACCGCGCAATCGTTTCGTCAAGACCGATGACCAGCATCATGTCATAGACGCTTGGGGTTGCGCTGCGTCCAGCAAGGGCTGCACGCAAAGGTGCAGCCAGTTTTCCGAAACCGATGCCATGGGCCGTGGCAACCTCAGTCAGAATGGACTCAAGCTCTTCTTTCGTCCAGCTAGCATTTTGCAGGCGCAGCGTCAATTCTTTCAGTATACCACGGGATACATCGTCCAGCGCCTTGCCTGCGGCCTCGTCAATATCAATGGGGCGTGATGTCAGTGCAAACTGAGCCTTATCAATAAGTTCCGGGAAGGTTTTCGCACGATCCTTGACGCAATACATCGCCCGCAGCAGCAGGTCACGCTGTGCAACGGTCAGCGCGGGGCGGTTGGCAGCAGCTAGATATGCGTCAATTTCATGCAGCAACGCAGCATCATCTGTGCGTGCGAGATGCCAGCCGCAGGTTGATTCCAGCTTCTTGAAATCCAGCCGTGCGGGGCTGCGACCGATTCCTTCCAGCCCGAACATCTCTTTGGCCTGATCGGTGGTGAACAGTTCGGCGTCGCCCTGCGCCCAGCCCAGACGGGTCAGGTAATTGCGCATGCCTGCCGCCGGATAGCCCTGCGCCTGATAATCGCCGACCGCCGTCGCCCCATGGCGCTTTGACAGTTTTTTGCCATCGGGCCCGTGGATCAGCGGAATATGCGCCCAAACCGGAATGGCCCAATCCATCGCATCATACACCATCTGCTGGCGGGCGGCATTGTTCAGGTGGTCGTCGCCCCTGATGACATGGGTAACGCCCATGTCGTGGTCATCGACCACGACAGCCAGCATATAGGTGGGGTTACCATCAGAACGCAGAACTATCATGTCGTCCAGTTGATCGTTGCGAACTGTAACGATTCCCTGAACGGTGTCGTTTATTTTTGTCTCGCCCGTGCGCGGGGCCTTCATGCGGATGGCATAGGGTGCATCCGGATGGGTGGCCGGGTCGGCGTCGCGCCACGGGCTTTGGAACACGGCATAGCTGACGCCCGCCGCTTCTTGCGCCGCGCGAAAGGCGGCGATTTCGTCTTGCGTGGAAAAGCACCTATAGGCGGTGCCTCGGTCCAGCATCTCATGCGCGACCTGCGCGTGGCGGTGGCGCTGGTCGAACTGGCTCACGGCCTCGCCATCCCAGTCCAGCCCCAGCCATGTCAGGCCCTGCAAAATGGCCGCTGTGGCCTCGGGGGTGGAGCGTTCGCGGTCGGTGTCTTCAATGCGCAGCAGGAACTTACCGCCGCGCCCGCGCGCAAACAGCCAGTTGAACAGCGCCGTTCGCGCGCCGCCGATGTGCAGATATCCGGTGGGCGAAGGGGCAAAGCGGGTGACGATCGGGGGGGATGACATGGTGGAATTAACCTTTCGGAAACCATCTTGGCGGTAGGCTTGGCCCGGTTCTAGGCGGTGAAAGGGCAGGAAACAAGGTGGCGGTCCTGACAGGCTTGCTTATGCGGCCGCTCAACGCGCTGGCACAGGCGCGGGGCACGCTGTTCCCTTGGGTGCCGCTGCTGATCGGTGTGGGGATTGGCGGCTGGTTTTCACTGTCATGGGAGCCGGGGTGGCCGGTCTACGCCTTGGCGGCCGCAGTCGTGGCCTTGTGTCTGGCGCTGCGCCTTTGGGGGCCAGAGGCGGGGCATCCCTTTGTGCTGGCAGTGGCCTGTGTGGCCTTGGGCGTGCTGGCTTGTGGGTTGCGGGTGCAGATGGTTCAGGCCCCGATGCTGGATTTTCGCTACTACGGCCCTGTGACGGGCGGTGTGATCAAGATAGACCGCAGCCAGACCGACGCCCTGCGCATCACGCTGGACCGTCTGCAACTGGACCGGGTGCGCCCCAGCCGCATGCCCGAACGGGTGCGGATTTCCTTGCGCGGCAAGGTGCCCGGCCATGCGCCCTTTCCGGGTGAGGTGGTGATGGTCACGGCCACACTGCAAGCCCCCGATGGCCCGATCGAGCCGGGAAGTTTCGACTTTCGCCGGATGGCGTTTTTCGACCGGCTTGGCGCGGTTGGCTATACTACGGCACCGGTGGTGCTATGGGAGCCTGCACCAGAAGGCGGGAGCGTGGCGAAACTGCGCCGTGATCTGGCACTGGCCTTGATGCGTGAGGTGCCGGGCGATGCAGGCGGCTTTATCGCCGGGATCATGACCGGGGATCGCTCGGGGCTGAGCAGGCCCGCGGTGCAGGCGTTGCGCGATACCAATATGGCGCATCTGCTGGCGATTTCGGGCATGCATATGGCATTTCTGACAGGATTTGTCTTTGCCGGACTGCGCATGGCGATTGCCGCCGTGCCGCCCCTAGCGCTGCGGGTGAACGGCAAGAAGCTGGCCGCACTCGTGTCTTTGGCGGTGGCCGCGTTCTATCTTGCCCTGTCAGGGGCCAATGTGGCAACCGAGCGGGCGTTTATCATGGTGTCGGTGATGCTGGGCGCGGTGCTTTTGGATCGCAAGGCGCTGACACTGCGGTCGGTCGCCATTGCCGGCGTGATTCTGCTGTTGTGGCAGCCAGAGACGATGCAGGAACCGGGGTTCCAGATGTCATTTGCTGCGACGGTGGCCCTGATTGCAGGCTTTCGCGCAGTGGATCGGCGGGTGGTGGCGGGGCATCTGCCAACTTGGGCGATGCCGGTGTTTACACTCGTGCTGTCAAGCGTCATCGGTGGCTTTGCCACGGCGCCCTATGCGGCGGCGCATTTCAATCGCTTTGCCGATTACGGTCTGATTGCCAATCTGCTGGCCGTGCCAGTCATGGGGTCAGTGGTGATGCCAGCCGGGGCGGTTGCGGGGTTGCTTGCGCCCTTTGGGTTGGCAGGTCTGCCGCTGTGGGTGATGGAGCAGGGGGCGGCGTGGATCATCTGGGTCGCGCATTGGGTCGCGGGGTGGAACGGAGCGGTGACGGCTATTCCTGCGCCGGGGCCGTGGGTCTTGCCGCTGGTCACGCTTGCGGGGGCATTTGTGGTGTTGCTGCGTGGGGCGTGGCGCGGATTGTTTGTTGCGCCTGCCGTAGCGGCGCTGGTGCTGTGGGTCGGGGCAGAGCGGCCATTGGTGCTGATCTCGGCCGATGGCGGGCTGGTGGGCGTGATAGGGGCCGATGGCCGGGCGCTGTCCGCGCCCAGCGGCGCAGGCTTTGCTGCACAGAACTGGCTGGAGAATGATGGCGATATGGTCAGCCAAGAGCAGGCCGCTGCGCGCGCCGGGATGCAGGGGCCGGTGGGCGCAAGACGGTTTGACGTGGTCGGGCTGACAGGCATGGCGCTGAAAGGCAAAGGCGCGTTGGAACTGGTAGAAGGCGCCTGCGCCGGGGCTGATTTCGTTGTGGTCTCGGTGCCCGTGCCCGATGTGCCTGAAGGCTGCCTGCTGCTGGGCCCGGAGCGCTTGCGCAACACCGGCACGCTGGCACTGTATCCGGTGCCGGGCGGCCTGCGGCCAGAGCCTAGTTTCGGCGCGCGCCGGGTCTGGTCATCACCGCGCAGACCCGAAGGGCTGGCTGCGGTGATTGGCCCAAAGGCCAGCCGCGTCGCGTCCGGTCAGTAGCTGCGGATAAGCCCGACAAGCCGGCCCTGCACCTTGACCTGATGATCGGGCAGCACGCGGGTTTCATAGGCGGGGTTTGCCGCCTCAAGCGCGATCATGCTGCCTTTGCGCCGGAACCGCTTGAGTGTGGCTTCGGCATCATCGACAAGCGCCACCACGATATCGCCATTCTCGGCCGTATTCTGTTCGCGGATCACCACGATATCACCGTCGTTGATCCCGGCCTCGATCATCGAGTCGCCTTTGACCTCCAGCGCGTAGTGGCTGCCCCGGCCCGACAGCATCGATCCCGGCACGGCGATGTGATGCGAGATTTCGGAAATCGCCTCGATCGGGACACCGGCGGCGATGCGGCCCATCACGGGCAGTTCCATCGCATGCACAGCCTCAACCACCATGGCGCCGCGCGGGGCGGGTGCAGGTTTATCACCCTCGATCACGCGGGGGGTAAAGCCGGGCTTTTCCATCGCGTCGGGCAGTTTGATGATTTCCAACGCGCGGGCGCGATGAGCCAGACGGCGGATAAAGCCCCGTTCCTCCAGCGCGGTGATCAGCCGGTGGATACCGGATTTGGACCGCAGGTCCAGTGCGTCCTTCATCTCGTCGAAGGACGGCGGCACGCCGTCAACGTCCATCCGCGTCTTGATGAAATCCAGAAGTTCCAGCTGTTTGCGCGTAAGCATGACCCACCCTGATCTGCATTCGTTAACGCTATGTTCTGCCCGTGTTCCCGGTTTGTGTCAAGCGCAATCCCTTTGGGTTGTCAGATTGGCAGATAGGTCACGGGTGCGCCTGTGCTGCGCGGGCTATCGCCTGCGGGGCGGATCAGCAGGGCATCGGCGGAGGACAGAATCGACAAGAGCGAACTGTCTTGTCGGTCAAAGGGCGTTATCCGGGGCAGGCCACCCGTTTGGGTCAACCGCGCCCGCATGTAATGGGCGCGCGGGCCGGTCGGGCCGACATCTTCTGCCAGCACGGCGGGTTGGGGCCTTGGGGCGTGGAAATCGGCAGGCAGGCCAAGCAGCGCGCGGATCATCGGCAGCAAGAACAGATGCGCGCAGACAACCGACGATACCGGGTTGCCGGGCAGGCCCAGCAGGGCCGCCCCGCCCAGACGTCCCGCCATCAGCGGCTTGCCGGGGCGCATCGCGATTTTCCAGAACGCCCGCTGCATCCCCAGCGACTCTGCGACCTGCGCCACAAGGTCATGTTCGCCCACCGACGCGCCGCCTGTGGTGACAATCACATCGGCGCCTTCGGCCAGTCCCAGCACAAAGCTCAGCGCCTCAACGGTGTCGCGCGCGATGGGCAACAGCCGCACCTCGGCCCCGGCCTCTTCGGCCAAGGCTTTGAGGGTAAAGGAGTTTGACGCGATGATCTGATCGGGGCCGGGGGTTTCGCCGGGCATCACCAGCTCATCCCCGGTGGCGATGATGGCGACCACGGGGCGGCGGGTGACGGGCGCCAGCGCCACATTCATCGACGCCAGAAGTGCCAGATCATTGGGGCGCAACAGGCGCGCTGGCAGAGTATCGCCTGCGCGGAAATCCTGTCCGGCGGGTCGGATGTGGGTGCCAGCATCAGCGCCCGGTTTCACGGTAATGGTGTCGCCGTCACGGATCACATCCTCTTGGATAATCACCCGCGTGGCCCCGTCGGGCAAAGGCGCGCCAGTAAAAATCCGCGCCGCCTGCAAGGGGCCAAGCGTGCCGTGCCAAGCATGGCCCGCGCCCGCCTCACCCACCACGGTAAAGCGATCATCGGCGGTGGGGTCACCCTGCACCGCGTAGCCATCCATCGCAGAGGCGGCAAAAGGCGGCTGATCACGGCTGGCGGTCGCTGGCCCCGGCATGTAGCGGCCTGCCGCAAGGGCCAGAGGCACGTGTTCAACAGGCAATGGGCCGACAAGCGCAAGGCACTGCACCAGCGCGTCTTCGACCGAGATCATGGCTGATCCTCGGGCGCGGTATAGCGGCCCGATTTGCCGCCCTCTTTCAGAACCAGCCGTATCCCCTCGATCCGCATGGATTTTTCAACCGCCTTGACCATGTCATAGATCGTCAGGCAGGCAACGGAAACGGCTGTCAGCGCCTCCATCTCTACCCCGGTCTGGCCACCGGTTTTCACCGTGGCCTCGACCACCACACCCGGCAGGGCGGGGTCTGGCGTGAGGGTAAGTGCCACCTTGGTGATCGGCAAGGGATGGCATAGCGGGATCAGATCGGCAGTTTTTTTCGCCCCCATAATGCCCGCCAGTCGGGCCACACCCAGCACATCGCCCTTTTTCGCCTGACCAGAGGTGATCAGCGCCAGCGTTTGGGCCGTCATCACCACAGACCCGCGCGCAACGGCCACACGAGCGGTTACCGGCTTGTCCGAGACATCGACCATATGTGCCGCGCCGTCGGCGTCAAAATGTGTCAGGCCAGCAGGGTCGGTCATATGCCGCCCTGCGCGGTCAAAGGTTGCGACAGGATGGCGCGGGTGGCGGCGGTCACATCATCCTGCCGCATCAGGGATTCCCCGATCAGGAAGCAGCGCGCGCCGTATTGGGCAAGGTCAGCCAGATCGGCGGGGGTATAAAGCCCGGATTCCGATACGATCAGCCGGTCTTCGGGCACGCGCCGAGCCAGATCGCGGGTGGTGTCCAGCGTCACCTCAAACGTGTGCAGGCTGCGGTTGTTGATGCCCAGTAGCGGCGATTTCAGCAGCGTTGCACGTTCCAGTTCGGCCCTGTCATGCACCTCGATCAGCACATCCATGCCCCATTCGGTCGCCGCCGCTTCCAGCTCGGCGGCCTGTTCATCGGACAGGCTGGCCATGATCAAGAGGATGCAATCGGCATGCAGCGCGCGGGATTCTGCGATCTGATAGGTGTCATACATGAAATCCTTGCGCAGGCAGGGCAGGCTGGTGGCCTGTGACGCCTGAATCAAAAAGTCATCTGCGCCCTGAAAAGACGGCGTGTCGGTCAGCACTGAAAGACAGGTTGCCCCCCCGTCTTCATAGGCTTTTGCCAAAGCTGGCGGGTCGAAATCGGCGCGGATCAGTCCTTTGGACGGGCTGGCTTTTTTTATCTCGGCAATCAGCCCGTATCCGGTGCTTGCGGCTGCTGACAGCGCGCGCGCAAAGCCGCGGGGGGCAGGGGCGGCACGGGCGGCTTCTTCAACATCGGCTAGCGGGCGGGCAGCCTTGCGGGTGGCAACCTCCTCCAGCTTATAGGTTTTGATGCGGTCGAGGATCGTGCTCATGGTGGTATTCCTTGCCTTTTGGGCGGTCAGGCGTTGGTCAGGCGGGCAAGGGTGGTGATCTTGCCCTTGGCCGCGCCGGAATCAATCGAGTGTCGGGCCATCTCGACCCCTTCGGTCAGGCTGGTGGCTTTGTCTGCCACCACAAGCGCTGCCGCCGCATTCAGCAGCACCGCATCGCGGTAGGCCCCCGGCGCGCCATCCAGCAGCGCGCGCAGGGCGTGGGCATTCTCCGCCGGGGTGCCGCCCATGATCTTCTCAAACGGGTGATAGGGCAGGCCCGCGTCTTCCGGGTGCAGCGTGAATTCACGGATATGGCCGTGTTCAACCGCTGCCACCTGCGTCGGCGCAGCGATCGAGATTTCATCGGTGCCGTCGCCGCCATGCACCAGCCATGCCTTGATGCTGCCAAGCGCCAGCAGGGTTTCGGCCATTGGGCGGATCAGGCCGGCGGAAAACGCGCCCGTGAGTTGGCGTTTCACGCCAGCAGGATTGGTCAGGGGGCCAAGGATGTTGAAGATCGTCCGGGTGCCAAGTTCCTGCCGGACCGGCATCACATGGCGGATCGCGGGGTGGTGCATGGGGGCCATCATAAAGCCTATGCCCGCCTCGGCCAGACATTTTTCGACCAGCGCCGGGCCGACCATCACGTTCAGGCCCATTTCGGTCAGCGCATCAGCTGCGCCAGATTTGGACGACAGGTTGCGGTTGCCATGCTTGGCCACCACCACGCCCGCGCCTGCCACCACAAAGGCCGTCGCGGTCGAGATGTTCAGCGTGCCCTTGCCGTCACCGCCGGTGCCCACGATGTCCATCGCCCCTTCGGGCGCGCGCACTGCGTTGCACTTGGCGCGCATCACGCTTGCCGCTGCGGCGTATTCATCCACCGTCTCGCCCCGTGTGCGCAGAGCCATCAGGAAACCGCCCATTTGCGCAGGGGTTCCCTGGCCTTCAAACAGCGCGGTGAAGGCGGCTTCGGCCTCGGCCCGCGTCAGGGGGCGTTCGGCGGCAAGGCCGATCAGCGGGCGTAGAATGTCGCTCATGCGGTCACCTTTACACCGGCTTCATCCAGAAAATTGCGCAACAACTGGTGGCCATGTTCTGACGCAATGGATTCGGGGTGAAACTGCACGCCCTCAATCAAATGGGTCTTGTGGCGCAGGCCCATGATGGTGCCATCCTCCAGCCATGCGGTGACTTCAAGGCAATCGGGCAGGGTTTCGCGCTCTACGATAAGCGAGTGATACCGAGTCGCCTGAAAGGGCGACGGCAGGCCGCGAAACACGCCTTTGCCGGCGTGGTGCATCGCGCCCATCTTGCCATGCACGATCTCATGGCAGCGGATCACACGGCCGCCAAAGGCTTCACCAATTGTCTGATGACCAAGGCACACGCCCAAAAGCGGGATTTTAGCCTCAAAAGCTGCGGTGGTCAGGGGCAGGCAAATCCCCGCCTGCGCCGGATCACAAGGGCCGGGCGACAGGATAATTGCCTGTGGCGCCATGGCCAGCACATCCTGCACATTCAGCGCATCATTGCGTTTTACAACGACATCGGCCCCCAGCTCGCCAAAATAATGAACGAGATTGTAGGTAAAGCTGTCATAGTTGTCGATCAGAAGCAGCATCTTGCGAGGGCCTGTCGTATAGGGGATGAAGCCCGGAGCGGGTCGGGCTATAGATGGTCAGACCGGGGCAGGGGCGTCAAGACCGCTTGATCGTCCGGCCCGGATGGGCACAATGTCCGGCAACGAAAAAAGGGGCAAGGCAGTGCGCGGGTTTGTTCGGGGTTTGCTGTGGGGAAGTCTGGCTGCGGCTGGCGGATTGGTTGTGGTGTCTCAGGTTTCGGGGCCGCCCGTATCTGATGCGCAACAAGACCGCGATGCGACCACACGTGCTGAGGTCAGCACGCCTTCGGCTGATGGCGGGGAACAGGGGGCCGCACCGCCTTCTGAACCCGTGGCAGAACCTGCCCCCGCGCCGCTGGCGGTGACGCAGGCGCCCGATGCTCCTGAGAGTGCGGGCGCTTCCAATACCTTGCCCGCATTGCCCACCACCACCGAAGCACCTCCGGCGCAGGCGGTGGCCGACCTGCCCGCCTCGCCCGAAGCTGACGGTCCCATTGCCTTGGTCCCGGCCCCGGCAGAGCCTCCCGTCGCCCCGCCAAGCGATGCACCCGCGGATCAAATGGCTGCCGCCGGGCAGATTGCCCCACCTTCTGCCCCTGTTCCGGGGGAACTACCCCTTGCAAGCACACCACCAGATTCTCTGGGCTTGCCCGAAGCCGAGCAGGCACCCGCGCCTGCCGACCTGCCGCCGCCGTTGTCTCCCCAAGACGAGACGTTGCTGTTGCCTTTGCCCGACGCTGCGCCTGTCGATCCGGTGCCAGAGCCTTCGGAACCGGACCCGACACCTGAACCCATGCCATTACCGGAACCGGAGCCAGCCGCTCCGCCAACCGGCACTTTGGCCCCCGCGCCAGAGCTTGCCAACCAGACGCCGGGTGTCGTGACCGGACGTTTGCCCCGGATCGGCGCAGAGCCTGCGCCCGAGGTGACCCAAGGCGCGCCAGAGTTCGAGGATGACGAAAGCCTGCCGCCACTGCGCCGTTTTGCGCGGCCCTTTGAAAATGCCGGTCAAAAGCCGCTTTTCGCCATTTTGTTGCAGGATAACGGCAAGGACGGGGTGAATCGCGCCGAACTCGCCGCGCTGGCACTGCCCTTGTCGATTGTGATTGACCCGCTGTCCGATGGTGCCGCTGACCGGGCTGCGATCTGGCGCGCGGGCGGGCAAGAGGTGGTGATGGCGGGGACAGGTATTCCCGCTGGCGCAGGGCCCGGTGATCTGGAGCAAAGCTTTCAGGTGCTGGCCAGCCGTTTGCCCGAGGCGGTCGCGGTGATTGATCCTGATGGCAGCGCGTTCCAGAACAACCGCCCGTTGGCCACGCAAGTGGTGCCGATCCTTGCTGCGCAGGGCCGGGGGCTGGTTACCTTTGATCAGGGGTTGAACGCCGCCGATCAGGTCGCGCGACGCGAGGGTCTGGCCGCAGCCACGATTTTCCGCAGCATTGACGATGGGGCCGAAGACAGCCCGGTGATCCGCCGATATCTGGACCGCGCGGCCTTTAAGGCTGCTCAAGAAGGGCGGGTCGTCGTGATCGGTGTGCTGCGTCCCGAAACCGTGGCAGGCATTCTGGAATGGGCGGTCGAAGGGCGCGCGTCCACCGTGGCCCTGGCCCCGATTTCAGCGATGCTCCAAAACTAAAGCGCGCGCATCGGGCGTAGCAGCCCAAGCGTCGCGCGCAGGATCAGCACAATCGCTGCCCCGGCCAAAGCGCCGGGCGCAAAATCCATCATCGCGCCAATCACGCCGCCGATCACCAACCCTGTGGCGGCGGCGGGCACCCAGCCGAACCAGCCCAGACGGATCAGCAAAGACGCGACGGGCAGGGCCAGAATCATCCCCACAAGGCTGAGGATCGGCGACAGCATCAGCGCCGTGCCGATCACCCAAAGCGAAATGCCCGCAGTTGCAGGCATGATCTGCTGCACCAGACTGAAGATGCCAAGGCACACAATGCCCAGCCCCGACGGCAACAGCACCGCTGCCACAGCAGCTGTCAAAAGGTCGCGCCAAGGAGTTTGCAACTGCTCGCGCGACCGGATCAGGCTCATGCAGCGGAACCACCCACCGTTAGCCCGCCGATCAGCAGCGTGGGTTGGCCCACACCGACAGGCACCCATTGCCCGGCTTTGCCGCAATTGCCGATGCCGGGGTCTAGCGACAGGTCGTTGCCAATGGCGCGGATCTGTTTCAGCGCGGTCGCCCCGTCACCGATCAGCGTGGCGCCCTTGACCGGGGCACCCACTACGCCGCTCTGCACCCGGTAGGCTTCGGTGCAGGAAAATACGAACTTGCCATTGGTGATATCGACCTGTCCGCCACCAAAGCCGACGGCATAGATACCGTCTTTGAGACCGGCCAGAATATCCCTTGGGTCATCCTGACCTGCCAGCATATAGGTGTTGGTCATGCGCGGCATCGGGATATGCGCATGGCTTTCGCGCCGACCGTTGCCGGTGGGCGTCACGCCCATCAGCCGCGCATTTTGGCGATCCTGCATGTAGCCTACCAGAATACCATCCTCGATCAGCACGTTACGGGCCGATGCTGTGCCTTCGTCGTCAATGCTGATGCTGCCGCGCCGGTCCGGGATCGTGCCATCATCCAGCACCGTCACACCGCGCGCGGCGATCTGCTGGCCCATCAGCCCGGCAAAGGCCGAAGTTTTCTTGCGGTTGAAATCGCCCTCTAACCCGTGGCCAATCGCTTCGTGCAGCAAGATGCCAGGCCAGCCGGGGCCAAGCACCACATCCATCACGCCTGCGGGAGCGGGCACCGCCTCAAGGTTGACCAGTGCAATCCGCAGCGCCTCACGCACCACTGGTTGCCAATGATCGGTCTGCATTAGCGACTTCAGCCCAAAGCGACCGCCGCCGCCCATGCCGCCCTGTTCGCGCCGGCCGTTCTGTTCTACGATCACCGAGATGTTCAGACGGGCCATTGGGCGAATGTCGCGCACCCGCAGGCCTTCGGGCCGCAGGATTTCAACCTCTTGATAGGACGCCGAGATCGTGGCCGAGACCTGAATCACCCGAGCATCAAGCCCGCGGGCATAGGCATCAATCTCGCGCAGCATGTCGATCTTGACCGCAAAACTCGCGTCGGCCATCGGGTCGGCATCTCCGTAAAGTTTTACATTTGTACCCTGCGGCGGCGCGGCCATGGTCCCGCCACCATCGCCAACCGCCAGCCGCGCCGTTTCCGACGCGCGCTTCAACGCATTTTCGCTGATCTCGGTGGCATGGGCATAGCCTGCTACCTCGCCTCGCACGGCACGCAGGCCAAATCCTTCGGACGCATCATAGGATGCGGTTTTGATCCGGCCATCATCCAGAACAATCGCCTCGGACCTGCGGCGCTCCAAAAACAGCTCTCCGTCCTCGGCCCCGGCCGTGGCCGCGCGAAGGATCGCCAGTGCCGCCGCCTCGTCCAGATGTGTCTCAAACGGGCGAAAGGGCTGATCGGTCATGAAAGCTGTCCTTGATCTGGGTCAAATGGCGCTGCTTTGTCGCAACGGTTTCTCTTGTGGCAGAGGCCCTAATATGGTTTCAAGACAGGCGGAAACAACGGGATTCTTCTGCGTGTCGCTACCATGCGGCATGTGGGGTATTCTGACAAGCGGCGCCCAAGCCGTAAGGATAACGGGAACAGAACATGCGTCTTTGGAACAAAATCGGCGGTGTCGCCGCCACTGTTGCGGGCTTGATGGCAGGCGGTGCTGCCGTCGCGCAAGGTCTTGAATTGGTGGGTATTCCCATTGACAGAGGCACCGATTTTCAGCCGGCAGCGACCGAGCTTGCGCGCGATTTGCAGGGGTTAGATTGGATGATCCTGGTGATTATCACCGTTATCACCGTCTTTGTGACCGGCCTGCTGATCTGGATCATCTTTCGCTACAGCGAAAAGCGGAACCCCAAGCCTGCGACATTTACCCACAACTCGCCGCTGGAAGTAGCGTGGACTGTGGTGCCAATCCTGATCTTGGTGTTCATCGGGGCATTTTCGCTGCCAGTGCTGTTCAAACAGCAGGAAATTCCTGTGGGTGACATCACCATCAAGGTAACCGGGTACCAATGGTATTGGGGCTATGAATACGTTGATGACGGCATAAACTCGCCAAATGCCGAAGGTGCAACACCGGTGGCCTTTGACAGCTACATGATTGGTGCGCCTGCTACGGGCGGCGACAACCGCCTGACGCCGGAAGTATCGGCGCAGCTTGCCGCCGCTGGCTACACCGACCGTGAATTCCTGCTTGCCACCGATACGGCGGTTGTGGTGCCGATTGGTAAAACAGTGGTCATGCAGATCACTGCTGCCGACGTGATTCACTCGTGGACCATCCCGGCCTTTGGCGTGAAGCAAGACGCGGTGCCAGGCCGACTGGCGCAATTGTGGTTCAACGCAGAGCGTGAGGGCATCTATTTCGGTCAGTGTTCAGAGCTTTGCGGAATCGCGCATGCCTATATGCCAATAACGGTCAAGGTCGTGTCCGAAGACGTTTACGCCCAATGGCTTGCCGCTGCGCAAGCGGGTGATGTGGTGCTGTCGGCCGCCGATGTCGAATCCTATTCCGCGACCCGTCTTGCCGCCAACAACTGATCCTGATCCGTCAGGAAGCGATGTGAATGGCCCCGTAAACCGGGGCCATTTCCCTAAGCCAAGGAAAATAAATGAGCGACGTTCAGGCCAATCCACTTAACGGCGAGGCGCAATTTGGCGACTATGTCGCGCTGCTCAAGCCGCGTGTAATGTCGCTGGTTGTCTTTACCGCGCTGGTCGGTCTGCTGGTGGCCCCGGTCGGGGTGCATCCGGTGGTGGGATTTGCTGCAATCCTGTTCGTGGCGCTTGGGGCAGGGGCCTCGGGTGCGCTGAACATGTGGTGGGACGCTGATATTGACGCGGTGATGAAGCGCACCCAGAGCCGTCCGGTGCCAGCCGGCAAGGTGCAGGCGGGTGAGGCGTTGGGTTTGGGCCTTGCGCTGTCGGGCATTGCTGTGGTGATGCTGGCACTGGCGGCCAATCTGTTTGCCGCCGGGTTGCTGGCCTTCACGATCTTTTTCTACGCTGTGGTGTATTCCATGTGGCTCAAGCGACTGACCCCGCAGAACATCGTGATAGGTGGGGCGGCAGGTGCCTTTCCGCCGATGATCGGCTGGGCTGTGGCGACGGGCGGTGTGTCGGTAGAATCGGCGCTGATGTTCGGGTTGATCTTCATGTGGACCCCGCCGCATTTCTGGGCACTCGCGCTGTTCATGAAGGAAGACTACCACAAGGCAGGCGTGCCGATGCTGACCGTGACCCACGGTCGCGCCGAAACCCGCCGTCAGATCCTGATTTACACGGTGCTGCTGATCCCGATTTCAATCTGGGCCGCGCTCACTACCATCGGCGGACCGTTCACGCTGGCCACTGCGGTTGTATTGAACGCAATCTTCCTGAAGGGCGCTTTTGATATCTGGAAACGCGCCGAGCCGCAGGCCGAGGCCGATAAATATGCGGTGGAAAAATTGTTCTTCAAATTCTCGCTTGGCTATCTGTTCCTGCATTTCGCGGCCTTTCTGGTCGAGGCTTTGCTTAAGACCTATGGGCTGGGGGGCTGGGCATGAGCTTTCGTCCCGACCACGAACTACATGGCCGCCGGTTGTCGCGGAATATCGGTCTTGGCGTGACCCTGGTTGCCTTTGTGGCGCTGGTCTTTGCGCTGACGGTCGTAAAGGTCACACGTGGCGATCCCATGCAGGGGTTTGATCACACCGTTCGGCCCGAACTCGACAGGACAACCCAGCCATGAATAACACTGCGAAAACTGCTACAAAACTGGCGGGTGTTGTGGTCATGATGGCCTCACTCTCGTTTGCCGCTGTGCCGTTTTATGACTGGTTTTGCCGGGTCACCGGTTTTGGCGGCACAACGTCGGTGGCTGAAGCCGCGCCGGATACCATTCTGGACCAGACCATGCAGATCCGGTTTGATGCCTCGACCTCAGGCGGAATGGCGTGGACCTTCAAGCCGATGCAGCGCACCATGACCGTGCGGATCGGGGAAAACGCCCTCGCGTTTTATGAGGCGCACAACCCGACTGACCGTGTGATTGCGGGCACCGCCAGCTATAACGTGACGCCAGATGCGGCAGGCGGGTATTTTGCCAAGATTGCTTGCTTCTGCTTTACCGAGCAGGTGTTGCAGCCTGGCGAAACCGTTCAGATGCCCGTCAGCTTTTTCGTGGACCCTGCAATCGTCACTGATCGCGAAGGCAAGTTCGTGAAAGAGATCACGCTGTCCTATACCTTTTACGAAACACCCTTGTCCGAAGATCAGGCGGCCCTTGCCGTTTCGCCTGCGGACACTGTAAACTGATAAAAAAACCGAGGGAACCGACCATGGCCCACGCCAAGAACCACGATTACCACATTCTGCCGCCATCTATCTGGCCCTTTCTTGGGGCAGTAGCGGCCTTTGTCATGCTGTTTGGCGCTGTGCTGTGGATGCACGGCTCTGGCCCATGGATGGGGCTTATCGGCTTTGTCGGGATGCTTTATGTGATGTTTGCCTGGTGGGCGGATGTGATCAAGGAAAGCCAGGAAGGCGACCACACCCCGGTCGTGGTTATCGGGCTGCGCTACGGCTTCATCATGTTCATCATGTCCGAAGTGATGTTCTTTGCCGCATGGTTCTGGTCGTTCTTCAAACACGCCATGTATCCGATGGGGCCGCTGTCGCCTATTCAGGATGGCCAGTGGCCGCCTGCCGGGATTGAGACCTTTGACCCATGGCACCTGCCGCTGATCAACACGTTGATCTTGCTGTGTTCTGGCGCGGCTGCCACCTGGGCGCACCACGCGCTGGCACATGAGAACAACCGCAAGGATCTGGTCAACGGGTTGATCCTGTCGATCGTGCTGGGCGTGTTCTTCACCATCCTGCAGGTCTATGAATACACCCACGCCGCCTTTGGCTTTGCTGGCAACATCTATGGCGCCAACTTCTTTATGGCGACGGGGTTTCATGGCTTTCACGTAGTCATTGGCACGATCTTTCTGACTGTCTGTCTGATCCGCGCGCTCAAGGGCCATTTCACCCCTGAAAAGCACGTCGGTTTTGAAGCAGCGGCTTGGTACTGGCACTTTGTGGATGTGGTGTGGCTGTTCCTGTTCGCCGCGATCTACGTCTGGGGCCAATAAGCCTTTCGGGGCCATCCAGCCCCTTGTTGATGCCATAAGGCGCGGGCCAAAGGGTCCGCGCCTTTCTTTTGGAGAGACAAATGACCCGTCGCATGATCATTCCCTTGCTCTTCGGCCTGATCGGGGGGGGCATTCTGATGGGCTTTGGCATCTGGCAGTTGCAACGGCTGACGTGGAAAGAGGCGGTTCTGGCCGATATCGAGGCGCGGATCGTGGCGGCCCCGGTGGCTCTGCCGCTGTTGGCGGACCCCGAGGCCGACCGCTATTTGCCAGTGACGGCCACCGGGCGCTTTACCGGTGAGTCGCTGGATGTGTTGGTCAGCCGCAAACAGATCGGCGCGGGCGTGCGGGTGGTCGGGGTGTTCGAAACCGATGGCCGCCGCGTGCTGGTGGATCGCGGCTTCGTGGCGCAGGGTGCGCGCGACGCGCCGCGTGGGGCGGATGCCACCACCGTTGTCGGCAACTTGCACTGGCCGTCCGAGGTGGACAGCTTCACCCCGCCGCCAGATACGAAAACCGGGCTTTGGTTCGCTCGTGACGTGCCAGCGATGGCCTCTGCGCTGACCGCCGAGCCGCTTTTGCTCATTGCCCGAGAGCCCACCGCACCGGGGATCGAGCCGCTGCCGGTTGATACTTCCGGCATCCCGAATGATCACCTTGGCTATGCGGTGCAGTGGTTCGGGCTGGCCGCTGTATGGTTGGGGATGACAGCGTATCTTCTGTGGCGTATCAGGCGCAGAACGGTTTGAAGGCAAGGTTGCGATGAAATACATATCTACCCGTGGTTCCGCCCCGATCCTGACCTTTGGTGAGGCGATGATGACCGGCCTTGCCCGCGATGGCGGCCTGTATGTACCCGAATCAATCCCGACGATGACGCAAGATGAGATCGCCGCGCTGGCGGGGCAAAGCTATGAAGAGATCGCCTACCGGGTGATGCGGCCCTATCTGGGTGACACCTTTGACGACGATGAATTCCGGGGTCTGCTGGCGGCGGCTTACAAACCCTTTGGCCATGTTGCCCGAGCGCCCCTCGTGCAGATGGGGCCGAACCATTTCCTGCTGGAGCTGTTCCACGGCCCGACACTGGCGTTCAAGGATTTCGCCATGCAACTCATTGGCCAGATGATGCAGGCGGCGCTGGCCAAAACGGGTGAGCGGATCACGATTGTGGGGGCCACGAGCGGCGATACCGGGTCGGCGGCGATGGAGGCGTTCCGGGGTCTGTCCAATGTGGACCTGTTTATCCTGTACCCGCATGGCCGGGTGTCTGACGTGCAGCGCCGCCAGATGACCACCCCGTCAGAGGCGAACGTGCATGCCTTTGCGATGGACGGCGATTTTGATGATTGTCAGGCCCGCGTAAAGGATATGTTCAACGACTTTGCCTTTCGCGATGGCGTGCGGCTTGCAGGGGTGAACAGCATCAACTGGGCGCGGGTTCTGGCGCAGGTGGTCTATTATTTCTCGTCCGCCGTATCCTTGGGCGCACCGCACCGGGCGATCAGCTTTACCGTGCCGACCGGCAATTTCGGGGATATTTTCGCGGGATATATCGCACGGCAAATGGGCTTGCCGATTGAACGGTTGGTGATCGCGACCAACCAGAACGACATTTTGCATCGCGCCCTGACCTCGGGCGATTATCGCACCAATGGGGTAAAGCCGTCGATGAGCCCGTCGATGGATATTCAGGTGTCATCCAACTTTGAACGCGCGCTGTTTCTTGCCTATGAAAGCGATGGCCGGGCCATTTCGCAGCTGATGGATGAGATGAAATCCGGCGGCTTCCATATCAGCCAAGGGGCTTTGGAATCCTTGCGCGCGACCTTTGCCTCGGGCCGCTGTTCCGAGGAAGAAACCACCGCCACCATCACCCGCGAATACGTGCGCACCGGTGAGATACTATGCCCGCATTCCGCCGTTGGCGTGAGGGTGGCGAATGACTATCTGGGGGCGACACCGATGATCACGCTGGCCACCGCACATCCCGCCAAATTCCCCGATGCCGTGCTGGATGCCATCGGCCAGCGCCCCGAACTGCCCGCCCGCATGTCCGATCTGTTTGACCGGCGCGAACGGCTTACCCGCGTGCCGAATGATCTTGGCCGTCTTCAATCCCTGATCCGCGAAAGGATCGCATCTTGAGCCTGCAAATCTCGACCCTGCCCAATGGATTGAAGATCGTCACTGAACATATGCCGGGGCTGCAATCGGCCTCGGTCGGGGTCTGGGTGATGGCTGGGGGGCGGCACGAAACGGCGGCCCAGAACGGCATCGCGCATTTTCTGGAACATATGGCGTTCAAGGGCACGGCCAAGCGCACGTCCTTGCAGATTGCCGAAGAAATTGAGGATGTGGGCGGCTATATCAACGCCTATACCTCCAAGGAAATGACAGCCTATTATGCGCGCTGTCTGGTGGCGGATGTGCCGCTGGCGCTGGATGTGATTTCTGACATTGTGCTGAACCCGGTGTTCGATCCGAAAGAAATCGAGACCGAGCGCCATGTGATCTTGCAGGAAATCGGGCAATCACTGGACACACCTGACGACATCATCTTCGACTGGTTGCAAGAGGTCAGCTACCCAGACCAGCCATTTGGCCGCACGATCCTTGGTCCGACCGAACGGGTCAGCAGCTTTTCGGCTGATGATCTGCGCGGTTTTGTCGGCCAGCATTACGCGCCCGATCAGATGATCCTGTCGGCCTCGGGTGGGGTGGATCACGAATCCATCGTGCATCAGGCGCGTGAGATTTTCGGCCATCTGTCTGCCCGTGGCCTGAGCATCGTGGAACCCGCCGCCTTTATTGGCGGTGAGCGGCGCGAGGTGAAAAAGCTGGAACAGGTGCATTTCGCCCTGTCGCTGGAGGCACCCGGCTATCGTCACCCTGATGTTTATACCGCGCAGGTCTATGCGATGACGATGGGCGGGGGCATGTCGTCGCGCCTGTTCCAGAAGATTCGCGAAGAGCGCGGGCTGTGCTATTCGATCTTTGCGCAATCCGGCGCCTATGAAGACACCGGGTCGATCACAATCTATGCCGGCACCTCCAAGGAGGAGATTGCGGCGCTGACGCAACTGACCGTGGATGAGATGAAGCGCGCCGCCGAGGATATGACCGAGGCCGAGGTCGCACGGGCGCGGGCGCAGCTGAAAGCGGGCTTGCTGATGGGCCTTGAAAGCCCGTCGAACCGGGCTGAGCGGAATGCGCGGTTGCTGGCAGTCTGGGGCCGGGTGCCAACTCCTGCGGAAGCGGTGGAAAAGATCGATTCGGTCAGCATGGCCGATGTGCGCCGATTTGCAGGTGATCTTGCGGGCGCGAAATGCGCGCTGGCGATGTATGGTCCGGTTGCACGCGCCCCCGGTCTCGACACCATCCGCCACAGGCTTGCCGCCTGATGCTGCCCTTCCGCCGTCGCCCCAAGCTGGAGACAGAGCGCATGACGCTGCGCCTGCCCACGCATGGTGACTGGCGGGCATGGGCCGAACTGCGTGAGGGCAGCGCCGGGTTTCTGACCCAATGGGAGCCGGTCTGGTCTGTCGATCATCTCTCGCGGCGATCCTTTACCAACCGGGTCTACTGGGCGCAGCGGGCCGAGGCGCAGGGCACGGCCGTTCCGTTCCTGTTGATCCGGCGGCAAGATCAGCAGCTGTTGGGCGCGATTACGCTGGACAACATCCGGCGCGGGCCGTCGCAATGCGCGACCATCGGCTATTGGGTGGGCGAGCAGTTCAGCCGCCGGGGCTACATGCGCGAGGCGATTCTGTCGGTGGTGCATCACGCCTTTACCACGCTGGACCTGAGCCGGATCGAGGCCGCTTGCCTGCCGGAAAACGCGGCCTCGCGTGGGGTGCTGGAAAAGACTGGCTTCAAATATGAGGGCGTGGCGCAAAGCTACCTTCAGATCAACGGGCGCTGGCGAAATCATGTGCTTTATGCCGCTTTGCGCGCCGATAGGCGTGGTCGGACCGATGTTGGCTGACCTCTGACGCAAGCGTGATCGGGTGATGCGGCTGACCTTGGGGCAAGCCGTGCTAGGTTTCGGGTTCAACTCGGAGGTGCCCGATGCGTCTGACACTGCTTCCCGCCATGTTGCTTGCGCTTTGCGCCTTGCCTGCGCTTTCGCAAGAACAAGCACGCATCCCGGACGCGCAAGTGCGCATCCCTTCGCATTGCTTTGCGGTTGCGCAGGGGATTGCGCAGGTTATGCCAGTCAGTTTCGCGAGCGATGTTGCCGCAGATTATGTCCGCATCCATTTCATCGACCACGCCAGCTTTGCCATAGCGGCGGGCGGCAAGACGGCAGTGACCGATTTCACCGGCTATACGGGCATGCGCGACTGGGTGCCCGATGTTGTGACGATGAACAACGCCCATTCCACCCATTGGACCCCCTATCCCGATCCGCGTATTCCCAATGTGCTGCCGGGCTGGGCCACCGAGGCAGGCCCGGCGCAGCACGAGCTGGATCTTGGCGTGATGCTGGTGCGCAATGTGCCGACCGATGTGCGCTCGCGCTGGGGGGATGACGTGCGCAAGGATGGCAATTCGATCTTTGTTTTCGAGGCGGGAGGCTTGTGCATCGGTCATCTGGGCCATCTGCATCACGCGCCTGATGATGCGCAATATGCCAGCATAGGGCGGCTGGATGTGGTGATGGTGCCGGTCGATGGCGGTTATACCATGGCGGTCAGTGAAATGTCGGAAGTGGTGCGGCGCTTTCGGTCGTCTATCGTGATTCCGATGCACTGGTTTTCCGGTTCATCGTTGCGAGTGTTCCTTAGCACCATGCAAACCGAATTTGACGTGGTAGAAACCGGGATGCCGTCGCTGGATGTGTCCTTGCGCAACCTCCCGGGGCGGCCCACGATCATGGTCTTGACGCCCGAGGCGATCAACTGAAGGTCCGCCCGCCGGGCTGATGAGCGGTTTAATTGCGCGCGGCACTGGCGTAAAGCTGGCGCAAAGGAGCCGTCCCATGCTGAACCCCTGCACCCAAGATTTCACCGCAGCCCTCGCTTCTGCGCATCGCGGTGTATTACGCGACGTGGCACCGCGCGATGTCGCCGATCCGCGCGGGCGCTGGCAGGGGCAGGGCGGCGCGGTTGCTTGTCCGCGCACCACTGCCGAGGTGGCGGCGGTGGTGGCGGCCTGCAATGCGGCATCGGTTGGAATTATCCCTTTGGGTGGCGGGACCGGGCTTGTCGGCGGGCAGGTGATGCCTGACGGCCCCGCGCCGCTGATCCTGTCGCTGGAGCGGATGACGGCCCTGCGAGCGGCCTTTCCCGCAGAAAACGTGCTGCTGGTTGAGGCGGGCATGATCTTGGCCGATGTGCAGGCCGAGGCGGACCGGGTGGACCGGCTGTTTCCGCTGTCACTTGCGTCTGAGGGGTCGGCCCGGATTGGTGGCAATCTGGCTGCGAATGCGGGCGGCCTGAATGTCCTGCGCTATGGAAATACCCGCGATTTGTGTCTGGGCCTAGAGGCTGTATTGCCAGATGGCAGCATTTTCAATGGCTTGAAACGCCTGCGCAAGGATAACACCGGTTACGACCTGCGCCATTTGCTGATCGGGTCTGAAGGCACGCTTGGCATCATCACCGCCGCCAGCCTGCGCTTGTTTCCCAAGCCATCGGCAAACGTTGTTGCGCTGCTGTCAGTGCCCTCGCCGCGGGCTGCACTGGATCTTCTGGCGCTGGCCGAGCGGCAGTTGGCCGGGCTGATTTCGGCTTTTGAGCTCATCAACCGCATGGGCTACGACTTTCTGGCCGAAACCATGCCCGAGGTTGCCGTGCCGTTGTTGCCGGTGCCGGAATGGTCCGTGTTGATAGAACTGGGCTTGCCGCAAGGCATGGCACCAGAGGAGGCGATGGCCAGTCTTTATGCGCAGGCAACAGAAGCCGGGTTGGTGCTGGATGGCGTTATCGCCACATCACAGGCGCAGGCGGCGGCGCTGTGGCGCATCCGCGAAAGCATCCCCGAAGGCAACCGCCGCATTGGCGCGGTGTCGAGCCATGATATCAGCCTGCCCCTGTCGGCCATCCCCGATTTCATCCCCCGTGCTGGGGTGGCGCTTGCACGTCTGGGGGAGTGGCGGATCAATTGCTTTGGCCATCTGGGCGACGGGAACTTGCATTACAACGTGTTCCCGGTGCCGGGCCGCAGCAGGCGCGACCATGAAAACCAGCGCGATGCGGTGAAAACCTGTGTGCATGACATCGTGCATGACATGGGCGGATCAGTCAGCGCCGAACATGGCATCGGGCGACTGAAGGTGGATGATCTGGTACGCTACGGCGATCCGACCAAGCTGGCGGCGATGCGGGCGATCAAGGCGGCGCTGGACCCAAAGGGCATCATGAACCCCGGCGCGGTTATGCGCGGCTGAGCGCAAGGGAAAGTGGTAGGGCCGGAGGGACTCGAACCCCCAACCAAGGCGTTATGAGCGCCCGGCTCTAACCATTGAGCTACAGCCCCGTACCGATGTCTTGCCTAACAGATCACGCGGGCGGGTCAAGATTGAGCGCGCCAAGATCGGGTTGGTTTGTTGCGCGCGGATTGCGAAACGCGTAAGGGAAGCCCAACAGCGGATTCCCTGAACGGAGACGGGCGATGACCAAAGGCCACAACGGGTTGACCTATGCCGATGCGGGCGTGGATATTGACGCCGGCAACGCGCTGATCGACCGGATCAAGCCTGCCGCCAAGCGCACGATGCGGTCGGGCACCATGGGCGGGCTTGGCGGTTTTGGCGCGTTGTTCGACCTGAAGGGTGCAGGCTATACCGACCCTATTCTGGTGGCGGCGACCGATGGCGTGGGCACAAAGCTGCGCATCGCGATTGATACCGGCAATGTTGACACCATCGGCGTGGATCTGGTGGCGATGTGCGTCAACGATCTGGTGTGCCAAGGCGCAGAGCCGTTGTTCTTCCTTGATTATTTCGCGACGGGCAAGCTGGAACTGGATCAGGCCACCCGTATCATCACCGGCATCGCGGCGGGCTGTGAGGCCAGTGGCTGCGCGCTGATTGGTGGCGAGACGGCGGAAATGCCCGGCATGTATCACGGTGGCGATTTTGACCTTGCGGGCTTTGCCGTGGGCGCGATGGAGCGCGGGTCTGACCTGCCTTCAGGCGTGGCTGAGGGCGATGTGCTGCTGGGTCTTGCCTCTGACGGGGTGCATTCCAACGGTTACAGCTTTGTGCGCAAGGTGGTTGAGCTGTCAGGGCTTGCGTGGGATGCGGCTTCGCCGTTCAGTGAGGGCACATTGGGCGCGGCACTGCTGGCGCCCACACGACTGTATGTAAAGCAATCGCTTGCAGCCGTGCGGGCCGGGGGCGTTCACGCCTTGGCCCATATCACCGGAGGCGGATTGACAGAGAACCCGCCGCGCGTGATCCCCGATGGGCTGGCCTGCCAGATTGATCTGGGTGCGTGGACCCTGCCGCCGGTGTTCGACTGGCTGGCGCGGACGGCCAACATGTCTGAGCCAGAACTGCTGAAAACCTTTAACTGCGGGATCGGCATGATGCTGGTGGTGGCCGAGGACCGGGCCGAGGCAATCGCCGACCTTTTGCGCGCCGAAGGTGAAACGGTTGTCCATATGGGTCGGGTCGTCAAAGGTGAGGGCGTGATCTACAAGGGCCGCCTGCTGTGACACGCGTTGCCATCCTGATATCCGGGGGTGGCTCGAATATGCTTCGGCTGGTGCAGGCGATGCACGACGGCGGCTTTGCCACGCCCGTTCTGGTCGCATCCAATGACCTTCAGGCGGCGGGGCTGGCCAAAGCGGCGGCGAATGGCGTGGCGACGGCGGCGGTTGATCACCGCTCCTTTGGCCGAGACCGCGCGGCGTTTGAGGCGCAGCTTTTGCAACCTATCCTTGCCGCAAAGCCCGATGTCTTGTGCCTTGCTGGGTTCATGCGCGTGCTGACCCCCGATTTTGTACGCCAGTTTGAAGGGCGGATGCTGAACATCCACCCGTCATTGTTGCCAAAATACCCCGGCCTGCACACCCATCAGCGCGCGCTTGACGCGGGCGACGCGCAGGCCGGGTGCAGCGTGCATGAGGTGACGGCAGAACTGGATGCCGGGCCGATCCTTGGGCAGGCTGTGGTGCCGGTCTTGCCGGGCGACACCGCCGAGACGCTGGCGGCACGGGTGCTTATCCAGGAACACCTGCTTTATCCGCAGGTATTGCGCCGCTTTGTGGCAGGCGATCGAACCCCCTTGATGCTTGAGGGCTCGGCCTAGGCCAACACCTGCCGCGCCGTAACGCCGTTCATGACAGGGCGGACAACGCCGCTTCCTGTGCCACGGACGGGGCAAAGCGATGGGAAAAGCCTGCGGATTTCATCACGGGCAGGCTGATCAAAGGCCAACAGCGACTTGCCACCGGGAAACAGGCTTTCAGTGGCAGCACCTTCGGCAAAGATCACCTGATGTTCTTCACACAGCAGATGCACATAGGTGATCATCGGTCTGCGCACCCGGCGGATAGTGCGCCCGTTCACCAGATGCGCCGCTGCCGCAATGGTTTGCGGTTTCCCCATGATCAATTCGGTACGCCAGCCCTCGACCAACATGCGGTGTTGGGGCGACACCAGCAGCTTTCGGCGGTTGCCAGCCGCCCCGACCTCGAATCTTATCGGGGCCATACGCCCCAACCCACACACCTTGCGCCGTCCGGCCCAGACCACGGGGCTGTAACCGTTGTCCATTGTTTGCAGGCGGTCACCGGGCCGGATGCATTCGACCGGAACCTCTCCGCGCGCGGTCCTGATCAGCGTGCCCTCGACAAAACAGGGAATGGCTGGAGGATTGGTCGGAAACGAGTCAAACGGCAACCGGGTATTGCGCGGGGGAAATATCCCCGGCCCATATTGAATGGTGCCATCTGTGATCGGTTCCATCTGAAACACGATCCGCGCCGGGCTGGTAAAGATCTGATGCCCATCAGATCCAGCACGCCCCTGAAACTGGTCGTGCTGGGGGTTCAGGCTGCTGTAAATCGGCGGATCGGGCGGGTCATCATCAGGCCAGACGTAGATATCAACGAACTGCCCGTTGCCAAAGCTCGTCTGGCCATTTCCCACCTGTCGCACAACAGCCCGGTAATAGGTGTTGGCATTGCCCAGCGTTGCTACGCCTGACAAGCTCACAATCATATTGTTTCCGTTCCCTGTAGAGGAGGCGGACCCATAAGTGGCGATTTGATCGCCGCGCAGAAAGAGTTCGACGTCGGGCATTTTAGCCACGTTTTTTTTGCTCGATTTAACCTTTAGTTAACCACCTTTCGAATCACCTGTCTTGCGGAAAACTGGGAAACGGGCGTGTCAGGGGCTTTTCAAGGAGAAAGCTGCCGCCTATAGCGAAAGAACACCTGTTGCGGGATGCCCCCGCGGCCCCTTGAAAGTTGCGACCGATGCGCACCATCACGACGACGACAGATCTCGCCGCATTTTGCGAGGCAGCCAAATCCCAACCATATGTGACTATCGACACCGAGTTCCTGCGCGAGCGGACCTACTGGTCAAAGTTGTGCTTGATCCAGATGGCGCTTCCCGGCAAGAACGGTGATGCGGTGCTTGTCGATCCGATTGAGGGCGAGGCGATGAGCATGGAGCCGCTCTATGACCTGTTCCGCCATACCGCGACGGTCAAGGTGTTCCACGCAGCCCGGCAGGATCTGGAGATTTTCTTTGTCGAGGGCAATGTCTTTCCCGAACCGCTGTTCGACACCCAGATCGCCGCCATGGTCTGCGGCTTTGGCGAGCAAGTCGGGTATGAGACGCTGGTGCGCAAGATTGCCAAGGAAAATCTGGACAAGACCAGCCGCTTTACCGACTGGTCCCGCCGCCCGCTGACCGATGCGCAAAAGGAATATGCGCTGGCTGATGTCACCCATCTGCGGGTGATCTACGAATGGCTGGCGGCCCAACTGGCCAAGAACGGCCGGTCGCATTGGGTGGGCGAAGAACTGTCGGTGCTGACCAACCCCGACACCTACACCACCACCCCGGATGAGGCGTGGCTGCGGATCAAGACCCGCACCACCTCGGGCCGGTTTCTGGCTGTGGTCAAAGAGTTGGCGCGCTTCCGTGAGGAGTATTCGCAAAAACACAACGTGCCGCGCAGCCGGGTGATGAAGGACGATGCTTTGCTTGAACTGGCCTCAACCCGGCCCACCTCGGTCGAGGAACTGGGTCGGTCGCGTCTGTTGATGCGCGAAGGCCGCAAGCCAGAGATTGCTGAAGGCATTCTGGCGGCGGTCAATGCCGGGCTTTCGATGAAACCCGAAGACATGCCAAAGGTTGCGGATGAGCGCGAGCAAATTCAGGTCAACCCGGCGCTGGCCGATCTGCTGCGGGTCTTGCTCAAGGCAAAATCGGAAAGTCTGGGCGTCGCGCCAAAGCTCATCGCCTCGTCCGCAGACCTTGATGCCATCGCCGCTGGCGGGCGCGAGGTTGAAGCCTTGGGCGGCTGGCGCAAAGAAGCGTTTGGCGATGATGCCCTGCGCCTGTGCCGGGGCGAAATCGCCCTGTCGGCCAAGGGCAACGAAGTGCGCGTCGTCCGCCTGTGATCTTACCGGCGGGTGGTGCGGGCTGACCGCTCTCCCTGAACGGTTATGCGCGAGATATCCTCTAGCCTGCGCGGGGAGACGGTCATTGCGGCCGTAACCTCGCGCGAACGCACGGTGCCGACAGCCGTTTGCGTGACCGGGGGGAGGGTGCGGAAATCTAGCACCAGATGTGTGGGGTCATCGCCTTTGACCTCAACCAGCTCAACCTGCCACCAGCCTTGGGTTTCCATAACCCCGGTGGCCCGCACGATAGCCCCGCCGGAATAAGGCTCGATGGTCAGTGACACCACATCGGCCACTAACAGCCTAGGATCGCGCTTTTCTTGCAGCGGTGAGATGGTTTCCACCCGCTCTGACCGACCAAACCAGTTGAACGGGTTAAGCCGCGAGTCGCGCACCGGCCCACAAGAGGTCAGAACCAGAACGGCAACAAGGGCAGCGGTCACAGGGCGTTTCATTGGTCCATCCATCTTCGCTTTGATATTGGGTAGCCGATGCGTCGGCTTTTGAAAAGGGCGGGTGTTGATTTCGGGCAAAGGGGCTGGACGTATGCAGGGTCGGGCATTACCTCACAATGCAAAGGAGCCCCGATTATGGCCACCCCCGCGTTTGAAGATATTGCCGAGACCTTCGATTTTCTGGACGATTGGGAAGACCGCTATCGTCATGTGATCGAATTGGGCAAAGCCATGCCGCCCTTGGCCGACGAATTCAAGGTGCCTGCACTGAAAGTCGATGGCTGCGCCAGTCAGGTCTGGCTGCGCCCGGTCGTGGCAGACGGCCAGTTTGATTTTCAGGGGGACAGTGATGCGATGATCGTGCGCGGGCTGATCGCTATTCTGCACGCGCTCTATTCCGGCGTGCCGGTCGATCAGATCGCCGCCGTGGATGCGCCCGCCGAATTGGGGCGCTTGGGGCTGAACGACCATTTGTCGGCGCAGCGGTCAAACGGGGTGCGGGCGATGGTGGACCGTATCCGGTCCGTCGCGGTGTCTGCCTAGCCGTTGTCAGAGCGGCGCGCAGGCCGCCGTCAGCCACTCCAGCGTGCCCCCGCCGACCCGCGGTCCGATCTTTGCCAGCACCTCGGCGTGATACGCGTCAAGCCACTCCCGCTCGGCGGGGGCCAGCATGGCCGTCACGATAAGCCGACGGTCCAGCGGCACAAAGGTCAGCGTTTCAAAGCTGTACTGCGCACGGTTGTCGCCCAGATCAGGCGCGACCTGCACCACGATCAGGTTCTCCAGCCGGATTCCAAACGCGCCCTCGCGGTAATAGCCAGGTTCGTTCGACAAGATCATGCCGGGTTCCAGCGGCACCTCTGACAGTCGGCTGATCCGCTGCGGCCCCTCATGCACGCTTAGAAACGCCCCTACACCATGCCCGGTGCCGTGGTCAAAATCCTGCCCAGCGACCCAAAGCGCCACCCGCGCCAGCGGGTCCAGATCGCGCCCCGAAACCCCTTTGGGAAAGCGTGCGCGCGAAATGGCAACCATGCCTTGCAACACACGGGTATAGCAGGCCCGCGCATCCGCGCCCGGATCGCCCATGGCAACCGTGCGGGTGATGTCGGTGGTGCCGTCACGATATTGCGCGCCCGAATCCACCAGCAGCAGCTCATTGTTCTGCACCGGCCGGTTCGTCTCACGCGTTACGCGGTAATGCATGATCGCCCCATTTGGCCCCGCGCCGCAGATGGTATCAAAGCTGATATCATGCAGCGCATTGGTGGCGCGGCGGAACCCTTCCAGCGCTGTGACCACATCAATCTCGGTCAGCGTGCTCTGCGGTTGACTTTCAAGCCATGCGAGTAACTCCACCACCGCCGCGCCGTCCCGCAAATGGGCCGCGCGCATCCCCTCAATCTCGGCTGAGGTCTTGCGGGCCTTTGGCAGGCGGCAAGGATCTTCGCCCCATGCGACCGCGATTCCCGCCTCGGTCAGCGCGTCACTGACCGCCAGAGGCGCGCTTGCCCTGTCCACCCGCACCGGACCGGACAGGCTGCGCAACGCGGATACAAAGGCCTCAGGCGGGCGCAGGCTGACCTGTGGGCCCATATGGGCGTGCGTGGCATCATCCAGCTTGGCCGGATCGGCGAACAGGGTCAAGCGCGCATCATCGTGCAGAATGGCAAAGCCATGCAGAACCGGATTCTTGGGTACATCGGCGCCACGGATATTCAACAGCCAGCAGATCGAGTCGGGCAAGGTGATCACCGCCGCCCGCTGACCGGCCTTGCGCAAGCCCTCGGCCAGCCGGGCGCGTTTGTCGGCGCTGCTATCGCCCGCCAGAGCATCAGGATGCACAAACGCCAAGCCGCAAGGGGGTGGGGGCTGGTCGGGCCAGATCGCATCGACCAGATTTTCTGTGGCGCGCAAACCCAGCCCCGCAGGCTCCAGCACCGCCCGCAGCGCCGCAATGTCATCGGCAGTATGCAGCCAGGGGTCAAACCCGACCTCGCCCGCGCTCAGATGCTCGGTGATCCAGTCGCCGGGCTTTATCTCGGGCCAAGGCACGGGCGTGAAATGCCCAAGATCGACCTGCGCCTTGACCTGCACCCGGTAGCGCCCGTCGATGAACACACCCGCCACATCGCGCAAAATCACAGCAAAACCCGCGGACCCTGTAAATCCGGTCAGCCATTGCAACCGCTCGTCGCGCGCGGCCACATATTCCCCCTGATGCGCATCAGCGCGCGGCACGATGAACCCGGCCAAGCCCTCACGTGCCAAAACCTCACGCAGGGCCACCAGACGGGGCGGCCCCTGTTCTGGCGTGGCATGGTTGTCAAAGCTCTGGAACATAGCATTCACCTTGGTTCAAATACTCCGGGGGTGAGGCCAAAGGCCGAGGGGGCAGCGCCCCATTTGCCCCGCCCGGAGGGCAGCGGCACCCTCATCCCGCGCGCCGCATCCCCATCACTCGGGCACGTTTGCGCGGATCGGTGTCGAACAACCCCGCCAGTTGCTCGGTCATCGCCCCGGCCAACTGCTCCACATCGGTGATCGTCACCGCACGGTTGTAATAACGGGTCACGTCGTGGCCGATGCCAATGGCGATCAGCTCGACCGCCTTTTTGCGCTCCACCATCGCGATCACATCACGCAGGTGTTTTTCCAGAAAATTCGCAGGGTTGACCGACAGGGTGCTGTCATCCACAGGGGCGCCGTCTGAAATCACCATCAGGATCTTGCGCGCCTCGGGTCTGGCCGCAGCCCGGCGGTGCGCCCATTCCAGTGCCTCACCGTCGATGTTTTCCTTCAGCAGCCCCTCTTTCATCATCAGCCCCAGATTTGGCCGGGTGCGCCGCCACGGGGCATCGGCGCCTTTGTAGATGATGTGGCGCAGGTCGTTCAACCGCCCCGGTTGCTGCGGGCGGCCTTGGGCCAGCCAGCGCTCGCGGCTTTGCCCACCCTTCCAAGCGCGGGTTGTAAAGCCAAGGATCTCGACCTTGACCGAGCAGCGTTCCAGCGTGCGCGCCAGCACATCAGCGCAGATTGCGGCAATGCTGATCGGCCGTCCGCGCATCGAGCCGGAGTTATCGAGCAATATGGTCACACAGGTGTCGCGGAACTCGGTGTCCTTTTCCTGCTTGAAAGACAAGGGCGTGGTCGGGTTGGCCACCACGCGCGCAAGGCGGCCCGCATCCAGCGTGCCTTCCTCAAGGTCGAAATCCCAGCTGCGGTTCTGTTGCGCTTGAAGGCGGCGTTGCAGCTTGTTGGCCAAGCGGCTGACAGCGCCTTTAAGCGGTTCAAGCTGCTGGTCCAGATACGCGCGCAAGCGCTCCAGTTCAGCTGGTTCGGCCAGATCTTCGGCGCGGATTTCTTCATCGAATTCAGTGGTGTAAACGATGTAATTCGGGTCAGCCGAGGAATGCGGGGCAGGCGGTGGCGGCTCCAGCGGGGCTTCGCCCTCGGGCAGTTCGGCCTCGTCGCCCTGTTCCATATCGGCGCTGTCTTCCATCGAGACCTGCGCCTGAGACTGGTCTTGCTGGTCTTCCTGACTGCGCTCGGGGCTGGCCTCGGATTCGTCTTGCTCCGACTGCTCGTCGCCCTGGCTTTCGGGGCTGTCCTCGTCTTCCTGCGCCTCGTCATCGGCTTGGTCATCGTCAGGCGCGTCGGGATCGTCGCCCAGTTGATCGCCGTAGCCAAGGTCTGAAATCACCTTGCGCGCAAGGCGGGCAAAGGCGGCCTGATCGAACAGCACATGGTCGATGTTGTCCAGCGTGCCACTGGCCTGTTCCTCGATAAACCCGCGCCACAGGTTCATGACATTGGCTGCACCCGGCGGCAAATCACGCCCGGTCGCCAGATGGCGCACCAGATAGCCCGCAGCCACCGACAGCGGCGCGTCCTGACTGTTGGTGATCTGGCCATAGCCCTTTCGGTCGGCTTCATGCGCGATTTTGGCGTCGATATTGCCAGCGGTCCCCGGCATGGCGCGCGCGCCCACTGCCTCGCAGCGCGCGGTCTCCATCGCGTCATAGATGTCGCGCGCCAGCTGCCCAGAGGGCGCATAGCGGGCCGACACGCCCTCATCATGGAACTTGCGGCGCAGTGCAAAGGCGTCGGCGGTGCCACGGGCCAGCAGAACCTCGTCGCGTGTCATGCGGCGGCTGACCTGCGGCAGACGAACGCCGTCGCGGTTCATGCCCGGCGGGTCCACCGAATAGGTGACGGTCATCTCCGGGTCGTCAGCCATGACCTTCGTGGCCTCGGCCAGAGCCTTTTTGAACGGATCTGCTGGGTTGTCGGTGGGTTTGGTCATCATACGCCCCGGTAGGGCGGGGTTCACCCCGCCGATGTGGCACAGGCGGGGTGAACCCCGCCCTACCGACTTATTTCATCGCCATGGAGGCGGCTGATTCCGGCAGTTCCTCGGCAAAGCAGCGCTGATAGAACTCTGCCACCGTCTGCCGTTCCAACTCGTCACATTTGTTCAGGAACGTCAGCCGGAACGCGTAGCCCACGTTGCGGAAAATCTCGGCGTTTTGTGCCCAATTCAGCACTGTGCGCGGTGACATGACGGTGGACAGGTCGCCATTCATGAACGCGGTCCGGGTCAGATCGGCCACAGTCACCATCTGGCTGATCTTTTTGCGCCCGGCTTCGGTGTTGTAATGCGGCGATTTGGCCAGCACGATGGCCGCCTCGGCATCGTGGGACAGATAGTTGAGCGTGGCCACAAGGCTCCAGCGGTCCATCTGGGCCTGGTTGATCTGCTGGGTGCCGTGATACAGCCCGGTCGTATCGCCAAGGCCCACAGTGTTTGCGGTGGCAAACAGGCGGAAATATGGGTTCGGAGTGATAATCTCGTTCTGGTCCAGCAAGGTCAACTTGCCATCGGTTTCCAGCACACGCTGGATTACGAACATCACATCCGCCCGGCCTGCGTCGTATTCGTCGAACACAATCGCCACCGTGTTGCGCAAGGCCCATGGCAGAATGCCTTCGTGGAACTCGGTCACCTGCTTGCCGTCGCGCAGCTTGATCGCATCCTTGCCGATCAGGTCGATCCGGCTGATGTGGGAATCGAGGTTCACCCGCACGCAGGGCCAGTTCAGCCGCGCGGCCACCTGTTCGATATGCGTCGATTTTCCCGTGCCGTGATAGCCTTGGATCATTACCCGGCGGTTATAGGCAAAGCCCGCCAGAATCGCCAAAGTGGTATCGGGATCGAACTTATAGGTGGTGTCGATTTCCGGCACGCGGTCGGTGCGGTCGGCAAAACCCTTGACCTTCATGTCGGTGTCGATGCCGAACACCTCACGAACAGAAATTTCCTCGGTTGGTTTCATCGCGTGATCCAGCATCCTGCTTCGCCTTGTTTCGGTCGTTTGGTCAAATCTTGTGGAGTTGTGGAACATAACACAGAGGGGTTCAAGGGGAAGGGCACCAGTTCCCGTTTGCGTGAGGCCGAAACCTTTGTCCCCAATGCCGCGTATAGACAGCATAGAGTTCGCATATGATGGAGGCGACGATGAACAGACGTGCAGTTGTATTGGGGGGCGTGGCCCTGTTTGCCTTTGGCCCGTCGGCCTGGGGCGCCGATGGGAATTTTGAATACAAGCTGACCGATGCCGAATGGCGCGCAAAGCTGGGCGATCTGCCCTACCGCGTGCTGCGCGAGGAGGCGACAGAGCGTGCCTTCACCAGCCCGCTGGACACTGAAACGCGCACCGGCACCTATCACTGCGCCGGGTGTGATCTGCCTGCGTTCTCATCCGCGCATAAATACGACAGCGGCACCGGCTGGCCCAGCTTCTGGCAGCCGTTGCAGAACGCCGTCGGCACCAAGGATGACCGCAGCCTGTTTGGCACGCGCACAGAGGTGCATTGCCGCCGTTGTGGTGGGCATTTCGGCCATGTATTTGGGGACGGGCCACAGCCGACAGGCAAGCGCTATTGCATGAACGGGGCGGCGCTGACGTTCCGGGCCGCCTGACCGGATATCTGCGCACAGGATGGCGCCCCCCTTGCGGGGGCGCCGTCATTCCCGGAAATAGCGGCTGTCCTTGATCTGGTCCCAGGCCCAGACCACCTCTTGCAGGCGGTCTTCGTCTGACCGGTCGCCGCCATTCATGTCAGGATGAAGATCCTTGACCAGCGATTTGTACTGCTTGCGGATCTCGGTCTTGGTCCAGGTGTCGCGGGCGTCCAGTATTTCGATCGCCTTGCGCTCGGTCGGGGGCAGTTTGCGGGTCGAGGTTCCAGCCGGTCTGCCCGGATTTTGCGTGGCTTTTTCCCCCAGCAGCGACATCGGGTCATCGACCCCCAGACGGGCCCAGGCCCGGCCATCGTCCTTGCGGCTGAATGGCTTTGTAGGGCGTTCCCACAGCCGGTCCTTATCCAGAAACTTCTGGAAATCGTCGTCAGATGTGCCCTGAAAGAAGTTCCATTTCAGATTGTATTCGCGGATGTGATCTTTGCAGAACCAGAAAAACTCATCCAGCAGATCCGGGCTTTTGGGCGCGCGATACGCCCCCGCTTCGGCACAGCCCGGAAAGTCGCATGGCTTGTTCGACGTATCAAAGGCACCCGACATTCCCCGCCGTGTGGTCTTCTTGCGTTTCTTGTCCGCTGAGACGCGGATGTCGAATTCGAATGGGGGTTTCGTGACCATGGTCTGCCTTTCCTGCGTCCCGCATCTTTCCGACTCGGGCGGCACAGTTTAGGGGTTTGGGCGGCAGATTGAAGGGGGCGCAGACAAAAATGACCGTGAAGCATGACATGGATCAGCGGCTAAGGGCCGCATTTTCACCGCAACATATTGAAATTGTGAATGAAAGTCACAAACATGCCGGGCATTCCGGCGATGATGGTTCTGGCGAAAGCCATTTCCGTATAGTGCTGCGGTCCGACATTCTGGCCCCGATGAGCCGGGTTGCGCGTCACCGCGCAGTCCACGCAGCCCTTGGCGACCTTAATACGAGGGTTCATGCCATTGCACTGGATCTGGGTTGATCCTGCGCAGGTCAGCGGTTCTGCAGATGCGCCAGCATCGTGGCCGCGTCCGAGCGCAGCACCGGCACGCCCGGCGGGTTGTCGCGCAGGCCGGGTTCTGCAAACAGTGCGGTGATCTGGCGGTCTTCGACCAGCATGGCATAGCGCCAAGACCGCAGCCCCATCCCTTGCGCCGAGCGGTCTACCAGCATGCCCATCAGCCGGCTGAAGTCGCCATTACCGTCAGGTAACATCCTGATTTTGTTGATGTTCTGCGCCTTTGCCCATTGGTGCATGGTAAAGGCGTCATTGACTGACAGGCAGATCACCTCGTCAATTCCCAGATCGACAAAGCTGTCATAGGCGGCCTCAAACCCTGGCAGATGGCTTTCCGAGCAGGCGGGGGTAAAAGCCCCCGGCAGGGCAAACAGCACGACCCGGCGCCCGGCGAAAAGCTCATCCGTGGTCACGTCGCGCCATTCAAAAGGGTTCGGACCCGCAAGATCTGGATTGCGCACGCGGGTGTGAAAGGTCACCTCGGGAACTTGTGCTGGGGTCATGGTCAGGCCTCTGCAATCAGGCCGGCGGCCTCGATCCCGGCGGTGGCGGCCAGGGCGTCATTGTCGGATGAATCGCCCGTCACGCCAACGGCACCAAGCGTATTGCCCTTGGCATCGCGCACCAGAACACCGCCTTTGACCGGCACGAAATCGCCGCCATACAGCCCGTTCATCGCCTGCACAAAATACGCCTGGCTGTCGGCGCGAGCCTGAATGGCGCTGCCGGGCAGGCCCAGCATGATGCAGCCATGTGCCTTGCCATGCGCCAGTGCATAGCGGCCCGGTGCGGCGCCATCCTCGCGCTCGAATGCGATGGTGTGACCACCTGCATCAACCACCACAACCGACAAGGGCTTCATTCCCGCCTCACGGCCTTTGGCTAAAGTGGTCTTGATGATGGTGCGGGCTTTCTTGATCGAAATGCTCATGCTGCCTCTGCCTTCTTTTCCAGTCGACGTGCGTGCAAAACGGGTTCGGTATAGCCCGAGGGTTGCTCGCGGCCCTTGAACACCAGATCACATGCCGCGCGGAATGCAACCCCGTCAAAGCCGGGTGCCATCGCCTGATACAGCGGGTCATCCGCGTTCTGGCGGTCCACCACCGCCGCCATTTTGCGCATCGCGGCCATGACCAGATCTTCGCCGACCACGCCATGATGCAGCCAGTTTGCCAGCGCCTGCGATGAAATACGGCAGGTGGCGCGGTCTTCCATCAAGCCAACATCGTGGATATCGGGCACTTTGGAGCAGCCGACCCCCTGATCAATCCAGCGCACCACATAGCCAAGGATGCCTTGCGCGTTGTTCTCCACCTCTTGCCGGATATCTTCCTCTGACCAGTTGGCACCCTGCGCCAGCGGAATGGTCAGCAGCGCGTCCAGCGTGCCACGTGGGCCGCCCTTGGCAATCTCGGCCTGCCGGGCCAGCACATCGACACGGTGGTAATGCGTGGCGTGCAGCGTTGCGGCGGTGGGCGAAGGCACCCATGCACAGTTTGCCCCCGCCTGCGGGTGGGCGATCTTTTGCGCCAGCATATCGCCCATCAGATCGGGCGCGGCCCACATGCCCTTGCCGATCTGTGCGCGGCCCTGAAGGCCGCAGGCAAGGCCGATATCGACGTTGCGGTCTTCATAAGACTTGATCCAGCTTGATGCCTTCATGTCGCCTTTGCGGACCATTGGCCCAGCCTCCATGCTGGTGTGAATCTCGTCGCCGGTGCGGTCCAGAAAGCCGGTGTTGATAAAGGCCACACGATCCTTGGCGGCACGGATGCATTCGCGCAGGTTGGCACTGGTGCGGCGTTCTTCATCCATGATGCCCAGCTTGACCGTATGGCGCGGCAGGCCAAGAACCTGTTCCACCCGGTCAAAGATTTCGCAGGCAAAGGCCACTTCGTCGGGGCCGTGCATCTTTGGCTTGACCACATAGACAGATGCCATGGTCGAATTGCGCAATCCTTCGGTCTTTTTCAGATCATGCATCGCGCACAGCGTCGTCAGGAACGCATCCATGATGCCTTCGCCGATTTCGCGGTTATCTTCGGTAAGGATCGCAGGGTTGGTCATCAGGTGGCCGACATTGCGTACCAAAAGCAGCGCGCGCGCTTTGAGCGTCAGGGGGGTGCCATCTGGGGCCGTCAATGACAGGTCTGGGTGCAGGCGGCGGGTGCTGTCCTTGCCGTTTTTGGTGATCGTCTCGGCCAGATCGCCCTTCATCAGCCCCAGCCAGTTGCTATAGGCCAGCACCTTGTCCACAGCATCCACGGCGGCGACCGAATCTTCGCAATCCATGATCGCCGACATGGCCGACTCCAGGCGGATATCAGACACATGCGCCAGATCATCGCTGCCGATCGGGCTGGACGCATCAATATGCAGCGCGATGTGCAGGCCGTTATTTTTCAAGACAATGGTGGTGAGTGCGTCTGCATCCCCCACATAGCCTGCAAAGCGCGACGGGTCGGCAAGGCCAGCGGCACCCTTTGCGGTTTCAAGCTGAAGCTGCCCACCTGCCACGCGGAAGCCCTGAACCTCAGCCCATGAGGCGCCCGCCAGCGGGGTCGCATCATCCAGAAACGCGCGGCCCCAAGCAATGACACGCGCGCCGCGGTCTGCGTCATAGCCTTTACCCGCGGGCAGGTCGCCCAAAGCATCCGTGCCATACAGCGCGTCATACAGGCTGCCCCAGCGCGCATTGGCCGCGTTCAGCGCGTAACGTGCGTTCATTACCGGCACCACAAGCTGCGGGCCGGGCACAAGGGCGATCTCGGGGTCGGTCTGGGTGGTTTCAATGCTGAAATCAGGGCCTTCTGGGACCAGATATCCAATGTCGCTCAGAAACGCGCGGTAAGCCTGCGCATCAAAGTCTTGACCGCGACGGGCTTTGTGCCAGTCGTCGATCTGCGCCTGCAACGCGGAACGCTTTTGCAAAAGTGCGCGGTTCTTTGGCATCAGGTCTTCTACCGCCCCGGCAAAACCATGCCAGAAACTGTTGCTGTCGATCCCGGTGCCGGGAAGCGCCTGCTTTTCGACGAAATCCACAAGGCGGGCGTCAACTTTCAGCCCGGTGATGGCGATGCGCTCTGTCATGCTGTCCTCGTCTCTGGTTTCGGTGCCCGATGGGATGCCGTGGTATGCTGTAGTGGCACAGATAGTCAGAAAACCTTCCAGAGGCAATAAATGCGGTCATGTTATTTGACCAAAAAATCAGATGACAGCTTTCCGGTTTCGCTAAGAGTAGAAACAAAGCTGATTGGCTAAGTTTATCTTGGCGCTTGGGCCGGGACTGTGTTACTAATCTATATGGCTAAGTATGATCCCGACCTGTCCCGCATCTTTCACGCGCTTGGTGATCCCACGCGCCGTGCCCTTTTGCGGCACATGGGGCAGGGGGTTGTGCCGGTGTCCGCCCTTGCGGCCCCGACCGGGTTTGCGCTTCCCACCGTGCTGCGCCACCTGTCGGTGCTCGAAGACGCAGGGCTGATACAAACGGAAAAGCGCGGCCGCACAAGGCTGTGCCGCGCGGTGCCGGTTGCGCTGGATGCTGCAAGCGACTGGCTGGCCGAAGCCCGTGCCGAATGGGAGGCGCGGACCGACCGGTTGGAAGCCTTTCTTGAAACGCTGGAGGATGACGATGACGCAGAACCTCGACACTGACCTTGAGTTGATACGCCATCTGAAAGCGCCGCCCGCAAAAGTCTGGCGCTGCTGGACGGAACCTGCGCTGCTGGCGCAGTGGTTTGCGCCCAAGCCAGTGGTGACGCGGGATGTCAAAATCGACCTGCGCCCCGGTGGCATCTTCGCGACTACGATGGATATTCCCGACATGGGAAGCCAAACTGGGGCGGGCTGCATTCTGGAGGTCGAGCCGCAGCGGCGGCTGGTCTGGACCGATCTGCTTGGCCCCGGCTATCGCCCGGTTGCGGAAAGCTTTGGCTTTACAGCCATTATCCTTATGGAACCCGAAGGCAGTGGCACGCTGTACCGGGCCATCGCGATGCACCGCACCCCCGATCAGCGCAAAGCGGATGAGGATATGGGATTTGAGGCTGGCTGGGGCGCAGCAGCGGCGCAGCTTGACGCATTGGCGGCAACGCTATGAGCGGTCGGTCGATTGCCCTGTCGCGGCTGATCGCCGCCCCGGTCGCAAAGGTCTGGCGGTGCTGGACCGATCCTGCGCTGTTGCCGCAATGGTTCGGCCCAGACGGGTATAGTTGCCGCACGCATGACATCGACTTGCGGACTGGCGGGCACTGGCTGTTTGACATGACCGGGCCAGATGGGAAGGTCTGGCCGAACCGCCACCGCTACACGCGGATGGAGGCGTATCAGATTGATTTTCTGCTCGATTCCGGCGCTGATGACGAATCCCCGAATGAGGTGGTGATGACCCTGACCGCCAACGGCGATGCCACCCGGATAAGGTATGAGATGACCTTTCCCAGTCCGGCGGCCCGTGCCATGGCGGTGGGGTTTGGCGCGGTGGAACTGGGTCATCAGACACTGGGCAAGCTCGCGGTGCTGGCGGCAAAGATTTAAGCGTCAACCGTTGCCCGCTTTGCGCTTTGCCTCACCCCGGCAGCGGTCCGAACAAAACCGGACCTCATCCCAGACCTTTTCCCATTTCTTGCGCCACGCAAACGGGCGGCCGCAATGGGTGCAGGGTTTGCTTGGCAGGTCACCCTTTTTCACCATCTTTGCCATGGGCTACAGCCCAAGGCTCAGCTGCGCCGACGCCACCTGAGCGCGCCGCCGTGGGGCGCGGTCGTTGACAAAGCGCGGATCAGCGCGGCTGGCGTGGCGTTCGATTATCTCAACGATCTCGGCGCGTGGCGCGACTTTGCGCAAGGAAAACACCGCGTCGCGGGCGGCGCGCCCGGCCGCCGCTACATCGACCAAAGGTTCAGGATAGCGCCGCCCCAACAGGCCCCGCGCGCCCTCCCATCGCCACGGGGTCTGCACGAATGCATCCGGCACCTCGGCCAGTTCCGGCAGCCAGCGACGGGTGAAAGCGCCGGTCGGATCCTGATCCTGCCCCTGTTTCACCGGATTGTAGATGCGCGGCGTGTTGATGCCCGTTGTCCCCGATTGCATCTGCACCTGAGGCCAATGAATCCCCGGCTCGTAATCGGTAAAGCGCCGCGCCAGCACCGGCCCTGTTGCCCGCCAATCCAGCCACAGATGATAGGACGCCACCGATGTCACCATCGCGCGCATGCGGAAGTTCAGCCAGCCCGTCGCCGCCAGATAGCGCATGCAGGCATCGACAAAGGGCAGCCCGGTTTCCCCAGCATCCCACGCCGCCAAACGCGTGGCATCAGGGTCGCGCGGGCGCAGGGTTTCGGCGGCACGGTGCAGGCATCGCACCTCTATCTGCGGCTCATCCTCCAACTTTTGCATGAAGTGATCGCGCCATGCCAAGCGGCTTTGAAAGCTGGCCAGCGCCCCCGGCCAACGCCCGCCGGGCCGCTCAGCCAGCCGGGCGGTTGTGGCCTGCGCCGTCTCTCGCCCTGACAGCGCGCCCATCGCCAGATATGGCGACAGCCGCGAGCAGGCGCGTTCCCCTGTCAGGGGCGAGGACATTGCTGCGCGATAAGGCTCGCCCCGCTTGGTCAGAAAGCTCTCCATCGCCAGCAACCCGTGCTGCCGCCCGCCGGTCTGGCGATGGGCGCAGCGGTCTTCCCCCAGACGCAGCGCGCGGGCGGTGGGGATCACCCCCGGCTCTACTCCGGCAACCGGGGTCAGCGCGATGGGGGCGGGCACTTGGGGCTGCACGGTAAAGCTGTCGCGACGTCGCGCCCAGCCATCGCGCCCGGCCAACCGCCGCACCACGCCCGACTGCGGCAGTTCTTTCCACTCTATCCCCGCCTGTCTAGCCCATGCCGCCACCCGCCTGTCGCGGGCAAAGGTCCACAGATTGCCAGTTTCCTCATGGCTGATGATGCGGCTGATCCGGTTCTGGCGGCAGAGCCTGTCCAGCACATCCACCGCGTCGCCCACCCGCACGATCAAGGGCGCACCAAGCCCCGCCAGATCGCGGCGAAGATCGGTCAGGCATTCGGCAGTAAACTCCCACTGCCGGGCCGAGGTATCGGGCAGCGCCCAATACTCCGGCTCTACTATATACAGCGGCAAAATCGCCCCCATTTCCGCCGCTTGCCCCAGTGCGGGGTGGTCGTGGATACGCAGATCGCGTTTGAGCCATGCAAGAACATTCATGGAACAAACAGATAGCGGTTGGCGCAGATTCGTAAAGACCTGATCTGCCCGCAGCCCGTGCGATTTTTGCCCTTCGCCGCTGTGTTCGGGGTTGCACGCGCCGACAGGGCGCATAGCTTGGCCGGGCAGGAGGACCCCCCGATGACAGACGCCCGCGCCATTCACCTTGCCGATTACCAGCCGTTTTCGCACCTGATCGAACATGTCGCGCTGACCTTTCACCTGTCGCCAAACGCAACCCGCGTGCAGGCGCGGCTAGCGGTGCGGCCAAATCCCGCGCGGGAGCAGGGGCTTGATCTGCGGCTGGATGGCGAAGGCTTGCGGCTGGTGCGGTTGGCGGTAGATGGGCGGGAGTTGACCGTACAGCCCGATGAAACCGGCCTCACGATCCGGGCGGCGGACCTTCCCGACACAGCTTTCGTGCTGGAAACCGAGGTGGAAATCGCGCCCGAGGGCAATACCGCGCTGGAAGGGCTGTATATGTCGCGCGGCATGTATTGTACCCAATGTGAGGCGGAGGGTTTTCGCAAGATCACCTTTTACCCCGACCGCCCCGATGTGATGGCGCGGTTCCGGGTGCGGGTGAATGGTGATCATCCGGTGCTATTGTCGAACGGCAATCTGGTGGATCAAGGGCCGGGATGGACCGAATGGGATGACCCATGGCCCAAACCTGCCTATCTGTTCGCCCTTGTCGCGGGCGATCTGCGCGCCCATTCCGCCACGTTCCGCACTTTGTCAGGCCGCGATGTCGCGCTGAACATCTGGGTACGTCCGGGGGATGAGGGGCGCTGTGCCTATGCGATGGACAGCCTGATCCGGTCGATGAAGTGGGATGAACAGGTCTACGGCCGCGAATACGACTTGGATATTTTCAACATTGTGGCAGTTGATGACTTCAATATGGGCGCCATGGAGAACAAGGGATTGAACATTTTCAACTCCAAGTTCGTTTTGGCCAGCCCCGAGACGGCGACCGATGACGACTTCGCCCGGATCGAGGCGATCATCGCGCATGAGTACTTTCACAACTGGACCGGCAACCGCATCACCTGCCGCGACTGGTTTCAGCTGTGCCTGAAAGAAGGGCTTACGGTGTACCGCGATCAGCAGTTCACCGGCGATATGCGGTCCCATGCGGTAAAGCGGATCGAGGATGTGCTGATGCTGCGCGCCCGTCAGTTCCGCGAGGATCAGGGGCCGCTGTCCCATGCGGTGCGCCCCGAATCTTATGTAGAGATTAATAACTTCTACACCGCGACGATCTACGAAAAGGGCGCCGAGGTGATCGGGATGCTGCGCCGTCTGGTGGGCGACGATGGCTATGCGCGCGCGCTCGATCTGTATTTCGACCGGCATGATGGGCAGGCCGCCACGATCGAAGATTGGTTGTGCGTGTTCCAAGATGCCACAGGCCGGGATATGACCCAGTTCAAACGCTGGTATTCCGAAGCGGGGACGCCCCGGCTGAAGGTGTCAGATGACTTTAACAACGACACCTATACTCTTCATTTCGAACAGGAAAATCCTGCTACACCCGGACAGCCGGTCAAAGGGGCCAAAGTTCTGCCCATTGCCGTGGGTCTGTTGAACCCCAATGGCGATGAGGTGCTGCCGACCACGGTTCTGGAAATGACGCATATGCGGCAGTCCTTTGCCTTTGAGGGGTTGGCGACGCGGCCTGTCGCCTCGGTGCTGCGTGGGTTTTCTGCGCCCGTGGTGCTGGAACGCGCGGTCAGTGCCGAAGAGCGGGCGTTCTTGCTGGCCCACGATACTGACCCGTTCAACAAATGGGAAGCCGGGCGCGCCTTGGCCAAGGATCTGCTAGCGCGGATGGTGACCGAGGGCGCGGCCATCGGGCCGGGCTGGCTGGAAGCGATGGCGCGGGTGGCGCAGGATGGCAGCCTGGATCCGGCCTTCCGCGCGCTGTGTCTGCGCTTGCCATCCGAGGATGACATGGCACAAACGCAGCACGCAGCTGGCCATGTGCCTGATCCTGCTGGCATTTACGCGGGGCGCAGACGGATGGGTGATGCGCTTGCCCGGCGGCTGGCACCCGATTTGCCGGGGTTGATCGCATCCTTGGCCGAGCCGGGGCCGTTTACCCCTGATGCCCGTGCCGCAGGTCGTCGCGCGCTTCGGTTGGCGGCGCTGTCGCTGCTGTCGCGCGTCGATGGCGGCACGGCGGCGCGCGCCGCCTATCGCGCGGCTGACAACATGACCGAGGAGGTGGGCGCGCTGTCTTGCCTGCTCGATATCGGGCAGGGTGCAGAGGAATTGGCGCGGTTTGAGGCGCGCTGGCGTTCCGACCGCAATGTGATGGACAAGTGGTTCGCGCTGCAAATCGCCTATGCCGCGCCCGACCGCGCAGCGGAAGTGACGCAGACCCTGACCCAGCACCCGGATTTCGACTGGAAGAACCCCAACCGCTTTCGCAGCGTGATCGGTGCGCTGTCGGGCCATCATGCGGGCTTTCACCACAGCAGCGGCGCGGGCTATGCCCTTGTGGCGGAATGGCTTTTGCGGCTGGACCCGCTGAACCCGCAAACGGCGGCGCGCATGTCCACCGCCTTTGACACATGGCCGCGCTATGATGCCGACCGTCAGGCCATGGTGCGCGAGGCATTGCAGCGGATGCTGGCCACCGATGGGCTAAGCCGTGATCTGACCGAAATGGCGGTGCGGATGCTGGGCGATTAGAGCGTGTCGCGTGTCATTGGTCACAATGACACGTGAGTGTGTTAACCCAGCTTGCGAAACAAGGCGCTCAGCCGCTTTGTCTGATCCTCAATCCCGAAGGGCGGGTTTATCATCACCATGCCTGACCCTTCCATCCGGTGCCCATCGCGCACAGGGGGAAAGCGCACCTCGTGGATCAGCGCCTCGGGTGCCATCGCCTTTATCTCGGCCAGCATCGGCTTGTGATAGCCTTCGCGCAGGATCGGATACCACAGGTAAATCAGACCCACATTCCATTTGCGGTGCAACTGGCCCAGCACGCGGGGGATCGTCTCATAGTCGGTTTTGACCTCGTAGGACGGATCGATCAGCACCATTCCGCGCCGGGGCGTCGGCGGGCAGATCGACACAGCCTTGGCAAGACCATCCTCGTGATACACCTTGGCGCCAAAGGGGGCTGCGGCATAATCCAGTGCGGCATGTTCCTGCGGGTGCAACTCGCAGAGGTGCATGCTGTCGATGTCACGCAAGAGATGCCCAGCGATCAGCGGGCTGCCGGGATAGGCGTTCGGCCCGCGTTGTTCGCGGGTTGCGGCCAGTGCGCGAGTATAAGGATGGGTGGCGGGAAACCAGCCTTCGGCAATGGCGATGCCCTTTGCTGCCTCGCCGGTTTTCACCGCCTCGGGGGCGGTCAGGTCATAGAGACCCCGCCCCGCGTGGGTTTCCACATAGGTTAGCGGTTTGTCCTTGCGGGTCAGATAATCCAGCGTCCACGCGAGCAAAGCGTGCTTATGGACATCGGCAAGGTTTCCGGCGTGATACAGGTGTTGATATGACAGCATGCCATCGCCCTAGCAGGCGCAGGGCTGCGCTGCAAGAGTAGGGGGTAGGGCGGGGTTCACCCCGCCTTTCGCTCCGGCACGCGCAAGGCGGGGTAAACCCCGCCCTACGGCTCGCGTTTGTGGGCTGCATGATCGCGGGTGGTTTTCTCTGCCTCGGCCTTTTGCCGGTCGCGCTCGGACCGGGTCAGGCCGAACTTTGCCGCGTTCTCATCACCTTGCGCGCGGGCCGCTTTGCGGGCGGCCTGCTTTTTCTTCTGGCGCAGGTTGATGATGTCCGCCATCAGCCTTTCGGGCCGATCATGTCTTCGGGCCGCACGACGCGGTCGAAGGTTTCGCCATCGACAAAGCCAAGCGCAATCGCTTCCTCGCGCAGGGTGGTGCCGTTTTTGTGTGCAGTTTTCGCGACCTTTGTGGCGTTGTCGTAGCCGATGGTAGGTGCCAGCGCCGTGACCAGCATCAGCGATTCCTTCATCAGTTTGTCGATGCGCGCCACATTGGCTTGGGTGCCCACAACCATGTTGTCGGTGAAGGACGCGGCCGCATCGCCCAAAAGCTGCATGGATTGCAACAGGTTATACGACATCATCGGGTTATAGACGTTCAACTCGAAATGGCCCTGCGATCCGGCAAAGCCGATGGCGGCATCGTTACCCATGACATGCGCGCAGACCATGGTCAGCGCCTCGGCTTGTGTCGGGTTCACCTTGCCCGGCATGATCGACGATCCGGGCTCATTTTCTGGCAGGATCAACTCACCCAGACCCGATCGCGGGCCAGAGCCCAGAAGGCGCAGGTCATTGGCGATTTTGAACAGGCTGGCGGCCACGGTTTTCAGGGCGCCGGAAAACATCACCATGGCATCATGCGCGGCGAGTGCTTCAAACTTGTTGGGCGCGGTCACGAAGGGCAGGCCGGTGATTTCGGCAATGGCTGCTGCCACGCGAGTATCCCAGCCAACACGGGTGTTCAGGCCGGTGCCAACGGCGGTGCCTCCCTGGGCCAGCTCATACATGTCGGGCAGACACATTTTCACCCGCTCGATGCCCTTTTCGACCTGCTTGGCATAACCGCCGAATTCCTGACCAAGTGTCAGCGGCGTTGCATCCTGCGTATGGGTGCGGCCGATCTTGATGATATCCTTGAACTCTTCGGATTTTGCGGCAAGAGCTGCATGCAGCTTTTCCAGGCCCGGCAGCAGCACGTCACGCGCCATCATGCCGGTCGCCACATGCATCGCGGTGGGAAAGGTGTCGTTGCTGGACTGGCCCATATTTACATGGTCATTCGGGTGGACAGGTCTTTTCGACCCCATCACCCCACCCAGTATTTCAATTGCGCGGTTCGAGATCACCTCATTCGCGTTCATGTTGCTTTGCGTGCCGGACCCGGTTTGCCAGACCACCAGCGGGAAATTGTCGTCGAACTTGCCGTCGATCACCTCGGTGGCGGCAGCGGCAATCGCATTGCCCAACTCTGCCGGGATGTCGCCTTGGTCGATGTTGACCAGCGCGCAAGCCTTCTTGATCACCCCCAAGGCGCGGATGATGGCAACTGGCTGCTTTTCCCAGCCAATCGGGAAGTTGATGATAGAGCGCTGAGTCTGCGCGCCCCAGTATTTGTCGGCGGGAACGTCCAGCGGGCCAAAGCTGTCGGTCTCAGAGCGGGTATTTTGGGTGGCGGACATCTGCAAGCCTCCTGATTTTGCTGCCCCGTCCTTACGGTGCGGGCGCAGAAAAATCAATTGGCATACCGTCGCATACTGCGAGGAATGCGCATCGTATTATCCGAATGCACAAGGCGCTATTGTTTGCGGAACTTGTCCAGGCTGACGACCTCGGCATCGTGCTGCGGCGGCGGATCATCGTCTTCGTCGTCCTCGTCGTCTTCGTCCTCGGCATGGCTTTCAAAGCGCAGGCCAAATTCCACAGACGGATCAACAAAGGTGCGCACCGCGTCAAAGGGAATCACCATCGGTTCGGGCTGATTGCCGAAATTCAGCGTGATGGTGAAGCCTTCGTCGGTCACGGTCAGGTTTTCAAACCAGTGCTGAATCACGATGGTCATTTCAGCCGGATAGCGGGCTTTCAGCCAATCGGCCATCTCCACCTCTGGGTGGGTGGTATCAAAGGTGATGAAGAAATGATGCGCACCGGGCAGGCCATTCTTGCCCACATCCGCCAGGACGGACTGGATCAGGCTGCGCATTGCGCGATGCATCAGATTTCCGTAATCAATCGACCGCGCCATTCCGAACCCTCAACTTCTCGCCCTGTCAGCATAGGGAATTTGACCCCGATGAAAAGGGGTCAGACGGCACTGAATGCGACTGCGTGCGGGGACAGCATGGTAAGAGCGTTGGGATGACCTGTGCCCGATCTGAAAACCCCGCCGAACCTGGGGGATCGGCGGGGAACGTTTGTGTGACGTGTGATTGCAAGCAGCACGTCATCAAGGGCTTGCGCCCCCACAAGCAGCAACACGACCAAAGCCGCGCCAGATCTGTCTAGGGCCGATTCCTTAAGTCGCGGTTAACGCAGTTGTCACCGACGATCACACGTGCCCGGCGTTTGCCTTCATCTGATACGGCTGTCTTGTGTTGCGGCCCGGTTCCCCTTTGCGTCATGGAAAACAGGGCCGGTTTCTGGTTCAGAAACTCATGACGACGGTGTTATCCGCAATGATGGCACGCGCTGCGGCGTCGGGTGCGGCAGGAGTTATGCCGTCGATCAGGTCGGATACGTTGCCACCCCGACCGGGCAGATAGATTGCGCAGACCTCGACCTGCACATTGTGCTGAGTCATCATCATTCGCATCAGCGCTTGCGGGCTTGCATTTTGCGGAGGCTGTCCTGCGGTGGCGGATGCGGGGGCATCGTTTAGCGCAATGTCTGCTGCGGGCCCACAAAGCAGTATCTGTGCCGCCGCGCCTTGCTGAACCGCGTTCAGTGTCAGCACCATCGCCATTAGCTGGGTCTGCGGTTCCGGAGCGGTCAGAATGGTGACCAGATTGCGGTGGCCATCGGCAGCAACAGGCAGAGCTGCGGCAAGCGAAAGGACAGCAGCCGTGAGGAACGTTTTCATAATATCTCCATAGGTTTAAGGATTGAGGTTCGGGGTCAGAAAATCATCGCCCGGATGAACAGCGCGACGATCAACAACGTTCCCACGCCCCCCAGCCACAAAGCCGCGAACCACAGCGCCTTGCGCAACGTGTTCGACATCAGTGATACCCCCCGGCAGGATCGACCTTGCCGCGGAACACCCAATAGGCATAGGCGGTGTAGGTAAGGATCATCGGGACCAGCACCAGCGCACCGACCAACAGGAACCACAGGCTTTCGTCGGGGGCAGCCACATCCCAGATCGTCAGCGAGGGCGGCACCATATAGGGGTAAAAACTGATCCCCAGCCCGATGAAGCTAAGAGCGAATAGGGTGATCGTTGCCAGAAAAGGCCAGCTGTCGCGCTGTTCGCGCAAACCTTTGATGAACACAAAGGCGGCGGCAAGAATTGCAGCTGGCACCAGAACCGTGAACAGTGCATTGGGAAAACCAAACCAACGGTCCAGATAAAGCGGGTTCAGAAAAGGCGTGATAAGGCTGACCAGCCCGACCAGCGCCAAAGTCATCCCGCCCGTCCATATCGCGATGCGTTGGGCTACGCTGCGCACGGGTCCATCGGTTTTCATCACCAGCCATGTCGCCCCCATCAGGGCATATCCTGCAACCAACGCCACCCCCGTCAGAAGCGAGAACGGTGTCAGCCAGTCCCAGTTTCCGCCTGCGTAGGCGCGTCCCTCGACGGAAATACCCTGCACCAGCGCGCCCAGTGCCACGCCTTGCGCCAGTGTCGCCACAAGACTGCCGCCAAAAAATGAGAGATCCCAAAGGAACTTGCCATCTTTGGTGCGCCAGCGGAATTCAAAAGCCACGCCACGAAACACCAGTGCCAGCAACATGACAATGATCGGGACATAAAGCGCGGGCATCACCACGGCATAAGCCAAAGGAAACACGGCAAATAACCCGCCACCACCCAACACAAGCCATGTCTCGTTTCCGTCCCAGACCGGAGCCACCGTGTTCATGGCCAGATCCTTATCCGCTTCGGACCGCATGAAGGGGAACAGTATACCCACGCCAAGATCAAATCCGTCGAGGATGACATAGGCCAGCACCGCAAAGGCGATCAGCCCGGCCCAGATAAATGCAAGATCGAACATCATGTCAGGTCACTCCGCCGGGATGAATGTGTCGTCGACCGCCGGGGCAGGGGTGATGCCCGCGGCGCGAGTCGGTCCCAGAACTTCAATCGGGGTGCCCTCATCGGGCCGCTTGCCCATCAGCCGCAGGATGTAGATGGTGCCCGCGCCAAACAGCAGGAAATAGACCACGACAAAGGCTACAAGCGATGACGCCACGGCCGCAGCCTGAACCGGAGCCACGCTGTCATTGGTGGACAAAAAACCGTAAACCGTCCATGGCTGCCGCCCCACTTCGGTGGTGATCCACCCTGCCAGCACTGCGACAAATCCGGCAGGCCCCATGGCAACAGAGGCGCGGTGCAGCCATGGCCTGTCATACATCGCCCCACGCCAGCGCAGCACGGCCGCCCAAAGGCCAAGGCCCAGCATGGCAAAGCCGAGGGCCACCATCACCCGGAATGACCAGAACACAATCGCAACCGGCGGACGTTCCTCGCGCGGGAAATCCGTGAGACCCGGCAGCGGTGACGACAGATCATGGGTCAGGATCAATGATGACAGATAAGGGATCTGCACTGCATAGCGCACGGTTTCACTCTGTGCATCAGGCAAGCCAAACAGGATAAGCGGCGCGCGACCCTCTGGATGCGGATCAAAATGGCCCTCCATCGCGGCAACCTTGGCAGGTTGATATTTCAGGGTGTTCAGGCCGTGAAAGTCGCCCGCCACAATCTGAAGCGGCGCCACCACAATCAGCATGGCCATCGCCATCGAAAACATGACCCGCGCTCCTCGGTTTGCACGGTCACGCAGCAGATGCCATGCGCCCACAGACCCCACGACCAGCGCGGTCGTAAGATAGGCCGCCAGCACCATATGAACGAGGCGATACGGGAAGGACGGGTTGAACACGATGGCCCACCAGTTCACCGGCACAAACTGGCCGACATCATTTATCTCATGGCCCTGCGGCGTCTGCATCCAGCTGTTGACCGAAAGGATCCAGAACGCCGACCCAAGCGTGCCTATTGCGACCATGAGAGTCGCAAAGAAATGCAGCTTTGGCCCCACTTTTTCACGGCCAAACAACATCACCCCAAGGAAACCGGCTTCAAGGAAAAATGCCGACAGCACCTCATAGCCCATCAGCGGCCCGATCACCGGTCCGGCCTTGTCGGAAAACACCGACCAGTTGGTACCAAACTGATATGACATCACAATTCCCGACACGACGCCCATGCCAAACGCAACAGCAAAGATCGTTTTCCAGTAGTTGAAAAGCCGGAGGTAGACGTCGCGCCCCGTCCTCAGATGCAACCCGTTCAGCACGGCCAGATAGCTGGCCAGCCCAATCGAAAAGGCCGGAAAGATGATGTGAAAAGATACGGTAAAGGCGAACTGGATGCGAGCCAGTTCGATAGCATCAAAGCCGAACATTGGTTGGCCTTTCTATTGATATACTTTCAATGAATGAATATAGTGACGCTGGATCATATTCAAGTTTCATTATGGGACGCGTTGTCACACCCAACAAAGGAGCCTGCCTTGCGCCTGACGAGCTATACAAACTACGCACTGCGCATCCTGCAAATGGCCGCCATCCGCGCGCCCCATCTGGTGCGGATCGACGATGTGGCCAAAGCGCACCGGGTCAACCGTGCCCATTTGACGAAAGTGGTACATCAGCTTGGTCAGGCGGGGTATCTGGACACAGTGCGCGGCCCGCGCGGTGGGATGCGGCTGGCGCGTCCGGCTGCCGAGATTGTCGTGGGCGATGTGGTCCGCCTGACCGAAGGGCCACTTGAACTGGTGGAATGCTTCAGTGCCGAACGCAACACCTGCAAGCTGCGGGGTGTGTGCCAGCTGTCGGTCAAGCTGCATGAGGCGACACGGGCTTTCATGGCGGTGCTGGATGATCTGACTGTGGCGCAGATTGCGGTGAACCGAGGTGATCTACTGGCGCGGCTGGGGCTGACGGCAACCGATCCCGTTTAGGGGCACTGTTTTTCAGAAAGGAAGAAGCGATGGCGCAGGCCAGACAAAGGCGGTTCTGGAACAAGGTCGCCGATCGGTATGCCGCCCGCCCGCTCAAGGATGTCGCCGCCTATGAGGCGATGCTGGCCGACGTGGCCGCGCGGCTGAAGACCAGCGACAAGGTGCTTGAGATTGGCTGCGGCACGGGGGGTACCGCGATCCGGCTTGCGCCAAACGTTGCGCAGTGGAAAGCGACCGATTTTTCAACCCAGATGGTGCGGATTGCGCAGGCCAAACCGTCATCCGACAAAGTCAGTTTCACAGTCTCGGACGCGGTGCAGGCCTTCGACGATGGGCCGTTCGACGCGGTGTGTGCGTTCAATGTCCTGCATCTGGTTGATGACCTTCCCGCGACACTGGCCCGAATCCACGACAATCTGACGCCCGGCGGTCAGTTGATCTGCAAAACGTGGTGCTTTGCTGATGTCGCACTGAAACTGCGCCTGTTGTTCCCCCTGCTGCGGGTGATCGGGTTGTTCCCGGTTGCAAACCCACTGAATGGCGACCAACTTCGGCAGGCGATTAGGGACGCCGGGTTCGAGATCGTGGCAGACCGTGTCTTTGGCGCGCATCCCCAGAACCCTTACATCGTCGCGCGCAGGCTGGCCCTTGCCTGACGGAAGATTCCGGCAATTTCGCGGAATCTGCGCGCATGCGGCGATGTCGCACGCCAACCTAGGACCACGCGACGGGGACAGGCACCTGGCAGTGGCGTCAGTATGATGGAATGACCGCGTGCGATACCCGCATCGACCGCAAGCTGCGGCAACAGGGTAATGCCCAACCCTTCCTCAACCATGGAAATCAATGTCGGCAGGCTTGTCGCGGAAAAAGCATCGCCCGGCGGTGCGCCCATTTCTGCATAGGCCTCCAGCGCATGACGCTGCAGGCAATGCCCCTTTTCCAGCAGCAGAATTGACGACTCTGCCAGCTTCGCGCCTGTCACCTCGGCACTGCCTGCCAAGGCATGTCCGATGGATGTGGCCAATTGATAGCCATCCTCGAACAACAGTTCGGTTTCGATGGACCCTACGGCATGAGGCAAGGCCAGCACGACAAGGTCCAGCCTGCCCTCGGCAAGCCCGGCAAGCAGCGAGTCGGTCAACTCTTCGCGCAGAAACAGCCGTTGATCCGGCCATGCCTTGCGCAGCAGTCCAAGGGCGCGCGGCACCAGAAACGGCCCGACCGTCGGAATGGCCCCCAGTCGCAGATCGCCCTGCAATGTCCCTGCCTGCGCATGGGCCAAGGCCTCGATATCGGCCACATCATTCAGCACCACTCGCGCGCGGCGCACCACCTCTGCCCCAACGGGCGTCAGCATGACTGACCGCTTGGAACGTTCTGCTAGCGGCACGCCAAGTTGATCTTCCAGTTCCTTCAGCCCTGCCGATAGGGTGGGCTGGGTCACATGGCAACGCTCTGCCGCGCGCGAAAAATTCAACGTGTCGGACAGAGCGACAAGAAAGCGAAGCTGGCGCAGAGTGGTCATGCGGGGCCTATAATAGATTTTTACTATAACTATAAGATATATAATTAATTTCAACTATTTATTCTGTCAGGCTATCTGTTGGTCATCACAACACCAACCCCCAGAGGATGCCATGAACGCCATTACCCCCACCGTTGCCACCGTTGCCGCAGGTCTGCCCCGGATGAACGAGCCCGCCCCCGATTTTACCGCGCTGACCACGCATGGCGTAAAATCACTGTCTGATTACAAGGGGAAATGGCTGATCCTGTTTTCGCACCCGGCTGATTTTACCCCGGTCTGCACCACCGAATTCACCGCTTTTGCCAAACGCGCCGATGACTTCGCGGCCCTCAACACCGAGTTGATGGGTCTGTCTATCGACAGCCACTATGCCCATATCGCTTGGGTCCGGTCGATCAAGCAAAGCTTTGGGGTGGATATCAAATTCCCGATCATTGCCGATCTTGATATGAAAGTGGCCCAGGCCTACGGCATGATCCAGCCCGGAGCGTCGGACACGCAGGCCGTGCGGGCAACGTTTGTGATCGACCCCGAAGGCAAGCTGCGCGCCATGGTCTACTACCCGATGACAAATGGCCGGTCCGTGGACGAATTTCTGCGTCTGGTGACAGCGCTGCAAACATCGGTTGAGCACAAGGTCTCGACACCCGAGAATTGGCATCCGGGCCAACCGGTCATCGTGCCAACCCCGCAGACAACAGATGCCGCTGATGCCCGCATGATCGAAGGGTTGGAGACAGTAGACTGGTATTTCACCACCAAGATGCTGTGATCTTGCCTTACTGCCCTGATCGCGCCCGGACCATCTTGTCCGGGCGCCCCAAATGCAAGGAGCCTGCCATGACCATTTCGCCCGTTATTGCCTCGTTCTGGGATGAAGCTACTGGTAGTTGGCAGTATGTCTTTCATGACCCGGAAACCATGAAGGGTGCGATTGTTGATCCGGTCTGGAATTTTGATCCGCTGTCGGGTACGACTGCAACGCGGGACGCGCAAAAGATCCTTGATTATGTGCGCGATGCCGGGATCACGGTCGAGTGGATCCTTGATACCCATCCGCATGCCGACCACTTTTCCGCTGCCGGTTGGCTGAAAGGCCGGCTCGGCGCACAAACAGGTGTTGGCGAACATGTGGTCAAAGTGCAGGCCCTGTGGAAAGGAATCTATAACCTTGGTGACGATTTTGTGGCAGACGGCCGTCAATGGGACCGCATGTTCACGGATGGCGAGACATTCATGGTTGGTTCTTTGCCGGTGAGGGTGATGTTTTCGCCCGGCCACACGATGGCCTCGGTGACCTTTGTCGCGGGCGATGCGGCTTTTGTGCATGACACGCTGATGATGCCCGACAGTGGTACCAGTCGCGCTGATTTTCCGGGCGGATCATCGGCGGCACTGTATAAGTCCTTGCAAGGTATTCTGGCGCTGCCCGCCGCAACGCGGCTGTTTGTCGGCCATGATTATGCCCCCGGCCGGCCCGCTGCCTTTATGGCCACAGTGGCAGAACATCGCGCGGCAAATATCCATCTGGCCGATGCACCTGATCAGGAAACATTTCAAGCGCGACGCGATGCCCGCGATGCCACTCTGGCCTTGCCCAAGCTGATGCTTGCGGCCTTGCAGATCAATATCCGGGGGGGGCGTGCGCCTGCGCCCGAGACCAACGGGCGGCGGTATCTGAAGCTACCGCTGGACCAGTTCGAGGAACGCTGACGCAAAAGTATGTGCAGCATGCAGATGTCTGCGCACTCTTGATGCATCGTTTAGCAGTCATGTGGTTGTGTCACCACCATGACAAGAAGTCTGAAAGTCTTAGCAGATTAGTCGATGATCTGGTTGAACACTCCAGTCGCGCGGCACCAAGTGTTATGCCGCGCATCAGGTAAGGGATCAGGCCGAAATATCCACTTCGACATCGAGGAATGGCGCATATTGCTGTGCTCCGAAAATATCGCCGTCTCCGGCACTTCCTGAAGGACGCACGCGCAGTATGGTGAACTTGATGGCATAGGCCGGATCATACTCGACAAAATCGGTCAGCCGCTCAGAGTCCACGTTCAGGATCTGGCAAACGCTGTCGCGTGTCAGCGTGCCGGACCGCTTGACCAGATCGTAGGTCTCACGCTCCCGGAAGATGATATCAAAGGTGATCTTGTCGGTGCCGGCGTTTTTGGACCGGATGGTTTTCGCGAGATCGGAAAGTTTCTTGACGTTGTTCATGGCGCACCTCAGCCGACGATTTCGGTATGGGTAGGGAAAAGCTCCAGCGGATCACTGGCCGACATTGTGTGGTTGAGCGTCCAGCGATACGCCGGGCTTGCCTGCAACACCTCGTCCAGCACGAAAGAAACGCCGCCTGCAGTGCCTTTTACATCCGGCAAGCGGGCATAGAACATCTGGCGCGTTCCGGTCATGCACACCTCTTCGGCCATCTCGCGCGTTGGTGCCACACCCTGCACCACGACGCAAAGTTCGTGGCCCGGCTTGTCTTTCAAAGGCTCCATATCCCCCATCACGCCGTTGCGACCAAAGACATTGTAATGCAATTCCCAACCCGTCGGTCCGAACCGTTCCTCGGTCTGGGTGCGGGCCCAGTCGATCACCGCATCGACATTGGCGATGGTGTAGGGGTCACGGATACCTGCCATGCCGATGAAGCGCTCGCCCACTTTGCCAGAGCCTTCCAGTTTTACCCGGAAGTCATCGGCGGCAACGAATTCCATTCCGGTCACGCGGGTGGTTTTCTCGCTGACCTGTTCATAATGGCAATGTGTCATGTCCAGCATGCCACCGGCCACAAACTCGTGGAACGGATTGGACCGCTCATACATTGCATGGCCTGCAACCGATGCCACGGTACAACGCTGCCAAGAGGCCATTGCCGTTACCTCAACCGCGTCGGACGTGATCTCGCCCATGACGGTTTCCTTGGCACCGTAGGGTTCTGCGCAAAAGGAAGCGCATTCCAGCACCTTGCCAAGGTAATAGCTTTGCGCCTCGGGAAAGCCCTTGAACAGCGCGCAGGCCGCGAAGATTGCACTATCGGACGAGCGGCCACCGATGATGACATCGCACCCCTGTTCCAGCAACTTCACAAAAGGGTGGACCCCAGCCATCGCGACCACCCGCGAGGTCGCGTCAAGTTCGGCTTCCGTCAGATCCTCGCGCGCATCGAGCCCGCGAATGGCCGACCCGCTGCGGATCTTGGACAGGACATGGGCGCGGTCCACCTCGGAATAGAACCACCCCAGTTTGAAGGGGGCCATATTGTGGCGCGCAGCGATTTCGCGGATGATCTGAACAAACATGTCAACGCGGGAATTGGTGCCCGTGTCGCCGGCCGATCCGATCAGCATCGGCACGCCAAGGCGACGCGCGGCCACCAGCATTTCCTCTAGGTCATGCTCTTGCCACGAGCGGGGGCTGGCACAACTGTCATTGCCCAAGGGCACAGGACCGATGTCATCGCTGCCGGAATCTGCGGCAATGAAATCCGGGTTGGTTTCAACCGCAAGGCGGAAACTCTCGGTCTTGAGTGGGGCAAAGCCCAGATGACCATTCGGGCAGATGATTCTGATAGAAGACATTCGATTTCCTCGCGCATCGCGTTTCATCGAATAATATGCACATTGCGTGCCAAAATCCGCGTTGCAAACATCGTCGCACAGTCGGAAAACCGGACGGCTTTGCGCGAAAAGCACGCGCATGCGCGCGCATCACGCAGTGGACAGTTCAGGATTTCAGAAGGCCCAACTTTGTCATCTGGTGGCGCAGGGCATGGCGCGACAAACCCAGCAGTTTCGCGGCTTCCTGCGGGTTTGCGTTGGCCTCTGCCATGGCCTGACTGATCATAGCGCGCTGAAAAGAATCAGTCGCTGCATGATAGTCTTCTGAGCCATTCAAAGGCATGGCTGCAAATTGGTCGACGCGCCCGGATACCGACCGCAAAATACGGTCTGGCAGGTGCTGTGGCAAGATCATGTCTTCATCCTCAAGAATGAAGATCCGCTCCAGAAGGTTTTCCAATTCCCGGACGTTGCCGGGCCACGTGTATCGCAGAAAGATCTTTTCAGTCTCGGGAGCCAGCCCCCGCATGGTGCGGCCATAAGACTTATTGAAGCGCGCGATAAAGTGGCGCGCCAAGGTCAGCACATCTTCTCCGCGTTCGCGCAAAGCAGGCAGGTTCACCGCAACCACCTGTAGCCTGTAGTAAAGGTCTTCGCGGAACCGGCCTGATGTCACTTCGGACAAAAGCACCTTGTTGGTGGCCGCGATAAACCGCACATCCACCTTGACCGGCTTTACGGCGCCGACACGACGAAACTGTTGAGTATCCAGCAATGTCAGTAGCTTGGCCTGCAACGTCAGGTCCAGTTCCCGAATTTCATCCAGAAAAACGCTGCCATGATCGGCGGCCTCGACCAGCCCCAGCTTGCGGTCGATGGCCCCTGTAAAAGCACCTTTCTCATGACCGAAAAGCTCGGACTCCATCAGATTGGCGGGCAAAGCGGCACAGTTGATATCAACGAAGTCACGGTTCGCGCGGCTCGACATCTGGTGGATCATGCGCGCGACCAGCCCTTTGCCAACGCCGGTCTCACCATATATCAGCACCGTTCGCGTTGGGCTGCCTCCGATCCGCTCGACTAGCCGGCGCAGCGCTTCTATCGCCGGAGAAGTGCCGACCAGTTCACTGCCATAATCTGCCATGCCGTCCTTGCATCCCCCGTGTGATCACCGGCAGGGTTTGATCCTTTGCCATTGGCCCAGACAGGGTGTCCCGTCACTGATCTCCATCCCGCCAACACTACAGGAATAAACCACCGAGGAAATGGTTTCAGCATCATTGACGCCGTCGGCGTGCTGGCAGAGGGGCGCCGTGCTAGAACCAGGATGGGTGGACATCAATGCTTTTGCCTTGGGCACAGTCCAGTCCTGATCCGGCAATATGCGACCAAGGAAATCAAACCGGAGGTGCGAGTTGCCTGCAATCTTGTCGCCGTCCGGGCCAAGCGTTTCCGCACGCGTCTGCGGTGTGGTGTAATGGTTGGTCCGCCATTGCACGCCGCCTTGTGTGATGACCGGACCTGCCGCAGAAAGCTCGACCGCCGCCGTTGCCCCCTCACGATCCGCCAGAACCAGCGTGCCGCCCCCCGCATGCGGCAGGCTGCGGATCATGGCCACAGCCTCGGCCACCGTGCGGGCGCGGGCCAGCAGCCGCGGTAAAAGGAAATAGCGCAGCCAGCCGACGCGGTGCCGGTTCACGGCAACCTGCGTGTCAGCCACCGCAAGCCCGGCCGCGTTGATGCCCGATGACCACACGGCCAGACTGCCAAGGCTGCCAAGGCTGAGGACTTGGCCCGTCAAGATATCGGGGCCGGAATGGCGCAACACGCATTGTACGCCTACGGCAATCCCGGATGTGTCGCGGTTTTTCACCACAAGCGCGCCCTCTGGACCAGAAGGCACCACCCATGCGCTGCACCCGTCGAGCAAGACAGCCCCACCCTTGATGTCACGCAAGGTGCCAAGATGAAGATGGGCAAACAGGTCTGGCTCTGACAGACCAAAGGCCGCTGCCACGCCCGAAAGTTCGGCCATCCCTTCGGGGTCATGGCGCTCATGAAACTGACGTTGCGCCGCCAGATAGGTCTCGGCTGCAGTGTCAATCAGACCTTCGGCACTTGCCCGCTCGACGCGGGCAATCGTAGCTTGCCGAACTTTATCTGCCGATGCCGCGCCTGCCTGCGCCTTGCCTCGTTCATAGGCTGTGCCGTTTGCCGAAACCTCTATCATCGTGCGCTTTCCAACAGGCTCAGCCCTTCTTCAAGGCGGTGACAGGCGGCGAAATGGTCAAGACCGACAGTTTGCGTGACAGGGGCAAGCGTCTGACAAGCTGGAATTGCCAAAGGACAGCGTGTGTGAAACTTGCACCCTTTGGGAGGGTTCAAGGGCGACGGCAGATCGCCTTGCAGTCGCACCCGGCCTTTTGCACGCTTGGCGCCAATTTCAGGCACCGCTGACAACAGGCTTTGGGTATAGGGGTGGCGCGGATTGTCCAGAACCGACGCGACAGGCCCGGTTTCAACAATTTCGCCCAGATACATCACGGCGACGCGGTCGCTCAGGTATCCGATCACCGAAATGTCGTGGCTGATGAACAGATAGGTCAGCCCCAGTTCCTGCTTCAGCTCCAGCAAAAGCGCGATGATCTGCGCCTGAATCGACACATCCAACGCAGACACCGGTTCATCACAGACGATGAATTCGGGGTTTGAGACCAGCGCCCGTGCGATGCCGATGCGCTGCCGCTGTCCGCCCGAAAACTGATGGGGATAGCGGTCAATCTGGTCAGCCTGCAGGCCCACGCGTTGCAAGACCTGCGTGGTCATTGCGCGTGCTTCGTCTCCGCTTGCGATGCCGTGCAACGCCAAGGGAAGCCCAACGATTTCGGCAACAGTGCGACGCGGGTTCAGACTGGCGTAGGGGTCTTGGAAGATGATCTGCATCCGCCTGCGGATCGCCTTGAGCGCCGAGGGCGAAAGCGCCGTCACATCTGTGCCGTCAAATTCAACCTTTCCTTCGGTCGGTTCATGCAGGCGCAGGATCGCGCGGCCCAACGTGGATTTGCCGCAGCCACTTTCACCGATCAGGCCCAGAACCTCGCCCTTATTGACGTATAAAGACACACCGTTCACGGCCCGCACCACCGATTTGCGCCCACCGGTCAGGCGCTGCGCCAATGACAGGCGGCCTTCGTAGTGCTTTGAGAGATTGGTGACTTGAAGCAAGCTCATGCGGTTTCCTCCAGTCGCAAACACCGGGCGCGTCGGCCGGGACCGACAGGCAGCATCGGCACCTCTACCAGACAGCTGGGTTGCGCCAGCGGGCAGCGCGAATGGAACCGGCACTGCGGCGCAAGACCCATCAGATTGGGCACCTGTCCCACGATCGGTGTCAGGGGTTGCCCGCGCATCGCAGGGCGTGGGATCGATGCCAGCAGTCCGCGCGTATAGGGGTGACGCGGGTGGCCAATCACATCATCGGTCGGTCCTTCTTCCACCACCTGACCGGCGTACATCACCATCACGCGGTCGCAATGTTCGGCCACCACGCCAAGGTCATGCGTGATCAGTGCCACAGCCATGCCCATCTGCGCCCGGATGTCCGAGATCAGCTCCAGCACCTGAGCCTGAATGGTGACGTCCAGCGCTGTGGTCGGCTCATCGGCAATCAACAACTTGGGGCGGCAGGCCAGAGCAATGGCGATCATGATCCGCTGCCGCATCCCGCCCGAGAATTCATGCGGATACTGGCGCAGACGCGAGTCCGGGGAAGGGATGCCGACAAGGCCCAGCATCTCGACGCACCGATCCTTGATCGCGTTGTGGCGGGCCGCGCGACCGGTGGGCAGCGTCTCGTCATGCGCGATCAACACTTCCGCCAGCTGCTCCCCTACTGTCAAGGCAGGGTTCAACGCCGTCAGCGCGTCTTGCATCGTCATCGCGATATCGCGACCGCGAACAGCGCGCATCTCTTCCGGTGACATCCCGCGCAGGTCGCAACCATCGAAAAAAATCGTGCCCTGTGTGACTCGTCCGGGCGGGCGCACCAGCCCCATGATTGACGCGAATGTGACGGATTTACCCGAACCGCTTTCGCCCACCACCCCCAGACATTCGCCGCGCGATATCTGCAGGCTTACCCCATCCACCGCCCGCACCAGACCGGCCCGTGCAGAAAACTCGGTGCGCAGGTTTGTGACTTCAAGAAGAACGGTCATTCGCTGAACCTCGGGTCAAAGGCGTCGCGCAACCCCTGGCTGGCCACATTGATGGCCAGAACCAAAAGTACGATCGCAAGGCCCGGAAAGGTAGATACCCACCACGCCTCAAGGATAAAGGAGCGGCCATCCGACACCATGCTGCCCCAGCTTGCCGTGGGGGGCTGCACCCCCAACCCCAGGAACGACAGTGACGCCTCAAGGATTATGACATTGGCCATGCGGATCGTAGAGACGACAATCACCGGCGACATGATGTTGGGCAGGATCTCGCGCCACATGATATGGCCTGACCCGGCACCTAACGCACGGGCCGCCTCGACATATTCCAACTCGCGCACCGCAAGCGTTTCGCCCCGCACCACGCGGCATGGAATGACCCACTCTTTATAGGCCAGCGCCAGCACGATATTGAACAGGCCCGGCCCCATCATGGCCATAAGGCCGATGGCAAAGATCAGATAGGGAAAGCCCAGCAGGATATCCACGATCCGCCCGATCACCACATCGACCCAGCCCCGAAAATACCCTGCGGCCAGACCGGCCAGAATACCAACACCCGTGGCCAGAACGATCACGACAACCCCGATAAAGATTGAAATGCGTGCGCCGTAGATGATGCGCGACAGGATATCGCGGCCCAGTCCGTCACAGCCAAGCACAAAGGCCCAATCGCCCCCCTCCATCCATGCGGGGGGCTGCAAACGGCGAAACAGGTCGGTCTGATTGGGGTCATGTGGGGCCACGAGCGGAGCCGCGACTGTCATGATGACAAAGATCAGGACCACGATGACCGAGACCATCGCCAGACGGTTGCGGCGAAAGTCGCGCAGATTGCGCCGAAACAGCGAGTCTGCGGGCGGGGTATGGGAAAGGGTTGCGTCGGTCACAGCTTCACCCTCGGGTTCAGGATGGTGTAGAGAATGTCGGCGACAAAGTTCAGCAGCACATAAGTGACCGCGTAGAGCAGCACCGCGGCCTGCACGAGCGGGTAGTTGCGCAAGAAAATGCTTTCCACCACCAGCCGCCCAAGACCAGGCCAGCCAAACACGGCTTCCACGATCATATTGCCCCCCAACAGGCTGCCGGTTTCAATGGCGGCAACCGAAACGGTTGGGATCAAAGCATTTTTCAGGGCATGGCGAAACAGAACGCGTCGGCGCGACAGACCCTTGGCCTCGGCAAAGGTAACGTAATCCTGACGCAGCACCTCCAGCATCGAGGCGCGGGTGACGCGCATCAGAATGGCAGTCATCGGCAGGCCCAGTGTGATGGCGGGCAGCAGGATGTGGCGCAAAGCGTCGCCAAAGGCCGCAAGATCACGGTGAAGCAGCGTATCGATCAGCAGAAAACCCGTGATCGTTGGCACCTCACTTGAATAGCCGATCCGGCCCGAGACCGGCAGGATTTGCAGATGCACCGCGAACAGCATGATCAGCAGGATGCCAAACCAGAACCCCGGCAGCGACACCCCCAGCAGCGAGCCCACGGTCGCAAGCCGGTCAAGGATGGAATTCTTGCGGATGGCGGCCAACACCCCCAGCGGAATCGCGGTGACCAAGGCCACGATCAGCGCGACAAGGCTCAGCTCGATCGTTGCGGGCAGGCGTTCGGCAATCACGTCACTGACCGGGCGACGGTGGTAGAAACTAGTGCCAAAATCGAATTGCAATGCGTTGCGAAGAAAGATGAAAAACCGTTCCAGCAAGGGCCGGTCAAGACCAAGGCCGCGCCGCAGTTCGGCTTCCTGTTCAGGTGTGATCGACTGGTCGCCGATCATGATCTGAACCGGGTCGCCCGGTGTCAGCGCCATCATCAGAAAGGCGATGGCGCTGACACCCAACAGGACGGGTATAAGTTGCAGCAAACGTTCCAGTAATCTGCTCAGACTCATGCTCGCCCCCTATGTTTGTGATCGTTGATCAGTTGATGCAGGCGTCGTGCAGATTGATCCTGCTGTCAGCGCTAGGCTTCCAGCCGGACAGCTTCTTAGAGACGCCGTAGATGTCCTGCGGAACCCAGAGATAGACGTAGGGTTGATCGGCGTTGATCATCAATTCGGCCTCGCGGTACATCGCGGCGCGCTTGTCCACATCCATTTCAATCGCAGCAGAATCCAGCAGCGTATCCAGTGCGGGATTGGCATAGCCCGCCGAATTTCCCCGATCATTCGTCTTGTGCGTCGGCGTGAAAATATCGAACGGGTCAAGTGAGCCATTCCCCCAGCTGGAGAAATACATGTCACCTGATTTTGGCTTGCCAGCGGTGCGCCATTTTTCGGTCAGTTGCGCGCTTTCGCCAACCGCAACCGTTGTGCGGATGCCTGCGTTTGTCAGCATCGAGGCGATCGCCTCAGCTGTATCTTTGAAGGCGCCTTCCGTATCCATGGTGATGGCAATGCCATCAGGATACCCAGCCTCGGCCAGCAGTGCCTTTGCCTTTTCCGGGTCATAGGCAACGGCGGGCAGCTCGCTTGCCCCGAAAGCATCGGGTGACAGGATACCTTCGATCCGGGCGGCAGTGCCGTCAAGGATACGGTCGATGATCAGATTTTTGTCGATGGCATGGGCTGCCGCCTGACGCACCTTCAGATCATCAAACACCTCGCCTTGCATGTTCATGGCCAGAAAGAAGCTGCGTGTGCCGTTTACCGTCATGACATCGGTTCCCGCATTCGCTTTGACCTGTGCGATCGAAAACGTTGGCAGTTCGTTGATGATATGAACGTCACCCGCCAGAAGCGCTGCGACACGGCTCGCGCTTTCCGGAATGATCTTGAAGATCGCCCGGTCAACGCAGGCCGCTCCGACTGGTTCGATATCGGGCGCGCCGCCGTAATAGTCGTCAAAGCGCTGAAGGATGATTGCATCACCCTTGCGCCACTCGCCCAATTTGAACGGTCCGGTGCCATTTGTCATTGTCGCCATTCCGGCGGTGCCATTGGCTTCGACAAAGGCCTTTGAGACGATCTGTTGGTTTGGCAGCATCGCAGGCAAGATCGGCCAAGGTTCCTTCAGCGTGATGCGGACAGTGTCACCGTCGACGATCTCGACCGATGCAACCGGCCCCATCAGGCCCTGTCGCGGGCTTGTCTGGCCATCGCCCATGGCTCCCTCGACCGTCACGCGATCAAGGCTGAACTTGACATCTTCGGCCGTCATGTCTGTGCCGTCATGAAACTTGATGCCCGAGCGGATCTTGAAATCATAGATCGTGGGCGAAACCTGCGTCATCGACTCTGCGATTTCGGGCACGACACGCATATCCGGGTCACGCGTTAAAAGGCCGTCGTAGATGTTTCTGATGACCGTCTCTGTCTCTCGTTTGCGGTGATTGGCGGGGTCGAGTGTGTCGGCATCGAGCGTGAAGCCGATGATCAGGTCCTCGGCCGCCACTGCGGCAGGCATCAGGGCAGGGGATGTGGCCAAAGCAGTGGCCAGTAAAAGGCGCGGCAGTGCGTTCATTGGAATTCTCCCTTATGAGTGAGCCCCGTTTTCGGGTGCTTGGTCCTTTCCGATGCGGACAAATGCAGTTATGCACAGTCCGTGCCAGAATTTGACGGCGCTTTAGGCTGGTCGGCGCGGCCTCAGGCGCGAATTGCACGCGGCGTGGTTTGCGCTTCACGCATCCCGGCGTGCCGGTCTGGAAGGAATGCCCGCCAGTTTGCGGTATTTCGTAACAGTGCGCCGCGCCAGAGCTACACCGTCGGGCAGCAGCAGTTTTGCAAGGGCTTCATCCGTCAATGGGTTGGACCCATCTTCCATGGCCACCAGTTTTCGCATCCGCTCCAACACTGCCTGAACCGAAAGCGGCTCTTCTTGGCGCCGAGCCGCCGGTGCAGAGGCACACAGCAATCCACGCAACCCAACGGTCCGCTTTGGCAATGACATGGTCAGCGCCGCCGTCACCCGACTGACCGTGCTTCGGTGCAAGCCAGTGGCCGATGCCAGATCGTTGATTGTCAGGGCGGCAAGCGGGGCGCTGCCACGCAAAAAGCCATCTTGGCGCACGATGATTTCAGTCGCGATTGTCAGAACCGTGGCGTGCCGCCGCTCGACCGCCTGTATCAGGGACCGGGCCTCTTGCAAGGCCTGAAGAGGGGCATCCTTGCTAAGCTCAAGGTGAAGGGCAGGAGCCGTCTGAGCATTCAATTCCAGTATCCAGCCTTCGCTGTCTTGGCGCAAAATCAGATCGCACGGGCGCGCGACGGCAGATCCATCTGAAAAGGCCGCCCCTGGTTTCGGATTCAGCCGCCGCAAAGCGCGCGCCATGTCCAGCACCATGTCAACGTCGCACCCGCAGGCATCGGCCAATGCGTCGGTCTCGCCCGCAGCCAAAAGCGGCAGATTGCGCAGCATTGCGGCAAAGGCGGGCGTCAGCAGGCCTTGTTCCTCGGCTTGCAGGGCCAGACATTCCGCAAGGGATCGCGCAAAGAGTCCGGTCGGCTCTGCCGTTTGCAGCTGGCGCAAAACCATTTCAGCACGGGGAACCGAACATTTTGCGTCGGCTGCAATCTCTGCGAGGCTTGCGCAAAGCCAGCCCGAAGGCTCCAAAGCAAACAGGAAACTATGCGCGATCCGCAGATCTTCAGGGTTCCGCACAAGTAGCGCAAGCTGGGCTTGCACATGCACGATAAGTCCGGCATCGGCCTGCGCAAGTCGTTCCGCATCGAACCCACCCGGCCCAGAGTGGACCTCAGGTGGCTGGCACTGACGGCCCGAGGTTGGCGGCTTGATCTGGCGGAGTAAGGAAAACCAGTCGTGGGCCTCGGGACCAGAGGTGACCTTAATAATTGCCCCCGCAAGCGCAAGATCAGCCAGCCGCGCAGACAGTTCAGTGTTAGACATCACCATAAAGCCAATGGCTTCTCGCAAGACCGGGGTCATCGCAAGCGAGGTGCGTTGCTTCAGCCCAAGGTCAAATCCAATCAAAACAAGCTCCTTGTGCGCCGGAGGTTTGGTGCCGCCAGCATGCGGCGGAATCAAACTGCATCAAACGTTGCAACTGGGCTTTCGTGTTTGGTTCAAGCCGCTGGCACCACGTCTGGTGAGTCGAGCCAAAGAGGAAAAATTCCTGCTTTGATCTTCCGCGTCCCAACTCTCGCGAAAGTCTCTCGAATTGTCATCCGACAGAGCTTGGCAGGTTGTGAAGGATATAGCCACAGATTCGGCCTCTGCAGATACGGCAAGCCACATCGCTCTTGCGCGATCCCCCTATCAAAAAAGCCTGTCCGCGGACACCACCAAGGAACGCAGTTCTGTCACTGCGGTCGGCACCCGTGACTTATGCAGCACTTTTCCATTTTTGCGGGGTAACGTAAACGATGCTCTCGCCGAGACTGACCATCACTTCACCGTCTTGGATGTTGATTTGTAGCTTCATTGCACGGCTTGCCAGCTTTGCCAGTTCGCCTGTGTCTTTCTCGGAAAAACTCACCACTTGAAGATTCTCAAAGCGGGTGGTGCTGTTTTTGATCTTGCTCCACCACATCTCGGCCGTCCTGCCGCCGTAAGGATAGACAATCACCCTGTCAGCCTTGCTACAGGATTGACGCATCACCTTTTCGCTGGGAAGCCCAAGGGCTACCCAAACATCAAGCTCGCCGCTCAGGCTTTTCTGCCAAATGTCTGGCTCGTCATCCGTTGAAATACCCTTCGTCATTTCCAGATTCTCATGGGCATTGAGCGCAAAAGCGATGATGCGCACCATCAGACGCTCGTCCGTCTCTGAGGGATGCTTGGCAACTGTTAGTTTATGGGTCTCATAATAGTGACGATCCATGTCGGAGACGGAGAGCTCAACTTTGTAAATGGTTGCATTCTGCGCCATGGTTTTTCCCGAAACTGCAAAGATCGCGATACTTACCGGGTCTGGCGACGTTATGAAAGCAGATAGAGCGGCCATGAATGTTGCGGGAGGACAGCAAAGGCATTGTGATGCCGCCGATGCCCATGTTTGGGTTTCGTTCATTGGCGCGCATCGGGAAGCGCACGGGGTCGAGCCGATCTGGAACATGCTGCCGATCGCCCCGGCCCCATTGGACTGCCCCCCATCGAGTGGTCTGGTCTGAATGTTAGTGCATGGTGGGCCTCGGGTCTATCTGGACGATGGTTTCCGGCGCTGGGGGACGGTATCCCAAGGCGCTGTGGGGCCTGACGTGTTGATTGCCACTGAGATTTGACCCGGCCTTGTCACCGAGAACTGACCCATCCAGTGGTTATGTTCTGCGTGTCATGATGGCGTCAATGCTGGTGTTTCCTTCCGTTTCTTTTTCGCTGTTTCGGAGCTGGCCTTGAAGCGGAAGCTATCGTTGCCGGTCTCCAGAATGTGGCAGCGATGGGTGAGGCGATCGAGCAGCGCGGTGGTCATTTTGGCGCCCCCAAAGACCGTGGCCCACTCGGCGAAGCTCAGGTTGGTGGTGATGATGACGCTGGTGCGCTCGTAAAGCTTGCTCAGGAGGTGGAAGAGCAAGGCACCG
>NZ_JAUXOV010000067.1 GCF_030684215.1 Pseudotabrizicola sp.
CCCCTAAGCCTGTTCGGCCTCTGGCGCGCAACCCCGCGTCAGTCCGGGCCGTGTTGGCTAGCGTTTCTTTGGAAACGCGTCACCTGCCCGCTCCACCCCGGTCCTCTGGGGGTTTCCGGCGTCCGTTCCGTCCACCGTGCACGCGTCACCCGACGGGCTTTTTCCGGGTCTTGTCGAAGGGACGGTCCCGAAGACAGGACACAGAAGGAAGCTTACCATGCAGAACATCGTCATCCTCGCCGGCAACATCGGTCAAACCCCCGAAGTCCGCACCACCCAGGGCGGCACGAAGATCACCAACTTCAGCCTCGCCACCTCCCGCCCCCGCCTCTCGGAAGGTCGCGTCCTGCGCGACGAGAACGGCTACCGGATCATGGACACGGAATGGCACCGCATCACCTGCTTCAACGGTCTTGGCAAGACGGTCGCGGAGCATTGCGAAAAGGGCATGAAGGTCCTCGTCCATGGCCGCATCCACTACACCAAGTGGATCGACAGCATGGGGAACGACCGCTACGGCTGCGAGATTATCGCCGAGAAGGTCGACTTCCTGAGCCGCCCGAAGTCGGCCGAGAGTGAAAACCCCGAGCTGGTCGACCGCGACGACGAGATCCCGTTCTGAGAACGGGATCTCTCCCACGGGCCCGGCGGGGAAATCCGCCGGGTTCGGGGCGCTGCCGTAAGGCGGCTTGGAGCCGACTTCAGTCATGTCATTCTTTAATGATGCAAATTCTGATCCGTTACGACTATAGCAGGCCTGAACATTTGGCTGCCAGGGGTCTCGATGGTATCTACAGCATTCGTTTTCGCAGTATTGGCGTTACTCCTCGCCCCCGGCCCTACCAACACCCTTATGGGGCTGGCCGGTGCTCATGGTGGGTTGTCCCGCGTTGTTCGGCTTATCCCTGCTGAACTTGCGGGATATGCCACAGCAATACTGCCACTGTCATTCCTGGGCGCGCAGCTTTTTCAGACCATGCCCGGCTTTGAATTGGTCCTCAAGGTCGCGGCTGCGATCTGGATCGCTGTTCTCGCCATCAAACTATGGACCTCGCTGGCACCTGACGATGGGGCCAAAGAGATCAGCGCCCGGCAGGTCTACATCACAACATGCCTGAATCCCAAAGCGCTTGTCTTCAGCCTTGTCCTGCTCCCATCTGCCCAAACCGCAGATTTTTGGCCATATTTTGCTCTGTTCGCTGCAATGGTGATCGGCGTCGCACTGGTCTGGGGCGGCCTCGGGGTGATGACGCAGGTATCGGCTGCCGGGACCAGGAGGTTGATGATCATTCAACGCGTCGCATCGGCTTGGCTGATGTTTGTGTCACTGTCACTCGTGGTTAACATCATCCAAGCATGAGCGGCAGCTTTGTCTGCATTGCTTCGTCTCGCGCCTCTTTGGAGAGTAAGAGGAGTGCCGGATTCCCGGTGACGGGTTGAAGGCTGGGAGAGTGGCTCCCGGCGCCTGTCACGGAGGAATGCCGATGGGCGTTGTAGAAGTTCTGGATCCGGTCGCACCGGCGCGGGCGGGTGGCTGGAAAGTGGATGTAAGCCGGGGTGAGCGGAACGGTCGGGTGTCATCCGAATGGTTCAACCGGCCCGATGATGAGCGGTATCTGTCGCTCGACGATCTCTGGGCATCGGTGAAGGGCCGCTCCGAGCGCAGCCGCAGCCGGGTCGTGCAAACGGCGGATATCCGAGTCGAGGCCGCGCGCAACAACCCCGAACGGTTGCACCTGATGCTGCCGAAAGCACATGAACCGGTTGCGCCCACGCATTGGGCGTTCGGCCAGCTGGCCAGCATCGTTGGCGCGCCGGCCTCCTACCTGCGCCAGCTGCCCGCGCCGCTCGCGGGGATCAACCTGCAATACGGCCTGACCAACCATCGCGCCGAGCAGGTCAAAACCTTCGAGACCGAGGATGGCCGCACGGAATTGCGCGCCGTGACCGGCCCCGACTACGGCCGCATCCACGACCATGAACTGGTCGAGGCGGTGCAGCGCATCGCGGGCAATGGCACGGGCGACACGCGCTGGAAAGTGCCGGGCGTGCTCGACTGGTCAACCGGGGTCTACAACCCCGATGTCGAGATCAGCCGCGACACGACCACGCTCTATGCCTCGGACCGCGATGTGTTCCTGTTCCTGGTCGACGATCACAAC
>NZ_JAUXOV010000030.1 GCF_030684215.1 Pseudotabrizicola sp.
TTCAGCTTTGTTGACGGACGGAACCGGGTCAAGCCATATCGGAGAACCGCCAGATGGATCTGCAGCTGATCCCAACAGGCTCGCAATGCCCAGGACCAGGTTCTTCGGTGAAATCTTCCGCTTTCGAATCCTGGCGATAGGGTTATCAATGGCTTGGAAGCCTTAGATGACCCTTGGAAACCGGATGCCTGACGTTTGACCTTCGACCCTGCCCCTTTCCTTGCGGCTTGCGTTTCGATTGATCTGGAGGTCGATCCGAAGTCTGCGCGGATCTTTGCCTTTGCGGCGGTGCGGGGTGAGGCGGCGCTGGTTCACAAGGGAGCCGTGCTGGACCCTGCGCTGGATCGGCTGGAGGCGCTGTGCGACGGGGCGGCGCATCTGGTGGGCCACAACATCCTGCGCCATGACCTGCCGCATCTGGTGGCCAATCGGGCGCGGCTTGCGGGGTTGGGGGCGGCCCCGACAGATACGCTGTGGGTGAACCCCTTGGCGTTTCCGCGCAATCCTTACCACCATCTGGTCAAACACTATCAAGATGGTCGGCTACAGGTCGGGCATGTGAATGACCCCGAACAGGACGCGCGGCTGGCGTTGCAGGTGCTGGCGGATCAGATCTCGGCTTTTACCCGGCTGGGGCAGGAGATGCCGGATGCTCTTCTGGCCTATCACCATCTGACGACGCGGGGCGAGGCAGCGGGCGGGTTCGACGCGCTGTTCCAATCCTTGCGCGGTCCTGCACCGGATGAGGCCGCAGCCCATGCCGCCATCCGTCGCCTGCTGGAAGGCCGCGCATGCAATCACCGGCTGGACCAGACTCTGGGCCGCCTGTCCGATCCGCGCAACAGCTGTCCTCAGCATGGTGCTGCGGCAAACGACCGGGTTCGTCGAGAGCCTGCTGAGCCTGATGGGCCTTGACTGGGAGGTGCCGAACTTCAGCACGCTGTCACGGCGGAAGAAGAGTCTGACGGTCAGGATTTCCTGTCGTGGATCGGACGCGCCGCTGCACCTGCTGGCGGACAGCACGGTGAGGGAAGTGGATGGCACCTGGGCCGGGTTCGGTGAGTTTCATCCGGACGTAGACCGCGTCCTTCCCGGCATCTACGCCGACGATGAAGAGCGGGATCTTTGCCTTGTTGCTGCGGGTGGGTCGGCGGGGCCAGACCGGGATGCCGGGGGCGCGGCGCCCTTTGATCGCCCAGATGCGGCGCGCGAGGCGGGTGCGGCAGAACTCGTAGGCCATCTTGGTGTGGTGGCCGCCGATGTCCACCGCAACAGCGAGAACCGGCAGGTCGCCATAGTTCCCGTTCAGCACGCCATCCAGATCGGACCAGAGGCGCGGGCCGGAAAAGGCTTACTGGATAACAATTTCGTAAATCATGCAGCATTTGAAAGCTTTTTGAGCCCATAAGCCGATGAAATCCCGAAATAGTGTCCAGTTCCTGTCCCTGCAACCAAAAAACTAAACGATATCAAATAGATAAAACCCGACGTAAACCGTCGGGTTTTGTGCGTTGCAGTTTACATCAACGCCACATCAACGTTTGACGAGTCCCCCTGTAACCCAAGGGGGCTTTTTGCGTTTCGGGGCCATCGGCCCCGCCGCGCGCGCCCGGTTGAAAGCATCGTTCTGATCCAGTATATGAGTTAGCCATACTATGGAGGCGCGGATGTCATCCGCAGGTCACCTCCCGATCATCGTCGTGCGATCCGACATGAACTGTCCCGCCCGCTGGCGGACGTGTTCTTCGCCTAGCTGAAGGCACAGGCCGCCCGGGTCTCGCGCAAGTCCGATCTCGGCGAAGCCATGGCCTACATGCTCCGCCGGCAGGAGGGCTTCCGTCTGTTTAAGGACGATGGGCGCGTCGACAGTAATCGACCGGTTGTTACCGTGGTGACTGGGCCTTGATGCGTGCGACGAGTTCTGCGTCATCGACGAAGTCGTCGAGGAACGCGTGCCAGGTTTCGGTAGTGATACGCGCGTCCCTGAGCATGTCTTTTAGCTCGTCGATGCCGTCATCGGTCAGGGCGGCAATGGTGTCGTCTGGGCCGGTATAGACGCTGATGATCGAGCCGTAGCTCAGGTTGTCGTCGTTATAGATGATGGCTTCGAGAAGCTCGGGATCTTCGCCCAGCATCTTGGCGATGTAGTCGAGGGTGCAGACATGGGTAACGGTTGCCATCAGGCGGCCTCGGATAGCGTTGCGGGAAGCGGGGACCAGTTCCAGGGCAGCAGTTCATCAAGGCGGTTGATCTTGTGATCGTTGATACGGCTCAGGATATCCGTCAGATAGGCTTGCGGATCGAGGCCGTTCATTTTGGCGGTCTCGATGACGGTCATCGCGCGGGCCAGCGTCTCGGCACCGGTATCGGCCCCGGCAAAGAGCCAGTTCTTTCTGCCGATTCCAATCGGGCGCAGGGCGCGTTCGGCTGGATTGTTGTCGATGGCCACCCGGCCATCCTCAAGGAAGAGGCTGAACGAGGCACGCCGGCTGAGGCCATAGCGGAAGGCCTTGGCCAGATCGCCCTTGCCGGGGATCAGGTTAAGTTGGTGCTCAGACCAAGCGAAGAAGGCCTCGACCTTCTGGGCGCTGTGCTTTTGGCGTGTGGCCAGACGGATATCGGCGGGACGACCGGTGATCTCCCGCTCGATGTCGTAAAGCGCGCCGATTTGGTCGAGCGCCTCGCGGGCGATAGCAGATTTCGTCTTGCTCCATTCATCATGGAAGTCACGTCGGAGGTGCGCCCAGCATGCCGCCTCGATAAGGCGGGGTGATCCGTCAGGGGCAGGACCATAAAGCTTCGCATAGCCTTTGTAGCCATCGGCCTACAGGATGCCGCGTGTCTTCTCCAGATGGCGATGGACGTGTTCTTCCTTCCAGTCTGGCGCGAAGGCATAGACCGCGCCGGGCGGCGCGGTGCCTGCCCAAGGGCGCTGATCGCGGATATAGGCCCAGATCCGCCCCTTCTTCACCCCCTTGCCCAGCCCCTTGTCGCGCTGCGAGCGGTCAAGCACCCGGATCGGTGTGTCGTCGGCATGCAGAAGGTCACTGGCCATCACATCCGCCTCGATCCTCTCGATCAGTGGGGCCAGCACCCTCATGGCGCGGCCACACCAATCGACCAAGGTGCTGTCCGGGATATCCGCACCCATCCGGGCGAAGATTTCATGTTGGCGATACAAAGGAAGGTGGTCGTCGAATTTGGAGACGAGGATATGCGCCAGTAGGCCTGCACCAGCCATGCTACCGGGGATCGGCCGGCTTGGGGCGGGCACTTGCACCATGCGTTCGCAACGGCGACAGGATTTCTTCAGCCGGGCGATCTGGACGACCTTCAGTTGCGCCGCAATCAGATCCAGCATCTCGCTGGCATCTTCGCCCACCAGGCGCAGATCACCGCCGCAGTCGGGGCAGCAGCTGCCGGGATCCAGCTCCTGCCGCTCGCGCGGCGTGCTGTCCGAGACCCGGGGGCGACGGCGAGAGAGGCGATCTGCAGTATCCGCGTCAGGTTCAAAGCCGGTGGTTTCCGGCGCGCCATCCAGAACCACCGTCTCGCTTTCGGCCGCGGCGATGAGCAGATCCTCCAGCGCCAGCTCCAGCTGCTCAAGCTCGCGTTCGATCTTTTCCGAGGACTGGCCGAACACCTGCTTCTTCAGCTTGGCAATGCGCAGCCGCAGGGTCTGGATCAACTGGTCATGGGCGCGCAGCGTGGCTGAGATCTTGGCGTTTTCCGCCTGCAAATCCGCAATCAACGCCTTCAGGAGCGCTGGATCATCCGGGAGATTTTGGGCCACATTCGACATGCGTCCAATTACCATAAGACAGGCGGATTTGCTATAAAAACAAGGGTTTCAGCAGGATAAATTCAACAAACACGGGCCGGTGGAGCCCCCCAGCCCGGCCTGCGCCAATCAATTCCTTCCCATAGCATGGCGAGTTGTGCCGAGGTCAGACGCACCGCGCCATCGCCGCGCATAGGCCAAGGAAAGCGGCCCCTTTGCAGCACCTTGTAATAGAGGCAGAAGCCTTGCCCGTCCCAATGCAAGAGCTTCAACCTGTCGCCGCGACGACCACGGAACGCGAACACGGCGCCATCGGTCGGCTTTTGTCGCAGATGATCCTGCGCGAGGGCAGCCAACCCCTCGATGCCCTTCCTCATGTCGGTCACGCCACAGGCCAGATAGACCCGAACGCCTGTGCCCGGCCCGATCATGCCCCTTCCACAGCCCGGATCAATTGCGTCAGCGTGGTCATATCCAGCACCGGATCGAAGCGCAGGCAGCGGCCACTCGCCAGTTGCAGCTCGATCTGGGCAACGCGCGGAACTTCTGCCCGGACGCCTCCAGGCGGCACCGCCAATTCCATAGGCCTGGCCAGCTCCACCGGAAGAAACAGCGCCTCCGGAAAGGCCGAAAGCAACCCCTTCTTCTTCAGATCGTGCCGCCACGCGTAGATCTGCTGCCGGGTCACATCATGCCGTTGAGCAACCTGCGTCACAGTCGCATCACCTACGCCAACAGACATAACGATCTCGAGCTTCTCATCGTCGCTCCACCGTCGCCGCCGCTCAAGTCCCAGAATATCACCACGCATCGCAAGCCCCGCATAAGACACGTCGTTAACGACGTCGCTATGCACGTCCCATAAACGATCATCCCAACTTCAGGCAGGCGGTGCCAACCGAGCCGTTAC
>NZ_JAUXOV010000076.1 GCF_030684215.1 Pseudotabrizicola sp.
GACCTTCCGATAGAGTTCCACGATTAAAATACCCCCGCCCTCCCTGTCGCCAGAAAGGGCCAAAGTGGCAAAGTTTTACTCTGCCCGCAGCAGGACTATCCCGCCACTTCCGTGGCAAACTTTTGCACTGCCGTTCTCACACGCAACGCTTAGCGGCGATCCGCGCTGGCCGCGCAGGTTGCGAAAGCCGAAGCAGACGAACGAGGTGGTGCGAGACATGGAGCGCGATGGCATCTTGGCAAAGGAACCATACCAGCGCCCGAACCGAACTTGGGCGGAACGGTGGATGGTGATGCGCGACCCGAGCAAGCCCTATTGAGCTGAGGGCACACAGTGCACACAGTGGCACACGGTATGCTTTGTGCCACCGTGTGCACACTGTGCCGTGTCCCGGCACACAGTGTGCGGGGGTATATAGGGGGGACACTGTGCAGTGCCGCTTTGTGCACCCCCTACGCGCCCGCCCGCGCGCGCAACGGTCGAGCGGTTTACAGTTGTTCAACGAGCCATAGCCCGCAACGTGCTTGAATGGTTAGCCTGCGCGGCGCGCCTGCCCTTGGGCGCAAGCCTACGGCAAGCCCACCCTGCCGGTCGCCGCATTGGCCTCCACTAGCCAAACTAGGTCAGGGGTCGGGCGCGTGACGTCTCAAGTCGCCCCCTGTCACACCGAATGCCTCTGCAACGTTTTCAATAAGCTGCGCGGCCTGTTGAATTAGCGGTGCCGAACGATCCACACCAAGTCTTGAATAGCATTCCTCAATGTCGGAACTTGATAGGTGTGCATCAGCACCACGCAGATCATACACTCCGAAAAGTGGTGTCATTCGTTTGTATGCATAGCTTTCTTCGGTGTACTTCGCCAACAACTTCTGGAGCAACTTGAGTGTCCCTTGGTCGGTCTTACCCTCCCCGAGCGCGCGGAGCAGGTTTGTTTTGTTAATCCGCTCAATCGTTGCCTTCACAACGTCCTTGGCTAGGGAACGCAGCCCATTCTCATCGACACCGCGAAAGCGATGAATTCGCCCTTCCAGTTCTTCAACCTCATGATGATCTCTTAGAAGCATTGCTTCAAACTTCTGTTGAAAGACTCCGTCGAGCCATGAAATTGCGCTATGAAGCAGAAATTCTGGAGATTTGGTACCTGCGGGTTTGCAGGCCATTTGAGCCTGCATCAGTTCAGCGGACACGCCTCCATCTGGGCGACAGTTGTGCGCGACCCATATCCGTCGCTCCCATAGCGGTCTGCGAGCAATGTCATATGCGTAAGCATTGATTAGCCCTAACTTGTTCACACCGAAATGTAGGAGCCAGTCTGGAGATGGTGAAACTCCACCAGTATCGCGGGTGTACCACTTCATGGTCGCGCCTCGACGGGACAACAGGTCATTCACCACACTGGGTTGAAACCACAAATATTTGCCGACTTCCTCTCGATTGAGGGTCTTTAGGTCAACACGCCCCCCACCGCCGTCAAGTCGGACCATGAGGGTTTCGTCCGGTTCTCCGTAACCGATCAGACAGGATTTTGCGGCGGGTTCGATCCATTCACCGCGCCACATCTCACCACAAACATGGAAGCGACCGCCCTCATCGCCGCGAACGCCTTTTCTGGTCGCCGTCTCCGTGGCTTCATCGTCGTTGCCGGAGAAGTCGGGGACTTCCTCCTCAGGGTCAACGTCAGTTCTCCACGCAGTGAAAACAGCCCACGTCGTACCGGGGAAATCACCTGATGCGTCGATTTCGTTGCAGCGGACTTCCAGTCGGTCGTTGGGTTCAGAAACGAGCGAAAAATCTTCGGGCCAATCAAAATTAGGATTGTCCTGAATAACCGCGCGACGTTGCCGGTAGTAGTACAGGCGTAGAGCAGCGTCTCTCGCCGCCAAATAGTCCTTGAGGTATTCCGCGCGGATTTCAACGAAGGATACCGTTCCGTCGCCCTTCCGCGTCAGCCTTATTACTTGCTCATACCCCTCATTGGGACGCACCCAATAGTCGCCCTCCTCCAGAAGGCCATAGGCCAATATAAAATCTTGATTGATGAAGATCTGTCTTTGATGAGAAGAATTGAGATATTGAGTCAGGACCAGCCTAAGCCCTAAGCGACCGTCGGGGTCATCATAAAAGGATTCCGCCTCAAGATACTGCCCATCATCCTTCAAGTATGGAGTTGTATTGTCGAGCGACCAATAGTGCCAATCCAGACCTTCCGCCTTCTCGCGCTTGCTGTTGAAGACAACCGCCGACCCAACGGCCAGCACTTCTTCGACATGTCCTAGTTCAGGGTATTTCCCCCTCTCAATGGGAAGAATGCTTCCATATACAGGGATCCAAACAGCACGGGAAAATAGCCTCTTCCGAAGGTCCCTTAGTTCAAACCATTCCTGACTAAACTCTTCCATTGTCAACCTTTTGCGACGGTTCGCCCGAGTTCAAGATGTGGTAGGAGGTGTGGCAATGCAAGCCTAGATGCAGGCTGCCAGCAACGGCACAGTGACTCGAAAGTCTTTCCCAAATCGTGACGGGGTGACAAGTCTCAGTGTCCCGCATATATGCAATAAGACGTTCTGAGCCACTTAAAACATTGATACAAAAAGAAAAAAGTAGCTGACCTATCCCGAGAACAGGTAACCTTGCAGCACATAGCAAGCCTCTATCAGGGTTATCAGCACCATGTCCGACGAAATTGACATCCGAGTCTCCCCCTCCCTTCACCCCAAGGTCGTGGAGGAGCTTGAAGACTTCGAGGAAATGAAAGACGTCCTCGGAGCCACGCAAACCGCGTTCAGCACCGCCTATGAGGGGCTGCGGGCGGTCCACAATACACGCGAGGTCGTGGGCAAGAACCCCGGCTGGACCGCCGAGCAGAAGCTGCTCCAGGTGGACAACTTCGCCAAGAAGCACCTCGACAAGATCACCCGGACCTTCGACGCGACCCGGAGCAATCTGGAGCGCAGCATCGCCTATCTTGACGGCGAGTTGTCGCAGCCCGTGCAGGCGCGTGCCGCCAGCACCATCGCCAATCAAATCCGCGACTATGCGCGCCAACTGCCCAGCGAGAAGCTGCACAAGTTTGTGGCGGATGCGATTGACGGCGGGGACCACGATACCGTCACCGCAATCCTCGGCGCGCCTCCATACCTGTCCGGCTTGACCGCCGACTTCCAGAAAACCTACCTGCGCCTCTACCACGAGCGCAGCAACCCCGCGACCGCCAAGCGCCTCAAAGCGATGCGCGCCGCCAAGGAACTGATCGAGACCCGCGCTGGCAGGGTGTTTATCGAGATGGAGCGCGCCATCGGCGGGCAGTCGTCCAAGGCGAACATGGTCCGCAAGGCACAGGAAGCCGCTGAGAAGGCGCTCGGCGGTATCTGATCGAAACATGATTACATCACGGAATCGCCCGCATGACTGAAGCATCTGAAACCACCGCGCCCTCCAAGTGGACGCCCGGAATGCCCAGCCCAAACCCGGCCGGACGTCCGCGAGGCATCATCGACAAGCGGCAGAAGCTGCAAGCTGCGTTTGCCGACGACGCGGTAGCCATCGCAAAGGTTGTCACGGCGAAGGCGTTGGAGGGCGACATGCAGGCGGCGAACATCGCCCTTGCCCGCATTGCGCCACCCATCCGGGCACAGGCGGAACGGGTCCAGTTCGAGTTGAGCGACGACGCGCCCATGTCGGAGCAGGCCCGCCAAATCCTTATTGCGGTGAGCGAGGGCAAGCTGGACGCCGACACCGCCCGCATCCTTATCGGGTGCATCCAATCCGTCGCGGGCATCCGCGCGGTTGAAGACCTTGAGAGCCGCATCATCACATTGGAGGCTAAGACGATCACATGACAAACATCTGGACACCCGGCGGCGGTCGCGTCGCTACCATGGCACCCGGCCCTGACGACTTGTTCGTGGTCACTGCCGTATCGGGCCGTAGGGCATTGCTGCATACCGTGGACCAATACGGGCACGCCCTCAGGCTGGCAGAAGCTGCCGCCAGCACAGCGCCCATGCCTGTCACGATCAGGGTGATGCCGCTGTCGTTGCGTGAGGCCCAAGCGCTCGGGTTCTTGCCCAGCGAAGACCTCATCAGTGACCATGCGCCCGCAGAGGAAGCGGACAATCGCAATCTGGTTGTTCACACCTGCATGGACGTGCTGCAAAACTGCAACGAAGCTGCGCCTCGCGCTGAAGCGCTGCGGCTGCTCAAGGAAATGGGGGTGATGGGATGAGCGACGACCGCCCCCTGAAAGCTGGTGGCGACCGCGCCACCCCTCCAACTCTTGCCGACCGTCAGGCCATCCACCAGCGGGACGCCGAGGCGGTCGCAGCGCGCAAGCGCTATGCCGACCAGCACCTTGCCGCCGCCCCGCGCCTTGGCGCAGCGTTGCGGGCGCTGGAATCGGACTGACCACATGCCCAGCGTTCAAGCCCTTCTGCGGCGCGTCCAGCGGCTTGAGACCGCCCGCACCGCAACCCCGTCGCCCATCGTCCAGCTCTACGGGTCGGTTGATGGTTTCGCTGACGGTGCCGAGGGGCTGGACAGGGTGGACTTCCCCCTCGTGCTCGCTGCTCTGCGCCGATGGGAGGCTGACGGGGTGTGGAACCACTGGCACCGGCAGCGCAACGGCATGTGGGAAGGCTCCGCGCGATGACCGATAGGCGCTATGGGGTCCGCGCGCCGCCCGGTTTCAGCGAACCTGCGCCGTGGGCGTGGGACGGCGGCAAGCGCCGCGAGCCTGTGCTCGATCTGGATCGCACGCCGCCCCAAGTGGTGCGGCATGTTGGCTGGCGCGTGTGCCTCAAGTGCGCAAACCCGTTCTTCAGCGACGACACCACACGGATTCGCTTGTGCCATCGGTGCAAGGGGACCGACAAATCCGCTGCCATGTAAGGGGACTGGCAGAGCGGCGGGAGCGGGCTCGCCACCCGCGACGGGGCATAGCGTTCAGTTCCCCGATAAATCCAACGAACGCAGACAGGGCGTGGGGCCTCCTTTACTTGCGTGACCTGCCCAGCACCCTCGCCGCAAGGCGGGGGTGTTTTGCTGTACGAGTCAGCGACTGGCGGCGGCTGCTATTGGTGGGCTTATGACCCCAAAAGCAGCACTCACCGAGGCCGTTAGGCCTTCGGTAAGTAGCTGTTTTTGTAGGGATTTTTGGCTCCGGCGGTAGGGATCGAACCTACGACCAATTGATTAACAGTCAACTGCTCTACCGCTGAGCTACGCCGGAACATGTGGGCCGTATAGCAAGTGGTTTTGGGGGCGTAAAGGGGCTTTGGGGAAAAATCGTCAGGCAATGTCAGATCGGGTGAAGATTGTTTGCGGGCCGGGTGGGTCATTGTAGGTGATCACTTTTCTTTCTGAAAGATCAATAAGATGCGCCAGAATGTTTCTTTGGGCTGCAGGGCGCAGGGCGGTGGGGGTATCGTGATAGATCTGTGCGGTCAGGCGCAGGGGATCGGATGGGCCGCTGTGCAGCACGCGCAAGACTTCGGCCTCGCGCTCTTTTCTGTGCCGGATCAGCGCGTGCAGGCGGGCGGCGGGGTCCTGAACGGCGGCGCCGTGGCCGGGCAGCATCAGGCTCCACTGCTCAGACGCCAGCCGCGCAAGCGAGGCCATGTAGTCTGCCATGTCGCCATCAGGCGGCGAGATCAGGCTGGAAGCCCAGCTCATCGCATGATCGCCAGACAGCAGAACGTCACCAAATCCAAGGCAGATATGCCCTCCCATATGGCCGGGGGTGTGGATCACCCGCAGACCCTTTCCACCACTATCCAGCACATCACCATCGGTCAGCAGCCTGTCGGGGCGAAAGCCATCGTCCACGCCCTCGCCACCACCCACCAGCCCCTCGGCGGCCAGGCGCTGCATCACCGCGCTGCGGCCCGATCTTGCATCGCCAAAGGCCAGTATCGGTGCCGCGGCGCGCGCCGACAGCAGCGGGGCCGCAGCCGAATGGTCCTTATGAGCATGGGTGACAACAATGGCTGCCACCGTCTCGGCACCAAGGGCCGCCAGCACGGCATCAATATGCTGTGGATCTGCCGGGCCGGGGTCAACAACGACCACACCCTTGCCTTGCCCAAGGATATAGGTGTTGGTCCCTGGTCCGGTCATCGGCGACGGGTTGGGTGCCAGAATGCGCCTTATATCCGGCGTGACCCACTCCACACGTCCCGTCTGCATCTGTTGTCCGCTTCCCTTTGGTCTGTGCTGCGGCTAGGCTAACGCGATGCGCCTGAGCCTCAAGCCCTTTTTGCCCCGCAGCCTGTTCGGCCGTGCCGCGCTGATTCTGATTGTGCCCACCGTAGCCATTCAGTTGATCGTCTCTATTGCCTTTATCCAGCGGCATTTCGAAGGGGTGACGCGGCAATTGGTGCATGGTGTTGTGATGGAACTGGCGCTCCTGCGCGAGGCTGTCGATGGCTCCAGCAGCATTGAGTCGGCGCTTGCAACGGTCCAGCCCCTCGCCGAGGCGGTAGAGATGGTGGTGGAACTGCCCGCCGTGTCAATCGCGGCGCAGGATACGCGCGACTGGGCCGATCTGACCGCGCGCCCGGTGATTGCCGAATTGCGTGAGCGTTTGCCAAATGTGCTGTCGGTTGATCTGGCCAGCGTCAAGGGCAGGGTCTTGCTGACCGAAGCCACTCGCTTCGGGCCGATGCAAGTGTCGCTGCCACGCGGTCGGGTTTCAGCCTCTAACCCGCATCAGTTGCTGGTGATCATGATGCTGGCCTCGATTCTGATGACCTTGATCGCCTTTATGTTCCTGCGCAACCAATTGCGACCGATCAAGCGGCTCGCCGAGGCTGCTGAAGCCTTTGGCAAGGGTGAAGCGGTGCCTTACAGGCCGCGCGGCGCGTTGGAGGTGCGGGCAGCGGGGGGGGCGTTTCTGGACATGCGCGCGCGGATTGAACGCGCGATTGAAACCCGCACGTTGATGCTGTCCGGGGTCAGCCACGACCTGCGCACCCCGATCACCCGGTTGCGGCTTGGTCTGTCCATGCTGCCCGAAGATGAGGAAGTGCAGGCGCTTTTGTCGGATGTGCGCGAGATGGAGCGGCTGGTGGATGAGTTTCTGGCCTTTGCCCGTGGCGATGCGATGGAAGAACCGGTCGAGGCAGACCCGGCCCAGATTGCCGCGCGCATTGTGGATAATGCCGCGCGCTCAGGCCGTAGTCTCGCGTGGGAGTCGCGGCTGTCAGGGCCGATCACGCTGCGCCTGCGACCGCAGGCGGTGCAGCGCGCGGTCGAAAATCTGCTGGGCAATGCGCAGCGCCATGGCGATCAGGTCAGGCTGACCCTGTCGGCAACCGAGCGGACGGTGCGTTTTGTGGTCGAAGACAACGGGCCGGGGATCCCAGAGGCGCAACGCGAAGCCGCGATGGCCCCTTTTGCCCGGCTTGGTGGCGCGCGTGATCCCAATCAGGGCGGCGGCGTTGGCTTGGGCCTGTCGATTGCGGCAGATGTGGCGCGCAGTCATGGCGGGCGCTTGCTGCTGGGCCGGTCTGACAGTCTGGGCGGGCTGCGGGCAGAACTGGTTCTGGCCCGTTGATTCTGGGCCGTTCAATCTGTCCCGTCAAAGCGCGACCGGCTGGCCGAGCGGGCTGACAACCGGGCCACCGGCGGCGACCGCGTCTTCTGCATCGTGGGTGACCAGCACTGCCGGAAGCCCCTCATTGCGCACGCGCGACAGAACAAAGCTGCGGATTTGGGCGCGCAGGCTGGCATCCAGCCGCGAAAACGGTTCATCCAGAAGCAGCGCGCAGGGTTGGGCCAAAAGTGTGCGCATCAGCGCCACCCGCGCCCGTTGCCCGCCCGAAAGTGTTGCCGGATCGCGCGCGGCAAAGCCTGAAAGATCGGCGGCATCCAGTGCGGCGTCAATCGCTGCGCGCCGCGCCTGCCGCCCCTTGACTGAAGGGGGCAGGGCAAAGGCCAGATTTTCCCCGACAGACAGGTGCGGAAACAGCACGTCATCCTGGAACAGCAGGCCAACCCGGCGTTGGTGCGCGGGCAGGGTGGTGATGTCGCGCCCCATCAGGATAACCCTCCCTTCGGTTCGAAACGCGGGCGACAGGGTGCCCATCACCGCCGCAAGTGCTGTTGATTTGCCTGACCCCGACGGGCCCATTATTGTCAGCACCTCGCCGGGGGCGACAGCCAGATCGAGCGCCACAACCTGCGCTGCCCCGTGATAGACGCACAGGCCCTGTAGCTCCAGCACACCCGTCATGACGCCACCGACATGCCGCGACGGTTGCGAAACAGTAGGGCAGGCACCAGAAGCGCCAAGGCAAACCCAACAGCGGGCAGGATCATTTGCAACAAGGCATAGGCTCCGATCAGACGGCGGTTTCCGCCCGAAGACAGGGCGACGGCTTCGGTGGTTAGCGTCTCGATCCTGCCGCCGCCGATAAGCAGTGTTGGCAGATATTGCCCGACCGACACCGCCCCGCCGACCGCTGCTGCCGTCAGCACAGGGCGCAGCACCATCGGCAGACGCAACCGCCAAAACACCCGCGACGGCGTGGCTCCCAAGGCCATTCCGGCAACCGCAATCCTCGAGTCCCACGCGCGGTAGGCGGGGGCCAGCGATAAAAAGACGTAAGGCAGCACAAAGACCATATGAGCGGCGGAAACCGCCACCCAATGCCCTTCGGCACCGCTGCGCAGGGCCGCGATCTGAAGGCCCGGCAAAAACGCCACCTGTGGCACCAGCAAGGGCAGATACAGCACCCACAGCGCACCCGATCCGGGCAATAGGGCAAAGCGATGCTCGGCCTCCAGACAGGCCAGCACCAACGCAAGTGACAGCGCCGTTGCAAGGGCGGCGATGCCAAGGGTCACCCCCCCGGTGGACACAAGATCAGGGGCGGCGCGCAGCCATGTCCGCAGGGTCAGGCTTTCTGGCAGCACATCGGGAAACTGCCAAAGGCCCGCCACCGACCACACCGCCAACCCGGCCAGCCCTAAAATAAGCGCACCTGATGTGAGGGCGCCCGCCACCACAGCGACCCAGCGGGCAACCGGATCTAACCCATGCGCCCGAAGCCCCGCTTCTGCCAGATAGACCAGCAGGCGCCGCGCCAGCCTTTCAGAGCCAACCCACAGCCCCAACGCCAGCCCCACCAGCGCCAGTTGTAAAATCGCCCCCGCCGAGGCTGTGGCCCGCCCGGTCAGCATCGGGTCTGCCATCCAGATCACCACTTGCACCGAAAGCGTATAGGGACGGGTCGGGCCAAGGATCATCGCCATCTCAACAGCGGTCATCGAATAGGCAAGGACTGCATAAACAGGCAGTCGCAACTGTCTGTAAAGGCTTGGGAAAACCGAGATCACAAATGCGGCCACGCGGCCCGCGCCAAGGCTTTGCGCCACATTTATGCGGCGCGTTACATCGGTTTGCGGCAAGGCCGCCAAGGCCATCAGAAACAGAAATGGCACCTCTTTGGTGACCAGACCCAAGGTCAGCGACAAACCGTAGGGATCGTTCAGAATCAACAGATCAGGCGGGAGCGCCCACCCCGTCGCCCATGGCGACACCAAGCGCACGATCCAGCCCGACGGTGCGATCAAAAAGGCCAGCCCCAAGGCCGCAGCGGCATGCGGCACCGACAACAGGGGGGCCAGCATGTGCTGGATCAGCGCAAAGGCCCGCGTGCCCCACAGGCTTGCCACCAATAACAGCGTCACCGCAAGCGAAAGCGCGGTCGCAGCAACCCCCGTGGTCAAGGACAGGATCGCAGCGCGAGGCAATCCCGGCCAATCAAGAAGCGCGCGCAGGCCCTTGGCATCTTGGGAAAAAGCCGGGATCACCGTGCCCAGAAGTCCGGCCGCCACCGGCACCACCAGCAGCGCCAGTGTTAGACGGGGGGCCCACCGAAGCAGGCCGCCCGTGCTCATTGGGCAACGCCGTAGCGTGCGATCCAGTCTTGTCCGATCCGCACCATCCAGCTGCCGTGCGGTTCCAGCAGCGCAGGCCCAAGATCAGCAGGCGACAGGGTGGCCACGCCCAGTTCCAACGCATCAAAGCGAGCGCGGTCGGTGTCGGCAAGTGAGGAAAGATCCAGAACAGTCTGGAATCCCAGAATATTCGGGTCTTGCGCGCGGGCCTGAATTTCCGGGTCCAAAAGCAGATTGGCCACCACTTGCGCGCCTGCCTGATGGGCGGCGTTAAACGGAATGGCCACAAAGGACGCGTTGCCGATCGTGCCGCCCTCAAGTGTGAAGGTGCGCACAGTATCGGCCAGGTTTCCGGCGGCGATTTCGGCGCTTGCGCGGCCGGGGTTCAGGGCAAAGCCTACATCCACCTCGGCATCGGCCAGAAGCTGCCCAAGCGCGGGTTCGTTTTGCGGATAGGCCTTTCCCGCCCGCCACAGCGCCGGGGTTACTTCGTCCAGCCACGCCCACATGGGGGCGACTGTCGCATCATACGTCGCTTCATCCAGCGGTTGTTGCATCACCGACGGGTCGGCCAGAGTGCCGTAAGCCACCTGTTTGAGGAAAGTGGTTCCCAGATAATCGGGCGGTTGCGGATAGCTGAAGCGACCGGGGTTCGCGATGATCCAGTCTTTCAGCGCGGCAAGACTGCGGGGCGGTTCGGGCAAGCGGGTGCTGTCATATTCAAAGACGAATTGCGCCATGGCCCAAGGCGATTCGAAACCTTCGGTCGGCAGGGTGAAATCGGTCACCACAGCCGGTTTTCCGGCCACATCCATCAACGGCCAGTTCGGCAATTGTTCCGCAAAGGGGCCAAACAGCAGTCCCTGATCCTTCATCGCGGCAAAATTCTCGCCGTTGATCCAGATAAGGTCCACCGCGCCGCCCGTGGTGATGCCTGCATCCCGCTCGCCCAGCACACGCGCGACCGCGTCTGCGGTTGAGGCGAGTTTGACATGTTCAATCGAGACGCCATGGCGCGCCTGTGCCTGCTCACCAACCCAGGCGATAAAATCGTTGATTTTCGGATCACCACCCCAGGCGTGCCAATAAACCGTCTGCCCCTTGGCTGCTTCAAGCGTGCTGTCCCATGCGGTTTGTGCCTGAGCGGGCAGGGCCAACATAAGGGCGGAGGCAAGTAGGAAATGGCGTCTGTTCATGGGAACCCCTGTGTGATGAACTTGTCGGCGGCCGTGCCCGCTTGTCGCGGGTAACGTCTTCGGGATAGGCAGGGCAGACCCTTGCGTGCAAGGAGAAATTGGACTGGACAACTGTTCGTGACGGTCAGTCACACCTGCGCCAGCCCGTGTAACGAACGCCCGGTTTGCAACGAATGCGCCGGATTGAAGCAGGCGGTAGGGGAGTGGACAGATCATGCTGGACGGGGTCATGCGCAGATGGATCGACCCACCCCTGAACCGGGGAGGACACTGGTTGGCAGCGCGCGGGGCGACGGCGGATGGGGTCACGCTGGTGGGGCTGGGATTCGGGTTGTTGGGAGCGGTGCTGCTGGCGGTGGGGATGCCGGGCTGGCTTGCGCTTGTGCCCTTGTTGATCGGGCGGGTGATGGACGGGTTGGATGGGGCCGTGGCGCGCGCGACATTCAAGACGGATTTCGGTGGCTATTTCGACATTTTTTGCGACTTCGTGTTCTATGCCGCGATTCCCTTGGCCTTTGTCTTGCGTGATCCGGGCCAGAATGCGGTTGCCGGTGCCTTTCTTCTGGCCGCTTTCTACATCAATGCTGCCAGTTTTCTGGGCTATGCGATTATTGCGGCGAAACGGCGCATGAGCACCACGCAGCAGGGCGAAAAATCACTCTATTACGCGGTTGGGCTGTTGGAGGGGACAGAGACCATCGCGTTTTTCACGCTGCTGTGTCTGGTGCCGTCGGTATTCCCGGCTGCTGCTTTGGTGTTTGGTGGCTTGTGCCTTGTCACGGCCTCGGCCCGCGTGGTGCTGGGGCGTCGCGCCTTTTATGATGCGCCCTCGGGTCGCGATTAGACCAGAGCCCGCGCGCTTTGATGAAAGCGGAAAAAGCCGTGTGTGGCATGCGGCCAAAGTGCGGCATCATAGGGCCGCATCGCCCGGATCAACCTGATGTTTTCCGCCGCGAGCCGCGCATCAAGCAAGCCAATCAATCCCGCAACCGGTCCAACGGGGGCAAAGGGCGTGACGATCTGCACCGCAGCCGTCTGGCGCGCCCAGGCCACCAGCGCATCAACTGCGCCCGGTCCCTGAACAGGGCCGTGCAGGCCCGCAAGACCAGACCCAAGCCGCCGGGTGCAATCCTCGACCGCAACGCGAAGGAACCTCTTTATCAGCGGGGACACAGGACGAGGAGACCGGGCATCAGGGGCCAGCAGAATCGCAGTCGAGTGCGGGCGCAACCCGGCTTCCAGCAACCAGTCGGGCGACAGATCTTCTTCATGCAACAGCAGCGCGGTCGGCAGGTGGCGGTCCCACGCACCGCCCTGTGGGCAGGGTCCAGCAGGCGGATTGGATGGCCCCGCGACAGCAAAGGCCGTTTGCGCCAGACCCTTAGGCCAAAAACGCCCGTCGGTGAGGGTGGTGATCACCTCTGCCCGCGCCAGATAGGATTTGCCCGGCGTATGCAACCCTGCAACCCAACGCCAGGACAGCGTGTTCGAGGCCGGGTCACCATCCAGCAGGTGGCGCAAAAAGAAATCCGCGCCCAATTCCCAAGGCAGTTTCAGGGTGTAGATCCAGATAGAGGCAAAGCACATGCGCTGGTGATTGTGCAGATATCCGGTCCCGGTCAGGTCGCGCGCCCAGCCGTCAAACCCCTCGATCCCGGTCTTGCCTGCACAGGCCGCTTCATAGGTGTGGGTCAGGTCGCGGTCCCGGTCCAGACGGGCAAGGCCCGCGTAAACCCCGGCCTGGGTTTCGCGCCAGACCTGCGGACGCATCTCCAGCCAGCCCTTCCAATAGGCACGCCACAACACTTCGGCCACAAAACTATCGGCCCGATCACCATGGGCGGCGCGTGCGGCCTTGATCACCTCGGCCTCGGTCAGCAGCCGGTGCCGCAGATAGGGAGACAGTTGCGACACATGAGGATGGCCGGGGCGGTGCAGGTTGCGATTCTTTGTATAATCATCACCTGCAACCGGAATAAACCGGGCAAGCTGCGCAAGGGCGTGGCTGCGCGTCGCATCGCGAGGGGGCGGGATCATCTCCATTGTCAGCGGGAACTAGGGCACACGCCCCTGTGATCAAGACTGGCGGGCCTGCATCTGCAGAGATGAAAAAACCGCCTGCCCTTGCGGCCCCCGCATCGCCCTACTAAGACTCTGTCAACCACCGCCCCGTATTCAGCTATCAGACATCAAAGAGGCAGGCCCCATGCGCGACCCCGTAGATTACTTCACGAATAACCTTGTTCCTATGGTTGTCGAACAGACCAGCCGTGGGGAACGCGCCTATGATATCTTCTCGCGCCTGCTCAAAGAGCGGATCATTTTTGTAAACGGCCCTGTTCACGATGGCATGTCCACGCTGGTGGTCGCACAGCTTTTGCACCTTGAAGCGGAAAATCCATCGAAAGAAATCTCGATGTATATCAACTCGCCCGGCGGCTCTGTCGTGGCAGGGATGAGCATTTACGACACGATGCAGTATATCCGGCCAAAGGTGTCAACGCTGGTCTGCGGGCTGGCGGCGTCGATGGGGTCGGTGATCGCTGTCGGGGGGGCAAAGGGGCAGCGCTTCTCGCTGCCGAATGCCGAATTTCTTGTGCACCAGCCCTCGGGCGGCATGCAGGGAACCGCCGCTGACATCATGATCTCGGCCCGCCACATCGAACAGACCCGTGAACGGATGTATCAGCTTTACATGCGCCACACCGGGCAAGACTACGACACGGTGCGCGCCGCAATGGAGCGTGACAAGTGGATGACCCCGGAAGAAGCGAAAGAATGGGGCCATATTGATGAGATCGTCGCCAACCGCGACAAGTTGGATGACACGACGAAGTGACGTTTTGCCCCCCGTGCGATGTGTCCGGGGGGCGATTTGACATTGTGGAGGGTTGAGGCTTGGCCTAGACTTTCCTTTGACAAGGCTTGAGGAAACCCATGGCGAACAATTCCGGCGACAGCAAGAACACGCTTTACTGTTCCTTCTGCGGCAAAAGCCAGCACGAGGTGCGAAAGCTGATTGCCGGTCCCACAGTGTTTATCTGCGATGAATGCGTCGAACTTTGCATGGATATCATCCGCGAAGAAACCAAGACGACCGGTCTGAAATCTACCGATGGTGTGCCGACTCCGCGCGATATCTGCAAAGTTCTGGATGATTATGTGATCGGTCAGATCCACGCCAAGCGCGTGCTGTCGGTCGCGGTTCACAACCACTACAAGCGGCTGAACCATTCGTCCAAGTCCGACATCGAACTGTCGAAATCCAACATCCTGCTGATTGGCCCGACCGGGTGCGGCAAGACGCTGCTGGCGCAAACGCTGGCGCGCATTCTGGATGTGCCGTTCACCATGGCCGACGCTACCACGCTGACCGAAGCTGGATATGTCGGTGAAGATGTCGAAAACATCATCCTGAAACTGTTGCAGGCCAGCGAATACAACGTCGAACGCGCTCAGCGCGGCATCGTCTACATCGACGAAGTTGATAAAATCACCCGTAAATCTGACAACCCGTCGATCACCCGCGATGTGTCGGGCGAAGGTGTGCAGCAGGCGCTGTTGAAGATCATGGAAGGCACCGTGGCTTCGGTTCCGCCGCAGGGTGGGCGCAAGCATCCTCAGCAGGAATTCCTGCAGGTGGACACCACGAATATTCTGTTCATATGCGGCGGTGCTTTTGCGGGTCTGGAAAAGATCATCGCGCAGCGCGGCAAGGGGTCAGGCATTGGCTTTGGTGCCGATGTGAAAGACCCCGATGCCCGCGGCGTGGGCGAATTGTTCATGGAGTTGGAACCCGAAGATCTGCTGAAGTTCGGCCTGATCCCGGAATTTGTCGGCCGCCTGCCGGTGATCGCAACCCTGACCGATCTGGACGAAGCGGCGCTGGTCACCATTCTGACCGAACCGAAGAACGCGCTGGTCAAACAGTATCAGCGCCTGTTCGACATTGAAGGCGTGAAGCTGACCTTTACCCCCGATGCTCTGGTCGCCATCGCCAAGCGCGCCATCAAGCGCAAGACCGGCGCGCGCGGCTTGCGTTCGATCATGGAAGATATCTTGCTGGACACCATGTTTGAACTGCCGGGGATGGAAGGCGTGCAAGAAGTTGTCGTCAAGGACGAGGCGGTAAACGCCGGGGCCAAGCCGATGCTGGTGTACACCGAAGCGCCGAAGAAGAAAGAAACTGCGAATGCGGGCTGACAGCCTGCGCGCTGATTGACCGGGGAAGGGCAGGCCAGTGGCCTGCCTTTTTCATGGCATCGGCCGCTTTGTTCCCGACGCATCAGATCCGGGCAATAACCAGCCGCCCGCTTCGGCTTGACACTGGACCTTGGTCGTCATTTCCGCCATATCAGGCACAAGTAACCGGAGGCTCCCGATGTATTTCCTCAAGCGCCTGCTGACATGGTGGAACAGCCAGACCCTCGGCACCCAGATCTTTACCGCCCGCAAGGGGATAAAGGTGGGCGAGGATGATCAGGGCAATATCTATTACCAGACCGCAGACGCCAAAAAGCGCTGGATCATTTACAACGGCGACATGGAGGCAACCCGTGTGTCGCCCGATTGGCATGGCTGGCTGCATTTCACGTGGGATGATCCGCCAACCAAGGCCCCGCTGACCCACAAGGTCTGGGAAAAGCCGCATCAGGAAAACCTGACCGGAACCGTCGGTGCCTATGCGCCCGCCGGGTCGCTGCGTCGCACCACGCCCGCGCCACGCGCCGATTACGAAGCGTGGCAGCCTGAATAATGGCTTCGGAACGCGCTGAAATTTTCGCGGGTGCTGCGGTGCTGGCTGTCGCTGTGGGTTTTCTGGCCTATGCCGCCAATTCTTCCGGGTTGATGACGCGGGTGGGGGAAACCTATCCGCTGACCGCCAGCTTTCGGGGCATGGATGGAATCAACATAGGCTCTGATGTGCGCATGGCGGGCATCAAGGTTGGCACGATCAGTGACATGCGACTGAACCCGCAAACGTTTTTTGCCGACGCGACGATCCAGCTGCGTAAAGACATCCTGCTGCCCGAAGACAGCGCGATCCTGATCTCATCCGAGGGTTTGCTTGGCGGTAACTTTGTCGAGATCATTCCCGGCGGATCGCTGGAAAATCTGGCTCCCGGCGATGAGATTGAAGACACCCAAGGGGCAGTCAGCCTGATCACGCTGTTGATGAAATTCGTCAGCGGCGGCTCTGACGCGCCGGCGAGTGCTGAAGAATGAACCGGCTTTGCATTCTGGCGCTGCTGCTGGCCCCAACTCTGGCCTCTACGCCGGGGATGGCGCAGGAAATGGCTTCGGCTCCGGGGGGCACGCTGCGGTTTCTGGATAAGGTGACAGGCCGGGTTCAGGATCTGTCGCTGTCGCGCGGGCAGTCTGTGCGGTTGGGTCGCCTGACAGTGCAACTGGATGAATGCCGCTATCCACGCGACAACCCGGCAGCGGATGCGCAGGCGCATATGACCGTGATGGACACCGCTGCGGCACAGCCGATGTTTGCAGGTTGGATGCTGGCCTCTAGCCCGGCGCTGTCAGCGATGGATCATCCGCGCTATGATATCTGGGTGTTGTCCTGCGAGTCCGGCTTTGTAGCGCCAGAGGTGACAGAGCCTGTCGAAGACCCCGACGCGCCGCTGGAAGAAATCAACGAAGGGTAGGGCGCATAGCCGGGCGGAGCGAAGTGCGCCTGCCGCCCAAGTGCCCGTTCCAGTCTGCTATGATACTCGGCACGTGGAATTTCCTGCGCGCCAAGGCTGGCCAGATGCGGTGTCAGAAATTGCGTGTCAAACAGGGTGAACCCGCCCGCGCGCAAGCGATGAATCAGCCAAGATAGCGCAATTTTTGACGCATCGGTGCGGCGCGAGAACATCGATTCGCCAAAAAACGCCGACCCCAGCACCACGCCGTAAACGCCACCGATCAGTGTGGCCCCATCCCAGACCTCCAGACTGTGCGCGCGCCCCTGATCATGCAGGGCGCGGTAGAGCGCAAAGATCTGATCGTTGATCCACGTCTCGTCGCGGTCGGCACAGGCCGCAACCACGCCGGCAAAATCGGTGTCAACCGTCACGCGGTAGTCAGCGCGCAGCAGGGAGCGTCGCAGGCTGCGCGAGATGTGAAAATGGTCAAGCGCGAACACGCCCCGCCTGCGCGGATCAACCCAGTGAATGGTGGGGTCAGTTGCAGATTCTGCCATGGGAAAAATCCCCATGCCATAGGCGCGAAGCAGAATATCGGGGGTGATTTCGGTCTGATGGGGCATCAATGAACGCTCAAACCGGGACAATAGTGAAAAGGGGGCCAGCGGCCCCCTTTCAGATCATTGGCCAAACTGGGAGGCCAGCCATTTTTCCAGCCAGTGGATGTTATACTCACCCGTCTGGATATCAGGCTCGTTGAGCAGGGCCTCAAACAGCGGTGTGCTGGTATCAACCCCGTCGATGATCAATTCGCCAAGCGCGCGGCGCAGACGGGCAAGTGCTTCGGGCCGGTCGCGACCATGCACGATCAGCTTGCCGATCAGGCTGTCGTAGTAAGGTGGGATCGAATAGCCGGAATAAAGCGCGCTATCCATCCGCACACCAAAGCCGCCCGGCGCGTGGAACATCTTGACCTTGCCGGGGCAGGGCGTGAAGTTGGGCAGCTTTTCTGCGTTGATCCGCACCTCAATCGCGTGGCCGTTGATTTCCAGCTCGTCTTGAGTGAACGACATCGGCATGCCAGAGGCGACGCGGATCTGTTCGCGCACAAGATCGACGCCGAAGATATACTCGGTGACCGGGTGTTCGACCTGCAAACGGGTGTTCATTTCGATGAAATAGAACTTGCCGTCCTCATACAGGAATTCGACTGTTCCCGCGCCGATGTAGTTGATCTTTGCGACCGCATCGGCGCAGACCTTGCCGATTTCAGCCCGCATCTTGGGGGTGATCGACGGGCCGGGGGCTTCTTCAAACACTTTCTGGTGGCGGCGCTGCAAGGAACAATCCCGCTCGCCCAAGTGGACCGCGTTGCCTTTGCCGTCGCCAAAGACCTGAATCTCGATATGGCGGGGCTTTTGCAGGTATTTCTCGATGTAGACTTCGTCGTTGCCAAAGGCGTTCTTGGCCTCTGACCGCGCGGTGCGGAAGGCGACCTCCAGTTCGGCGGCATTTTTTGCCACCTTCATGCCGCGCCCGCCGCCGCCTGCGGTGGCCTTGATGATCACTGGAAAGCCGATGTTTTCGGCAACTCCGATAGCGGTCTCAAAATCGGCAACGCCACCGTCAGACCCCGGCACGACCGGGATCCCCAGATCTTTGGCAGTGACCTTGGCGGTGATCTTGTCGCCCATGATGCGGATATGCTCCGCATTCGGGCCGATGAAGGTCAGACCATGGTCTTGCAAGGCTTGGGCAAAGCTGGCGTTTTCCGACAAGAACCCATAGCCCGGATGCACCGCCTGCGCGCCCGTGATCTCACAGGCCGAGATGATCGCGGCCTTGTTCAGATAGCTTTCCGAACTGGGGGCAGGGCCAATGCAGATAGACTCGTCTGCCATGCGCACATGCATGGCGTCCGCGTCAGCGGTGGAATGGACGGCGACCGATTTGATCCCCATTTCGCGGCAGGCGCGGATCACGCGCAGCGCGATTTCCCCGCGGTTGGCGATCAGAATTTTTTCAAACATCGGCGTCACTCGATGATCAACAAGGGCGCGCCGAATTCAACGGGCGTGCCATCCTCGACCAGAATGCGCTTGATCACACCTGCGCGCGGGGCCGGGATGTGGTTCATGGTTTTCATCGCTTCGATGATCAGAACGGTCTGACCTTCAGCCACGGTGGCGCCAATGGTGATGAACGGCGTCGCCCCCGGTTCGGCCGCCAGATAGCAGGTGCCGACCATGGGCGAGGTGACCGCGCCCGGATGCTGCGACGGGTCTTCATTGGCAGCAGCAGCGGCGGGGGCCGCCGCAAGAGCCGCCGGGGCTGCGGCATAGACCGGAGCAGGGGCCGCCATCTGTGTCGTCACGATATTGGCCTGCTTGACCACGCGCACATCAAGGCTGTCATCCTCACCATACTCGCGCTTCACGCTCAGTTCGGTCAGGTCGTTCTTGTTCAAAAGTTCTGCAAGGGCCGCGATAAAGGCCACATCTGCGTCGGGGGAATGTTTGCTCATACCGTCCTCTGGTTGGCTTGGGTGCCAGTTGGTGACCGTCTTACCATGGCGCAACGGCCTTGGTCGGGGCTGCATGCTTATAGCCCGCGATTTCGGGCGAGAAAAGCACCCTTTCAACTGCGCAATTTTTGGGCAGGAAACCGGCTTGGTCCTGAAATTATATGGCGTGATAAAATTTACCATTTGATAAAAAAACGGACCTGTGCCAGTTTTTTGAAAAGACCACAAAGAACAGGGAGACGACAGCCCATGACCAACAGCCCGCTGACGCCCGGCATTGCGCCCGCGCGCCTGCCAGCCGACCGCATCGCCGCAAACTTTGCCGATCACACGGCACCGCTTGACCGGCACGAGGCGCTGGTGGCCTCTGACCGGTGCTATTTCTGCCATGATGCGCCCTGCATCACGGCTTGCCCTACGGCCATCGACATTCCGCTGTTCATCCGCCAGATCGCAACCGGCACGCCCGAGTCTGCGGCAACCACGATCTGGACGCAGAATATCCTGGGCGGCATGTGCGCGCGGGTGTGCCCCACCGAAACCCTGTGCGAACAGGCCTGCGTGCGCGAGGCGGCAGAGGGCAAGCCGGTGGAAATTGGCAGGTTGCAACGCTTTGCCACCGATACCGCGATGGCTAAGGGGCTGCACCCGTTCACCCGCGCGGCCAGCACCGGCAAGTCGGTGGCGGTTGTGGGCGCAGGGCCTGCGGGTCTGGCCTGCGCGCACCGGCTTGCCATGCACGGGCATGACGTGGTGGTGTACGAACGCCGGGCCAAGGCGGGGGGGCTGAACGAATACGGCATCGCCAGCTATAAATCGACCGGGGGTTTCGCGCAGAAGGAAGTGGACTGGCTGCTGCAAATCGGCGGCATCACGGTGAAAACCGGGGTGGAGCTGGGCCGCGACGTCACGCTGGACGGGTTGCTTGGCAGCCATGACGCGGTGTTTCTGGGCATTGGTCTGGGTGGCGTGAACGCCTTGCGCGCGGATGGCGAGGACAAGGCGGGTGTCGCCAACGCGGTCGATTTCATTGAGGAACTGCGCCAGACGTCGGATCTTGGCACATTGGCCGTGGGCCGCGATGTGGTGGTGATCGGCGGCGGCATGACGGCAGTGGATGCGGCGGTGCAATCCAAACTGCTGGGCGCAGAGAACGTGACCATTGTGTACCGTCGCGGTCAGGAAAAAATGAGCGCGAGCGCCTATGAACAGGAACATGCGACCAGTGCGGGCGTGCGGATCATCTGCAACGCGGCCCCCGTCGCGGTACATGGCAATGGTGCGGTGCGCGAGGTCGAGTTTGGCTATATGGCCGACACGGCTGAAGGGCTGAAAGCCAGCGGAGAGACGTTCCGGCTGAAGGCCGATCAGGTGTTTAAGGCCATCGGCCAGACCCTGACCGGCGCGCCGGACGGGGCCACGCTTGCGGGCGGCAAGATCGCCGGCCTGCCCGCCGGGGTGTGGGCCGGGGGCGATTGCACTGGCGGGGGCGAAGACCTGACCGTGACAGCCGTGGCCCAAGGGCGCGACGCGGCTGAGGAGATTCACACGTTCCTGTTGGGGGTGGCGGGGTGAACCCCGCCCTACGGAGAAATTGACATGGCAAACCTGACAACAGACTTTATTGGCATCAAATCCCCAAACCCGTTCTGGCTGGCCTCGGCGCCGCCAACAGACAAGGAATACAACGTGCGTCGCGCGTTCGAGGCCGGGTGGGGCGGTGTGGTGTGGAAAACCCTTGGCTCTGAAGGGCCGCCGGTGGTGAACGTCAACGGCCCGCGCTATGGCGCGATCTGGGGCGCGGACCGTCGCCTTTTGGGGCTGAACAACATTGAGCTGATCACCGACCGCCCGTTGGAGGTGAACCTTCGCGAGATCAAATCGGTCAAGCGCGACTACAAGGACCGGGCGATGATCATCAGCCTGATGGTGCCTTGTGATGAGGACTCGTGGAAAGACATCCTTTCCCGGATTGAAGACACCGAAGCCGACGGGGTGGAACTCAACTTTGGCTGCCCGCATGGGATGGCCGAACGCGGCATGGGGTCTGCCGTGGGGCAGGTGCCCGAATATATCGAGATGGTCACCCGCTGGGTGAAACAGCACAGCCGCATGCCGTGTATCGTGAAGCTGACCCCGAACATCTCTGACATCCGCAAACCGGCCGAGGCGGCAAAGCGTGGTGGTGCGGATGCGGTGTCGCTGATCAACACCATCAATTCGATCACCAGCGTCAACCTTGACAGCTTCAGCCCCGAGCCGATGATCGACGGCAAAGGCACGCATGGCGGCTATTGCGGCCCGGCGGTCAAACCGATCGCGCTGAACATGGTGGCCGAGATTGCGCGCAGCCCTGAAACCTACGGCATGCCGATTTCCGGTATTGGCGGGGTGACGACATGGCGCGATGCGGCTGAGTTCATGGCGCTGGGGGCGGGCAATGTGCAGGTGTGCACGGCTGTGATGACCTATGGCTTCAAGATCGTGCAGGAAATGATCTCGGGCCTGTCGCAATATATGGACGACAAGGGCATGACCACGACCGCTGACCTTGTGGGCCGCGCGGTGCCCAATGTCACCGACTGGCAGTTCCTGAACCTTAACTATGTGACCAAAGCCCATATCAGCCAGGATGATTGCATCAAATGCGGGCGCTGCTACGCCGCCTGCGAAGACACCAGCCATCAGGCCATTTCGATGAGTTCGGAGCGGGTGTTTGAGGTGATGGACGACGAATGCGTCGCCTGCAACCTGTGCGTCAACGTCTGCCCGGTGGAAAACTGCATCACCATGGTCGAGATGCCCAAAGGGGCGGTGGACCCGCGCACCAAGACCCCGGTGGGCGATTATGCCAACTGGACGACGCATCCGAACAATCCGTCCACGGTGAAGGCTGCGGAATAAGCCCTAGCGCGCGCCGGGGGTTTGCAACCTTCGGCGCGCAGCTTGTATCAGCCGCTTGTGCGTGGCCGCAGTGCGGTTGCGCAGATGCATCGCGGCATAGACCGGCTGGCGGATCACCGGCGCATCGGTGACCATTTGATACTCGCCTTGCGCCACCATAGCGCGGGCCTGACTTTCCATCACATAGCCCGACCCGCCAATGCGTTCCAACAACAGCGCCACGGCGCTGCTTTGCCCGACGGACAGGTGGGCTGCTGTCAGATGTGGCAGGAGTTGGCGGTGTGCCGCCTCGAACGCGGGCGAGAAATTGGCGCAGACGTAGGTTTCTGCCGATATGGCCGCAAGGGTATCGGCCTCGGTCGAGATCAGGTGGTAGGGGATCTCGGCCAGAGTGTCGAAATACAGGTCTGGCTGCGGCTTTGGCGTGAACATCAGCGCGAAATCCAGCGCGCCGGTGACCAGATCGGCGCACATCTGGGTGGAGTAATCCGGTTCTATATAGAGTGCCGCTTGCGGCAGCAGCGCGCGGAAATCGGCCACCAGCGCGCCCAGATGCGCGGGGGCAAGGTCGTTCTGCACCCCGATCCGCAACGTCAGCGCCGCTGTGCCGCTGGCCATCACCGCGCGGCGGGCCATCGTCCATTCCTGCCGGAGCAGCCTTGCGTGCGGCTCGAATTTCAGCCCTTCGGTGGTCAGCTGCGTGCCCGCGCGCGAGCGGGTGAACAGCCGCGCGCCAAGCGCCTGTTCCAATGCCACGAGACGCCCTGAGACGGTGGATTGGGTCAGGCCCATCCGTTCCGCGGTGCGGTTGAAGCTGCGGGTTTCGATCAGGTCAAGGAAGGTGTCGATCTGGTCGATCTGCATGGGTTTTTTCCTGTGGCTGACCCCGGGGCGCTGCCCCGCACCCCGGAGTATTGGGGCCAAAATGAAGCTGATCGGTTTTTCCGATCAATAGCCGGGTTCCGGGCGAATTGAAAGCTGTGTCAAGCGGGCGGATAGTGCGGCCAAAGACAGGGGAGACCGGGGTATGGCAGCTTTGCCTTCAAGCGCGCGTGTGGTGATCATCGGCGGTGGGGCGGTGGGGGCATCTGCCTTGTATCATCTGGCGCTGGCCGGATGGACGGATTGCGTTTTGCTGGAGAAAAACGAGCTGACCGCCGGCAGCACATGGCATGCGGCGGGCAATGTGCCGACGTTTTCGGCAAGCTGGTCGATCATGAACATGCAGCGCTATTCGGCCAGTCTGTACCGTGATCTGGGAGAGCGGGTCGGCTATCCGATGAATTACAATGTTACCGGGTCGGTGCGTCTGGGCCACAGTGCGGAGCGGCTGCTGGAATTTCGCCGCGTGGCGGGCATGGGGCGCTATCAGGGGATGGATCTGGACATTCTGGGCCCAGGAGAGATTCACTCGCGCTATCCTTTTTTGGAAACGCATGATCTGACGGGCGCGCTGTATGATCCATACGACGGCGATATTGACCCTGCGCAGTTGACGCAGGCGCTTGCCAAGGGCGCCCGCGACATGGGCGCACATGTGGAGCGCTTCTGCCCGGTGACAGCGGCGCGCTGGACCGGGTCGGAGTGGGTGCTGACCACGCCAAAGGGCGAGATCCGGGCCGAATATGTGCTGAATGCGGGCGGCTATTACGCGGCCGAAGTGGGTCGCATGTTCGGCCGCCGGGTGCCGATGATGGTGATGAGCCATCAGTATATGCTGTTCGACGCCATCCCCGAGCTGGAAGCATGGACGAAGGAAGTCGGCCACAAGCTGCCGCTGTTGCGCGATGTGGATTCGTCTTATTACCTGCGGCAGGAAAAGATGGGCTTCAACCTTGGCCCTTATGAAAACACCTGCCGCGCGCATTGGGCCACGCCCGATGATCCAATGCCGGAGGATTTCAGCTTTCAGCTTTTCCCCGATGATCTGGAGCGGCTGGAGTTCCAGATCTCGGACGCAATGGCGCGGGTGCCGTTGCTGGCCGAGGCCAAGCTGCAAAAGGTGATCAACGGGCCGATCCCCTATACGCCCGATGGCAACCCGCTGATCGGGCCGATGCCGGGTGTGCCCAATGCGTTCGAGGCGGCGGTGTTCACCTTTGGCATCTGTCAGGCGGGCGGTGCGGGCAAGGTGCTGGCCGAATGGGTGACCCAAGGGGCGACCGAGTGGGATATGTGGTCATGCGATCCGCGCCGATTTACCGGTTTTGAGGATCACGATTACTGCGTTGCCAAGGGGATGGAGGTTTACGGCCACGAATATGCTATCCATTTTCCGCATCATGTCTGGCCCGAAGGCCGGATGAAGAAAACCAGCGCCGTGCATGACCGGGTGGCGGTTCTGGGGGCGCAGTTTGGCCCTTACAACGGCTGGGAGCGCGCACTTTGGTATGCGGGCGAGGGCGATGATAGCTCTGAGGCGGCGCAACGCACATGGCGCCGTGAGGGCCCGTGGTTTAGGGCGGTCAAGGCCGAGTGCGAGGCGGTGCGCGATGCCTGCGGTATTCTGGACCTGCCGGGCTTTTCACGCTTTGCCATTAAGGGGCCGGGGGTGGCTGACTGGCTGGGCGCACAGATCACAGGGCGGGTGCCGGGGGTGGGTCGCCTCGGGCTGGCCTATTTCGCGGATGACAAGGGGCGGATCGTCACGGAGATGTCGGTCGCCCGCATCGCCGAGGATGAACTCCTGCTGATTACGGCCGCGACCGCACAAGAGCATGACAAGGCGTGGCTGGTCCGGCATCTGGCGCCGGGCCTGGTGCTGAGCGACCACAGCGCCGAATGGAGCACGCAGATCCTGACCGGTCCAAAGGCGCGCGATGTGCTGCGAGCGGTGACAGACGCTGACCTGTCGCGGCCCTGGCTGACGTGGCAGGAGGCAACGATCGCAGGGGCCGGGGTGATGCTGATGCGGGTCAGCTTTGCTGGCGAGCTGGGCTGGGAGATTCACAGCCGCGTGGCGGACACTGCGATGGTCTGGGATGCTGTCTGGGCGGCAGGGCAAGCCCATGGTCTGCGCCCGTTTGGCATGTTCGCGCTGAACTCTTTGCGCATTGAAAAGGGATATCGCGCCTGGAAGGGTGACCTTTCGACGGATTACACGGTGCTGCAAGGCGGGCTGGAGCGGTTTGTCGACTGGGCCAAGCCCGATTTCCGAGGGCGCGCGGCTTTGGCGGCGGAAAAGCAGGCGGGGGTGACGAAGCGCTTTGTCACCTTGCGGGTGGCGGCAGGCGAATTGGACCCGCCCTACATGTCGACGATCTGGCACGGCGGTGCCGTGGTTGGGGAAACCACCAGCGCTTATTGGGGCCACCGGGTGGGCGCGTGCCTTGCACTAGGGATGCTGCGGGCCGATTTGTGCGCGCCGGGCACAGAGGTGGAGGTCGAGGTGTTCGGGGAGAGGCTGGCGGCACAGGTGCTGCCTGACGCGCCGGTTTGGGATGCAACGAACGCGCGTTTGCGCGGCTGACAGGGTGGACCGGGGGTTTCACACCCCCGGACCCCCGTGGGATATTTGGGAACAGAAAATGGGGTTTGACGTGGGATTGCCGGACAAGGCGCGGGCGGTGGTGATCGGGGGCGGCATCTCGGGCTGTTCGGTGGCCTATCATCTGGCAAAGGCCGGTTGGTCGGATGTGGTGCTGTTGGAGCGCAAGCGGCTGACATCGGGCACCACCTGGCATGCGGCGGGCTTGATCGGGCAGTTGCGGGCGAGTGCCAACATGACGCGGCTCGCGCGGTATTCGGCGGAGCTTTATGTCGGGCTGGAGGCGGAGACCGGCATTGCCACGGGGATGCGGCAGGTGGGCAGCATCTCGATGGCGCTGACGGCGGACCGGATGGAGGAGTTGCGGCGTCAGGCCACCATGGCGCGGATCTTTGGCGTGGATGTGGAGGAGGTGTCGCCAACTGCGATCAAGGCGATGTATCCGCATCTGAACGTGTCGGATGCGGTTGGCGGGGTGCATCTGCCCCTGGACGGGCAGTGCGATCCGGCCAATATCGCGATGGCGCTTGCACGCGGCGCACGGATGCGCGGGGCGATGATTGCCGAAGGGGTGCTGGTGGAGCGCGTCACCGTGGCGAACGGCCGGGTGACCGGGGTGGATTATGCGGGGCCGGAGGGGCCGGGGCACATCGCAGCCGATGTGGTGATCAATTGCGGCGGGATGTGGGGGCGTGATCTGGCAGCGCAGAATGGCGTGACGGTGCCGCTGCATGCCTGCGAGCATTTCTATCTGGTGACCGAACCGATTTCCGGGCTTGGCCATCTGCCGGTGCTGCGGGTGCCCGATGAATGCGCCTATTACAAATCCGACGCCGGCAAGATGATGCTGGGCGCATTTGAGCCAAAGGCCAAGCCCTGGGGCATGGGTGGCATCCGCGCAGATTTCGAGTTCGACACGCTGCCTGAGGATTGGGACCATTTTCAGCCGATCCTTGAGGCCGCGATGGAGCGGATGCCATTGTTCCAGAGTGCGGGGATTCACACGTTTTTCAATGGACCGGAAAGCTTTACCCCCGATGACCGCTATTACCTTGGCGAAGCGCCGGAGGTTGCGGGGTATTGGGTGGCGGCTGGATATAATTCCATTGGTATTGCCTCCAGTGGTGGGGCGGGGATGGCCTTGGCGCATTGGATTACGGAAGGGGAACCTCCGTTTGATCTGTGGGAGGTGGATATCCGCCGCGCCCAGCCGTTTCAGAAAAACCGCCAGTATTTGCGCGAAAGGGTAAGCGAGACGCTGGGTCTTTTGTATGCCGATCACTACCCTTACCGCCAGATGGCGACCAGCCGGGGGATACGCCGCAGCCCGCTGCATGACGCCCTTGCCGTACGCGGCGCGGTGTTTGGCGAGGTGGCAGGATGGGAGCGGGCGAACTGGTTTGCCGATGAAGGGCAGACGCGGGAGTATCAGTATGGTTGGGGCCGCGCGAACTGGTGGGGCAACCAGCGGGCCGAACATACGGCGGTGCGGGAGGGTGTCGGCCTGTTCGACATGACCAGCTTTGGCAAGATCCGGGTTGAGGGGCGCGACGCGTGCGCGTTTCTTAACCGGGTCTGCTCGGCGCAGATGGATGTGGCAGCGGGGCGCATCGTTTATACCATGATGCTGAACGGCAAGGGCGGCATCGAGGCCGATCTGACGGTGACGCGGCTGAGCGAGACCGCGTTCCTGCTGGTGGTGCCGGGGGCGACGCTGGCGCGTAATCTTGCATGGCTTCGGGCGCATTTGGCGGATGATTTCGTCGTTGTCACCGATGTGACGGCGGGCGAGGCCGTGCTGTGTCTGATGGGGCCGGGCGCGCGCGATGTGATGGGGCGGGTGAGCCCGCAGGATTTTACCAATGCAAGCCACGCCTTTGGGCAGGCGCGCGAGATCGAGATCGGCATGGGATTGGCCCGCGCGCACCGGGTGTCTTATGTGGGCGAGCTTGGCTGGGAGATCTATGTGCCTACCGATCAAGCGGCACATGTGTTCGAGACGCTGGTCGCGGCCGCCCCCGAGATGAAGCTGTGCGGGCTGCATGCCCTGGACAGTTGCCGGATCGAGAAGGCCTATCGCCATTGGGGCCATGACATCACCGATGAGGATCATGTGCTGGAGGCGGGGCTTGGCTTTGCCGTCAGCCGCAAGAAGGCCGATTTTCTTGGGCGCGATGCGGTGCTGGCGCGTGAGGACGCGGGGGTGCGGCGGCGGATGGTGCAGTTTCTGGTGCGCGACCCGGAGGCGATGATTTTTCACAACGAGGCGATCGTGCGCGACGGGCAGATTGTGGGGCCGGTCACGAGCGGTAACTATGGCCACGCTCTGGGGGGATGTGTCGGGCTGGGCTATGTGCCTTGCGCGGGGCAAAGCGAGGCCGATGTGCTGGCGTCCACCTATGAGATCGAGATTGCCGGGCGGCGGTTTAAGGCAGAGGCGTCTTTGGTGCCGCTGTATGATCCGATGTCGGGACGAATGCGTGCGTGACGGGCGGCGTGCCCCTGAGGATGGTTTTGAACAGAAAATGAGGGCAGAGCGATGACGGATCTGGGTGAGCTGTGTGAGCCCTCGCGGGCGCGGCGGTCGGGGGGACGGGGGGCGCGGGTGGCTTTGCGCTCGGCGCCCTTGTCGGATGCAATGCGGCCCATTCGGCCCGGCATGCCGGGGGGACAGTATCGGCCGCTGACTGATGCCGGGATGGCGCGGATCCATCAGGCGGCTTTGCAGGCGCTGGAGGAAATCGGCCTTTCGCAGGCGCCGCCCTCGGGGGTGGAGGTGATGACAGCCGCCGGGGCCATTCAGGGCAATGACGGTCGGTTGCGCTTTCCGCGCGCGCTGGTCGAGGACATGTTGAATGTGGCGGCGCGTGACATCACGCTGTTTGCCCGTGATCCGCGCCATGACCTGCATCTGACCGGAACCAATGTGCATTACGGCACGGCGGGGGCGGCGGTGCATATCGTGGATCCGTTCACGCTGGAATATCGCGATTCAACCGCGCAGGATCTGTATGATGCGGCGCGGTTGGTGGATAATCTGGACAACATCCACTTTTACCAGCGCACCATGGTGTGCCGCGATGTGATTGATAACCGCGACATGGACCTGAACACGCTGTACGGCAGCCTTTCGGGCACGGCAAAGCATGTGGGCACCTCGTTCAGCGATCCGTCGCATGTGGCTGATTGCTTTGATCTGCTTTACATGGTGGCGGGCGGCGAGGAAAAGTGGCTGGAGCGGCCGTTTGTCAGCAATTCCAACTGCTTTGTCGTCCCACCAATGAAGTTTGCCGAGGAATCCTGCATCACGATGGAGGATTGCATCCGGCGCGGCATGCCGATGCTGCTGCTGTCGGCGGGGCAGGCGGGGGCGACGGCGCCCGCGCCGATTGCGTTGACCATTGTGCAGGCGGTGGCCGAGTGTCTGGCGGGCGTGGTCTATGCCAATTCCATCAGACCGGGCGCGCCTTGCATCTTTGGCACCTGGCCTTTTGTCAGCGATCTGCGGACCGGGGCGATGTCGGGGGGCAGTGCCGAGCAGGCCTTGCTGACGGCGGGCTGTAGTCAGATGCACAAGTTCTATGGCCTGCCCGGCGGCGCTGCCTCGGGCATTTCCGACAGCAAGCTGCCCGACATGCAAGCCGGGTGGGAGCAGGGCATCACCAACGTGCTTGCGGGTCTGTCGGGGCTGAACATGTGCTACGAGGCGGTGGGGATGCATGCCAGCCTGCTGGGGTTCTGTCTGGAAAGCCTTGTGCTGGGCGATGATCTGTTGGGGCAGGCGATGCGCTGTGTGCGCGGCATTGATGTGACCGAGGACAGCACCAGCATCGAGGCTATGAAAGAGGTCTGCCTTGGTGGGCCGGGTCATTACCTTGGGTCGGACCAGACCCTGCGGCTGATGCAGACCGAATACATCTATCCGGCTGTTGGCAACCGGATGAGCCCAAAGGAATGGAACGAGGCGGGCAAGCCTTTGCTGCTGGAAAAGGCGCTGGAGCGCAAGAATGCGATCCTTGCCAAAGCAGGCAGTCGGATAGATCCCGAGATTGATGCGGCGATCCGGGCAAAATACGCGATGCATTTCCGGTGAGTGTGGTCCAGAAGCGGGAGGAGCAGGGCATGAAGATCGGCTATATCGGGCTGGGCAATCTGGGCGGGCATATCGCGGCCAGTCTGATCCGCGCAGGGTATGAGGTGGTGGTCTATGACCGCGACCCGGCCCTTGGCGACAGGCATCGCGCCATGGGGGCAGGTGTGGCCGACAGCCCCGCCGATCTTGCGGCGCAGGTGGACCATGTCTTTACCTGCCTGCCATCGCCCGCCGTGTCAGAAGCGGTACTGACGCAGGTTCTGACCACCGCACGGCCTGGCATGACCTGGGTGGAAAACTCTACCCTTGGCCGCGACGATGTGGTGCTGCTTGCAGGTCTGGCGCAGGCCGCAGGTCTGCGGATGCTGGAAGCCCCGGTGACGGGCGGCGTGCATCTGGCGGCGCGGGGGGAAATCACTGTGTTGGTGGGCGGCGACGTTGACCTGCTCGACCTGCACCGCGCCGCCCTTATGGCAATTGGCAACCGGCTGTTCCATATGGGGCCGTTGGGATCGGCGGCGGTGATCAAGGTCATCACCAATATGCTGGCCTTCATCCATCTGGTCGCTGATGGCGAGGCGCTGATGCTTGCACGCCGCGGCGGCCTGGATCTCAAAACGGCGTGGGAGGCAATTGCCGCGTCATCCGGCAGCAGTTTCGTTCACGAGACCGAGGGCCAGCTGATCCTGAACGGCAGCTATGACATTGCCTTTACCATGGACCTTGCGCTGAAGGATCTGGGGTTTGCCATGGGTTTCGGGCAGGAATTCGGTGTGCCGCTGGATCTGGCGGGGCAGACCATGCAAACCTTTGTCAAAGGCCGCGCGGCCTATGGTGGGGCAGCGCAATCGACGCAGATCGTCAAACTGTTGGAAGACGCGCTTGGCACTGATCTGCGCGCCGAGGGCTTTCCGGCCCGGCTGGAATAAATAGGGGCGCTCCCCCCGGAATATTTCAGCCAGGATGAATAATGGACTATGGCGCATTCATCTTGGTAAAAATACTCCTGCCGGAGACACCCGTCCTGTCAGCCCGCGCTAACGCCAGATCGGGTTGGACCAGGCCTTTTTGCCCGCCGCATCCATCAGCGTAACGCGCAGCCAAGGGCTGTCGCCAAACCGTGTCAGGTCCAGCTTTGGCGTGGTCATCGAATGGCCATGCACGGCGCGGGCGGCTGTACCCTGGCCTTGCACGATCATGGCCGCGACGGCCGAGCTTTCCACCTCGATCCGATCATCAAACAGGCGGATGTCGCGCAGTTCCGGTCCTTGGCTTGAATAGAAGTCGCCGGATTTGAGGGCGGCAAGCAGGGCTTCGGGGGTATTCTCGGGCGACTTGACCATGACCCAGCCGCCGAAATGGTCAGGTTCGTAAAAATGGGCGTCGTCGGTGGCGATCATGGTCAGGCGGCGGCCTTCAGACAGCAAAAGGTCGGCGATGGCCGCGCCGTCGGGGCGGTCGCAGCCCATGGCGCAACCGTGGTTGTAGATCTCGACCGCATGGGCTGCGGTGATGCCACGCGCATCCGCCAGCGTCAGGCCCGACCATTGCGGGTGGGCGACGGCAACGAAGGCCCCGGCGGCGACGGCGCGGGCGGCAAGTTCGGCGCCGGTTTCCTGCCCTTCGACGGGGTGGAAGTCGGGGCTGTGCGAGGGCGCGAAATCGGTCGGCAGGCCGACGGCGAGGATATGCCACAACTCGCCATTTGCCATCGCGCCGGAATGGAGTTCCGCACCCAGAATGGTCGTGAAGTCTTCTGTACGATACGGCTGTGTATCGACGATGGGATAGTCGTAGGCGCCGACGAAATGATCGGTCAGAGCCAAAAAGTCATATCCCTCGGCCCGGTAGCGGCGGCAGACCTCTTCGGGCAACAGCACGCCATCGGACCTGGTGGAATGGGTATGCAGATTGCCGCGCCAGAAACGGCCGGGCGCGGTGAAGGCAGTGGGGCGGTGCATGGGGGGCATCCTGAAATTGCATAGGCCCCGGCACGCTAGCCGGGGCCTGTGACGCTGGCAAGACGCCGTTTTAGCCCAGTGTCACCAACGCGTGCCGCTTTTTCCCTGCGGTCAGCTTCAATGGCTCGGCCAGATCGCCCGCGCCGTAGCGCAGGGCGCTGTCGGTCACGATATCATCATTCACCTTTGCCCCACCTTCCGCGATCAGGCGCTTGGCATCCTTGCCGCTTGCTGAAAGCCCCGCGCGCACGAACAGTTGCACGATACCGATGCCGTCGGCCATTTCCTCTGGCGACAGGGTAACGGTGGGCAGATCGTCGCCGATGCCGCCCCGCTCAAACACCTCACGTGCGGTGGCCTCTGCCGCCGCTGCCGCGTCTGCCCCATGCAGAAGTGTTGTCACCTCATTGGCGAGGATGATCTTGGCGGCGTTGATCTCTGACCCTTGCAACGCGCCCAAACGGTCACATTCCTCCAGCGGGAGTTCGGTGAACAGCTTGAGAAAGCGCCCGACATCGGCATCGGTTGAGTTGCGCCAGAATTGCCAGAATTCATAGGGGGCCAGCATCGCGCCGTTCAGCCAGACCGCGCCATTGGCTGATTTGCCCATCTTGCGCCCGTCAGATGTGGTCAGAAGCGGCGTGGTCAGGCCGTAGACCTCATGATCGACCACGCGACGCGTCAGATCGACGCCGTTGACGATATTGCCCCATTGATCTGACCCGCCCATCTGCAAAAGACAACCGTAGCGGCGGTTGATTTCAAGGAAATCATAGGCCTGCAGGATCATGTAGTTGAATTCGAGGAAGGACAGCGATTGTTCGCGATCCAGCCGGGACTTCACGGAATCGAACGACAGCATCCGGTTTACGCTGAAATGCCGCCCGATGTCACGCAGGAACTCCAGATAGTTCAGATGATCCAGCCATTCGGCATTGTTGAGCATGATAGCATCGGTCGGCCCGTCGCCATAGGCGAGGTAGCGGGCAAAGACCTGCTGCATCCCGGCGATGTTCTCGTCGATCTTCGCGGCGGTCAGCAGCGGGCGTTCTTCGGCGCGGAACGACGGATCGCCCACCTTGGTGGTGCCGCCGCCCATCAGGGTGATCGGCTTGTGGCCGCATTTCTGCAACCAGCGCAGCACCATGATGTTCAAAAGGTGCCCCACATGCAGCGACGCCGCGGTGGCATCATAGCCGATATAGGCCGGCACGACCCCCTTCAGAAACGCCTCGTCCAGCGCCTGATAATCCGTGCAATCGGCCAGAAAGCCACGGGTCATCATCACGCGCATGAAATCTGATTTCGGATGGTAGGTCATAGCGTCCTCGTGTCATAGACTTCGGGGGGTATAGCGGGCGTGCGGGGGCTTGGAAAGATGCGAGTATCGGGACCGGTCTGGGCTTTGGGGGCGATGTCTGGCACCTCGCTTGACGGGGTGGATGCGGGAATGGTGCTCACCGATGGCCATACCATCACCGAGTTCGGGCCAGACGCTTACCGGGCCTACACACAGGCCGAACGTGCGGTGATCCGCGCGGGCTTTGGCCACTGGCCGGGTGATCCGGGCGTAGAGGCGGCTGCCGAAGTGGTAGAGGCCGCCCATGCCGAGGTACTGGCGCGCTTTACCGGGGCCGAGGTGGTGGGTTTCCATGGCCAGACGCTGGCGCATGATCCGCGTGGACGTGGCACGCATCAGGCCGGAAATGGTGCGCTGCTGGCGGATGTGCTGGGCTGCCCCGTGGTGTGGGATTTCAGGTCAAACGATGTGCAGATGGGCGGGCAGGGCGCGCCACTGGCCTCGTTCTTTCACCACGCCTGCGCCCGCTACGCCGGGTTGACAGAGCCTGTGGCGTTCCTGAACCTTGGTGGGGTAGGCAACCTGACATGGGTTGATCCGGGTCTGTCGCGGCCCGATGAGCCCGGCGCGCTTCTGGCTTTTGACACCGGGCCTGCGAATGCGCCGATCAATGATCTGATGCTGGCGCGGCGCGGCGTGGCACAAGACGAGGGCGGGGCGCTTGCCGCTTCGGGCACGGTGGATGAGGCGGTGGTCGCGGCTTTCCTGAACCACCCCTATTTCTTCAAGATGCCGCCAAAATCCTTGGACCGGAACGATTTTCCGGCGCTGCTTTCTGCTGTGGCGTATGTGTCCGATGCTGATGCTGCGGCGACCCTGACTGCCTGTGCTGCGGCAGCGGTTGCGCGTGGGGCCGAGCATTTTCCTGCCCCCGTCGCGCGCCTGTTCGTCTGTGGCGGCGGGCGGCACAACGGCGCGATGATGGCGCAGCTTTCACAGCGGCTTGGTCTTGTGGCCGAACCGGTAGAAGCGATCGGTCTGAACGGCGATATGCTCGAGGCGCAAGCCTTTGCCTATCTGGCGGTGCGGGTGCTGCGGGGCCTGCCCACCAGCGCGCCCGCCACCACCGGGGTTCCGGCGGCGGTCGGGGGCGGGAAAGTCAGTCGGCCATAGGGGCTTCTGGCAGGCGCCGGGCGGCCTCTTTGCGGGCAAAGGTCTTCAGCCCAAGACCGGGACCATCCATGAACTCGGCCGCGCGGGCGGGGTCGTGCTTTGACAGCACCCCCAGCCAGTCGGCAATCGCCTTTTGGATAAACCAGTTGCGGTCGGGAACCAGATGTTCTGCCCAGACCAGCCCGGTTTCGCGGATGTCGTAATCTGCGTCTTTCAGGTTGTTCATCTTGGCCCATGGCAGCAGCATCAGCAGACTTGCGCGGCGCACCCAATGGTTTTCGCTCTCTACCCATTGTTCCAGATCGGCCAGCCGGGCCGGGTCGGCCACCACCCGCTTTTGCCCGGCGGTCGTGACCAGATCGGCCAGCGCCCAGACGTCAAGCTGGTCCACCCAGTCGCAGATCACTGCCCACGCCCGGTCATCCGGGCGCAGCCGTGCCTGTGTCAGCAGCTTGGCGGCCGCCACGCGAGCATCATGCACATCGGTGTTCCACAAGCCTTCGGCCAATGACACCCGGCCCTCGACCGAGAGATCGGCGCGCCATGTGGCGACATGTTCGTCGATTTGCGCCGGGGTCAGTCCCAGATAGCGCCGGCCCGCCTCGGGCGGGGCCTTGTGATACTCTGCGGCCTCGGCCGCCTTTGCCGGATCGGTCAGCGCTTCAAGTGCCTCAAGGGCTTGATACGGGGTCATTCCACTGTCACCGATTTGGCCAGATTACGTGGTTGGTCCACATCGGTCCCCTTTGCTATGGCGGTGTGATAGGCCAGCAATTGTGCTGGCACGGCGTAAAGGATCGGCGCGAAAATCGCATCGACAGCGGGCATCGCAAGGCTTGCCCAAACGCCAGAGCCAGCCTCGGCCAGACCAGCGGCGTCTGAGATCAGCAGCACCTTGCCATTGCGCGCCATCACCTCTTGCATGTTCGACACGGTCTTGTCGAACAGGGCATCGCGCGGGGCCAGAACAATGACCGGCACATCCGCGTCAATCAGCGCAATGGGGCCGTGTTTCAGTTCACCCGATGCATAACCTTCGGCGTGTATATAGCTGATTTCTTTCAGTTTAAGCGCGCCTTCCAGTGCCATCGGATACATCGGGCCGCGGCCCAGAAATAAAATATCCTGCGCGCGGGCCAGATCTTCGGCAAGCTTTGCAATTTCACCCGACTGACCAAGGGCGTGGTTCATCAGCCCCGGCAGCGCATGCAGTGATTCCAGATGGCGGCCAAGGGCCTGCGTATCCAGCCGGCCACGGTCCACCCCTGCCTTCAGCGCCATCAGCGCCAGCACCATCAGTTGCGACGTGAACGCCTTGGTAGAGGCCACGCCCACCTCTACCCCGGCCATGATCGGCAGCGTCAGATCAGACTCGCGTGCGATGGACGATGTGGGCACATTGACCACCGACACCACCTTTGCCACCCGCTCGCGTGCATAGCGCAAGGCGGCCAGAGTATCCGCGGTCTCGCCTGACTGGCTGACGAACACCGCCCATTGCTTTGGCGAAAGGGGCGGCTCACGGTAGCGGAATTCTGACGCGATATCGATGTCGCAAGGCAGACCCGCAAGCTGTTCGAACCAGTATTTCGCAACATGGCAGGCATAAGACGCCGTGCCACAGGCGACCAGAACAATGCGGTCCACCCCGGTAAAATCAACACCTTCGGGCAGGTGTAGGGCGGGGTTCACCCCGCCGCGCGTATAGTGTCTCAGGCCATCGGCCAGAACCACCGGCTGTTCCGCGATCTCCTTCGCCATGAAATGCTTGTAGCCAGCCCGGTCGATGCGCGTTGCGTCAATCTGGATGCGGGTTTCCGCCCGATTGGCACGGCGGTCGTGATCGTCAAAGATTTCAGCGCCTTGCCGGGTAATGATCGCCCAGTCGCCTTCTTCCAGATAGGTGATACGGTCGGTCATTGGCGCCAAGGCAATCGCGTCAGACCCCACAAACATCTCACCCGTGCCATGGCCAATCGCCAAAGGGCTGCCCTTGCGCGCGGCGATCAGCAAATCAGACTCGCCATCAAACAAGAAGCACAGCGCAAAGGCCCCGTGCAGGCGTTTGAGGGTCTGGCGCGCGGCCTCAACCGGAGTGGCGCCACCATCCATCGCCTGTTGTACCAGCAGGGCGATGGTTTCGGTGTCGGTCTGGCTTTCTTGTGCATAGCCCGCGCCCGCCAGCTCCTCGCGCAGCTCGCGGAAATTCTCGATGATGCCGTTATGTACGACCGCAACCGGACCTGCCTTGTGCGGATGGGCGTTGATCACCGTTGCCGCTCCATGGGTGGCCCAACGGGTGTGCCCGATCCCGGATTTTCCGGCCAAAGGCTCATGCACCAACAGGTCCGACAGGTTCACCAGCTTGCCCACCGCGCGGCGGCGGTCCAGCTTTGTGCCGTTCACCGTGGCAATGCCCGCTGAGTCATACCCACGATATTCCAGCCGTTTCAGCGCTTCGACCAGCAGGGGGGCAACTTCGTGATTGCCCAGAACACCAACAATTCCACACATGGGATTATCCTTTGGCCTTTGCGGCCTTGATGGCGCGCAGTCGCGCAAAAAGTTTGGCAGCAAGGCCGGGTTTGTTCACTTGTTTGGCACGGCTGATCGCAAGCGCCTCGGCCGGCACATCTTCGGTTATGACCGAGCCAGAGGCGGTCAGTGCGCCATCGCCCACGCTTACCGGGGCGACCAGCATGGTATCGGATCCGATAAAAGCATTCTTGCCGATCCGGGTTCGGTGCTTCATCACGCCATCATAATTGCAAGTAACGGTGCCCGCGCCAATGTTGGTATGCTCGCCAATATCCGCGTCACCGATATAGGTTAGGTGGCCGACCTTTACCCCCTCATCCAGAATGGCGTTCTTGATCTCGACGAAGTTGCCGACATGCACATCTTCGGCCAACTCGGCACCGGGGCGCAGGCGGGCGAAGGGGCCGACAGTGGCCCCCCGGCTGATATGGCAGCCCTCCAGATGGCAAAAGCCCTTGATCTCCGCACCTGATTCCACGGTGACGCCGGGGCCGAAAATCACGTTGGGGCCGATGATGGCATCGCGGCCCACCACGGTATCAAGGCCAAAGAACACCGTTTCAGGCGCGGTCAGGGTGACGCCGTTTTCCAGCGCCTCGGCGCGGGCGCGGGTTTGAAAAGCGCGCTCGGCATCGGCCAGTTGAATCCTTGTGTTCACGCCAAGGGTTTCATCCTCGGGGCAGATTACCACACCCGCCGACAACCCGCGTTTGCGGGCAAGTTCGGGTAGGTCGGTCAGGTAATATTCGCCCGCCGCGTTGGCATTGCCCACTTCGCCCACAAGGCTGAACATCAGTTTGGCATCGGCAAATATGACGCCTGAATTGCAAAGGCTTATTGCGCGTTCCTCATCGGAGGCATCTTTGTATTCGACAATCTTGAGCAGCGAGTCCCCATCAGCCAACAGCCGGCCATAGCGTCCAGGATCGGCGGCGTGAAAGCCCAGCACAACAATGGCATGGCGGGCGCGGGCGGCCTGCATCGCTTGAAGTGTTTCGGGGCGCACAAGCGGGGTGTCGCCATACAGTACAATCACATCGCCCGATGCATCGGCCAGCAGGGGGGCTGCTTGGGCAACCGCGTGGGCGGTGCCCAACTGTTCTGCCTGCACCACCGTCAGCGCGTCTTCGTCAAAGGCAAGCGTTGCGCGCGTCACGGCGTCGCCGCCGTGGCCCGTTACCACCACCACCCGCTCTGGCCCAAGGCTGCGGCCCGCCTGCATGGCGTGGTGAAGCAAAGGGCTGCCTGCCATATGGTGCAGCACCTTGGGCAGGTCGGAATTCATCCGTGTGCCCTGACCTGCTGCCAGAATGACCAAAGATACCGGCATGCTGCCCCTTTCTTTCTTGGTTCCCCCGTTTTACCCATGGCACACTGGGCCGCAAGGGCCGTGTTCCTCACGCAAGGTTACAATCAATGCGCACAGTGGTTTTCGATCTCGATGGCACCTTGGCAGATACCAGCGGCGATCTTCTGGCCGCTGCCAATGCCTGCTTTCGGGGTTTGGGCCATGGCGACCTGCTGGGTCCGGGGGATGCGCTGTGCGCGTTCCATGGCGGGCGGGCCATGCTGCGGCTGGGCTTTTCACGACTGGGTGCGTTTGATGACGCGATGATCGATGCGCAATACCCGGTGCTGCTCGACGCCTATGCGCAGGCGATTGATGTGCATACCACGCTGTACCCCGGCGCAGTTGCTGCGGTCGAGGCCCTGCGCCGGAACGGATTTGCGGTGTCGATCTGCACCAACAAGCCCGAAGGTCTGGCCGAGGAACTGACACTTCGCCTTGGCATTCGCGGGCTGTTCGGGGCGTTGATCGGGGCCGATACCCTGCCCACCCGCAAACCCGACCCCGCGCCCTATATCGCGGCGGTTGAGCAGGTGGGCGGCATCGTGGGCCGGTCCATGCTGATCGGGGATACGGATACCGACCGCAAAACCGGCCTTGCGGTCGGGGTTCCGGTCGCGCTGGTCACCTTTGGGCCAGAGGGGCGCAGCATTGAACGCTTGGCGCCCGAAGCCCTTTTGGACCATTTCGACGACCTGCCAGAGCTTGCAGCCCGGATGCTGCGCTGATCCTCACCGTAAAAAGGCGCTGCGGCACCATCTTGCAGTAGCGTTATATTCTTTGACCAATTGCTCCAGCGTCCGGCTTGTCATGATGCGTTCAAACCGCTGCACCATGGCGCGGCGGCGCTGGTCTTCACTCCCCGGCACCTGATCCAGGATCACAAGGGCGGCACGCTGCGCATTGTCGCGGGTGTTGCGAGAGATTTCGCCGATGTCATAAAGCTCGGTCGAGACGATGAAGAGCATTGCCGCACAGTGCAGCGCCTGCGCCGCCCGTCCTTCGATCACCAGATCTGCCTGAGCAGTCTGGCCGAATGACAGCGCCAAAAGGATGGCGGCACATAGATTACGCATTGGGGGATTCCTTTTTTCTGAACGCTACCGTGCCATAGCGTCACGCCCGCGCCAAGCCATTGACGACCTGCACTTTGCGCAGCATGGTCTCTAGGATGGAGCGATTTACCGGAAGTTTCACCCAGCAAGAGCCGATCCCCGAAGAAGGGATAGCTGCGGCGTTGGATATTTTGCGCCATGGCCGCCTGCACCGCTACAACACGGCGGCGGGCGAAGTGTCGCCAACCGCGCTGCTGGAACAAGAGTTCGCGGAGTTCACCGGCGCGCGCTATTGCCTTGCGGTGGCCTCGGGCGGCTATGCCATGGCCACGGCCTTGCGGGCGGTGCAGGTCTGTCCCGGTGCGCCGGTCCTGACCAATGCCTTTACCCTTGCCCCGGTGCCGGGCGCGATTGCCAGCATTGGCGCGCGGCCGGTTTTCATCGAGACAACGCGAGATCTGACCATTGATTTCCCCCATCTGGAACAGATGGCCCGTGCAACGGGGGCGCAGGTTCTGGTTCTGTCGCATATGCGCGGGCATCTGTGTGACATGGATAGACTGATGACCTTGTGCAACAGTCTTGGGGTGCGCGTGATCGAGGATTGCGCGCATACGATGGGGGCCGCTTGGAACGGCGTGCCATCCGGGCGGCATGGGGTGATCGGCTGCTATTCGACGCAGACCTACAAGCACATGAACTCGGGCGAGGGCGGATTTCTGGTGACAGATGATGCCGGTCTTGCGGCGCGGTCTGTTTTGCTGTCGGGCAGCTACATGCTGTATGAGCGCCATCTTGCCGCCCCTCCGCCCGAGGTGTTCGAGGCGCTGCGGCTGGACGTGCCGAATGTCTCGGGGCGGATGGACAACTTGCGCGCGGCGATCCTGCGACCCCAGATAGCCCTGCTGCCCGATCGTGCCGCGCGCTGGACTGCGCTGTATCGTGTGATGGAACGGGGTTTGGATCAGACCAACGGTCTGCGCCTGATCCCGCGCCCGGAGCCAGAGGCGTTCGTGCCTTCCAGCTTTCAGTTCACCCTGCCGGGGTGGGATCCGGGCCGGGTGGCCGCACTGGTGGCGCGCTGTGCCGCGCGCGGGGTAGAGTTGAAATGGTTTGGTGCTCCAGATCCGGTTGGATTTACTAGCCGCTATGAGCATTGGCGCTACGCATCGCCCCAGTCCTTGCCGCAAACCGATGCCGTTCTGGCCGGGTTGATCGACTTGCGGCTGCCGCTGACATTCAGCCCCGAAGATGTGGCTTTGATCGCGCGGATCATCCGGGCCGAGGTTCTGGCCGTCGGGCAGGGCGAGATCGAGCGGGTGACGCTGGGGCAGATGGGGGACTGAAGCGGGCCTGCACCCGGTGCCGTGCCGCTGCGGCATAGCAGATTTCCCTATTGCTTCGGGGATTTGACGGCTAACCTTGGCTTGATTGATCCGGGGTGCACGCTGATGACTTCCGTCACTTTCACGATTCCGCATCTGGAAACCGAACGCCTTGTGCTGCGCGATTATCGCCAATCCGATTTCGCCGATTTCGCTGGGTTTTACGCCACCGAACGGTCGCGTTTCATCGGCGGCCCCTTGACGCCGGAACTGGCGTGGCGCGGATTGGCCACGCATCTGGGCCATTGGGCGTTGCGCGGCTATGGGTTCTGGGCGGTTGAGGAAAAGGCCACGGGCCGGTTTTGCGGTCATGTCGGGCTGTGGTTCCCCGAAGGCTGGCCCGAGCCCGAGGTGGGCTGGGTGATGATGGGCCATGCCGAAGGCCGGGGCATCGCGTTGGAGGCGGCCTTTGCCTCGCGCGCCCATGCCTATGGCCGCTTGGGCTGGCAAACGGCGATCAGCCTGATTGATCCGGGCAACATCCGGTCCATCCGCCTCGCTCAGCGCATGGGCTGCTGGCTTGAGGGCGATTTCACCCATGTGCGCCTTGGCCCGATGCAAGTCTGGCGTCACCCTGCGCCACAAGACCTTACTGATTAAAGACCAGCGACAGGAGCCGAAAATGACCCGCGCCAAAGCCGAACCGGTTGTGCATATCGACGATGACACCTTTCGGGTCACCGAATGGCGCTTTGCGCCGGGGGCGGAAACCGGCTGGCATGTGCATGGCCATGATTATGTGATCGTGCCGCTGACGGATGGCACCTTGGCGCTGGAAAACCCCGGCGGCGCACAGGCGCAGGCGCATTTGACCCAAGGTGTGCCCTATTCCCGGCGGACGGGGGTGGAACATAACGTCATCAACGCAGGTGCCGCCCCCTTGGCCTTTCTGGAGGTGGAAACCGTGCGCGACCATGCAGCCCATCAGCGGCGCGATGTGCTGGTGCGGTTCATGGCGGCGTGGAACGCGCGCGATGTGGACGCGCTGATGGATTGCATGGCGGCGGATTGCGCCTTTCACGCCTCGGCCGGGCCTTTGGCGCAAGGCACGCAGTATCAGGGCCGCGACGCCGTGCGCGCCGCCTATGCCGCGATGTTCGACCAGTTTCCACAAGCCGCATGGACCGAGGACCGTCACAGCGTGCTGGGAGAGATCGGTGTTTCGGAATGGCGCTTTGTCGGCACGGACCGGTCGGGGCGGCAGGTGGATGTTCAGGGCTGCGACCTGTTCCGGTTTGACGGCGACCTGATCGCGCTGAAGGATTCCTATCGCAAGGCCCGTACAGGCTAAACCGGCAGAGGCAAAGGCAGGTCCAGAAACCGCTGCATCGAGCGGGAAATATCCTCGGGGCGGTAGCCGCGCCCGATGAAGACGATGACGTTGTCGCTGCGCGCATCCCCTTGATCGGGCAGGATTTCCGGCGATTGCACTACCTTGCGGACGGTTTGCAACAGCAAGCGCCCGGCGGGCGTGCGCACCACGCCCTTGACGCGCACCAGATCCTCGCCGCGCGCATGTAGCAGCGCCGACAACCACACCGCAAACGACGCCCAGTCCAGCCCGTCTGGGATGTGAACCTGTGTCGGCTGAATCGGGCCGCGCACGTCATCGGGGCCAAGCGGCGGCAGGTCGGCGGGCAGGGTGCCGGGGGGCAGGGGGGGCAAGGCTACCTCGGCCCCCAGGACGCTGGCACTGACTGTCGCATGGCCGTTGAGCAGGCCTAGCGTTGCCCGCAGCCGTGCCAGATCGGCGGGGCCTGCCGCATCGGCCTTGGTCAGCACCAGATGATCCGCCGCCCCGATCTGCCGCCGCCCAAGGGGTTCGGTTGCCAGTTGCGCCAGCGCGTGCAGCGCATCCACTGCAACGATGGTGGTCTCGACCACGATATGATGCACCAGAACCGGGTCGGACTGGATCGCCGCCACAATCGAGCCGGGATCGGCAAGGCCGCTGGTTTCCAGAACCACCCGGTCCAGCCGGGGCGCATCGGCAGAAAGCCGGCTGCGCTGGTCGCACAGCGCCCGCAGCGCGTCGATCAGCGCCGCGCGCCCCGTGCAACAACAGCACCCCCCCGCCAGCAGGGTCATGCCCGATGCGCCCGACAGCAAGGCGTCGTCGACGGGAACCTCGGCGGCCTCGTTCACTATGACATGTACGCGCGGCCCAAAAGCCCCCACATGCAACTGATGGCGCAGCCATGTGGTCTTGCCCGACCCAAGATAGCCGCCCAGAAGCGTCAGCCGCAGGCGGGTGTCGGGCACGGGATCAGTCATTCAGATAGCGCGGGTCCAGCGGATCGATTTTGCGGCCCGCCAGGCGTTCGGCCTCTTGCCACAGATCCTCCAGCGTATCGACCATGGTGACAGCGCCCGACAAGGTGGAAAGCTGGATGCCCGGCACCGATCCGTCGTCATGCGCGGTCAGACCGTAGGGGCGCAGCACGTTGCGCAGCACAGCCGCACGGTGAAAGCGCGCGCGTAGCCGGTCGCCGGGGGTTGTCGTTCCGGCGTCCGTCCAGTGACCGGGGGCGGCGGGGTTGCCACAGGCATTGCACATGGGATGACCTTTCGCAGGCGGTCTTGCAGGAAGGGGCGCGCGGAACTGTTCCCGCGCGCCCGGTTGTAAGGTCAGATGACTTCGGGACGATTTCCGCTGGCAAAGGGATAGCGCTTGCGGAAATCGTTTGCGATATCCTCAAAGGTCGCCCATTCGACGCCGGTGTGCTTGTTGATGTGTTCGATCAACCGCTCCAGCATCATAAGAACCTGCGGACGGCCGGCCACATCGGGGTGGATGGTAAAGGCGAACACGCCGTAGTCCATTTCGCGATACACCCAGTCGAACTGGTCGCGCCACAGTTCCTCGATGTCGCGCGGGTTGACAAAGCCGTGGCTGTTTGGCGCTTTTTTCATGAACATCATCGGCGGCAGGTCATCGACATACCAGTTGGCCGCAATATCCACGAGGTCGATTTCCGTGCCATGCTTCAGCGGATGCATCCAGTCCTTGGCGGATTTGGAATAATCGATGGTGTTCCAGCTGTCGCCCACGCGGGCATAGAAGGGCTGGAAGTCGCGGTAGCCTTGGCTGTGGTCATAGGTAAAGCCGTGCTTGAGCAGCAGAGCCGCGGTCGAGTTCGACATTTCCCACCACGGCGCCACATAGCCGCGCGGTTTCTGCCCGGTCAGGCCTTCGATCAACTCGATGGACTTGACCAGAACGTCTTCTTCCTGCGTCGGGGTCATCGCGATCGGGTTTTCGTGCAGATAGCCATGCGCGCCGATTTCATGCCCGTCCTTGACGATCATCTCCATTTCCTTGGGAAAGGTCTCAAGGCTGTGGCCGGGGATGAAGAAGCTGGTCTTGAGGTCGTATTTCTTGAACAGGCGCAGCAGGCGCGGCACGCCAACCTCGGTGGCGAAAATCCCGCGCTGGATGTCGGACGGGCTGTCGCCGCCGCCATAGGACCCGATCCATCCGGCGACCGAGTCGATGTCGGTGCCAAAGGCACACATGATTTTCTTAGCCATTCTGTCGTTCCTCCTTGTTGGTCTTTGGCCGGGATCAGCCCCGGACGAGGGTCTCTAGTGTCAGTCCTGCGGACAAAAGGGCGGTGTCGCGCCCATGGGTGCCGCAGATCATCAGCCCGGTTGGCATGCCGTCGCCGTCGATGCCATTGGGGATAGAAAGGCCGCACCAATCCAGAAAATTGCCAAGGGCGGTGTTGCGCAAGGTACGGAAATTGTGGCGGAAAAATTCCTCCACATCCGCTTCGAGCGGGGCCGTCGGCATGGCCACGCTTGGGGTGGTGGGACAGATCAGCAGACTGGTGCCGATCCGCGCGCCCACCGCCGCAATCAGCCGTGCGCGATGGGACAAGAGCCGCGACAGATCCACCGCTGTCATCTTGTCGGCCATGCGGATCCGGCGGATCACGCGGGGGTCAATCCGCGCCTCATCGGGCGTGTTCAACCGCGTCTCATGCACGATGGCCGCCTCGACCGAGGTGAGCGGGCCAAGGGCCGCGATGATCTCGGCGGTCTCGAACAATTCGGGCAAGGCGATGCGCCGCACCCGGACGCCCGCCCGTGACAGGCGCTGCACGGTGTCGTCAAAGGCGCGGGCGACCGCCGGGTCAAGGTCTTCGAACATCACCGCGTCGGGGATCACACAGTCAATCTCGGTCGCGGCACAGGCCACCGCGCGCGGGGCCGTCAGACCGCGCAAGACTGTGTCGACCAGCACGCAATCCTCGACCGTCTGCGCCAAGGGGCCAAGTGTGTCGAGCGTGGGCGAGAGGGGAAAGACGCCGTCCATCGGGTGATGCCCGGTCGAGGTCTTGTAGCCCACCACCCCATTGAACGCAGCCGGAATACGGATGGACCCGCCGGTATCGGTGCCGATGGACAAGGGCACGATACCCGCCGCCACCACCGCCCCGCTGCCCGAGGAGGACCCGCCGGGCGAGCGGGCGACACCCCCCGCACGCGGATTGCGCGGCGTGCCGTAATGCGGGTTCAGGCCAATGCCAGAATAGGCAAATTCCGTCATGTTGACGGTGCCGATGGTCACCAGACCCGCCCGCATCGCGGCCTGCACCAGCGCTGCATCCTGTGGGGCCGGGGCTGCGTCGCGCAGTACCGCCGAGCCTGCAGTCGTGACCGTGCCCCTAAGGTCGAACAGATCCTTCCACGCCAGAGGCACGCCGTCGAGCAGGCTTGCCGGAAACCCGGCCTGCAGCCGCTCGCGCGCGGCCCGCGCCTCGGCCCGGGCGCGGTCGCGGGTCTGGCGGATGAACAGCGCAGGGTCGTCATGGGCGTCGATGCGGTCAAAGACCTCATCGACCAGATCAACCGGATCGCGGCGCCCCGCCCGAAGGTCTTGCGCCAGAATGCTTGCGGTGGGTGCAGTCATGGTCTGGCCTATTGCAGGATCAGCGTGGCATCGGACGGGTTCCACGCCACAAAGGCAGTGCTGCCCGCCGTCAGCGTGTCACGATACTTGTCGGCATGGCCTTCGAGCGACACCGCCTCGCCATTGGGCAGGGTCAGCGCGATTTGCAGAATATGGCCGACAAGCTGCAAGCGGTTGATCGTGCAGGCAATCACATTGCTGCCATGCTGGGCGCGCACCTCGGCCTCGGCCATGGTGCCGGGCAGAACATGCATCGACTCGGCCGGCAGAACGATCGAAGCCTGCGCCCCGGCAGAGGTCCCGCCCGCAGGGGCATGGGCGGCCAAGGGGCCAAAGGCGGTGTCCACCATCACGTCCTCACTGCCGCCCGACCGAACGGTTCCGGCAATCAGCGTGTTCGCCCCGATGAAGCGGGCCACGAAAATGCTTTGCGGGCGGGTGTAAAGTTCGCGCGGCGGGCTGATCTGTTCGACGCGGCCCGCGTTCATCACCACGATGCGGTCCGACAGGGCCAGCGCCTCGGATTGGGCGTGGGTCACAAAAACGAATGTGATGCCCAGATCGCGTTGCAGCAGTTTCAATTCGTTCTGGATGCTTTTGCGCAGGTTGGCATCCAGCGCGCCCAAGGGTTCATCCAGCAAAAGGATATCGGGTTCCACCACAAGGCTGCGCGCAAGGGCGATGCGCTGACGCTGGCCGCCCGAAAGCCGGGTGGTGCGGATCCCCGCCACTTCGGTCAGGCCCAGCTTGTCAAGGATGCGGTCCACCTTGCGATCGGCCTCGGCCTTGGGCAGGCCCTTGACCTCCAGCCCGAACATCACGTTCTGGCGCACGGTCATATGCGGGAACAGCGCATAATTCTGAAAGATCATCGACGTGGGGCGATGTTCGGGCAGCATGTCGTTGATGCGCTTGCCCCGGATCATCAGATCACCCGAGGTGATCGATTCAAACCCCGCAATCATGCGCAGCGTGGTGGTCTTTCCACAGCCTGATGGGCCAAGAAAGGCGATGAACTCTCCCTTGTCGACATCCAGATTGAAGTCGATGACGGCGGGCGTGCCGTTGTCATATACCTTGCCGATGTTGGAAAGCGATAGGTCGTAGGCCACGGGCTCGTCCTCGGGGTTCATGTCTTTGCACGACCGGGGCGGGTGTCGCCCCGGTCGCAAGGGTCAAGGGTGGATCAGGCGGACAGGAATTCGTCCCACTTCTGGATCAGCAGGTCGTATTCTGCTGGCCACTGGTGCCAGTAGGCGACGTTGGCCGCACGGGTGGCAAGCGAGCCACCGTCGCGCAAATCGCCTTCCTTGATGCCGCGCTCTTCAGCGCCGACCCATGGCGCGCCCTCATACCAGAACGCGTATTTCTCTGGCGCCATGATGGCTTTGACCTTGTCGTTGGGCGAATAGTACCCCTGTTCCGACACAGCCACGGCTGGCGGACCCGACAGCCAGTAATCGGCATAGGCGGTGACCGCGTCAAAGTTGGGCGAGGATTTCAGCGCCGAAACCCCGATGGCCCAGCCGCGATAGCCGTTCTTCATGGTGGCATAGGAACATTGCACGCCCTGCGCCTTGACCGCCATCACGGCAGGCTGCCATGCGTCGGCCAAGATCATCTCGCCCGAGGCAAGCAGGTTGACGAGTTCGCCGAAGTCGCCCCAAAGCGCACGGAACTGGCCTTCTTTCTTCTTGGAAATCAGGAACTTCGCGGCTTCTTCGATGGCGGCTGCGTCCGGGTTGCCTGGGTTTGGCACTTCCAGCAGGCCCAATTCGTTCATGGCCATCACGGCCTGACCAAAGGCGATCAGCGGGTCAACGTTCAGGCCGGTCTTGCCCTTGAACTTGGGGTCGAACAGCGACGACCACATCGACGCCTCTTCCTCGGACACGAGGTCGGGGCGATAGCCGATCGAGTCGAAGTTATAGACCGTCGGCACCATGTTTAGTGCGGTCTGGCTCTCGTCGGTCCAGATCTGGCCGACGATCTGCGCGCTGCGGTCCCATTTGTCGGATGGCGTGGTAAAGCTTTCGCCCACGCCGGTCCAGTTCGACAGCGCCGACACCGGGATCGGGGCCACAAGATCGGTCATCACGATCGATGGCAGACGCTCGCCGATGGTTTCCCAGCAGTCATAAGCGGTGGAGCCGGACAGAAGTTCGGTCTGGGTGTTGGGGAAGATGTCGGCCTTGCCCGACACCGCACGCACACCCGATGCCGTCTTGAAGTCGTTGAGGATGCGCTCTTGCACCGTCACCGACAGGCCGACCGTGCGCAATTCCTGCGACGCGAGATCCTGGGCAAAGGCCTGCTGCGCGCCCAGAAAGGGCATACCGCCGGCTGCAAGGGCGACCGATCCTGCAGTTCCCTGCAGAAAGCGGCGGCGGGATAGGGAATTCATTGTCATTCTCAGATACCTCCTGATTGCCGTGTTGGTTGTTGTCTTGGTCTTCTTGTTATCGCCGGGTCAGTAGCGCCCGACGAGTAGTCCACCGTCGACGACAATGACCTGTCCGGTCATGTATCGGGCAGCGTTGGATGCAAGGAACTGGATCACATCCGCGATGTCTTCGGGTTCGCCGATGCGCCCCATCGGAATGAATTCCCCCGCCTTTTCGGCCCCTTCGGGACCAAGCGAGTTTTCCTTGGACAAAAGTTGCGCGGTACGGATGTAGCCTGGGGCCACACCGTTGACGCGGATGCCGTCGCGGGCAAGCTCCACCGCGAGGCCGCGCACCAGACCGACGACACCGGCCTTGGCGGCGGAATAATGCACATGTTCGTCCCAGCCATAGGCGACGCCCATGATCGAGGACAACGCGATGATCGAGCCTTTCTTGCGCGTCTTCATGCCGGGCAGGGCCGGGCGGATCACGCGGAAGATGCCTTTGAGGTCGATGTCAAAGGTGTGGTCCCATTTTTCATCCGTCAGGGCGGGCAGGGGCACCTTGTGCGCGATCCCGGCATTGGCGACGATCACATCGATCCCGCCGCGCGTGGCCTCGATCTGTGCCACCAGCGCATCGGCGGCTTCGGTCGAGCGCACGTCCAGCTTGTGGAATTCGGCGCTGCCACCTGCGGCCATGATCTCGGCCACAACGGCGTTGCCTTCGGTTTCCAGCACGTCGGTCACGACGATATGATGGCCGTCGCGGGCAAAGGCCAGGGCGGCGGCGCGGCCAATGCCGATGCCTGCGCCAGTGATGAGAACGGTGTCGGTCATAGCATCACATCTCCGGAATTCGGGCCAAGCGTCTGGCCCACAAACAAGGACGCCGCGGGCGAGCAGAGAAACGCCACCGTGGCGGCCACTTCCTCAGCTTCGCCAAAACGGCCCAAGGGCAGGGTGGCGGCCTTGGCGCGTTGCCAATCTTCGGACAGGCTGCGCACCAAGGGGGTGTTGATCGGGCCGGGGGCGACCGCATTGACGCGCACGCCCTGCGCCGACACTTCACGCGCCAGGGCCTTTGTCAGGCCGATGATCCCGGCCTTGGCGGCGGAATAATGCACCAGCTCCACCCCGCCGATCTGACCCAGTTGCGAAGCGACATTGACGATCACGCCCGCGCCCCGGTCCAGCATCCCGCGCAGCACGGCGTGCGTGCACAGAAAGCTGCCGCGCAAATGGACCGCGATCATCCTGTCGAAGTCAGCAACCGTCAGGTCCAGAAACCGGCCCTGATGCACGTGGCCCGCGTTGTTGACCAGATGGGTCACCGGGCCAAAGGCCGTCTCGGCTGCCGCCACCATCGCAGCAACATCGGATTCGTCCGACACATCGCCGCCGATGCCGTGGGCCGATGCGCCAAGGCCTGCCGCAACCTCTGCCGCCGCTTCGGCGCGGAAGTCATTGACCAGAACCTTGTAGCCATCGGCCACCAGACGTTCGGCAATGGCGCGCCCGATCCCCGATCCGGCCCCGGTGACGATTGCCACGCTCATGCGATATCCTCCTGCATGGCGGCTTTCTTGGCGCGGCGCACGGACATCGCCATCAGGATCCCGTAGACTGACAGCAGCGCAAAGGAGAACAGCGTGGTCAGCACCCCGAAGGCAAAGATATTGGGGTGAATTTCCACCGAGAAGGTGCCGTAGATCGCCAGCGGCAAGGTCTGATCCCGACCAGAGGCAAAGAGCGTGCGCGGGAATTCATCCAAGGACAGCGTGAAGGCAAAGAGCATCGCCGACAAGACACCCGGAAAGATCAGCGGAAAGGTCACCTTGCGGAACGTGGTCCAAGGGTCCACGCCCAGCGACCAGGCCGCCTCTTCCACGCTTGCATCAAAGCGGTTGAGGATGGCGAGCATCACGAGGAAGGCAAAGGGGAAGGTATAGGCGACATGGGTGGCAAAGGCGGTGGTATACCAGTGCCGTTCAATCCCGATCACGTTATTGGCCAAAAGCGAGGTGCCAAGCCCGGTCAGAACGCCCGGCACCATCATGCCCAGCACGATCAGGTAGAACACGACTGTCGACCCCTTGAACTTGCGCCGAAAGGCCTGCGCCGACATCACGCCCAGAACGGTCGAGACAACCATGGTCATGAAGGCAAGGATCAGCGAGCGCATTAACGCCTCGCCCACCGGAAGCGGCGCGATACGCGACGGCGGGGTCAGGCCAAAGATATGTCGATACCAATAGGTGGACCATTCGATGATCGGAAACTGCGGCCCGCCCTCTGGCCCTTGCTGGAACGAGATGATCGTCAGCACCACAAAGGGACCATAGAGGAACAGAACAAACAGGCCGACGTAGAAACCAAGCAAAGGTTTAAGGATACGCGATTCCATGACTTACAGCTCCCGCTTCAGGTCGACGATGCGTAGGAAGCCTGCAATCACGATGCCGATGACCACAGTCAGGATCACCCCCACCACCGAGGCCATTGCCCATTTCAGCGACCCGACCTGTGTGACGATGATATTGCCCAACAGGTTGACCTTGCGGCCCGACAAGGCGCCAGAGGTAGCAAATTCACCCAAAACCATCACAGAGACAAAGATCGACCCTACGACGACACCGGGCAGCGACAGCGGAAAGATGATCTTCCAGAAGATGCGGCCAAACCCGGCCCCAAGGTCGCGCGCGGCCTCGATGATGTTGCGGTCAATGCGGGCCAGCATGAAGGCGATGGGGCCCACCATGAACACGCAGTATATCTGTGTCATGCCGATGATGACGGACAATTCGGTAAACAGCAGAACCTCGATCGGTTCACGAATGATGCCCAATTTCATCAAGACGATGTTCACCGCTCCCTCTTTGCCCAGCATGGGCCGCCAGGCCAGCACGCGGATCAGGAAGGATGTCCAGAATGGGATGACGCAGATCACCAGAAGAATGGTGGACAAGGTCTTGCTTTTGATCAGCAATCCGACAAAGAGCGCCGTGGGGTAGCCAACCAGAAATGTGGTGGTCAGCACGATCAGCCAGATACGAATCGTGGTCCAGAGCGACCCGGTATAGGTGGCCGAGCCAAAGAACTGTTTCCAGCTTGCCAGCGTCGGTTCCGGCGAGATGGTAAAGGTGGTCTGGGTCCAGAAGGACACATAGACGATCATAAGGATCGGGGCCACGAGGAAGAGGCACATCCAGATGATGCCGGGGGCCAGCAGCAACCGGGTGGTGGCGTTCTGGCGCTTTTCGATGGTGAGGGTATCGGACATCACGCTGCCTCGCGGCCAAAGACGATGGCCTGTTCGGGGTTCCACGTCAGCAGGTAGTCCTGCCGGGGTTCATAGCTGTCGGGGGCACCAAGGCTGAGATGGTGTTCCATCTCGATCACATGCCCGTCGCTGGCCTCAAAGAAGTTCATGATCGACGACCCAAGGTATTCTGCGGCGATGAAGGTCGCCTTGACCGCCGGGCCGTCGGGTGTTGCCGAAACGGGCAGCACCCGCATCCGGTCATAGCGGATGGCATAGACATCTCGGTCGGCGCGCGATGCGCGCGACACAGGCGCAGTGCCAAAGACGCCGCTGAATTGGTTGCCCGACAAGGTGCCGTCGAACATGTTGAAACGGTTCAGGAAATGCGCCACATCGGGCGAGGCTGGCGTGTCATAGATCTGGTCCGACGTGCCGCTCTGGATGATGCGCCCCCGGTCCAGCACGACCACGCGGTCGCCCATGGCAAGGGCTTCGTTCTCGCTGCCCGTCACATGCACAAAGGTCACGCCAAGCCGTTCGCGGATGGCGCGCAATTCGTTGCGCATCCGGCCACGCAGGTTGGCATCCAGCGCGCCCAGAGGTTCGTCCAGCAAGACAAGCTTTGGCTGCATGGTGAGGGTGCGGGCAAGCGCCACGCGCTGACGCTGGCCGCCCGAAATCTGGTCCACGCCCCGGTCTTCCATTCCCGAAAGGCCAACCAGATCAATCATCTCGCGGCTGCGGCGGTCGATCTCGGCCGCACTCAGCCCGTGTTTGCCATGCGTCAGGCCAAAGCCGATATTCTGGATCACGGTCAGGTGGGGGAACAGGGCGAAGTTCTGAAACACGAACCCGATTCCGCGTTCATGCGCGGGCGTGTTGGTGATGTCGCGACCCTGAAAATATACCCGGCCCTGTTCGGGTTGTTCGAACCCGGCAATGACGCGCAAGAGCGTGGTTTTGCCCGACCCTGACGGCCCGAGGAACGAGATATACTCGTTCTCGCCCGCCGACAGGGTGGCGTTGTCCAGCGCAACAAGATCGCCGTAGCGCTTTGTCACCCCCTCAAGTCGAAAGACTGCCGTTTCCACCATCACCTCGTCTGCGTAAAGGCCAGCCGCCGGAGCAGGCTGCCCTAGTTCTGGTCATCCGCCTTGTCCCATCGTGGCGCAGCGGTCGAAACATAAAAACTGTATATCGTATGAAATAACGGTTTTAATAACCTGTCAACCGTTAAAAAAGTTTCGATATTGCTCGCATATGGGCAATGAAAGCAAAAATACGCACAATTATCCAGCCGACGCCAAAGCTTCGTCGAGTAAAAAAATGGACTTACAATTCGATGTTCATTTTAGACCGGACTAAGGTAGGGGGAGAAAGAGCCGGTTTCACTGATAACGGCGACAATCTTCATCCGCGCCAGATAACGGCGGGCCACGATAGACAGGTGGTCTCGCAGGTATTCTGCCGCAGAATCAATGGGATGGCGGGCAATCAGGTCGAACAGTGTGTGATATTGCTCGATCGTGGTCTCGTCGCGGGGCAGGCCAAGGCCGATCAGCGCCCGATCCACCGCCGAGAGCAGCAGGCCATTGCTGCGGATCATTTCGACGAGGGTCGTGTTCGGTGCCTGCGCGATACAAAGTTCAAGCAGCGCGTCGCCCAGATATTCCGACGAAATCGCCGGATCCTTGCCGATCCGGTCCAGCACGGTCTCGACATCGGCATAACGGATATGCGGCGCGGCCAGTCGCAAGGCCGCAGGCTCGACGATGCTACGCAGCTGGAATTTCTCGCTCACGGTGCGGGCGGTCAGTGGCCCGGCGATCCAGTGCGAACTGGCGCTTTTGCGAATCAGGCCACGTTCCTGCAACCGGGCCAGCACGTCGCGCACCACGGTGCGGCTGACGCCCAGATAGTCGGCCAATTCGGTTTCAACGATGCGGAATTCGCCAAAGATCTGGCACGAGGCGACCTCTTCCTCGACCTGATCATAGACATGGCGCCATGTGCCGCGGGTTTGCAGCGCCTCATCCACCTCGGCTGGGATGTCCAGCGGCAGGTCGCGGATATCGCGGCGCAGCGGCACCACGGGTTGCGCCCCGCTGCCCACCAGATAGCCGCGCCCGTCAAAACGGTGGATCAGGTTTTCATCCAGCAATTGCCGCAGCGCCGATTGCACCGGCACGCGGCTGGTCTGCATCACGGCGGCAATCGGGCCTTCCAGCAGCACAAAGCCTTCGGGTATGGTGCCGCTGCGGATATTGCTGCGCAAAACGCGGGTAATCAGCTCATAGCGCGGTTCTTGCGCAAGGGGATTGGCCGAACGGATCATGCGGCCACCCCCTCGCGGACGCGCCCGATAAAGCGGTCCCATGCCCGTGTGGCATAGTTGTATTCATCCATGACGGTGTTCCAGATGGCGATCCGTCGGCTGCGCTCGTGATAGGGACCACCCGCACGGCGGGCGCCCGCCTTGACCACCGTATCGCCATCGGGGCCGGCTAGGTCGTGCCGGGCTGCGGCCCCGTCATACCAATAGGCCCATTCCTCGGGCGTCAGATGCGCCTTTATCGGCTCTGGGTTCGAGATGTAATAACCCTGACGCGCCATGACCGCGCCCGCAAATCCCGATAGCCACCAGTTCAGGTATTCATAGGCCATGTCCAGCCCCGCGCCGCGCAGATGCCGCGACAGGCTGGCCCCGCCATGCCAGGCGCGGTAGCCCTCGATCGGGGCGGATTCGACGAAATGTCCAAAGCCCGCGCCCAGTTTGCCATAGACCGGCGACCACATGCTTTGCACCGCAACCGACCCGTTGCGGATCAGGTTTGCCGCCGCCTCGCCGTCGCGCCACGCGCCGCAGAAATAGCCCTGCGCCCGGCGATCCTCCAGCAGCGCCATCAGCGCATTGATCTCCTCGATGGTCATGTTGCCGATATCGGCAAATTCCAGCTCGCCCGAGGCTTCGGCGGCAAGGGCTGCATCAAACAGGCCGATGGCCGGTTCGTCCACCAGCGCGATCCGGCCCTTGGCGCGCCGGTCCAGCAGCCACGACCAGCTTGGCCGCACATCCGGCCCGGTGCCGAACACCCGCGCGTCAAAGCCGAAACTGTCCATGTTGTGAACCGTGGGCAGCATCGAGATCTGCCGTGTGGGCTTGGGGCCCAGAAACCCGCCCGGTTGCACATACAGTTTCTTGACCGGTGCGTCGCCGTGGCCGCGCCACGCGTATTTGCTGACGCCGCCTTCCTTGGCCAGCGCGCTGATGTTGCCCCAATCGCGGATGCGGCTGATGTCGATGGGCTGCAATGCGCCCCAGAACCAGACGATATCAAGGTTGTGAAAGCATTGCTCGTAGACGTCATAGCCTTCGGGGTCCATCGCGGCCCGGCTTTGGCAGATCGGAAACTCCAGCAATTCGAAATCGACATCGAATCCCAGATCGGCGGCGGCCCGCATCCGCACCGGGTCCAGCAGCGTGATCGAGGTGCCGCGCACGCGCAGACGTCGCCGAAGAACGACGGGCGGGGCAGTCAGGGTGGCGGGCGAAACATTGTCCATGGTCACGGGTCTTTCAACAGGGCGCGGGCGATGGAGCCGCCCGCGCGGATCGTGTCTTGTGTCGCGGTCAGCTCAGGCTCGACTCGATGGCGGCCAGCACCGCCGCCCGGTCCTTGCGCGCGGCCAGCGCCTGTTCCATCGTCACCTTGACGAAGCGCGTCGGTGTGTGTGGTTGCAATTGGCCGATCAGGTCCATATCGGCCGATACCACCGTGCCTACCATGAAATACCCGCCCCCCGACACCGCATCGCGGTGCAGCACGATGGGTTCGGTCCCCCCCGGCACCTGCACCGAGCCATAGGGATAGCAGGCATCGACGATGTTCGACGGGTCCGACCCCGCGCCAAAGGGTTGGTCGCGTGGCACGAATTCCAGCGGCGTGCCGGCCTTGAACCGGTATCCGATGCGGTCGGCCTCTGGCGCGACTTTCCAGGTGTCGTCAAAGAATTGCGCGCCCGCCGCTTCGGTGATGCGGTGCCAGTACAGCCCCGGCAACATCCGCAATTCGGCAGGTGCGCCGGGCTTGCGCCGCAGGGTCTCTGGGACCGTGCGGCCAGCCGTGCCGCTGCCAGTCCCGACCGGCAGAACATCCCCCGCCATCAGCTTGCGCCCCTCATGTCCGCCCAGCGCGCCCAGCGTATAGGTCGAGCGCGAGCCCAGAACCACCGGCACGTCGATGCCGCCCGAGACCGCGATATAAGCCCGCGCCCCCGACTTGAGAAAGCCGAAGGACAGAACCTGCCCCTTTTTCACCCCAAAAGAGGTCCAGCCCGCCTGTTCCGCGCCATCGACCTTTGGCGGCATGTCGGCCCCAGTGACGGCCACCACCGCATCGGCGGTGAATTCCAATTCCGGCCCCATGAACACCGCCTCCAGCACCGCAGCCCCGGCGGGGTTGCCGACCAGCAGGTTTGCGGCGGCCAGCGACAAGCTGTCCATGCCCCCAGATTGCGGAATCCCGATGTGGTAATATCCCGGACGACCCAGATCCTGCACCGTGGTCGACAGGCCGGGTTTGAGCACGTTAATGGCCATTGAGAGCCTCCATCACACGAGCATTGGTGCCGTCGATATCCTTCTGGAACTCTGCCAGCGAAAAGCGCACGGGGGCAATGCGCGGCATCCAGCGCCCGGCATCGACCTCGGCGACCGTATGATCATATTCGGCGCGGTCGATGGGTTTCCATTTCACGATGTCCCCCGGTTTGAACAGGCACATGAAATCCTGCAGATAGGGCGTGGTCTGCGCCGGGTCATAGATCGGCATCGGCGTGATGCCGAACATCTGATACCCGCCCGCACCGCGCACCGAATAGATGCAGGCAAAGCAGCCACCATGCCCCACGGTCAGGCGCGGCGTATCGGTGCGTGGGCGCAGGTATTTCGGCGACTGGATCTGCCGCGCACGGTCCACCATCTGATACAGGAACGGCAGACCCGCGACGAACCCCACCATCGACACGAACCACGGCGCGCCGGAATGGGCTTTGACAAAGCCATCGACGCCGTCAAGATTGTTGATCCGGGCCGTATATTCGATGTCGGTCGAGGTCGGGTCCTGATGGCGTTCGCGAAACCGCATCAGCGTCTCGTGCGTCCACGGGTCGTTATAGAGCACCGGCACCTCGATGATGCGCGTGTCCAGCGTCGAGGGCGCGGACTGGGCCGCCGCCTCCAGCGCCTTGAGCTCGCGCATCATGTCGTCGGGCGCGATCACGTCGGGGTCAAAGCGCACCTGAAAGGACGCATTGGCCGGGCAGATTTCGGTCACGCCCTTGATCTTTGCCTCGCGTAGCGCGTTGGTGATCGACATGCCCTTGAAGAACGCCTCAAGCGACATTTCCTCGTCACATTCGACAAAGATGTGTTCATCCCCCCCAAAGGAGTATCTGGTCTTCATTCCGTTGTCTCCTCAGTCCCAAGACGATGTGCGTTCTCTTGCAGCCACGGCTCCAGCCAGCGGGTGTGAAAATCGGCCACTGCCACCTGCCGGTCGCGGGCCAGCAATTGGTGCAGCGGTTTTGTGGTGGGCAGGCCGGTGATGTGCAATTCCTCCAGCGCGCGCTGCATCCGGGTGATGGCCGAGGCGCGGTCTTCGTCCCAGACGATCAGCTTGCCCAGAAGGGAATCGTAAAACGGCGGCACGGTATAGCCCTGATACAGCATCGTATCGAAGCGCACGCCCGCGCCGCCCGGCACGGTCAGCGCTTCGATCGTGCCGGGACCGGGCTGGAAATTGCGCGCGGGGTCTTCGGCGCATATCCGCACCTCGATCGCATGGCCCTTGAGGGAGATGTCCTCCTGCCGGTAGCGCAGCGGCGCGCCGCCTGCGATGCGCAACATCTCGCGCACCAGATCGACGCCGGTGATCATTTCCGTCACCGGATGTTCGACCTGAATCCTGGTGTTCATCTCGATGAAATAGAAATGCCCCGTGGCATCGTCATAGAGATATTCCAAGGTTCCCGCCCCGCGATAGCCCACCGCCTCGGCCAAGGCGACGGCAGAGGCGCAGAGTTTTTCGCGCATGGGCTGGGGCAGGGTGGCCGAGGGCGCTTCCTCCCAGACCTTTTGCCGGCGACGCTGCAAGGAACATTCGCGTTCGAAGAAATGCACGGCCCGTGCGCCATCGCCCAGAATCTGCACCTCGATGTGGCGGGCGCGTTCAATGACCTTTTCCATATACAGCCCACCATCGCCAAAGGCGGCCTTGGCCTCGGCGCTGGCTTGCGGCATCAGGCGGTCGAATTCGGCCATGTCATGCGCGATGCGGATGCCCCGCCCGCCACCGCCCGCCGCGGCCTTGATCATCACCGGAAAGCCGATGGCCAGCGCCACGGCCCGCGCCTGTGCCAGATCGTCGATCCGCCCATCCGACCCTGGCACAACCGGCACGCCCGCGCTTTCAGCGGCGATGCGCGCGGCCACCTTGTCGCCCATGACCCGGATCGCATCGCCCGAAGGCCCGACCCAGACCATGCCCGCCGCCACCACCGCATCGGCAAAATCGGCGTTTTCGGCCAGAAAGCCGTAGCCGGGATGCACGGCATCGGCCCCGGTGCTGGCTGCGGCCTGCAAAATCGCGGGGATGTTCAGATAGGATTTCGCAGCCGAGGGCGGGCCGATGTTCACCGCCTCATCCGCCATGCGCACGGCCAGACTGTCGGCATCGGCGGCGCTGTGGACCTGCACGGTGCGGATGCCCAGTTCCTTTGCCGCGCGGATGATCCGCACGGCGATTTCGCCCCGGTTAGCGATCAGAAGTTTGCGGATGAGCATCGTCACTCCAACTCGACAAGCGGCTGGCCCGCCATCACGGGTTCTTCGTCATCGGTGGGAAAGCCGGTGATGATGCCGGCCTGATCGGCCACCACCTCGTTGAAGGATTTCATCACCTCGATCAGCCCGATCACATCGCCCACCGCCACCGCGTCGCCAACCGATTTGAAGGCCGGCTGATCGGGGCTGGGTTTGCGGTAGAAGGTGCCGGGAAGCGGAGAGAGGATCTGTTTGGCCATGGTCTTGTTCCTGTTGGTCGGTTCTTGTTTGTCTGGTCGAATCAGGCGCGGGGGCGCACCGCATCGCGCACCGCCTGCGCCACCGCCACCGCATTCGGCGTATCGGAATGCACGCAGATCGCGTCGGCGCGCACCGGCACGTCAACCCCGCCCACCGACCGCACCACCCCATCCGAAATCGCGCGCAGGCAAGCGGTAGACGCCGCCGCGGGGTCGGTTGCGGCATGTTCGCGGGTGATGATAAGCCCGCCTTGGTCATTGTAATCAAGGTCGGCATAGAATTCAGACACAAAAATGTGTCCCCGCGCGGTATAGACCTGTTCATGCAGCGTGCCTGCCATGCCAAACAGCGGCACCCTGAAGATGTCGGCAGCATCGGCCACCGCATGGGCGATGTCCTCCATCCGCGCGGCCATGCCATAGAGCGAGCCATGCGGTTTTATATGGTTCAACACCATGCCTTCAGCGTCCAGAAAGCCCTTGAGCGCGCCAATCTGATAGATCAGGCAATTGAGCAATTCCTCGCGCCCGATCTTCATCTCGCGCCGGCCAAAGCCTTGCAGATCGGGCAGCGACGGATGCGCGCCCACCTTGACCCCGTGCTGTTTGGCAAGGTGCACCGTCTTGCGCATGTGGTTGAAATCGGACGCATGAAAGCCGCAGGCCACATTGGCCACGTCGATCAGCGGCATCAGCCCCTTGTCATCGCCGATGTGATAAAGGCCAAAGCCTTCGCCCATGTCGCAATTGATGATCGTCACACCTGTTTCTCCTGACTTTGGGTGGGGGCGCCTGTGACGACCCCACATGAAACGTCCGTGGCTTAGCCTTTGTAATCCAGAACATAGACGCCAGACTCGTGCAGTTCTGCCGTCCAGTCCGGTTCGATCACCACCGTTGTCGTCACTTCCTCGATCACGGCAGGACCGATGATCTGGTCGCCCGCACCAAGTTTTGCGCCCGTATAGACCGGCGTTTCCCGCGACTCCCCGTCGGCGGTAAAGATCATCGCGCGTGTCCCGGCCAGAGCATGGTCGGCCCCTTTGCCCTTTTCAACAGAAATTCGCTTGGGACGGTCCACACGTCCCCAGATTGCGCTTTCGACATTGACCACTTCGACTACGCTGCCGGGTTCAGAATAGGTATAGAGTTCTTCGTGACGGGCATGGAAGGCCGTCTTGAGCTTTTCCAGCGCCGCCGCGTCCAGCGCGAAGGGATCGACATCGACGGTGCATTCATGGACCTGACCGACATAGCGCATGTCGAGCGAGCGGCGGATCGAGATGCGGTCGGGGCCAAAGCCGTCTTCGGCCAGATCGCGGCGACCCCTGTCCTCCAGCCCGTTGAACAGACCGTCCAGCTTGGCGGCGGCATCTGCCCCCTCCAGACGCACCGGGGCGGGGGCCATGTAGTTGTATTTGACGTCCGAGATGATCTGGCCATAGGCGCACAGGCCCGAGGCAAGTTTCGACACCAGCACCCGGCGGATGCCCATTTCCCGCGCCAGCGCCGTGATATGCGCGCCCGTCGCCCCACCTGCACAGTTCAGCACGAAATCGCGTGGGTCATAGCCGCGTTCGACCGACACGCGGCGGATGGCGTTGACCATGTTGTTGTTCACGATGGTGAACATGCCGTAAGCGGCCTGTTCCGTGCTCAACCCAAGGGGGTGGCCCAGATCGGCCGTGATCGCCTTGCGGGCCTGTTCGACGTTCAGCGGCAGACGCCCGCCCACCAGACCATCGTGGTTGAGATAGCCCAGCACAAGGTTCGCATCCGTCGTGGTCGGCCGCTCGCCGCCCTGATCGTAACAGGCCGGACCCGGTTCGGACCCGGCCGATTGTGGCCCCATCTGCAACAGCCCCATCGAGTCGATCCACCCGATCGACCCGCCGCCCGCGCCAAGCGTTTCGACCTGAATCATAGGAATCCCAATGCGATAGCGCAGAAAGTCGATGTTCTTTGACACATTCGCGCGCCCGTCGCGGGTCAGCGTGATGTCAAACGAGGTGCCCCCCATGTCTACGGTGATAATGTTCTTCAGGTCCCATGGCTCGCCGATATAAAGTGCTGCCTGTGGGGCGGAGGCGGGGCCGGAGTTGATGGCATAGACCGACTGGTCCGACACCACCGAGCCAAGCGCCAGCCCGCCGTTCGACTGGAAATAGCGCACCGGGTTGCGCGCGCCCAAGGACCGGAAATAGCCGTCCACCGCCTCGACATAGGCCGAGAGGATCGGGGCCAGATAGGCGTTGACGATGGCGGTCGAGGTGCGGGTGTATTCGCGCACCTGCGGGTAAAGCTGGCTGCCGACGGTCAGGCGCACGCCGGGCATCATCTCGCGCACGATTTCGGCGGCGCGCAACTCGTGTTCGGGGTGCAGCACCGACCAGACAAAGGAAATCGCCACCGATTCCACGCCTTCGCGCAGGAAATGTTCGCAGGCGGCGCGGACATCTTCTTCGTGCAAAGGCGTATGCACCGCCCCGGTGGACACTACCCTCTCGCGCACCGGACAGCGCAGATAGCGCGGCACCAGCATCCGCGCGGGCGGATATTCCGGGTCGTAGCGATAGCCGTCTTCCTTATGGCCCAGACGGATTTCGATACTGTCCTCATGTCCCTTTGTGGCGATCAGCCCGGTGCGCGCCCCCTTGTGCTGGATCAGCGCATTGAGGCCCACCGTGGTGCCGTTGATGCACAGGTCGGCGTTGGAGACGATCTCCGTGGCGGTGATGCCGGTTTCTTCCTCGATCAGCGCCAGACCGTTGCGGATGGCCTGCGTCGGGTCTTGCGGTGTGGACAGCGCCTTGAAGATGCGCAGGTCGCCCGAACGGTCGGCAAGGATGAAATCGGTGAAGGTGCCGCCGGCATCAATTCCCAGACGGTATTTGTGTTGCATGGGGTGTATCCTTTTGAGTGCGCCCGCCCGTCAGGCGGCGATGTGGCGGAACGGCGGGGGTTGTCTGCCCCGCAAGTCGCCCGAGGAAAGTCGTGAACAGATGCGCCAATGGCAGGTCAGGTGCCCGCCCGCCGCAGCGCGTCCGTTGCCGCATGATCGACGTTCAGGCTGCTGCGGTCGGTGATGACGACGCCATAGTCGCGCCGCGCGCCTTCTAGGCTGACCAGCCCGTTGCGGACATCCTCGACCACCTTTTGCACCTCGCGCGCAAAGGCCGGGCCATAGCCGCCGCCGCCGGGGTTCTTGTTGGCGGCGCGTTCGCCTGGTTGGATGGTCTCGATCACATTGTCGGTGATGATCTGGGTTTCGCCGTTGCGGGTGATTTCCAGCCGCCCGACCTTTTTCTCGATCCAGTCGGATTTTGCGCCCGCCGCCCCCATGGCGGGGATCCGGCGGCCTTCGCCAAAGGTGATGAGCGTCATCGGCGTGTCCAGTGGTTCCACCTCCCAACAGGTGCCGGAGCCGCCGCGATGCTTGCCCGCGCCGCCTGAATCCTCCATCAGCCCATAGCGGTGGATGATGATAGGGTAGCTGTGTTCCAGCATTTCGATGTCTCCGCTGGTCAGCGCGCCAAAACAACATTCCGGCCCGACCGCATGCCAGCCGTCGGCCTGCGCGGTGGCCCCGGCGCCCGAGATGATCGAGGCCAGCACCATGGTGACATATTCCTCGTCGTGGCGCTTGTCCCATCCGGCGATGTTGCAGCCATTGGCATGGCCCCAACTTGCCGAGACCTTGTGCGGGGCCGCTTGTTCAAAGGCCAGCCGCACCGCATCGGTAAGCGTTTCCATCGGCGTCGTGGTGCAGTTCATATGCGGGGCAGGGGCCTTTGCATTGCACAAGGTGCCCTTTGGCCCCATGTCGGTGCTGACACATCGATACAGCCCTTCGTTGTAGGGGGGCGGCAATTGCGCGAACATCATCAGCCCCAGATAGACGCCGGAATGGCTGTTGCCCTCATAGCTGTTGATGAAATACGGGATCTGCGGCGGCGACTGGATGGCGATGTGACAGCCGTCGCCCTTGATCGTCACGGTGGCGGTGATTTCGAAATCGCCATAGCCGTGGCCCGCATCTTCCAGAATGGCGGTGCCGGTATAGGTGCCATCCGGGACCTCGGCGATCAGGCCGCGCATATGCGCCTCGGCCATGTCGAGGAGTTCGGCAATGCACTCCTGCACCAAGGCCTTGCCGTATTTGTCCATCAACCGCTTGAGATTGCGCGCGCCCACCTGACAGGCACCGATCAGCGCGTTGAAATCGCCTTCTTGGTCGCGGCGCGCGCGCATGTTGATGAGCAAAAGGTTGAGCACATCATTGCGCGGCTTGCCCTTGTCCCAGATCTTGACGGGCGGGATGCGCAGGCCTTCGGCATAGATTTCGGTCGCATTGGGGTTGTAGCCCGCAGGCACTGGCCCGCCGATGTCGGTCAGGTGGCCCTTGCACACCGTCCAGAACACCAGCTCGCCCTCGTAGAACACCGGCATATACATGCAGGTGTCGATGATATGGCTGCCGCCATAGGTGGGATCGTTGTGCAAGATCAGGTCGCCGTCGTGGATGTCGCCCTCGAAATACCCGGCCACCGATTTCATCGCTGGAATCAGCGAGCCAAGGTGAATGGGAATATCCTGTCCTTGCAGGATCATTTCCGGCGTCGCGTTGAACAGCGCGGTGGAATAGTCATGCGCAAGGTTGAAGACCGAGCTTCTGGCGGTCTGTTCCAGCGCGAGGGTCATCTCGCGCTGTGTGGTTTCCAGCACTCCGCGCACCACGGACAGCGTAATCGGATCGACGTTGCGTTTGGCCATGCCAACCTCCGGTTCGGGGATCGGGCCTTTGGCAAGACAGGGAGGGCCCCGCCCTTGGGCGAGGGGATGTGCAGGCTCCCTGAACGTACCGAATCCCGGCCTTTTTGTTTCTTTATGGGCCAAGCCTGCCGTTGATTGCGGCGCGCGTCTTGTCTGCGGGCGCACAAGCGTTTGTCACAGAGCGCGCAACGGTCTGCAGATCGGGCACCGCACGGTAAAGGCGGTGGATTTCTGCTATGCAGGGCGCTTGCGGGAATTGACTTATGACGTGGAAGCGCACCCAATGGCGCAGGAACCCTTTGCCCCACAGCGGAGGACGCACGTGAACATTCGGTCGCACAGCACAGACAGTCTTCCCGCATCGGCGCGTGCCGACCATTGGAATGCGGTGATTGCGCGTGCCTATTTCCCACTGGACCTGACCTTTCGCAACGCGGCCAGTTTTCAGGGCACGCTGGACATGAAGGATGCGGGCGATGTGTCCTTGTCGCGCCTGCGGACCGAAGCCGTGCAATATGAACGCCACCGCCACCACATCGCCGCCGCGTCCGAAGAACAGTATCTGATAACCATCCCGCGCCAGTCCCCGGTCGAGTTTCGGCAGTTGGGGCGCGAGGTGCGCTGTGATCCCGGCGGGTTCATTCTGGAGCGCGGGGACGAGCCGTATAGGTTTTCCTATGGCGCGGCCAATGACCTGTGCGTGCTGAAAATCGACAAGCCCCTGCTTGCGGAACGGCTGCGCAATCCTGATCTGTTTTGCGCCCATGTCATCAACGGCCGCGAGGGCATCGGCAGCCTGTTCACCACCATGGCCCAGCAGGTGCAGCGCACCGGGGCCGAGGACCCGGCCAGCGGGCGGGTTCTGGGGCGGCATCTGATCGAGCTTCTGGCGCTGGCGCTGGACCGCGGCGCGGATATTGAACAGGGCGCCGGGTCTTCGGTGCGCGCGGCCCATCGACGCCGCGCAGAGGAGGTGATCCGTCGCAATCTGGCCCAAGGCACACTGTCGCCCGAAACCGTGGCCGAGGGCTGTGGCATTTCCAAACGCTATTTGCACGAGTTGTTTTCCGATGTGAACTGCACCGTGTCGCAATTCATCCGCGAACAGCGCCTTCTGGCGGCGCGTGATCTGCTCTTGATGCCAAATCCCGGCCCGATGTCGGATGTGGCCTACCGCTTCGGCTTTTCCGATCAGGCGCAGTTTTCGCGTCTGTTCAAGGCAAAATTCGGCCAGACCCCCAGCGGGTTCCGGGCCGAGGCGCTGGTCAGGGCCGCGGGCGATTAGGCGGATGCGCTCGCGCTCATGGTGACAGGGCCTCCGGGTTTAACAACCCGCAACACAAGGTCGGTGCCGTTCTGGCGCGCCTCGATCACAGCGGGCTGACCAGCAATCAGCGGCGAAAGCCCCCGATAGGTAAACCGCGCCGGAGTTCGGCCCAGCACTTGCGCCGCCATGTTCAGCATCACCATCGCCTGCAACGGGCCATGCACCACCAGCCCGTCATAGCCTTCGGTCTGGCGGGCGTAATCCGCGTCATAATGGATGCGGTGGCCGTTGAAGGTCAGGGCGGAAAAGCGAAACAGCAGCACCGGGTCGCTGTGCAGCGCGCGGCGGGCAATCGCCGGGCCAAGGTCTGGCGCGGGCGGGTAGGCGGGGACAGCCTGCCCCGGCGCGGGGTCGGCACGATAGACCAGATCCTGCCGTTCGTCGATCACGCTTTGGCCGCCCACCGCATAGTCATGCTGCATCGTCACAAAGATCAGATCCCCGGTGGAGCCTGACTTTGGCACGATCGACGCGATCCGGCTGGTTTTTGTTACCACGTCGCCGGGGGTCAGATCCCCGTGAAACCGGATTTCCCCCCCCGCCCACATCCGGCGGGGCAGGGGCAGTTCCGGCAGAAAGATGCCTTGGCGGGGATGGCCGTCACGCCCCAGACGGTCGGACGTCAGCGCATCGGGGGCCAAGGTCCAGAACAGCCCCAGCGGCACCGGACCCGGTGCCAGATGATCGGGCAGGGTGGATTGCATCTGGCCGATCAGCCGATCGCTGACCACATCCTGCCGGGTGATGCTGCGCTGCATCCAGTCTGCGTATTCTGTCATCTACTTGCGTCCTGTGGGGCCGTGCCGTCAGGGCAAGGGCCATTCAGGGTCCACCAGACCCATCGGATAGGCAAGGCCAAGATCCAGCGGCGGTTGCACCACATATTTGCGATCAAACGGCAGCCAAGGATAGTCCACACCCGAGCGCACGATATAGGGCCAGTCCGGTTGGGCAAACAGCGGCCGCCCTATGGCCACCATATCCGCCGCCCCCGAGGTCAGCGCCGCCTCGGATTGCGGGCCGTCCGCGATGCCGCCATTGGTGATGACTGGCAGGCCAGAAGCCTGTTTCAGGACCGTCGGCATCGGCGTGGGGTCGTTCGGGTCGCGGTTGTCGAGATAGTTGAAACTGGCCCAATGCAGCGCGTCATAGGCCGAGCCTTTCAGTGCCTCGCCCACCGCGCGGGCATAGTCGGTGCCGCCCGGCCAAGCCCCGGTGAAATCATCCACGCCGTCCTGCGACAGGCGCAGCACGATCAGCTTGTCCGGCCCGATGGCCGCGCGGATCTTTTCCCCGATCAGCCGGGCAAAGCGGGTGTTGTTTTCTGCCGACCCGCCGAAGTCGTCCGTGCGCAGATTGGTTTTGGGCGTGATGAACTGCCACAGCAGGTAGCCGTTGGCGCCATGCACCTCGACCCCGTCGGCCCCGGCCTCGATGGCGCGGCGTGCGCCGTCGGCAAAACCATCTGCAACCGCGTGGATTTCCTCGACCGTCAAGGCGCGGGCGGGCGGAAAGGTCACAAGCGGCCAGTCGCCCTTGATGTTGCGGATCTGCTTTTCGTAATCGTTGTCGGTGTAAAGCGTCCAGCCCCCGCTTTGGGTGTCGGACGCGCTGACGCCCGGTTGCCCGTTCAGCGTGCGCGGATCGCAGACCCGCCCGCCATGCATCAGCTGGATGATGATCTTGGCGCCATTGTCATGCACCGCATCACACACCTTTGCCCAGCCCGCCACATGGCGCGCCGTGGCGATGCCCGGTTGCGAAAGATAGGCGCGGGACTGGAACGCCTCTTGCTCATAGGTGCCTTCGGTGATGATCAGCCCAAGCCCCCCCCGCGCGCGCCGCGCGTAATAGGCGGCCATCTCGTCTGTGGGCGTGCCATCTGGCTCTGCCATCTGGCGGGTCAGCGGGGCCATGGCAATCCGGTTGCGCAGGGTCAGCGGCCCAAGTGTGACGGGCGAGAACAGGGTCGGAAAGACGTCGCTCATGATGGTGTCCCTTTGAGAATGATTAAATCCGCCCGACCCAAAGGCCGGAACGGACAAGCTCTGCAATATGGCTACGGATCAGACGCACCACGGCCTTGGTCGCCGGAGCTGCCGCGCGGTGGGGGGCATGGGCCAGGATCAATTCCCGGCTGATCGCAGGTTGGTCGATCTTTTGCGCCACCAGCTTGCCCGCCTTCAATCCGGCCTGCACCGCCGTCAGCGGCAGGATGGTGCGGATGGTGCCGGTGGCCGCCAGATCGCAGATGGTGGGCAGCGTTTCCAACTCCATCGCGATGTTGAGCGGCACTTGCGCCTGCGCACTGGCGGAATCCACCAAGACCCGCAACCCGTGCGGCAGACCGGGCAAGACCAGTTCCTCTGGCGCGATCTGCGCAAGGCTGACCGCGCCACCATCGCCCAAGACCGGGGCCTGCGCGCCCGAAATCAGATATAGATCCTCGAACAGAAGATGCTCGGCATCCAGCAGCGCCGAAGATTTCGTCTTGTAAAGCACCGCAAGATCGACCTTGCCCGCCGACAGCCAATCCGCCACATGGCCGGAAAAGCCCTCCAGCACCTTCATTCGGATCTGGGGATAATCGATACGGATCTGCGACAAAAGCGGGGCCAGCAGGATCAACCCGACCGAGGGCGGCACGGCAAGCTTGACCGTGCCATCCAGCGCCCCCGTACTTTGGCGCATGTCCTGACGCAGGGCCTCGACCTCGGCCAAGATACCGCGCGCCCGCGTCAGAAAGGTTTCCCCCGCCTCGGTCAGCACCACCCCGCGCCCGTTGCGGTAAAACAGGGCATTGCCCATCTCGGTTTCCAGATCACGCACCCGGCGGCTGAGCGCGGATTGCGCCACGTTGTTTTGCAGGGCTGATTTCGTAAAGCTGCCAGTATCGGCAATACTGACGAAATACTGGAGGTCCAGAAACTCCATGCTGCGTGTCTTTCCCCCTTGCGTTAGGCGACGCGCAGGCTGGCGCGCAGATCGGTGGTGGCGGCCATGTCCAGACCCCAGCCGTAGCCATCGGTCGTGGGCTGGAACACAACCCCATAGACCGTACGAGCGTGGTCCGGGGTGATGTAGCCGTCCAGCAGATCGTCCAGCACCTTTTTCGGGTCGCGGTTCAGCGGATCGCCATAGCCCCCGCCACAAGGCGACAGATAGGTGACCACATCGTTCAATTCCGCCCGCATCCCCGAGAATTTTGCGTCCACGTCGCGCGGTTCATCCGTGCCATTGGCGTTGTGGATGCGCACCGCCGCCGTCGCCCCCTCATGCCCGCCAAAGATGCCCCATGGCACATCTTCGTTGCGGTCGGACTCGTGGGTCATGAAACCGGGGGTCAGGAAGCGTTGGGATTTGACCACCCCCATTCCGCCGCGAAACTCTCCCGCGCCGGGGAACACATCGTCGCGGATTTCATAGCGGTCGCAGACCATGGGCAGATGCATCCCCAGATCTTCCAGCGGGTTGTTGCGGGTGTTGCGCATCAACTCCTCGATCGTGTCCGGCCCGTCCGATCTGGGGCGCCCGCCCATCGCGGCCTCGTTCACCTCGATCAGCACCCAATACTCCCCCGAAGGGCGCAGACCGGAATAGCTTGCAAAGGACAGGCAGGCCGCGTTTCCGGCGGTGCATTTGTCGGGCAGGACCGGGGCCAGCGCCTTGATGATAAGGTCGACCACGCGCTGAATCTGGTTGAACCGCGCCTCGCAGGACGCGGGCGCAATCGGGTTGAAGATCGACCCAAGGGGCGCCGTGACCTTGACCGGGCGAAAGCTGCCTTCGTTTTGCGGAATGTATTCGGGGTGGGTATAGGTATCCAGCAGCAGCGCGCGAAAAGCAAAGTAGCACGCCACCTTGGTCGAGCCCTCGAACGGCACGTTGAAGGCGGTCGGCACCTGCGGCGACGATCCGGTCAGGTCCACCTCGACATCATCGCCGCGCACGCGGACGGTGACCTTGATCGGCAGGCGCTTGCCGCGGGTGCGGCCGTCATCATCCATGAACCCTTCGGCAAAGTAATCGCCATCCGGGATCTTGGCAATTTCGCGCCGCAGCATCATTTCGGAATAATCCATCAACTGACGCGACGCCTGTTCCACAGTGTCGCGGCCATAGGTGTCCATCAATTCGCAATAGCGGCGCACGCCCAGTTCGGCGGCAGCGATCTGCGCCTCAAGGTCGCGCATCACCAGACCCGGCACCCTTGTATTGCCGCTGATATAGCGCCACAGCGTGTCGTTGCGCCGCCCCGACTCGACCAGTTTCAGGCCGTTCAGCAACATGCCTTCGGCAAAGACATCCGGCACGTCGATGATCAGGCCGGGGGTGGCGGCGCCAATGTCCAGATGATGCGCGGTATTGGCGGAAAAGCCCACCAGTTCGCCATGGTAAAAGATCGGCATGACGATGCCGATGTCGGGCGAATGGCTGGCGCCAAAATAGGGGTGGTTGTGGATCACCACATCGCCTTCGCGCCACGACTCCTTGGGCAGGCTCTGTTCGATCCCGCGCAGATAGCCGGGGATGGACCCGATGTGCATCGGTGTCGAATCCGACTCGCACAGCGTGTTGTAATCCAGATCGAACAGACCCGCGCCGAGATCCTGACTTTCGCGGATGATCGACGAATAGGACATGCGATACAGCACGTTGCCCATCTGTTCGGCGATGGCATGCAGCGCGCCGCCGATGACTTGCAGGGTGATCGGATCAATGGTCTTTGTCATGGCCTCAGATCTCCTGATGGGTGCGGTCGATCACCAGATCGCCCAGTTTCATCACGCGCGCCTGATAACCGGGCGGCACGATGGTGGTGGAATTTTGCTGCACGATCACCGCAGGCCCTGTGACCACATCCTCGGCGCGCAGCTTCATGCGGTCGAAGCGGGTGGTCTGGATCGTGGCACCATCGTCAAAGGTGGTGGCGCGGGCATAAAGCGCCGCCTCGGACGGGTTGCGCCGCCCGCCTTTTTCCAAAGGCGGCAGGCGCAGGGTCTCGGACCGGGACGATCCGATGACCCGCAAGGTAACGATCTGCACCGCCTGATCCTCGAAGGCATGGCCGTATTCGGTGCGATGCACCGCAAAGAAGCGGCGCGCGATGTCTTGGGCAGATTCTGCCGTGATCGGGCCGTCCGGCACCTCAACCCGCAATTCGAACCCCTGACCCACATAGCGACATTCCGCGATGCGGGTGAAAATCTGCCCGTCAGGCGCGATGCCATCGGCGGCAAGCTGGGCCGTGGCTTCGGCGCGCAGGCGGTCATAGGCGGCGTTCAGCCCCGCCAGCGCCTCGGGCGTGGCCGATTGCAGGATGGTAAGCGACGATTGCGTATATTCATAGCGCGGTTCCGTCACCAAAAGTCCCATGGCCGCCGTGATGCCCGGATGCAGCGGCGAGATCACGTTCTTGACCGCAATGATCTCGCCCAATGCCACGCCATGCAGCGGCCCGGCGCCGCCAAAGGCCATCAGGCTGTAGTTGCGCGGATCAATCCCGCGTGCGACGGAATTTGATGCAATCGCCAGCGCCATGGTGTTGTTGATGATCTTCAAGACCCCCAGCGCCGCATCCTTGACCGACAGGCCCAAAGGTTCAGCCAGATGGGTGCGGATCGCGGTTTCCGACAGGGCAGGGTCGATCTTCAGCCCGCCGCCAAGGAAATGTTCGGCGTCAAGCCGCCCAAGCACGACCTGCGCATCGGTGACCGTGGGCAGGGTGCCGCCCTTGCCATAGCACGCCGGTCCCGGTTCCGCCCCGGCCGAGCGCGGACCGACCCGGAACGCGCCGCCGCTGTCGATATACGCAATGGACCCGCCGCCCGCGCCGATGGCGTCGATGTCGATCATCGGCACCAGAACCGGCATATGGGCCACCTCGGTGTCGCGCGGGTTCTTGATGGTCAGATCGCCATCGCGGATCACGCTGATATCGGCCGAGGTGCCGCCGATGTCGATGGTGATGATGTCGCGCTGCTGGCAGGCCTCGCCGGTCCAGCGCCCGCCGATCACGCCCCCCGCAGGCCCCGACAGCAACAGCCCCACCGGGTTGCGACAGGCCTGTTCCACCGTCGTCACGCCGCCGTTGGATTGCATGATGCGGACAAAGGCGGTGACGCCTGCCTCGCGCAAGCGCCGTTGCAGGTTGTCCAGATAGCGGGCGGTGCGCGGGCCGATATAGGCGTTCATCGCCGCCGTGGAAAAGCGTTCATATTCGCGGATGGTGTTCACCACTTCGCTGGAAGCGCAGACAAAGGCATCGGGCATAACGCGGCGCACGATCTCCTTGGCGCGCAATTCATGGTCATTGTTCACAAAGGAATAGAGAAAGCCGATCACCACCGCCTCCAGCCCGCGTTGGGCAAAGAGTTCGGCGGCGCGCTCGACCGCATCCACATCAAGCAGCGTGTCCACCCGACCGTCGGGCGGCATCAGCCGTTCGGCAACCGCAATCCGGTTGCGGCGCTTGATGAGAGGGGCGCTTTGCCACGGCACATCGAATTGCAATGAAAAGTTGTGCGGGCGCTTGTGACGGCCCATGTGCAGGATGTCGCGGAACCCTTGCGAGGTGATCATCCCAACCTCGGCCCCGTTGCGTTCGATCACGATGTTGGTGGCCACGGTCGTGCCGTGGAACAGCGCGTCGATCTGGCCCGGTTGCACGCCCGCAATGGCGCAGAGTTCGACCACGCCCTGCACCACGCCCACGGATTGATCCGCCACCGTGGACGAGACCTTGTGCGTAAACACCTTTTGCTGACCGGCGCTGTCCACACGTTCCAGCACCAGATCCGTAAAGGTTCCCCCGACGTCGACCCCGACCCTGATCATCTTGCTGCCCTCTGTGTGTCACTGGCGCGGCGACCTGTGTCCCGGAAGGGCAGGGCTGACGCGCGGTTGAGCTTGACCGATAGCATGGGGCATGGATCGCGGGTCTGACAAAGGGATTTTTGCATACCGTCTTTTCGGGGCATCGTCCGGCGCCCCGGATCAGAACAACGATGACGCGATGAAGTTACTGGAAATAAGGGGTTTTCACTGCAAGATATGCCGAAACAGGCTGATAGTGCGCCAAGCTATCCGTTTCAAAGCTATCTGATTTTCCAAAAGTTGTGCGCTGGTGTACAAAATCCATGCACACTTGGGCGCTACACAACAGGGCGCACCCGGCAGGATGCGCCCTGTGTCTGTCGTGTCGGATCGGGTCAAACGCCGATCGGCATCATCGCCTCGGAGCGCGCAACAGGGCGCGGGGCGGTCAGGGCGCGCCAGGTGGTCAGCGCCTGCGACGTTGCGGGGAAGGCCGGTCGGTCGATGTGCCGACCCCGGCCCGGTTGCGGCTGCACCGCCCCCGGCCCCCAGACCACATCGCCGCGCGACAGGGTGTATCGCGGCATGCCCGTCACCTCATAGCCCTCGAACACATTGTAATCGATGATGGATTTCTGATCGACGGCGCGGATGGTGCGGCTGGCCTTGGGGTCGAACACCACGATGTCGGCATCGGCCCCCACCATCACCGCCCCCTTGCGCGGATAGATGTTCAGGATTTGCGCGATATTGGTCGAGGTGACGGCCACAAATTCATTCATCGTGATTCGGCCCGTCATCACCCCATGCGTCCAGAGCAGCGACAAGCGGTCCTCCAGCCCCCCGGTGCCATTGGGGATCTTGGTGAAATTCCCCCGGCCTGCCTGTTTCTGCGCGGTAGTAAAGGCGCAGTGATCGGTGGCCACCACATGCAAGGACCCGGCGGCCAGACCTGCCCAGAGGCTGTCTTGGTGTTTCTTGTCCCGGAACGGCGGGCTCATCACCCGTTGCGCGGCAAAATCCCAGTCGGGATGGGCATAGACGCTTTCATCAAGGATCAGATGCTGGATCAGCGGCTCGCCCCAGACCCGCGTGCCGCGTTGGCGCCAGCGGCGGATGGCCTCATGCGCCTCCTCCGAACTGGTGTGTACGATATAGACCGGCACCCCCACCGCATCGGCAATCATGATCGCGCGGTTTGTCGCCTCGCCCTCGACCTCGGGCGGGCGGGAATAGGCATGCGCCTCGGGGCCGGAATTGCCCTCGGCCATCAGCTTTTGCTGCAATCCGGCAATCAGATCGCCGTTTTCGGCATGGACAAAGGGAATGGCCCCCAGCCCGGCACAGCGGGTAAAGGACGCGAACATTTCGTCGTCATTGACCATCAACGCGCCCTTGTAGGCCATGAAATGCTTGAACGTGTTGACCCCGCGCGCCACCACGGTTTCCATCTGGTCGAACACCCGTTCCGACCAGCCGGTGATCGACATATGAAAGCCGTAGTCGATGCTGGCCTGCCGCGCAGCGCGCGCGTTCCACAAATCCAGCGGGGTGAGCAGTTCATCCGGGTCAGAGATGATGTGATCGATCACCAGTGTCGTGCCGCCCGAGGCCGCGGCAAAGGTGCCGCTTTCCCATGTCTCGGCGGTGCTGGTGCCCATGAAAGGCATTTCCAGATGCGTGTGCGGATCAATCCCGCCCGGCATCACATAGGCCCCCGTCGCGTCGATCACCGTATCCCCCGACAGCGCCTCGCCAATGGCGGTGATGCGCCCGCCCTCGATCAGCACATCGGCGTCATAGCTGCGGTCGGCGGTGACAATGGTGCCGCCCTTGATCACGGTGGTCATCGCAAATCTCCTGTCATTCGGGGGGAAGGATGGCGCCCGTGCGTTCCACGATCAGCCCGTAATGTTCCGGGCGCCGATGGCGGGCAAAGTTGAAGATAGTTTCCTTGTAGATGCGGCCCATATCCAGATCGCATTTGGCGGTGATGACCTCGTCCTGCACGGTGACCGCCTGTGCCACGATCTCGCCCGAAGGCGCGATGATGACGCTTTGCCCGCCCATGCGCGAGCCTTCTTCGGTGCCGCATTTGGCGCAGCCGACCACCCATGTCGCGTTCTGGTAAGCCCCCGCCTGCATCGACAGGTGGTTGTGAAACAGCGTCAGACTGTTCACCGCCTCGTCGCCTGTATGGTCAAAGGGCGTGTTATAGCCAAGCATCACCATATCGACGCCCTGCAAGCCCATGACGCGATAGGTTTCCGGCCAGCGGCGGTCATTGCAGATCGCCATGCCCATCACGCCACCAAAGCCGCGAAACACCCCAAAGCCCAGATCGCCGGGTTCGAAATACCGCTTTTCCAGATGTTGGAACGCCCGTCCGGGCTGTGGTTCGTCATGGCCGGGGAGGTGGACCTTTCGGTATTTGCCGATGATCTCGCCCTTGGAATTCACCAGGATCGAGGTGTTGAACCGCCGTTTCACCCCGTTTTCGACCACCAGTTCGGCATAACCAAGGTTGAACCCCATCCCCAATCGCCGCGCCTCGTCAAACAGGGGCTGCGTGTCGGCGGAAGGCATGGCGCTTTCATAGAAACTGTCGAGTTCCGCTTCGTCCTCGATCATCCAGCGCGGGAAAAAGGTGGTCAGCGCCAGTTCGGTGAACACCACCAGTTCCGCGCCCCGGCCACGGGCCTCGCGCATCATCTCGATCAGGCGGCGCACGGTGTGCTTGCGGGTTTCCGACCGGGAAATCGGGCCCATCTGGGCGGCGGCTGTAATCAGGAAACGGGACATGCTAGGGCCTTTCTTGGGAGGGCAGGGTGCAAGGCCCCCGGCGGACTTTTTTCAACTCTGCCCCATTTCGCCCACAGAACAAGGCCCCGCACATCGGGGCGGGGCCTTGCATAGCTGTTGTGCCGACAGAAGAAGGTTCAGCCGCGAATGGTGCGCATTTTTGTGCGCAAGGACTCGGTTGCGGGCATGTCCACGGTTTCCGCGTCAAGGTCCAGCACCACGCCGTAGCTGTCGCGCGCATCGGCCTCGCGCACGAAACCATCCAGCACATCCTCCAGCACCTTGAGCGGCGGGCGCGTCAGTGGATCACCATAGCCGCCGCCATTCGGGCTGTAATAGGTCATCACATCATTGGCCTGTACCGCCAGTCCCGAGAATTTGGAATACATCTCTTGCTCTTCGCCCGGACGGTCGGGGTTGGTGATGGTGCAACGCCCCACCGCGCCGTCAGCCCCGCCAAAGATGCCCCAGGGCGCATCGGTGTGGCGTTCGGATTCGTGGGTGATAAAGGCTGGCGTCAGCACGCGTTGCGATTTGACCACCCCGATCCCGCCACGATGCGCGCCCGCGCCGGGGGGGGCGTCATCGCGCAACTCATAGCGGTCGCAGATCATCGGGATATGCATCGCAAGATCTTCAAGCGGGTTGTTGCGGGTGTTGGCCATCAGGTTGTCGATGCAGTCCGGCCCGTCCGACCGGGGCCGCCCGCCATAGGCGCCCTCGTTTACCTCCAGAAACACCCAGTAATCGCCATTGGGCCGCAGCCCCGAATAGGCGGCAAAGCTGATCGAGGCAGACGACCCCGCGATCACCTGATCGGGCATCACAGGGGCCAGCGCCCGGATGATAAGGTCGATCATTCGGTTGCATTGGGTAAAGCGCGCTTCTGCACTGGCGGGGGCGCGCGGGTTGAAGATCGACCCCAAGGGGGCCGTCACCTTGATCGGGCGGAACGAGCCCTCGTTCGACGGCACCCGCAGATCGGATGTCGCGGCATCCAGCAGCAGCTTGCGAAACCCCGCATAGGCCGCCACCTTGGTCGAGCCCTCGAACGGTACGTTATAGGCGGTGGGGGTCTGGTCGGCCGACCCGGTCAGGTCAACCTCGACCTCATCGCCGCGCACCCGGACGGTCACCTTAACCTTCAACTGCGCATCGCGATTGCGGCCATCGTCGTCCAGCCAGCCTTCGGCGGTGTAATCGCCGTCGGGAATGGCGCTGATGCGTTGGCGGGTCATGCGCTCGGCATAATCCATCAACTGCCGTGCGGCGGCAAAGACCGTGTCTTCGCCGTATTTCTCCAGCAGTTCGACAAAGCGGCGCGCCCCCATCCGGGCCGAGGCGACCTGTGCCTCGATGTCCATCACCAACTGGCCCGCGGCACGGGAATTGCGGCGGATATAGTTCCACATCGCATTGTTGGGCGCGCCCTTGCGATAAAGCTTGGTTCCGGCAAACAACATGCCTTCGGCAAAGACATCTGGCACGTCGATAATCAGGCCGGGGGTGGCCGCGCCGATATCGACATGATGCGCGGTGTTTCCGGCAAAGCCGACCAGACGGTCCTGATAAAACACCGGGACCACGATGGCCAGATCGGGGGTATGCGAGGCACCGTAATAGGGGTGGTTATGCACCACCACATCGCCCTCATACCATTCGCCATCCTCCAACGTCTGCGCAATGCCGCGCAGATAGCCGGGGATCGACCCGATGTGCATCGGCGTGCTTTCGCTTTCGCACAGCGTGTTGAAATCGGCATCAAACAGGCCCGCGCCCAGATCCTGACTTTCGCGGATGATGGAGGAAAACGACATGCGATAGAGCACATGGCCCATTTCCTCGGCAATCGTCTCGAAGCTGCCGCGAATGACCTGAAGCGTGATCGGATCGACTGTCTCGGCGATCGGGGTGATTTTGTTCATGACGGGCCCTCCTTACGCGGTGATGGGGCGGATGCGGGTGTTGCCGTAATCCAGCGTCTCGGCGACATATCCGGGCGGGATCAGCGTGGTGGCATTGTGCTGGTGCAGCAGCGCCGGGCCCTCGACCAGATCTCCCGCCCGCAACTTGGTTCGGTCATAGCGCGGGGTGTCCAGCGTGCGGCCATCGTCAAAGGTGGTGGGGCGGGTGAACATCAGCGCATGTGCGATGCCCGATCCGTCCGTGCGGGCGATTTTCGGAATATCGACCCGCCGCACCGAGGCAGAGCCGATGGCGCGCAGGGTAATCAGTTCGACCTCGGCCTCGCGGTAGCTGTAGCCGTAATCAGTCTGGTGGCGGTCGTGGAAGCTGTCGGAAATCACATGGCGGTTCTCGGCCGTGATCTCGCCCTCGGGCAGGGTGGCGCGCAGCTCGAACCCCTGACCATGATAGCGGCATTCCGCGATCACGGTGATCTGTTGCGCCGTTCGCGCGATGCCGTCGCTGTCCAGCTCCTCTTGCACGCGGGAGCGCAGGCTTTGGGTCGCGGCATTGATGCGGGCCAGATCGGCGGCCCCGGCCTTGCCCAACTCTACAATCACCGCTTCGGTATGTTCATATTGCAGGTCGGTTTTCAGCAGGCCGACCGCGGCGGTGATGCCGGGGGCGACCGGCACGATTACATCCTTGCAGGCCATCGCCTCGGCCAGCGCGACCCCGTGCAGGGGGCCAGCCCCGCCAAAGGGCATGATGGAAAACGCCCGCGGATCAACCCCGCGCGCCACCGAATTGGACCGGATCGCCAGCGCCATGTTGTTGTTGATGATCTTGATGATCCCAAGTGCCGCATCGGTCACACTCAGCCCCAGCGGCTTTGCGATCTTTTCCTCGACCGCGCGGAAGGACAGGGCGGCATCCAGCTTCAGATCGCCGCCAAGCGCCATGTCCGGGTCCAGCCGACCCAGTACGATCTGGGCGTCGGTGACGGTGGGTTCGGTGCCGCCCCGGCCATAGCAGGCCGGTCCCGGTTCCGATCCGGCAGAGCGCGGGCCGACGTGAAAGGCCCCGGCCTCGTCGATAAAGGCAACCGATCCGCCGCCCGCGCCGATGGTGACAAGATCGATCATCGGGGTCAGCACCGGATGGCCGCCGACAAAGGTGTCGCGAGGGTTCATGATCTTGACCACGCCGCCGGGGATGGTCGAAATATCGGCCGAGGTGCCGCCGATATCGACGGTGATGATGTTCGGCTCATCGGCCATCACGCCTTCGGATGCGCCGCCGATCACACCGCCCGCAGGCCCCGACATCAGGATGCGCACCGGACGGCGCGCGCAGGCATCGACGGTCGACACGCCGCCATTCGATTGCATGATCCGCAGACGGGACGTCACACCCGCCTCGCGCAGGCGGGCATCCAGATCGCGCAGGTAAAAGGCGGTTTTCGGCCCGACATAGGAATTCATCGCGGCTGTGGAAAACCGTTCATATTCACGCATCACATTCGCCACCTCGGACGACAGCGTGATGTAGGCGTCCGGCATTTCCTCCAGCACGATGTCGCGCGCCCGTTTTTCATGAGCGTCGTTCAGAAAGGCGAACATGAAGCCGATGACGATCGACTTGATCCCGCGCTTGCGAAACAGGGCGCAGGCGGCGCGGACCGCGTCTTCGTCCAGCGGCGTTTCGATCCGCCCGTCGGGCGGCAGTATGCGTTCGGCCACCGCCACCCGGTTGCGGCGCTTGACCAGCGGCTGGCTTTGCCACGGCACATCGAAATGCAATGAGAAGTTATAGGGCCGCTTGTGCCGCCCGATGTGCAGGATGTCGCGGAAGCCTTGGGTGGTGATCATCCCGCAATCGGAACCGTTGTGTTCGATGGTGATATTGGTTGCGGTGGTGGTGCCATGCACGATGGTCTCGACATCAGAGGGCGCGATCCCGGCCATCTGACAGATCCCCTGCACGCCTTGCACCACGCCGATGGACTGGTTTTTGAGGGTGGTTGGCACCTTGTGGTAGAACACGCCCTTTGCGCATTCCAGAACAAGGTCGGTGTTCGTGCCGCCCACATCGACGCCAATTCTGGCCATGATTGCTCTCCTGTTGAACGTCCCGGCGCTTTTGGCCGTGGAAAGAGGGGCGGGCCGCACGGGGGCGGCCCGTCGCCGGGGTCAGGCTGCGGCTTTGGCCGCGAGACCGTTGATATAGCTGAGACATTCCTCGACCGTCTGGACGTCGCCAAACTTGGCGTCGATGTCGAACAGGTTCCATGCCACAGCGCCCGGCACGCGGTCGCCGATACATTCGCGGACCGCGATCGGGCGGAAGCCATCGGCGATGCCGTCACAGACCGTCTGGCGCACACAGGCGCAGGCGGTCACGCCGGTCACAAGGATGGTATCCACGTTGTTGGCGCGCAGGATGCCGCCCAGTTCGGTGCCATGAAACGCCGAGGCGCGTTTTTTCAGCAGCGTGTATTCGCCCGGAACCGGGGCGATGCGGCTGTCGATGGCCCACAGATCCTTGTCTTTCAGGTTCACGACATCAATCGGGATCTTGTTGTGCCACAGGCCCATGTCGGTGAAATCGGCGTTGCGGTCGGTGATTTCATAGGCGGTGGTGACATGGATCACCGGCAGGCCTGCAGCACGGAACGCCTTGAGCAGCTTTTGCATGCCCGGAATGATCTCGCCGTCCATCTTTTCCTGATCGCAGGTGAACGGGTTGCCCGGGCGGGTCCAGGCATTGGCCAGATCGACACTGACAAGAGCGGGGCGCTTGCCAAAGCCCACGCGGCGTTGGAACCCGCGTTCCTGATACAGCTTTGACGCGGTGTCAAAAGCCTGTTGCAGCAGACGGTCCAGTTCCTTGGCGTCAACATCACTCATTTTTGTTCTCCATTGATGCAGAAAATGACGGGCGCCGACCTGAAGTCCTTGCCCAATATCGAAAGCGATGACACCAAGATGCCGCATAAAATCCGCTTGGAGAAATGGCATGTTCGCAAGTATTGATGCGCGATATGCATTACTGATCGGGGCGGGATATGGCGCGATTTGCCGGGGTGGAACATGTGCAGTCCTTTCTGGTGCTGGCCGAAGAGCTGAACTTTCGCCGCGCGGCGGACCGGTTGAACCTTGACCAATCCGCGCTCAGCCGCCGGATTCAGAAATTGGAACATGCGCTGGGGTTTCGCCTGTTGGAACGCACCACGCGCGATGTGGCGCTGACTCAGGCGGGGCGACGGTTTTACGATGACAACGCCCATCTGGTGCAGCGCTATGACGATACGGTCGTTGCTGCGCGCCGCATTGCCGAGGGCAAGGCCGGCACTCTGCGGCTGGCCTATATGGCCTTTGCCGCGACCGAGGCGATGCCGCAGGCGGTGGCGCGCTTTCGCACCGCCCACCCCCATGTCGAAGTGGCGCTGCGCTATATCCGCACCCAAGGGCAAAAGATCGCGCTGGCACAGGATGAGGTGGATGTGGGGTATATGATCGGACCGTTTGATCATCCCGATTACTACAGTCTGCCGCTGACCTCGGAGCCGCTGTATGTGGTGGCGCCGCGCAACCACGACCTGTTGCGCCGCCCGACGATCACCCCGGTCGATCTGGCCGATCAGGATCTAATCCTTGGCGATATGCGCGAATGGGATGAATACCGCTGGCGGCTGGATGATCTGTTCAGCGCCGAGGGCGTGAAGCTTCGGGTCACGCTGGAGGCGTCAAATACGCTGGCGCTGATCGGTCTGGTTGCGGCGGGGCTGGGTGTGACGATCTATCCCGAAAGCCTGATCGGCTTTCTGGGCCGCACGGTCGAGGTGCGCCAGATCATGCATCCGCAGTTTCGGTCCCGCACGGTTCTGGTGTGGAAACGCAGCAATCAAAGCCCGCAATTGCGCGCCTTTGTGGCGGTGGCGCGCAACCTGCCGCTGGGGTCTGCCTAGGGGGGCGGCGCGAATTCGTGGCGCAGGGCCGCGCCATGTTCATCGACGCCCGGCACCACCGCAGGCAGGGAATCGCGCGCATCGGAAAACCGCAAACCCCGGTCCATCAGATCCACCGGTCCGCTTGCCGTGGCCACGCGGGTGCGGCGGGCCTGTGGATGGTCTGCCAGATCGGCCAGATCCGACAGTCGCCCGCAGGCGATGCCCGACCGGTTCAAAAGCGCAATGGCCTGATCGCGGGGCAGGGCGGCCATCACCGGGGCAATCAGCGCGTCGATCTGGTCGCGATGCGCCACCCGCGCGACATTGGTGGCAAAGCGCGGGTCTTGGCTAAGGTCCGCCCGGCCCAGAATGCCCGCGGCAAAGCTGACCCATTCGCGGTCGCTTTGCACCGACAGCAGAACCGCGCGGCCATCGGCACAGACAAAGGCGCCATAAGGCGCGATGCTGGGGTGCTGCACCCCCATCCGCGCCGGGGCCATCCCGCCGTAATGCGATTGCAGATAGGGCACGTTCATCCAGTCCGCCATCGTCTGGAACAGCGATACCTCGACATGCCGTCCAATGCCGTTGCGCTCCCGCGCGATCAGCGATTGCAGGATGCCCGCAAAGGCGGTTTCCCCCGCCGCAATGTCACAAACTGAAATCCCCACCCGCGCCGGGCCTTGCGCGGTGCCGTTGATCGACAAAAGCCCGGACTCGGCCTGAATCAGCATGTCATAGGCCTTTTGGTCGCGATACGGCCCCTCCTCGCCATAGCCGGAGATCGAGACATAGATCAGCCCCGGATGTGCCGCGCACAAAGCGTCCCGGCCAAGCCCCAGACGATCCGCAGCACCGGGGGCAAGGTTTTGCACAAAGACATCCGCCCGGGCCGCCATCGCGCGCAACAGCGCCAGATCCTCGGCACGGCGCAGGTCCAGCGCGATGGATTCCTTGCCCCGGTTCAACCAGACGAAATAGGCGCTTTCCCCATGGACAAGCGTATCGTAGCGGCGGGCAAAATCGCCTTCGGGGCGTTCGACCTTGATGACCCGCGCCCCCGCCTCGGCCAGTCGCGACGTGGCAAGCGGGGCCGCCACCGCCTGTTCCAACGAAACCACCAGAATTCCGTCCAGATCGGCGGTCATGCGGGTGCCCCGTAGCTTTTGGGCAGGCCCAGCACCTGTTCGGCGATGTAGCACAGGATCAGGTTGGTGCTGATCGGGGCCACCTGATATAGCCGCGCCTCGCGGAATTTGCGTTCCACGTCATATTCTTCGGCAAAGCCAAAGCCGCCATGGGTCTGCACACAGGCCTCGGCGGCCTCCCAACTGGCATCGGCGGCCAGCATTTTGGCGGTATTGGCCTCGACCCCCGGATTGTGGCCCGCGTCATACAGGGCCGCGGCGCGGTAGACGATGGCCTCGGCGGCGATCATATGGGCATAGGCGCGGGCCAGCGGGAATTGCACCCCCTGATTGCGCCCGATCGGGGCGCCAAAGACCACCCGCTCCTTGGCATAGGTCGAGGCCTTGTCGATGAACCATTTCGCATCGCCGATACATTCGGCGGCAATCAAGATGCGTTCGGAATTCATCCCCGACAGGATATAGCGAAAGCCCTTGCCCTCGTCGCCGATCAGGGCGGTGGCGGGGATCCGCAGGTTGTCAAAGAAAACCTCGGTGGTGGCGTGGTTCATCATGGTGCGGATCGGGCGAATGTCGATGCCATTGCCGATCTTGCCGCGCAGGTCGATCAGGAACACCGACAACCCATCGGTGCGCGTCTGCGCCTCCTCGCGGGGGGTGGTGCGTGCCAGCAGGATCATCAGGTCGGAATGTTCGGCCCGCGAGGTCCAGATCTTCTGGCCGTTGATGACATACTCATCCCCCTCGCGCCGGGCAAAGGTCTTGAGCGCCAGCGTGTCGGTGCCGGAACTCGGCTCTGTCACGCCAAAGGCCTGAAGCCGCAACGACCCATCGGCGATGCCCGGCAGGTATTGGCGTTTCTGGTCCTCGCTGCCATGGCGCAGCAAGGTGCCCATCGTATACATCTGCGCATGGCAGGCGGCGGCATTGCAGCCCTGACGGTGGATTTCCTCAAGCACCACCGCCGCCGCCGACAGGCTCAACCCCGACCCGCCATAGGCCTCGGGGATCATCGCGCCAAGCCATCCTTCGCGGATCAAAGCGTTGACGAAATCTGTCGGATAGGCGCGGCGGCTGTCCAGATCGCGCCAGTAGCTGCCGGGAAACCCGGCACAGACCCGCGCCACACCGTCGCGGATTGCGTCAAATTCGACCGTTGGATTAAATGCATTCATCGCCGAAGGGCTCCTTTTGCGTGGTGCCATTGGTGACAGGTTTGCTGGCGAAATTGAAATAGTGACGCAGACTTTCAGCTATGTGCTGCGCGTATGGGAGGTGAATCGGTGGTCGCATCGGCCTTTGCCCCTGCCGCAGCACCGCTGCCGCGCCGCGCGCAACCCCTTGGCGTCAGGGATCTATTCGCAATAATGCAACTATTAATCAATGTGTTACATGGCTCCGCCGTCCCGGTATGGCGCGGCGGAACGGGCTGGGGCCACGCGCCTTGCCCGTGGGGCGGTGGGGCAAGGCGTGGGCGCGATCCGCCGGGACCGCAGCCACCGCCGATTCGGACGCTGCGCTGCGGCATGCGGCGCGGGCGCGCAGTATTCAAGTGCATACAATTTACGAATCTCGTGCGTTTCCAGACGGATTTCGTGCCCCTCTCCGTTGACCCCGGTGGGGGAGCAGAGTAAACGAGTTCGCAAGAGTGCAAGCGGATCGCCAGCATCCGCAGCTCGCAGTCGCCAGCCGAAGGAGCATCTCGTGGACGCACTTCTCCGAGAGTATTTTCCAATCATCGTTTTACTCGCACTTGCGATTGGGCTGGGGCTTGTTTTGCTTCTGGCTGCCGCAGTGCTTGCGGTGCGAAATCCCGATCCTGAAAAGGTGTCGGCCTATGAATGCGGGTTCAACGCGTTCGATGATGCTCGGATGAAATTTGACGTGCGGTTTTACCTCGTGTCGATCCTGTTCATCATCTTTGACCTTGAGGTCGCGTTCCTGTTCCCTTGGGCGGTTGCCTTTGGAGAAATCAGTATGACTGCGTTCTGGTCGATGATCGTGTTCCTTGGCGTGCTGACTGTGGGCTTTGCCTATGAATGGAAGAAGGGGGCCTTGGAATGGGAGTGATGGCAGGAGCCAACACGGCAGGCGGTGATATGGATGTCGCTACCCAAGCCCTGAACCGCGATTTGCAGGACAAGGGGTTTTTGCTGACCTCGACCGAAGATATCATCAATTGGGCGCGCATCGGGTCGCTGCACTGGATGACCTTTGGTCTGGCTTGCTGTGCGGTCGAGATGATGCACACCTCGATGCCGCGCTATGACGTGGAGCGCTTTGGCTTTGCGCCGCGCGCTTCCCCGCGCCAGTCTGACGTGATGATCGTTGCGGGTACGCTGACCAACAAGATGGCCCCGGCGCTGCGCAAGGTTTACGACCAGATGCCGGAACCGCGCTATGTGATCAGCATGGGATCGTGCGCCAATGGCGGCGGCTATTACCACTACAGCTATTCGGTGGTGCGTGGCTGTGACCGGATCGTGCCGGTCGATATCTACGTTCCGGGCTGCCCCCCGACCGCTGAGGCGCTTTTGTATGGCATCTTGCAGTTGCAGCGGAAGATCCGCCGCACAGGCACCCTGACCCGCTGAGGAGAAACGACATGTCCGAAGCCCAGATATCGGAAGCCTTGCAAGAGCTTGCCGCCCATATCGAGATGAAGCGGCCCAATGATGTGCTGTCCAGCCGGATCGCTTTTGGCGAACTGACGCTGGAGGTGGTCGCCAGCCATATCGCTGATTTCAGCGATTTTTTGCGTGTCGATGCGGGCTGCCGGTTTTCGTCGTTGGTGGATATTACTGCGGTTGATCACCCGACCCGCGAGCGTCGCTTCGATGTGGTCTATCATTTCCTGTCGATGTATCAAAACCACCGCATCCGCATCAAGATCGCGGTGGGGGAACAGGACATGGTGCCGTCACTGGTTGATGTGTACCCTAGTGCCAACTGGTTTGAACGCGAAGTGTTCGACATGTTCGGCATCCTGTTTTCCGGCCACCCTGACCTGCGCCGCATCCTGACCGATTACGGTTTCCGCGGCCATCCGCTGCGCAAGGATTTCCCCACCACCGGCTACACCGAAGTGCGCTACGATGAGGCGCAAAAGCGCGTGGTCTATGAGCCGGTCAATCTGGTGCAGGAATACCGGCAGTTTGATTTCATGTCGCCATGGGAAGGCGCGCAATACGTGCTGCCCGGTGACGACAAGGCGGGGGCACCGCGCAAGTCTGCCGAGGGGGGCAAATAGGTGTCTGCACCTGTGCCAAACCACCTCTTTTGCGTTGGTGCGCAAAAGGCAGGGACCACTTGGCTTTACGACTATTTTTCCGCGCATCCGCAGGTGCATGTTCCGCCAGTGAAGGAAATGCACTATTTCAACGTGTTGCATGATCCCAATCAGGCAGGATTCTATCATGCGCGACGCAATGCCGTGCAAAGCATGCTCGAAACGGCAGGTGATGGGGCGGAAAATCGGGGCGCGCAACCGGGAGATCCGGTGTCGCTTAATACGGTGCTTGACCTTGTAAAGATGCACGAATCCAAAGAGTCAGACCACGCCGCTTACCGTCGGTTTATGGTGAAGGACGCCGGGGCGTCGCCTTGGGTGGCCGATATCACGCCAGCCTATTGCACCTTGGGGCCAGGGGTTATGACCTCGATGCTTCAGGCTTTCCCCGGTGCCAAAATGATCTACATTCTGCGCGATCCGGTCAGCCGTCTGTGGTCCCAGGTGCAGATGGAACTGCGCAGGCGCAGGGCCAGTGGTCAGGTTCAGTATACCGCAGAGATGCTGATTTCCTCACTGCTTGAGGGGCATGAAGATCATATGCTCGCGCGGAGCAATTATCCTGGCACTTTGTTTGCGCTTGGGCATTTGCCCAAGGATCGTGTCAAATACATGTTTTACGAGACTTTGTTCTCGGATAACGCCATGCTGGAACTGTGTAATTTCCTGAATATCGGCTTCAAGCCGGGAGATTACAGCCGCCGTGTCAGGGCCGGAGTCGAGGCAAAAATGACGGAAGACCAAATAATGATCTTTCGCTGGCTGCTGGCTTCGGTTTATCGACGCGTCTACGATGCGTTTGGCAACGCGGTGCCACGCGGTTGGGATTTGTCAGCAATGGATGCAAAGCGTCCGAGTTTTCTTGATGTGTCGAAAATCGGGCCTCACGTCATGAGCAAGGCAGGATAATATGGACGGCGATATCCGCAAGAACACCTATGACGACGGTTCGACCGACTTTGAGACGGGCGAGCAGAAAATCCGCAATTTTAACATCAACTTCGGCCCGCAACACCCTGCGGCCCATGGCGTTTTGCGCTTGGTGCTGGAGCTTGACGGCGAGATTGTCGAACGCTGCGATCCGCATATTGGCCTGCTGCACCGTGGCACCGAAAAGCTGATGGAAAGCCGCACCTATCTGCAAAACCTGCCCTATTTCGACCGGCTCGACTATGTGGCGCCGATGAATCAGGAACATGCATGGTGTTTGGCGATAGAACGGCTGACCGGAACAGTGGTTCCGCGCCGTGCATCGCTGATCCGGGTGCTTTATTCCGAGATTGGTCGGGTGCTGAACCACCTGCTGAACGTGACCACGCAAGCCATGGACGTGGGGGCGCTGACGCCGCCGCTCTGGGGTTTTGAGGAACGTGAAAAGCTGATGGTGTTCTATGAGCGGGCCTGTGGTGCCCGCCTGCACGCCGCCTATTTTCGCCCCGGTGGCGTTCACGTTGATCTGCCCGACCGGCTGGTGGAAGATATCGACCAATGGGCGGTGGAATTCCCGCGTGTTCTGGATGACATCGACACACTTCTGACCGAAAACCGCATTTTCAAGCAGCGCAATGCCGACATCGGTATCGTGACAGAGGAAGATATCCTGACATGGGGCTACTCTGGTGTCATGGTGCGCGGCTCTGGTCTGGCATGGGATTTGCGCCGCAGCCAACCTTATGAATGCTATGACGAATTTGACTTCAAGATTCCGATTGGCAAGAACGGCGACTGCTATGACCGCTATCTGTGCCGCATGCAGGAAATGCGCGAGTCGACCAGCATCATCCGGCAGGCCTGCGCGAAACTGCGGGTGGAAAAGGGCGATGTGCTGGCCCGTGGCAAGATCACGCCGCCCAAGCGTGGCGAGATGAAGACCAGCATGGAAGCCTTGATCCACCATTTCAAACTTTACACCGAAGGGTTCCACGTGCCCGCTGGTGAGGTTTACGCATCGGTTGAGGCTCCCAAGGGTGAATTCGGCGTCTATCTGATGGCCGACGGTACCAACAAACCCTACCGCGCCAAGATCCGCGCGCCGGGATTTCTGCACCTGCAATCCATGGATTATATCTGCAAGGGGCATCAGCTTGCTGACGTCTCTGCCATCATCGGCACGATGGACGTCGTGTTCGGGGAGATCGACCGCTAATGCTGCGCCGCCTTCACAAAGACCAGCCTGCCTCGTTTGAATTCACGCCCGCAAACCTTGCTTGGGCGCAGGGGCAGATTTCCAAATACCCCGAGGGGCGGCAGGCCTCTGCCATCATCCCGCTTTTGTGGCGCGCTCAGGAACAGCATGGCTGGCTGACGCGTCCGGCGATTGAATATGTGGCGGGTATGCTGGGTATGGCCTATATCCGCGCGCTGGAAGTGGCGACATTCTACTTCATGTTCCAGCTGCAACCGGTTGGGTCAATTGCCAATATCCAAATATGCGGCACAACGTCGTGCATGATCTGCGGTGCCGAAGACCTGATTGCGGTGTGTCAGGAACTGATTGCCAAGCAGCCACATACAGTGTCGTCAGATGGCAAATTCTCGTGGGAAGAGGTCGAATGTCTGGGTGCGTGCAGCAATGCGCCGATGGCCCAGATCGGCAAGGATTACTACGAAGATTTGACGCCTGAAAAGCTGCGCGACCTGATCGCGCGGTTCAGCGCTGGCGAAGTGCCGGTTCCCGGCCCGCAAAACGGGCGTTACGCGTCCGAGCCGCTGACCGGGCTGACCTCGCTCAAAGACCATGAGGCGGGGCGCAAACCCTATAACGCCAGCGCGCAGCTTGCGGTGGATATCGGCGAGACGGTCAAGCGGATTGATGGCACCGAAGTGCCGCTGACCACGCCATGGCTGGGCAAACCGAAAGCGCCGAAAAGTGGTGCCAAGTTCAGCGAACCCAAACCGGGTGCGGGCCGTCCGGCGGATGATACTGGCGTGACGGTGCAGGAAGCGCCAGCGCAGTCAAAGGGCAAGCCAGTGTCAAAGGATGACCCGGCAAGCACCCCAGCCGAAGCCAGCGCTGTGGCATCCGAAGCGGTGAAGCCCAAGGGGTTGACAGCTGCGCGCGGTGGGGCCGCTGACAACCTCAAAGAAATTGAGGGCATTGGCCCTGTGCTGGAAAAGCTGTGCCACGAGCTTGGCTTTTTCCACTTTGACCAGATTGCTGGCTGGTCCGGGGCAGATATCGCCTGGATGGACCAGAATCTGAAAGGGTTCCGTGGCCGTGTGACCCGCGACAAATGGGTGCCACAGGCCAAGATCATCGTGACCGAAGGGCTGGAGGCATTCCGCATCCGGGCCAAGACCAACGACTACTAAGGGGCTTGAATGAACCGGCCAGACCCAGACCACGCACGCAAACTGGCGCTTCAGGCCCGGCTTGTGGCATTCGTTCTGGCCGGGACCATGCTGCTTTGGATTGGCGTGCAATATCTGGGCGGACAACGGGGCTGGGATGCCCGCTATGTCTTTCTGTTCGACTTTGCCGCAATTGCCGCGTTCATCTGGGCGCTGGTTGTGACGTATCAGATCTGGCGCTCGCGTCGGGGATAAGGAAAAGACGATGCTCAAGGATCAGGACCGCATCTTTACCAACCTTTACGGGATGCATGACCGCAGCCTTGCCGGGGCGAAAAAGCGTGGTCATTGGGATGGCACGGCTGCGATCATCGCACGCGGCCGCGATACGCTTATCGAACAGATGAAGGCATCGGGCTTGCGCGGGCGCGGCGGGGCGGGGTTCCCGACCGGCCTCAAGTGGTCGTTCATGCCAAAGCAGTCCGATGGGCGTCCGGCATATCTTGTGATCAACGCTGACGAGTCCGAGCCGGGCACCTGCAAAGACCGCGAAATCATGCGTCACGATCCGCATACGCTTATCGAGGGTGCGCTGATCGCGGCTTTTGCGATGAATGCCAACGCTTGCTACATCTACATTCGCGGGGAATACATCCGCGAGAAAGAGGCGCTGCAAGCCGCGATAGACGAATGCTATGACGCGGGCCTGCTGGGCAAGAACGCCGCAAAATCGGGCTGGGATTTTGACCTTTACCTCCACCATGGGGCCGGGGCCTATATCTGTGGCGAGGAAACCGCGCTGCTGGAAAGCCTTGAGGGCAAGAAGGGCATGCCGCGGATGAAGCCGCCGTTCCCGGCTGGCGCTGGCCTGTATGGTTGCCCAACAACCGTGAACAATGTGGAATCTATTGCCGTTGTGCCGACCATTCTACGCCGTGGGCCGGAGTGGTTTGCGAGCTTTGGTCGCCCAAACAACGCAGGCACCAAGCTGTTCGCCATATCGGGCCATGTGAACGCGCCTTGCGTGGTCGAAGAATCAATGTCGATCCCGCTGAAAGAGCTGCTGGATCGTCATTGCGGCGGTGTGCGCGGCGGCTGGAAGAACATCAAGGCGGTGATCCCCGGTGGGTCTTCGGTGCCGATGCTGAACGCGGCGCAGTGCGATGATGCGATCATGGATTTCGACTGGCTGCGCGAGCAGCGCTCGGGTCTTGGGACGGCGGCTGTCATCGTGATGGATCAGTCCACCGATGTGATCAAGGCGATCTGGCGGCTGTCAAAGTTCTATAAGCACGAGTCTTGTGGCCAGTGTACGCCCTGCCGTGAAGGCACCGGCTGGATGATGCGGGTGATGGACCGTCTGGTGCGTGGTGAGGCCGAGGTAGAGGAAATCGACATGCTGTTGTCGGTGACCAAGCAGGTTGAGGGCCACACGATCTGCGCTCTTGGCGATGCCGCGGCCTGGCCGATCCAAGGCCTGGTCCGCCATTTCCGCGATGAGATCGAAGACCGGATCAAGGCCAAGAAGACCGGGCGCATCAGCGCGGTTGCGGCTGAGTGATGGGCAAGAGCGCCGCCCTTTCCCTGACGCTGGCGCTTGGCGCTTGTGTGCAACCAGCCCCGCAAGGTGCTGGTCAGGGTGCGGCTGCGCCGTCTGTTGCCCCGTTGCGGGTGACCAACAATGGCCAACCCTTCCGCCAGTATGATGGGGCCGCCGCGCGCCGGGTGGCCGATGCCACCTATGCCGCGCAGGGCCGCCGCCTGCGCCCAGGTGTCTATGACCGGTTTGAGGCGGGTACATGGGTTTATGTCGGGGGGTGCGTCTGATGCGCTATCCGATAACAGCCCAAGTTTGCGTGAACACCCGGTCTTGTCATCGCCTATCAGCGCAAACAGCGCCTATCTCCTTGGCATGGAATGCCAAGGAGGCCCTGATGAAACTGATCCCGATGACACTTGCCGCCCTGATGCTTGCCGTGCCCGCCTTTGCGCTGGTGCCGATCAATCAGGAAAAGCGGATCAACGACACGCTGCGCAGCGGGTTTATTGCCGATGCGATTGCGGACAATTGCCCGACGATGCAGCCGCGCAAGTTGCGCGCGCTGAACGAACTTTTGAAGCTGCGCGATTATGCTTTGTCGCAGGGCTATAGCGCTGCCGAAGTGCGGGCCTTTGTGGAAAGCAAGTCTGAAAAAGCGCGTGGGCGCGCCGAAGCTGCGGCTTGGCTGGCGTCCAAAGGGGCGGTTCCGGGCAAGGCTGACGCTTATTGCGCGGCGGGCACGGAAGAGATCGCGCGCGGCAGTCTTGTCGGCGCATTGCTGAGGGTAACACGGTGACCTTGGCGCACATATTCAGCCGGGCAGTGCGCTGCCCGGCCCAGAACACGGCTCAGAACACGGCGCGGGGGCGGCTGTCCGTCCCTTTTGCCACGATGGCTGCGGAGTAAGCAGATGACGAACCTGAAGAAGATCAGCATTGATGGCATCGAAGTCGAGGTTGATGGCGCTATGACCATCATTCAGGCGGCCGAGGTGGCAGGCGTGGAAATCCCGCGCTTTTGCTATCACGAGCGCCTGACAATCGCGGGCAACTGCCGGATGTGTCTGGTTGAAGTGGTCGGCGGCCCGCCCAAACCGGCGGCAAGCTGTGCCATGCAGGTTCGTGATCTGCGTCCCGGTCCGAATGGCGAAGCGCCCTTGGTGAAAACCAACAGCCCGATGGTCAAGAAGGCCCGCGAAGGCGTGATGGAGTTTTTGCTGATCAACCACCCGCTGGATTGCCCGATCTGTGATCAGGGCGGCGAGTGTGACTTGCAGGATCAGGCGATGGCTTACGGCGTTGATTTCAGCCGCTACCGCGAACCAAAGCGCGCGTCCGAGGATCTGAACCTTGGCCCATTGGTCGCCACCACCATGACGCGCTGCATTTCCTGCACCCGCTGCGTGCGCTTCACCTCGGAAGTTGCGGGCATCACCCAGATGGGCCAGACCGGGCGCGGCGAAGACAGTGAGATCACCAGCTACCTGAATGAGACGCTGAACTCGAACCTTCAGGGCAATATCATTGACCTGTGCCCGGTGGGCGCGCTGACAAGCAAACCCTATGCCTTTACCGCGCGGCCGTGGGAGCTGACGAAAACCGAATCCATCGATGTGATGGATGCTTTGGGGTCCAACATCCGTATCGATACCAAGGGGCGCGAAGTCATGCGCATCCTGCCGCGCAACCATGATGGCGTGAACGAGGAATGGATTTCCGACAAAACCCGGTTCATCTGGGATGGTCTGCGCCGCCAGCGGCTGGACACGCCCTATATCCGCGAGAATGGCAAGCTGCGCAAAGCGGGCTGGGGTGAGGCTTTGGCCGTCGCTGCGGCCGCGATGAAGGGCAAGACCGTTGCGGCTATCGTCGGCGATCTGGCCCCGGTTGAGGCTGTGTTCAGCCTCAAAACGTTGGTCGAAGGCCTTGGTGGCCGCATTGAATGCCGCACCGATGGGGCAAAGCTGCCCGCTGGCAACCGCTCGGCCTATGTTGGCACGGCGGCGATTGAAGATATTGACACGGCCAAGACGATCATCCTGATCGGGACCAATCCGCGCGACGAGGCTCCGGTACTGAACGCCCGTATCCGCAAGGCATGGGCGAAGGGCGCGAATATCACGCTGATCGGGCAGGCGGCAGATCTGACCTATGACCACAGCCACGCGGGCAATGACCGTGCGGCCTTGGTCAAGGCGACCGCTGACGCGGCAGAGACGGCGAATGCGATCGTGATCGTTGGCCAGGGTGCCTTGAACGAAGCCGATGGTGAGGCGGTTCTGTCTCAGGCGATGAAACTGGCCGAGGTGATGGGGGCCAAGTTTCTGGTGCTGCACACTGCCGCTGCGCGTGTCGGCGCCATGGATGTTGGCGCTGTGACCGATGGCGGCATGTCTGCCGCGATGGATGGCGCGCAGGTGGTCTATAACCTTGGCGCGGATGAGGTGGATATCGCAGCTGGCCCGTTCGTGATTTATCAGGGCAGCCACGGCGACCGTGGCGCGCACCGGGCCGACCTGATCTTGCCGGGTGCCGCCTATACCGAGGAAAATGGCCTGTTCGTCAACACCGAGGGCCGTCCGCAACTGGCGATGCGCGCGGGCTTTGCGCCGGGTGAAGCCAAGGAAAACTGGGCTATTCTGCGCGCCTTGTCAGCAGAACTGGGGGCAACCTTTCCGTGGGATTCACTGGCCGCCCTGCGCCGTGCACTGGTCGCGGCTCATCCGCATCTGGGGCAGATTGATGATCTGGCCGACAATGGCTGGACCCCGCTTGCGCTGCGCGACCCGGCAAAGGCAACCTTCCGCCCCGTGGTCCCCGATTTCTACCTGACCAACCCGATTGCGCGGTCGTCGCAGGTGATGGCGGAACTGTCCGCCATGGCCCGAGCGCGGGCGGCCACACCTTTGGCGGCGGAGTAGCCGATGCCCCACGCGCCCGTTCTTGCCAGCCTGACCGCCGCTTTCGTGGCGCTGTCGGCTTGTGCCGAGACTGGGGCCGTGTCACAGGGCGACTTCGTGCCATCGTATCAGGGCATTCAGACCGTGCTGTTGCAAGACGACATGGTCAGCTTCCGCGTCGCCCTTCAGGGTGGGCGCGGAAATGATGATGTTGAAGCATATGGCCGCTGTGCGGCTGCACAATACGCGCTGATCCGTGGATTTGGGTTTGCGCGCCATGTGCGGACCACAGTGGCGAAGACAGGAAATACCTGGCGGGGGGACGCGGTCTATCTGATCTCGGCCGCACTGCCACCCGGACTCCGCACGATCGACGCCGAAGTGACGGTGCGTGATTGTGGGGCGCTTGGGATACCGACGATTTGAAGATGAGAGGCTGAGAATGTCTGACTTTCTGGCAACGCCAATGGGCACGTTGGTTCTGGTCGCGGCGCAAAGCCTGCTGATCGTGGGCTTCGTGATGATCAGCCTGTTGTTTCTGGTGTATGGCGACCGCAAGGTCTGGGCCGCGGTGCAGATGCGACGGGGGCCAAACGTTGTGGGGGCCTTTGGCCTGCTGCAATCGGTGGCCGATGCGCTGAAATATGTGGTCAAGGAAATCGTGGTGCCTGCGGGTGCTGACCGCCCGGTGTTCTTCCTCGCGCCCATGTTGTCTTTCGTGTTGGCGATGCTGGCCTGGGCGGTGATCCCGTTCAACGATGGCTGGATTTTGGCCGATATCAACGTGGCGATCCTGTTCGTGTTCGCGGTGTCTTCGCTTGAGGTTTACGGCGTGATCATGGGGGGGTGGGCGTCGAACTCCAAATACCCGTTCCTCGGCTCGCTGCGGTCCGCCGCGCAGATGATTTCCTATGAGGTGTCGCTGGGCCTGATCATCATTGGCATCATCATCTCGACCGGGTCGATGAACTTCTCGGCCATCGTCGCGGCGCAGGACGGGGCTTATGGCTTGTTCTCGTGGTACTGGCTGCCGCATCTGCCGATGGTGGTGTTGTTCTTCATCAGCGCACTTGCCGAAACCAACCGCCCGCCGTTTGACTTGCCGGAAGCGGAGTCCGAGCTGGTGGCCGGGTTCATGGTGGAATACTCCTCGACCCCATACCTGTTGTTCATGGCCGGAGAATACATCGCCATCTTCCTGATGTGCGCTCTGATGACGCTGTTGTTCTTTGGCGGCTGGCTGTCGCCCATTCCGGGGCTGCCTGATGGCTTCTTCTGGATGTTCATCAAAATGGCGTTCTTCTTCTTCCTGTTCGCCATGGTGAAAGCCATCGTGCCGCGCTATCGCTACGACCAACTGATGCGCATTGGCTGGAAAGTCTTCCTGCCGCTGAGCTTGGGTTGGGTTGTGCTGGTGGCATTCCTTGCGAAATTCGAAGTTCTGGGCGGCGCTTGGGCCCGCTGGACGATTGGGGGCTGATGATGGCTAACATCGACTGGAACCGCGCGACCCGGTATTTCCTGTTACAGGATTTTCTCAAGGGGTTTGCCCTGGGGATGAAGTACTTCTTCGCACCTAAGGCCACGCTGAACTATCCGCATGAAAAAGGGCCGCTGTCGCCACGATTCCGTGGCGAACACGCGCTACGCCGCTATCCCAATGGCGAAGAACGCTGCATCGCCTGCAAGCTGTGCGAGGCGGTATGCCCGGCCCAAGCCATTACCATCGATGCCGAACCGCGTGACGATGGCAGCAGGCGAACCACCCGCTATGACATCGACATGACCAAATGCATCTATTGCGGTTTTTGTCAGGAAGCCTGCCCAGTTGATGCCATAGTCGAAGGCCCGAACTTTGAGTTCAGCACAGAAACCCGCGAGGAGTTGTTCTATGACAAGGACAAACTGCTTGATAATGGCGCGCGTTGGGAGGCGGAAATTGCCCGCAATCTCGAACTCGACGCACCGTATCGGTGATGGCCATGAATGACGCTTACACCAAGATGCTGCAACAGATGATGGAAAGCGGGCAGGAAATGCTGCGCTCTTTCAATCCAGGGGCCGAGGGCATCAAGATGGGGGGGATGGAAAAGCTGTTCCCCACCATGCCAAAAGACATGATGGAGATGTGGTTCGGCAAGACCTTCAACCGCGAAGGGCTGGATGCCAAAACCCGCCTGCTGGTCACCATTGCCGCGCTGACCGTTCTGGGCGCGCAAGCCGAGCCGCAGTTGAAACTGTCGGTGCGCCATGCGCTTGCCGCCGGGGCCACACAGCGCGAAATCGCCGAGGTGATCTGGCAGATGAGCATGTTCGGCGGCCTGCCGGCCATGCAAAAAGCGCTGGAAATTGCGCAAAGCGTGTTTGCCGATACTGAGGGGACTGACGAATGACCGTCGCAGATTATGCCTTTTATGCCTTTGCGATCGTCGTGGTCGCGGCAGGTCTTATGGTCACCATCAGCCGCAACCCGGTGCATTCGGTGCTCTGGCTGATCCTTGCGTTCCTGTCGTCGGCCGGGCTGTTTGTGCTCTTGGGCGCCGAGTTTGTGGCGATGCTGTTGATCATCGTCTACGTCGGCGCGGTCGCGGTTCTGTTCCTGTTCGTGGTGATGATGCTCGACATCGACTTTGCCGCGCTCAAGGGCGAGATCGCGCGTTACATGCCGCTGGGTCTGCTGATCGGCGTGGTGCTGCTGATGCAGCTGTCGCTGGGCATTGGTGCTTGGGTTCAGGCCGAAGGCGCGATGGGCTTGCGTCAGGCGGTGGCACCCGCGATGGATCAGGTGGAAAACACCCGCGCACTGGGGCTGTTGATCTATGACAAGTATCTGCTTTTGTTTCAGCTTTCGGGTCTGATCCTGCTGGTCGCCATGATCGGTGCAATTTTGCTTACCCTGCGCCACCGCAAGGATGTAAAGCGCCAGAACGTGCTGCATCAGATGTGGCGCGATCCGGCCAAGGCGATGGAGCTGAAAGACGTAAAGCCGGGGCAAGGTCTCTAAGGCTTCAGAAATAGGGTAGGGCGGGGTTCACCCCGCCTCTGCGACAAAGACAAAACGGGGCAAAGACCCGGAGGGACTTGAGAATGGTTGGTCTGGAACATTACCTGACAGTCGCGGCGGCTTTGTTCGTCATCGGCATTTTCGGCATCTTCCTGAACCGGAAGAATGTCATCGTCATCCTGATGTCGATTGAACTTATGCTTCTGGCGGTGAACATCAACATGGTCGCGTTTTCCAGCCATCTGGGCGATCTGGTGGGGCAGGTGTTCACTATGTTCATCCTGACCGTTGCGGCGGCCGAGGCGGCGATTGGGCTTGCGATACTGGTGGTGTTCTTCCGCAACCGTGGAACGATCGACGTTGAAGACGTCAACGTGATGAAAGGCTGAACCCATGGCAACGATCATTCTTCTGGCGCCCCTTGTTGGCGCGCTGATCTGCGGCTTTGGCTGGCGCATCATTGGCGAACGTGCCGGGCAGATCATCACCACCGGCTTGGTGTTTCTGGCGGCATTCCTTTCATGGATCATCTTTCTGACCTTTGACGGTGAGACCTACCGCGTGGTGCTGTTGCGCTGGATCGAATCTGGCACGCTGGGCAGTGAATGGGGCATCCGGGTTGACCGGTTGACCGCGATCATGCTGGTCGTCGTGAACTCGGTGTCGGCCTTGGTGCATCTGTATTCGTTCGGCTATATGGCGCATGACGACAACTGGGGCCATCACGAGCATTACCGTGCACGGTTCTTTGCCTATCTGTCGTTCTTTACCTTTGCCATGCTGATGCTGGTCACCTCTGACAACCTTGTTCAGATGTTCTTTGGTTGGGAAGGCGTGGGCGTGGCCTCATACCTGCTGATCGGGTTCTACTATAAAAAGCCAAGCGCCAATGCGGCCGCGATCAAGGCGTTCGTGGTCAACCGCGTGGGTGACTTCGGCTTTGCCCTTGGCATTTTCGCGCTGTTCTACCTGACCGACTCGATCCGCTTTGATGAGGTGTTTGCCGCCGCTCCGGCCCTGGCAGAAACCAGCGTCCGGTTCCTGTGGGCCGACTGGAACGCGGCCAACCTGATTGGCGTGCTGCTGTTCATTGGCGCGATGGGGAAATCGGCGCAACTGTTCCTGCACACATGGCTGCCCGACGCGATGGAAGGCCCGACCCCGGTGTCGGCGCTGATCCACGCGGCCACCATGGTGACTGCCGGTGTGTTTCTGGTCTGCCGCATGTCGCCGGTCTATGAATATGCACCCTCGGCGATGACGATGATCACCGTGCTGGGGGCCGCGACGGCCTTTGTTGCAGCAACGATTGGTCTGGTGCAGAACGATATCAAGCGCGTGATCGCTTATTCCACCATGTCGCAGCTTGGCTATATGTTCGTGGCGGCGGGTGTGGGCGTCTATTCGGTGGCCATGTTCCACCTGTTCACACATGCGTTCTTCAAGGCGATGCTGTTTCTGGGCGCAGGCTCGGTGATCCACGCCACGCATCATGAGCAGGACATGCGCAACTATGGTGGGTTGCGCAAAAAAATCCCCTACACGTTTTGGGCGATGATGATCGGCACGCTGGCGATCACGGGTGTCGGCATTCCGCTGACCCATATTGGGTTCGCCGGGTTCCTGTCCAAGGATGCGGTGATTGAATCGGCCTTTGTTGGCAATCAAGGCGCGTTTTGGTTGCTGGTGGTCGCGGCAGGGATGACCAGTTTCTATTCCTGGCGTCTGATGTTCATGACCTTTTACGGCAAGAACCGCGCCGGTACGGTGGGGCATGGCCACGTACACGGTCACGATGACCACCCCCACGAGCCGCACGAAAGCCCGACCGTCATGCTGATCCCGCTGGGGGTGCTGGCGCTTGGCGCGGCGTTCTCGGGGATGATCTGGTACAGCGTGTTCTTTGGCGATGAAGACAAGGTGCGCAACTGGTTCGGTCTGGATGCTGCACATCACGAGACACAGGCAGAGGCCGCCCCGGTGGCAGGAGCCGTCGTAGCGTCCCAAGCCGCAGAAGGTGCTGCCGAAGGCGCCGCAGAAGCTGAACCCGCGCATCAGGCCGCTGTGGCACCGAAAGGCGCCATCTTTATCGGGCCGGAAAACACCGTGCTGCATGACGCGCATTATGTGCCAACATGGGTCAAGGTCAGCCCCTTTGTTGCCATGGTGCTTGGCTTTGCGCTGTCGTGGTTGTTCTACATCAAGAACCCGTCGCTGCCGGGGCGACTGGCGGCCAACCAGCGCCCGCTTTACCTTTTCCTGTTGAACAAATGGTATTTCGACGAGCTGTATGACTGGACAATCGTGCGCCCCGCCAAGTGGCTGGGGGGCTTCCTTTGGAAAAAGGGCGATGGGGCTGTTATTGACGGGTCCATCAACGGCGTGGCGATGGGGATTATTCCCATGTTGACCCGCCTCGCCGGTCGGGCGCAGTCCGGCTATGTTTTTCACTATGCCTTCGCCATGGTCCTTGGGGTTGTTGCCCTGATCACCTGGCTCACGCTGTCTGGCGCGCAGTAAGGGGGCGAAAGAGTATCCATGGACAACCTGCTTTCCATCATCACCTTCATTCCCGCAGTGGCTGCCGTCATCATGGCGCTGTTCCTGCGTGGCGATGACGTCGCTGCCCAGAACAACGCCAAGTGGCTGGCGCTGCTGGCCACATCGGCAACGTTCCTTGTCTCGCTGTTCATTTTGGCTGGGTTCGATCCGGGCAACACCAGCATGCAGTTCGTTGAAGAATACGACTGGATCCTTGGCCTGAAATACAAGATGGGGGTCGATGGTATCTCGGTCCTGTTTGTGATGCTGACCACGTTCCTGATGCCGATCACCATCGCGTCGTGCTGGACAGTGGAAACCCGCGTCAAGGAATACATGATCGCGTTTCTGATGCTGGAAACGCTGATGCTGGGCGTGTTCTGCGCGTTGGATCTGGTGCTGTTCTACCTGTTCTTTGAGGCCGGGCTGATCCCGATGTTCCTGATCATCGGGATCTGGGGCGGCAAAGAGCGGATCTATGCCGCGTTCAAGTTCTTCCTGTATACCTTCCTTGGCTCTGTCCTGATGCTGGTCGCGATGATCGCTATGTATTGGGATGCGGGCACGACGGATATTCCAACGCTGCTGACCCATGATTTTGCGTCCGAGACATTCTCGGTGCTGGGGATTACGGTGGTCGGCGGATTGCAGACCATGCTGTTTCTGGCGTTCTTTGCCAGCTTTGCGGTCAAGATGCCGATGTGGCCGGTGCACACATGGTTGCCGGATGCGCACGTGCAGGCCCCCACCGCAGGGTCGGTGGTGCTTGCTGCGATCTTGCTGAAAATGGGCGGCTACGGCTTTTTGCGCTTCAGCCTGCCGATGTTCCCGGTGGGGTCGGATGTGCTGGCGCCCGTTGTGTTGTGGATGTCGGCGATTGCCATCGTCTACACCTCGCTTGTGGCCCTTGCGCAGCAGGATATGAAAAAGCTGATCGCTTATTCGTCGGTGGCCCATATGGGCTATGTGACGATGGGGATTTTTGCCGCCAACCAGCAGGGCATTGACGGCGCGATTTTCCAGATGATCAGCCACGGCTTTATCTCGGGCGCGTTGTTCCTGTGTGTGGGCGTGATCTATGACCGCATGCACACTCGGGACATTGACGCCTATGGCGGTCTGGTGAACCGGATGCCGGCCTATGCGATGATCTTCATGTTCTTCACCATGGCCAACGTGGGCCTGCCGGGCACCTCTGGCTTTGTGGGCGAATTCCTTGTGCTGGTCGGCGTTTTCCAGGTGAACACATGGGTCGCTGCCGTGGCCACCTCGGGTGTGATCCTGTCGGCGGCGTATGCTTTGTGGCTCTATCGCCGCGTGGTGATGGGAGAGCTGATCAAAGAGGCGCTCAAGTCGATCACCGACATGACCCGCCGCGAAAAGGCAATCTTTGCGCCCTTGGTGTTCATGACCCTGCTTCTGGGCGTCTATCCGTCGCTGGTCACCGATATCATCGGCCCCAGCGTCACCGCTCTTGTGACCGATTATCAGGCCGCGATCCCCGTCTTGGGTGATACGCAACTGGCCCAGCAGTAAAGGAAGCGGGAACCATGACCGCAGCTGATTTCAACACCATCCTGCCAGAGTTCATTCTGGCCACCTTTGCGCTTGGGGCGCTGATGTTCGGGGCATACGGGGGCAAGGACAAGACCGCTGCCACGCTGGTCTGGGCCACCTCTGGCCTGTTCTTCGCGCTTGCGCTCTACATCGGCTTTGGCGCCGCGGGCGAGCGTATGGCTTTTGGCGGGCTGTTCACTGACGACCCGTTTGCGCGCTTTGCCAAGGTGATCATCCTTGTGTCCGCGGCCTGCGTGATGCTGATGGCACAAGATTACATGCAGCGCCGTGACCTGTTGCGGTTTGAATTCCCGATCCTTGTGACGCTGGCCGTGATCGGCATGATGGTCATGGTGTCGGCAGGCGATCTGATGACGCTTTATATGGGGCTGGAGCTGCAATCTTTGTCGCTTTATGTCGTGGCCGCCATGCGCCGCGACAGCACCAAATCGTCGGAAGCCGGGCTGAAGTATTTCCTGCTGGGGGCGCTGTCGTCGGGCATGTTCCTCTATGGCGCATCGCTCGCCTATGGCTATGCGGGCACCACGCAATTTGCGGGCATCCTGTCCACGCTGGGCGGTGATACGCCGGTGGGTCTGACCATTGGTCTGGTGTTCATGCTGGCGGCCCTGTCGTTCAAGGTCTCGGCCGCGCCCTTCCACATGTGGACGCCGGATGTGTATGAAGGCTCGCCCACCCCGATCACCGCATTTTTTGCCACCGCGCCAAAGGTTGCGGCGATGGCCCTGATCGCGCGTCTGGTGCATGACGCCTTTGGCGGCATCCCTGCCGAATGGACGCAGGTTTTGGCAGCGCTTGCCGTGGTGTCGATGTTCCTTGGCGCGATTGCCGCGATCGGGCAGCGCGATATCAAGCGCCTGATGGCTTATTCCTCGATTGCCCACATGGGTTATGCACTGGTGGGTCTTGCCTCTGGGACAGCCCAGGGCGTACAGGCCATGCTGATCTATATGGCGATCTACGTCACGATGAACGTGGGCACCTTTGCGTTCATCTTGTCGATGGAACGCGATGGCCGCCCGATCACCGACATCCAGTCGCTCAACATGTTCTCGAAAAAAGAACCGCTCAAGGCCCTTGCCTTGCTGGTCCTCATGTTCAGCCTTGCCGGCGTGCCGCCAATGCTGGGCTTTTTCGGCAAGTTTTATGTGCTCAAGGCAGCGGTGGATGCAGGGATGGTCTGGCTTGCGATTGCGGGGGCTGTCGCATCGGTCATCGGTGCGTTCTATTATCTGCGCATCGTCTTCTTCATCTACTTTGGCAAAGAAGGCGAACCCGCCGACAGCAACATGGCCCCCGTGCAATGGGTGATGATGATCGGCGTGGCTGTGATCATGGTCCTGGGCATCGTCAACCTGTTCGGGCTGGAACCTGTCGCGGCGCTCGCCGCCGAAGCTCTTGTCCGATAGCACATGGCCAGACCGGGTAGGGCGCGTTGCCCTGCCTTTCGTTGACAGCACCAATGCCGAAGCCTTTCGCCGGGCCCCGCATCTGCCGGGGCCTGCGTGGATTCTGGCAGCCGAGCAGACCGCAGGCCGGGGCCGCCGCGCGCGACCCTGGGCCAGCCCTCGTGGCAACTTCTATGCAACCCATGTGATGCAGCCATCCGAGCCGCCGCAGACCATCGCCCTGCGCAGCTTCGTTGCAGCACTTGCACTGCATGATGCCCTGAGCGTGGCAACAGGCAGCCCGCAGGCCATCGCCCTCAAATGGCCCAATGATGTGCTTTTGTCGGGGGGCAAGGTCGCGGGTATTTTGCTGGAATGCCAGACCGCAGGGCAGGGCAGCCAAACCCTTGCGATTGGCATCGGCGTGAACCTGATTGGCCATCCAGACGCCGCTCAGGTCGAGCCGGGTGCCACGCCGCCCGTCTCTGTGCTCTCAGAGTCCGGTCAACGTCTCACGCCCGAGGGTTTCCTGGCCCTTCTCGCCCCGGCCTATGCCAGATGGGAAGCAGTCTTTATCGCTCAGGGTTTCGCCCCGATCCGCACCGCATGGTTGGGCCGCGCGGCCCGTCTGGGAGAGCCGATCCGCGCCCGGACGGGGACACATGACCGACAAGGCATCTTTGAAAGCATCGACGCCGATGGGAACCTGATCCTGCGCACGCCCCACACAACCCTTGCCATCCCCGCCGCCGAGGTGTTCTTTTGATCACCCGCGCCTTCATCTTGGCGAAACTACTCCACGGGGGTCCGAGGGTGTGAAGCCCTCGGTCCGGCCCGGTCCACCAGATCCAACGCCCGGAATTCATCCTCATGCTTCTCGCCATTGACTGCGGCAATACCAACACCGTGTTTTCCATCTGGGATGGCACGCGGTTCATGTCCACCTGGCGCATCGCCACGGATCACAAGCGCACGGCGGATGAATATTTCGTCTGGCTCTCGTCGTTGATGACCATGACCGGCACCAAAGCCACCATCTCCGAGGCTATCATCTCCAGCACGGTGCCACGCGTGGTGTTTAATTTGCGGGTGCTGTGTGATCGCTATTTCAACTGTCGCCCCTTGGTCGTGGGTAAGCCGGAATGCCGCCTGCCGGTGGCACCGCGTGTAGATCAGGGCACGACCGTGGGGCCGGACCGGCTGGTGAACACAGCGGGCGCGCATCATCGGCATGGCGGCGATCTGATCGTGGTTGATTTCGGCACCGCCACCACCTTCGATGTGGTGGATACAGACGGCGCCTATGTCGGCGGGGTGATCGCCCCGGGCGTCAACCTCAGCCTTGAGGCGCTGCACATGGCCGCCGCCGCCTTGCCGCATATTGATGTCGCCAAACCGGTCAAAACCATCGGCACGAATACGGTGGCCTGTATGCAATCAGGCGTGTATTGGGGGTATATCGGGCTGGTCGAGGGCATCGTGCGCGAAGTGCGCCGCGAACGCGACCGTCCCACCAAAGTTATTGCGACCGGGGGGCTTGCCTCCTTGTTCGCCCAAGGCACCGACTTATTTCACATGATCGAGGACGATCTGACCATGCATGGCCTCGTCCTGATCCACGACTTCAACAAGGAAACTGCATGAGCGCGAACCGTCTGATCTATCTTCCCCTCGGAGGCGCGGGCGAGATCGGGATGAACTGCTATGTCTATGGCTATGGCCCCGTGGGCCGCGAACGGCTGATCGTGGTCGATCTGGGCGTGACCTTCCCCGATATGGATGGCAGCCCCGGTGTTGATCTGATCATGGCCGATATCTCTTGGCTGGAAGCACGGGCCGACCGGATTGATGGTATCTTCATCACCCATGCGCACGAAGACCATATCGGCGCGCTTGGACTGCTTTGGCCCAAGCTGAAATCACGCGTCTATGCCCGCCGTTTCACCGCCACCATTGGCCGGCTCAAGCTGGACGAGGTTGGTCTGCCGCTGGACACAATTACTACGGTTGAGCCGCGCCCTGCCGTGATCAAGGCCGGGCCGTTCGAGGTGCAATTCGTGCCGGTCAGCCATTCGATCCCCGAGGCGAGCGCCTTGGTGATCGACACGCCTGCGGGCCGGGTCTTTCATTCCGCCGATTTCAAGATCGACGCCAACCCGGTTGTGGGCGAGCCTTGGGATGATGTGGCGATCAAGTCCATTGCCGATGAGCGTCCGATCAAGGCGCTGATGTGCGATTCAACCAACGTGTTTTCCACCCATCCGGGCCGGTCGGAATCCACCCTTGGCCCCGCGCTCAAGGATCTGATTTCCTCGTGCGGGGGGATGGTGGTGGCGACCACCTTCGGCTCAAACGTCGCCCGTCTGAAAACGCTGGCCGAGGCAGCGCGCGCGTCGGATCGGTCGATCTGCGTGTTGGGCCGGTCGATGCGGCGGATGTTGTCGGCGTCGGAAGAAACCGGCGTGCTGACCGGCTTTCCGCGACTTGTGTCCCCTGAAGAAGCGCTGGATATTCCGCGCGGCAACCTGATGCTGCTGGTGACCGGATCACAGGGCGAGCGCCGGGCGGCATCGGCGCAGCTTAGCCGGGGCAAGTATCTGGGATTGCAGATGAAAGACGGGGACACCTTCTTGTTTTCATCCAAAGTCATTCCGGGCAATGAACGCGGTGTGCTCAAGATCATGAACGCGTTTTCCGAAATGGGCGTTGATGTGGTGGACGATTCCGGCGGGCTTTACCATGTGTCGGGCCATGCCAACCGCCCTGATCTGGAGCATGTTCACCGCCTGTTGCTGCCCGACATGCTGATCCCGATGCACGGCGAACACCGCCACCTGCGCGAACATGCCAAGATCGCGACCGAATCCGGGATCGCGGCCGAAATCGTCACCAATGGCATGATGATGGATCTGACGGGCGAATCCCCGAAAGTCGTCGAGTATATCGAAACCGGACGGCTGTATCTGGATGGCAATGTTCTGATCGGCGCGCTGGACGGTGTGGTGCGAGACCGTATTCGCATGGCGCTGAACGGTCATGCGATGGTCACTGTCATTCTGGACGAATCCGACGAACCGCTGGGCGAGGCTTGGGTCGAACTGTCGGGCCTGCCCGAAGTGGGCCGCGGAGAGCGTAATCTGGCCGAGACGCTGGAAGGCGATCTGTCGGCCTATCTTGAAAGCGCCGGGGCTAAGGTCTTGCGCGATGACGCCAAACTCGACGAGGCTTTGCGCCGCATCGTGCGGCAGGTTGCGATGGAAGAAATTGGCAAAAAGCCGGAAGTGACCGTTGTGGTCAGCCGGCTTCAGGCAGAATAACGCGGGGGCTGAAAGGCCCCCGGTCCTTCAGACCGAAGAAAAGGCCCTGCATCGCTGCAGGGCCTTTGATATTTGGTGGGATGAAAAGCAGATCAACCGTCAGTGCCGGTTGCAGGCTCATCTTCGACATCATCTTGCGTGACGGCCGAAATCTTGAAGCTGCGCAGGATAAAATCTGGCACATGGTCGCCCATGCCGACAACCGCGTGATCCCGGCGATCATCGCGACGGTCGCCCCGACGATCATCGCGGCGCTCACGCTGTTGGGGCGGGGCAGCTGCATCTTCACGACGTTCCGAGCGCCGATCATCGCGCGGAGCGTCCCGACGTTCGGTCCGGCGGTCGTCGCGACGTTCTTCGCGGCGCGGCGCGGGCGCTTCGGCCACCTCTGCCAAAGGCGCCACAACCGCTTCGGGCTGTTCAATCGGCACCATGCTGGCGGGGGCCGCAGTTTCATCGCGCTTGGGTTTGCGGTTGCGGTCACGGTCACGGGTCTTGCCGCGCGCATCGCCACGCGCTTCACGCGGGCGGTCGGAGGAGGATTCGTCCAGCCCCGTCAACGCACCCTCTGGCAGGACGCCACGTGGGATCGGTTGCTTGACCAGCGATTCAATGGCCGACAGGTATTTGTCGTCGTTCGGCACCGCAATTGTATAGGCCTTGCCCAGACGCCCCGCGCGGCCGGTTCGGCCAATGCGGTGGACGTAATCTTCGGGGTGCGACGGCACGTCGAAGTTGAACACATGGCTGACCGCCGGAATGTCCAGTCCGCGTGCGGCCACGTCAGAGGCCACAAGCAAATGCAACGACCCGTCACGGAACGCATCGAGCGTTTTCATACGCTGCGATTGTTCCAGGTCGCCATGGATAGGCGCCGCATTAAAGCCGTGGGCTTTCAGCGACTTGGCCACCACATCCACATCCATCTTGCGGTTGCAGAAAATGATCGCGTTGGTGCAGGCTTCACCCTCGCTCTTGATAAGACTGCGCAGGACAGCGCGCTTTTCGGTAAAGCTGCGATCTTTGCGCGATGGCGAGAACTGGATCAGCGCCTGTTCGATGGTGGCCGAGGCAGAATTCTGCCGCTCAACCTGAACCCGTGCCGGGTTGGTCAGGAAGGTGTTGGTGATCCGCTCAATTTCAGGCGCCATGGTTGCGCTGAAGAACAGGGTCTGGCGGGTGAACGGGGTCAGTTGGAAAATGCGTTCGATATCGGGGATAAAGCCCATGTCCAGCATCCGGTCGGCTTCATCCACCACCATGATCTCCACCCCGGTAAGCAGCAGTTTGCCACGCTCAAAGTGGTCCAGCAGGCGGCCCGGCGTTGCGATCAGCACATCAACGCCACGGTCGATCAGCTTGTCTTGTTCACCAAAGGACACGCCGCCAATCAGCAGCGCCTTGGTCAGCTTGGTGTGCTTGGCATAGGCGTCAAAGTTTTCCGCTACCTGAGCAGCCAATTCGCGCGTGGGGCACAGCACAAGGCTGCGCGGCATCCGCGCACGGGCGCGACCACGGCCAAGCCGGGTGATCATCGGCAGCGTAAAGCTTGCGGTTTTTCCGGTGCCGGTCTGGGCAATTCCCAACACATCGCGGCCTTCCAAAGCGAAGGGAATCGCCTGTGCCTGAATGGGGGTAGGGGTTTCATAGCCGGTATCAATAACGGCTTGCAGAACGCGCGGGTCCAGCGCGAGGTCAGAGAATTTAAGCATCAGCGTCCTTTGGTTGTGGGATCGGCCCACAAATCATGAAAAGGGACGCATCCAATCCGGCGCCCCGGCAACAAGCCCGCCGTATGCGGGACTGTGTATTGCCCTATCTTAAAACGCGGCTCAGGTCAATGTGGCGGTTTTTGAGGCAACGGATGCAACCAATACCCTGCCAACACGTTGAATCGTCACACACGCCTAGGGACAGCTGCGCCCCTATGCTACGCTTGTTCCGCGCGTGAAGCGCCTAGCCGATTGAAAGGGCTCTCTATGCTTATCCGTTACGGCTATGACTTCACATTATACTGCGCGCGCGAGACACCTGTTGTGACCATGGTCAGCGCCCGGACAGAGCGCGCGGGCGATATGCTGTGCCCTGAGGTTCACACCCGCTTTCCCGATGTGGAAGAAGAGATTTATACCGATAGCTTCGGTAATATCTGCCGCCGGTTCAACGCGCCATCGGGGGTCATCCGGCTTCACGGGGTTGGTTATATGCGCGACAGTGGTCTGCTGGACCCGGTCACACCCGATGCACCCGAACATGACGTATCAGACCTGCCAGATGAGGCGCTGATGTATCTGTTGTCGTCGCGCTATTGCGAGGTGGACCGGATGAGCCAGCTTGCCTGGGATCTGTTTGGCAACACCGCGCCGGGCTGGGGCAGGGTGCAGGCGATCTGCGACTATGTGCATGGCCATATCACGTTCAACTATCAGGACGCGCGCAACACCCGTAGCGCCTTTGATGCGTGGCAAGAGGGGCGCGGAGTGTGCCGCGATTTCGCGCATCTCGCCATCACCCTGTGCCGCTGCATGAACATACCGGCGCGGTATGTGAACGGCCAGTTGGGGGATTTCGGCATCCCCTACACCGCCGACCCGATGGATTACGCAGCGTGGATGGAGGTGTATCTGGGCGGGGCGTGGCACACGTTTGATCCGCGCAACAACATGCGGCGGATCGGGAGGATCGTGATTGCGTATGGGCGCGATGCAGTCGATGTGCCGATGATCACGTCTTTCGGGCCACATCTGTTGCAATCCTTCACCGTTATCACGGATGAGGTGTCGGAAGCTGATCTGGCACAGCAAGACGCCGCGCAGTAGCGCGGCGCCAAGGGCCTCGTCAGACCATCATTTCCTTGGTCGCGGTCAGCCGCAATTCGGGATAGTCGCGCAACACCCGGTCAATGTCCCATTGCAGGCGCGTCAGGAACACCACGTCGCCATCGTGATCGGTAGCGATGTGTTGCTTGTTGATGTTGATCAGCTTTTCCACTTCGGCCTTTGGCCCCTGCACCCAGCGGGCCGAGGTGAACTGGCTGCCCTCAAACCGAACGGGAAGGGCATACTCCGCCTCAATCCGGCTGGCCAGCACGTCAAACTGCAAGGCCCCGACGACGCCGACAATAAAGCCGGACCCGATCATTGGCTTGAACACCTTGGCGGCACCTTCTTCGGCGAATTGCATCAGCGCCTTTTCCAGATGCTTGGCTTTCATCGGGTCGCCAGCGCGCACGCCTTGCAACAATTCGGGCGCAAAGGACGGGATACCGGTAAAGCGCAAAGCCTCGCCTTCGGTCAGGGCGTCACCGATGCGCAACTGGCCGTGGTTCGGAATGCCGATGATGTCACCGGCCCAGGCTTCCTCGGCCAGTTCACGGTCGGCGGCGAGGAACATCACCGGGTTGGCAATCGCCATCTGTTTCTTGCTGCGCACATGGGTCAGCTTCATGCCGCGCGCAAAGTGGCCAGAGGCAAGCCGCACAAAGGCCACGCGGTCGCGGTGTTTCGGGTCCATATTGGCCTGCACCTTGAACACCACGCCAGTCACGGCAGTTTCTTCGGGCGCGACCTTGCGGGTGGCAGTGGGTTGTGGTTGCGGCTCGGGGCCGAATTTGCCGATGCCGTCCATCAGTTCCTTTACCCCGAACGAATTGATCGCTGAGCCGAACCAGATCGGCGTCATGGACCCATTCAGCAGCGCCTCGCGGTCAAGCGCGGGCAACAATGCGCGCGCCATTTCCAACTCTTCACGCAGCTTGGCAAGTGCCTCTGCTGGCACGTGTTCGGCCAGCTTCGGGTCGTCCAACCCATTGATCTGAATGGTTTCGGCCACCCGGTTGCGGTCAGCGCGGTCCATCAGTTCCAGCCGGTCGTTCAGAATGTCATAGCAGCCCAGAAAATCGCGGCCCGACCCGATGGGCCAGCTTGCGGGCGACACATCAATCGCCAGATTTTCCTGAATCTCGTCGATGATCTCAAACGTATCGCGCGCCTCGCGATCCATCTTGTTGCAAAAGGTCAGGATCGGCAGATCGCGCAGGCGGCAGACTTCGAACAGCTTGCGTGTCTGGCTTTCCACACCCTTGGCGCCGTCAATCACCATCACCGCCGCATCCACCGCCGTCAGCGTGCGGTAGGTGTCTTCGGAAAAATCCGAGTGGCCGGGGGTGTCGACAAGATTGAAGCGATATTCGCGGAAATCGAACGACATGGCCGAGGCGGAAACCGAGATCCCGCGTTCCTGCTCCATCTTGATGAAATCAGACCGGGTGCGCCGCGCCTCTCCCTTGGCGCGGACCTGTCCGGCCATCTGGATAGCACCGCCAAACAGCAGGAATTTTTCGGTCAGCGTGGTTTTGCCTGCATCGGGGTGAGCGATAATGGCGAATGTGCGCCTGCGGGCGATTTCGGGCGGAAGCGGGGGGCGATTGGTCAACATATCGGCGCGTTTATCGCAAAGCGAAACGCGCGTCCATCACCCCCGGCGCGCTACTTTTCCTCGGGGCCCCGACGCGGTGGCGAATACAACGCCTCACGGCCCACTTCGTCCAGAAACTGGCGGCTGGCCTCGGTCCCGAAATGTTGCACCTGAGCCAGGCCGGGAAACTGCGCTTTTACATCCTGTGCCATATCGGCAGGCAGGCGGGACAGGGTCGCATCATTCACCATCAGGCTTTCGGCGGGCACGCCCTCGGCATAGATGATCTCGTGTTGGTCGAACACCAAAGAGAAATAATCGACAAAGCCGCCGATCCGCTGGAATACCCGTTCATCATCGACCAGGTGCTTGGCCTGGACCAGCAGTTCCGAGGTTTGCAGCCCCGCGCGTCGCTGGCGCTGATACAAAAAGATGCGGTGATGCGGGCTGACGATCAGATCGCCAGCGTTGCCAAGCGTGCCAGCGGTGATGACCACGGGCGCAAAAACGCCTTGGGCGCGCAAGGTGGCCTTGCCCAGCCAGCGCAAAGGCTGCGGGCCATGATCGCGGGTCAGAACCTTGTCACCGGCGCGCAGGGCCTCAATCGGGTGCTGGCGGCCATCGGCAAGGGTGATCATGGTGCCGCGCGCAAAGGACACACACAGCAGATCGGCCAGCCGCACTGCTTCGGGTGTGTCGTCAATGGCGACAAGTGTATAATCCGCCAATGCGGACATCGGCGACAGAGGCAAAGCCAGCCCGGTCCCGTCGTCAAGCCGCATCAAAAGCAGGTCGATCTTGTCACCATCGGGGGCCATCAGGGTATAGCGCGCCTCTAGCCGAACAGAATCACCCGGGCTGCCGATCTGGCTGCCACTGGCCACCCGTTGGCCGTCCTGTCCATGCGACAGGATCAACCGCAGCGCCTGCACACCCTCTTCCAGCGCGTAAATATCTCCTTCGCATACCTCATGCGGACCGGTCAGGCCATCGCCGCTGTTGACGCCGTGAATGACGTAAATGCTTTGCGCCGGAAACACCTGACAGGCGTGGCCGGGAAGCGTAGCCGGATCGGGAAGCGGAGGGGTCATGCTGCGTTTATCCGTTCTGAAAGCTGATGGCCGCCCCAGAGACCACGCTGTTTGCCTTAGCCCGAAGGCGCTCTTGCGTCAACGCGGCTTGGGCTGCTACGCACAGGGAAACACCGAAGGTATGGGGGCGACTATGGATCTGGGGATCAAGGGAAAACGGGCGTTGGTCTGCGCCGGGTCCAAAGGGCTTGGCCGGGGCTGCGCTGAGGCTTTGGCGGCGGCCGGAGTCGATCTGGTGCTGAATGCGCGCGGGGGCGATGCACTGGAGGCGACCGCAGCCGCGATCCGGGCGGCTTACGGGGTGACGGTCACTACGGTTGCTGCCGATATCACCAGCGAAGACGGGCGGGCACAGGTGCTGGCGGCGGCAGGGGCGGTCGATATACTGGTGACCAACGCAGGTGGCCCACCTCCGGGGGTGTGGAGCGACTGGGCGCGCGATGATTTCATCCGTGCACTGGATGCCAATATGCTGACACCGATTGCCCTGATGACCGCGCTTTTGCCTGGCATGATTGACGCGGGCTGGGGCCGGGTGATCAATATCACCAGCCAGTCGGTCAAGGCACCGATTGCGCAACTGGGCCTGTCGAATGCCGCGCGCACGGGTCTTACCGGCTATGTCGCGGGCACAGCGCGGCAGGTGGCGCCGCATGGGGTGACGATCAACAATCTGTTGCCGGGCATCCACGACACCGACCGTGCCGCAGCCCTGGACGCAGGCGTGATGAAGGCCGAAGGGATTGACGAGGCCGAGGCCCGCGCGCGGCGCGCCGCCACCATCCCTGCGCGGCGCTATGGCACGGCGGCCGAATTTGGCGCGGCCTGTGCGTTTTTGTGTTCAGTTCACGCGGGGTTTATCGTCGGGCAGAATATCTTGCTGGACGGTGGTGCCACCAATGCCACGATCTGAGTAGCACGTACCCGGACTGATCTGCCCGGACTGATCTGCCCGGACTGATCTTATTGAGCGCGCTGCGCGCGCGCGGTTTTTGTCTCGTCGCGCGCCGTTGGCGCGTCTTCTCGGCGGGCCTCCGGCGGGGATATTTGAGAACAGAAAATGCGGCAGGGGCGGGTCTTGCTCTGGGGCGGATGGGCTGTTAGGGCAAGTTGACGAAAACACTGGGAAACCGATGCAAGTGCCACAGCCCCGCCTGATTGTGGATCATCTGAGCCGGTCCTTTGCGGGCCGGGTGGTTGTGGATGATGTCTGCCTTGAGGTGGCGGCGGGTCAGGTGACCTGTTTGCTGGGACCATCGGGCTGCGGGAAATCCACCACGCTGCGGATGATTGCCGGGGTCGACCGGCCTGACGCGGGCCGCATTGTGATTGACGGCGCAGAGGTGTCGGGGCCGGGGCGGCATCTGCCGCCCGAACACCGCTCGGTCGGGTTGATGTTTCAGGATTTCGCGTTGTTCCCGCATCTGACGGTGACCGACAATGTCGCTTTTGGGTTAAAGGGCGACCGGGCGGCGCGGATGCGGCGGGTGGATGAACTGCTGGAGCGGGTCACACTGAGCGGCTTTGGTGCAAAGCATCCACATCAATTGTCGGGGGGCGAGCAGCAGCGCGTGGCTTTGGCACGGGCCTTGGCCCCGCGGCCGCGTGTCATGCTGATGGATGAGCCGTTTTCAGGTCTGGACAACCGCTTGCGCGATGGCATCCGCGACACCACGCTGGATATTCTGAAGTCCGAGGGCACCGCTGTTGTGCTGGTCACTCATGAGCCGGATGAGGCGATGCGGATGGCCGATGAAATTGCGTTGATGCGGGGCGGGCGCATTGTGCAAAGTGGCGCGCCCTATAACGTCTATAATACCCCTGTCGACAAGGCGGCAGCTGCATTTTTCAGTGATATCAACGTGATCCGTGGCGTGTCGCGTGGCGCGTTGACTGAGACCCCCTTTGGGGCGTTTCTGACACCGGGCCAGCAGGACGGCGCGGCGGTGGACATCGTGATCCGGCCCCAGCATCTGAAGATCGACTTTGACCGCGCCGGGCGCGGCCCTAATCCGACGCCGCAAGAAGGCACGCCGGCCAGTGGTTCTGTGATCCGGTCGCGGTATTTGGGGCGCGAAAGTCTGGTCGAGTTTCGCATGGCGTTTGATGGATCAACCCTGATGGCGAGTGTGCCGGGGGTGTTCTTGCCCAAGGTCGGCACCGTGCTGTGGCTGATGATCCGGCGCGATCGCTGTTTTGTCTTTCCGGCGCGCTAGCCGTTCAGCCCTCACCCGACATCAGCGCGCGGTAATCGGCCAGCGTTTTGCCGCGTTCATTGGGGTAGGTCTCGCCGGTTTCATCCATTGCCATGATCCTATCTACGCGGAAGCTGCGAAAGCCACTGCGCTGTTCGCACCATGCGCCAAGTGTCCAGATCCTGCCTGTCAGATCCAGCGCAAGCGGGCGGATGTCGCGGTGGGTCTCGCGCCCCTCGGGATCGATATAGGTCAGCGTCAACCGCTGCCGGGCCTTGATGGCGCGGCGCAGCAAAGGCACATGCGCGGTGGCCCGGTTGGTTTCCTTGCCGGTGAAGACGAACAGATCATCTGCATCCGCCTCGGGCGGGGCCGGGGTTACGCTTGCAATCTTGGTGGCCAGAATGCGGGCTGCACGGGCAAGGGTCTGATCCGGCCCCGCTGCCACCAGACGCACGCCCGCGCGCAGAGCATCGAGCTCGGCTCCGGTCAGGATCATCGGCGGCAGGGTGATCGGCGCGCGCAGGATATAGCCTACGCCGCGCTCTCCCTCGACCGGCAGGCCAGATGCCATCAGCGTGGCCATGTCGCGCCAGATCGTGCGCACCGACACGCCCAGACGGGTTGCCATCTCTCCGGCACGGTGCAACCGCCCGTCGCGCAGGATCTGGATCAAGTCGAACAGGCGGTCGGTGCGGCGCATGGCGGGTTCCGGTAGGGGGCAACTGACATATAGCTGTCAGGTATCTGGTGGCAACGCCCTGTCTGTCGGGATGAATATGGCTAGGAACATCGGTGTGAGGGCGATACATGGACTATAGCACGGACGGGCAACACCCCGTTCTGATCAGCAGGAGGATTTCACATGCTTAACAATATTGGCCTTCCCGGCCTTCTACTTATCGCGGTGGTGGTGTTGGTCCTGTTTGGACGTGGCAAGATCTCATCCCTGATGGGCGAGGTGGGCAAAGGCATCACCGCGTTTAAAAAGGGTGTGAAGGACGGCTCGGAAGAAATTGAAAACGCATCGAATACGCCTGCGCGTGACGTGACGCCCGAAGCGGAAAAAGACAAGGTCTGACCTGATTTTTCGCTGACTGGAAAGGAAGCCCTGCGCCATGTTAGATCTCGGCATGTCCGAATTGCTTGTCATCGGGATCGTCGCGCTGATCGTGATTGGCCCCAAAGACCTGCCCGAACTGTTCCGCAGTCTGGGCCGCTTTACCGCCAAGATGCGGGGCATGGCGCGCGAGTTTTCGCGGGCGATGGAAGCGGCGGCGGACGAGTCCGGTGTGAAAGATGTGGCAAAAGATCTGAAGAGCGTGACCTCTGCCAAATCAATGGGGCTGGAGGCGGTCAAGGAAGCCACTGCAAAGTTTGAAAAGTGGGATCCGTTGAAAAACGCAGCCCGCCCGACCACTGCGGCCAAGCCCGCATTGCAACCTGATCCGCAAGCCGCCCCGCCTGCAGCGCCCCCCCCTGAACCGGCCCCGGCGATGGGTCCAGCGACGCAGGCTTTGGCCGATGCCAAGGCCGCGCGGCAGGCCATTGTCAAGGAAACTGCGGCCAAGCTGAAGAAGCCCGCCACGCCTGCTGCGACCCCGGCGGCCACCGATGCGGCCTCCGCCTCGGCCCCGATCAAAAAGCCGCGCGCTCCGCGCAAACCGAAATCCGATCAGACCCCCAAGGCCGACGTATGACCAAAGCAGACGATATCGAAGACAGCTCTGCGCCCCTGATCGAGCATCTGGCCGAACTGCGCAACCGCCTGATCTGGGCGGTGTCTGCGTTTATCATTGCCATGGTGGCCTGCTTTTTGGTGGCTGAACCGATCCTTGGCTTCCTGTTGACTCCCATTGAAGATGCGATGCGGGCTTTGGGCAACCCGAACCCGATCATGCAATACACCGCCCCGCAGGAGTATTTCTTTACCCTGATTCATATTTCCGTGGTGGCGGGGCTGGCACTGTCTTTCCCGGTCATCGCCTATCAGCTGTGGCGCTTTGTGGCACCGGGTCTGTACCGCAATGAGAAGAACGCGTTCTTGCCGTTCCTGATCGCCTCGCCTGTGCTGTTCATTCTGGGCGCGGTGTTCTCGCATTACATCGTGACGCCGCTGGCAATGACCTTCTTTCTCGGCTTTGCAGATGCGACCTCTGTCGTCTCGGCGCTGTTGCCTGCCATTTCCGATGCACCGATTGCTGATATGCCGGTGGCGACTCCTTTGACTGAAGCGGTCAAAAAGCAAGGCATCGACATTGTGTTTCAGGGTAAGGTCAATGAAACGCTTGATATTTCGTTGAAACTCATCATCGCCTTTGGCCTGTGCTTCCAGCTTCCGGTGCTGCTGACCCTGATGGGCAAGGCAGGGTTGGTGTCCTCCGCCGGGCTTGCCGGCACGCGCAAATATGCGGTCGTGATGATCCTGTTGACTGCCGCCCTGGTCACGCCCCCCGATATCCTGAGCCAGCTGATCCTGTTTCTGGCCGTCTATCCGCTTTACGAGGTGTCAATTTTCCTGATCCGCCGGATCGAGAAAAAGCGCGAGGCAGAGCTGCGCGCCCAAGGTCTGTGGGAAGACCCAGAGGCGGATGAGGAAGACCACCCGGCATGACCGAAGACGCGCTTTCCCGCATCGCCGCCGCATTAGAGCGGCTGGCCCCAAGCCCGCGCCCGGCCCCTGATTTTGGCGCGGCCGATGCCTTTGCCTGGCACACCGACCCCGACCGGCTGGAGCCGGTCAGCCGCGTGGCACGCCTGGATCTGGCGCTGCTGATCGGTGTCAACCGCGCGCGTGACACGCTGTTGGACAACACCCGCCATTTCGCGCGCGGCCTGCCGGCCAACAACGCGTTGCTCTGGGGCGCGCGCGGCATGGGGAAGTCCTCGCTGGTCAAGGCGATCCACGCCGCAGTTCTGGCCGAGGGCCTGCCGCTGAAGATCGTGGAACTCGCGCGCGAAGATCTGCCTTCGGTGCAGCGCCTGCTGGCACTGCTGCGCGGATCAGACGCGCGCTTTATCCTGTTTTGCGATGATCTGTCCTTCAGCCATGACGACCAGCACTACAAATCACTCAAAGCCGTATTGGATGGCGGCATTGAGGGCCGGCCCGAAAATGTGTTGCTCTATGCCACATCAAACCGCCGCCACCTGATGCCGCGCGACATGATCGAAAACGAACGCTCCACCGCGATCAGCCCGTCCGAGGCGGTCGAGGAGAAAGTCTCGCTGTCAGACCGCTTTGGCCTCTGGCTGGGGTTCCATCCCTGCACTCAGGACGATTACCTCAACATGATCCGGGGCTATTGCGCTGCACATGGGGTCAGCGTCCCCGAGGACCGCCTGCGCGCCGAGGCGATTGAATGGCAAGCAACCCGTGGTGCGCGCTCGGGCCGCGTCGCCTGGCAGTTCTTCTGCGACCTCGCCGCCCGCGAAGGCATCCGTCTGTAGCACAGACGCAGACCCCAAAGCTCTGCCTGCTCATTTTCTGTTCTTAAATATCCCCGCCGGAGGCATCCGACAGGGACATCATGCGCGCCTATTGCAGGAAAGGCACCGGGTCGGTGCTGTCCACACCCCGCCGAACCTCAAAGTGCAGGAATGATGGCGTGCCGGCCCTGACCGCTGCGATGGTCTGGCCCCGGCTGACCGTATCGCCCTTTTTCACCGTAATCTTGTCCACACCGGCATAGACCGTCAGCAGATTGTCGGCATGGCGCACCACGATGATCGGGGTTTGCGCGGTATCGGTGGTGATCGCGGCCACAGTGCCGGCGGCAGCGGCCTTGACGGCCGTACCTGCCGGGGCAGAAATATCAATGCCGTCGTTGCGGCCCTTGGCATAAGGCCGGATGATCGACCCTTGCACCGGCATCTGCATCTTGGTTGACGTGCTGCGCTGCGCGCCCAGATCGGGCGAGGCTGGGGTCTCTTTGGGTTTTGCGGCAGCAGGCGCGGTCTTCTCTGCGGGCAGGGGCTGCGTGGCCGATGGCGGTGTCGGCGTGGCCGATCCTGCACCGGGCACGCTGACCGCTTGCCGTGCCGCAGGTGGCGGCGCGTCAGAGGCCAGCGGGATGATCAGATATTGCCCTTCGCGCACATCAAGGTTCGGGCCAAGCCCATTCCATTCGCCAAGCGCCTTGGCCGAGATGTTATAGCTGCGCGCGATCGAAAACGCGGTTTCGCCGCGCTTGACCTGATGGCGCACCGGTTCGCGGCCCGTGCTGGGTTTGGTGGTGGCGGGGGGCGTTGGTGTGCCCACGCGGTCCAGCGCGGTGGTGGCGATGCTTGACACATCCACGGGCGCAGGGCTGGCCCCGGTTCCGGTCATGATCCCGCCGCCTTGCACCGGACCGGTGTCCAGGATCCGGCGCGGCAGGGCCACGATTTCGCCCTCGCGCAGCGTGTCGGTCGGGATGATCGCGTTATAGCGTGCCAGCTCGTCCGCCGGAATGCCGACCCGAGCGGCAACCGAGGCAACCGTATCGCCGCGCCGGGCAACAGCCACCTGATACCCGGGATAAGAGATCACGCCGCGCCCATCGGGTGTGGGCCTGCGTTCAGTGGCGCTAAGCGCCGCATCTGTCGTGTCCAGCACGCCCGGACCGTTGCGCAGATCCCAGTCCAGCCCGGTAAACGGACTGCCGCCAGAAGTCGGCATGCAGGCCGACAAAGCCCCAAGGGCACTGCCCAGCCACAGGATGCGCATAAGGGGGGCCATCGGGGCCGGTGAGTTGCGGGTCATGCTCTGCCTCTTGTGTTTGTCGGGCGGTGTTTCCCGCCCTTTGTTACGCCATCTACTCTGCACCAAGACCTTCGATCAGCGGCACGAAACGCACCGGGCGCAGTTCTTCGTAATCATATCCGCTGCTGATGCGGGTCACCTTGATCAGACTTTGCACGGTATCGGACTGTCCCACCGGCAACACCATGATACCCCCAACTTTGAGTTGCGCCAAGAGGGGCCCGGGCGGGTCTTCGGCGGCAGCGGTCACGATAATGCGGTCAAAAGGGGCCTGATCGGGCAAACCATAGCTGCCATCGGCAGAAAAGGCGGTAATATTGACAAGCCCCAGATCCTGAAACACGCCTTGCGCCTCACGCACCAGACGCCGGTGACGGTCCACAGTGTAGACGCGCCGGGCCAGATGGGCCAGAATGGCAGCCTGATAGCCTGATCCTGTTCCCACCTCCAAAACCGTATCGCGTGGCTGCACATTCAGCGCCTGCGTCATCAGACCGACCACCGAAGGCTGGCTGATGGTCTGCCCACAGGCAATCGGCAGCGGCATGTCATCATAGGCGCGGTCAGCGAAATGGCCGCGCACGAACAGGCCACGGTCAACCCGTTCCATCGCGGTCAGCACGCGGGCGTCAGTCACGCCCCTTGATCGCAGTCCAAACAAAAAGCGCATCTTGCGTTCGGCGTCCGTCTCATCCGGGCCGCCGCTTCCCATCATGCCAGTTGCGCCTCCAACGGCGCGAGCAGGTCATGCGCCGTCAGATCAGCGCGCATGGGTGTCACGGAAATCCAACCCTCAAGGTTAACAGCAGCGTCTGTGCCGGGCAGGGTGGGCGTGTGCTGCGGGCCGCCCTTGATCCACAGATAGCGCCGCCCGGTCGGCGACAGATGCGGCTCGCACGAAAACGAGGTGTCGCGGCGAAAACCTATGGCTGCAACTTTGGTGCCCTGCACCTTCTCGGCGGCGACAGGCGGGAAGTTCACATTGTAGAACACCCGATAATCGTCCTGAGTCCAGATGCCCTTGTCCAACAGCTTGCGCACCACGGCAGCCCCATGCTGGGCCGCAGCCTGAAATGGCGTGTCCAGATCATCGGTGCCGCGCCCCATGTATTGCGACAGTGCAATCGCCGGAATGCCTTGCAGCGCCGCTTCCATCGCGCCGCCAATGGTGCCGGAATAGAGCGTGTTTTCAGCCGCGTTGTTGCCCCGGTTCACCCCCGACAGCACCAGATCGGGCTTGGCCCCATCCAGCACATCGTAAATTGCGGCCAGTACACAATCGGCCGGACTGCCCTCGGCGGCATAGCGGCGCTCTGCCAGACGCGCGATCATCATGGGGTGCGAATAGCTGATGCAATGACCCACGCCCGATTGCTCAAACGCGGGGGCCACGGTCCAGACCTCACCGTCGGGGCCGGCGATCTCATGGGCGATGACGGTCAGAACCTCCAGCCCCGGAGCGTTGATGCCGTCGTCATTGGTGATCAGAATGCGCATGAAATTCGTCCTTTCCCCCTGCTTAGACGACCGATGCACAGGCGGCAAGCACAAGCGCCACCTTTGCTTGACATCACCGCTTTTGCACTGTCCGCTGGCCCCAAAGAAAGGCCCCGACATGACATTGACCGCGCAGGACGTCATCGATCTGACCCGGTTCCGGCACGATCTGCACCGCCACCCCGAGGTATCGGGGCATGAGGCGCAAACCGCGCTGCGGGTGCAGGCGGTGTTGCAGGGGCTGGGGGCCGACCAGATAGTGACAGGTCTGGGGGGACATGGGGTGGCGGCGGTGTTTTCGGGCGCTGCACCGGGCCCCACGGTGATGATCCGGGCTGAACTGGACGCGCTGCCTATCCTGCAAAATCCGGGCCTTCCGCATCGGTCCTTGACCGACGGGGTCGCGCATCTGTGTGGCCATGATGGCCATATGGCGATTGTGTTGGGCGTCGCGCGCCATCTGTCGCGCCACCGGCCCGCGACGGGCCGCGTCGTGGTGATGTTTCAGCCTGCTGAAGAAGACGGCTCGGGGGCGGCTTTGGTGCTGGCTGATCCGCGCTTTGCCGCTTTGCGTCCCGACTGGGCCTTTGCGCTGCACAATATGCCGGGCCTGCCGCTGGGGCGCGCGCAGGTGTCGGCGGGGCCGATGAATTGCGCCTCTTGCGGGATGCGTCTGCGCCTGACCGGACGCACCGCCCATGCCGCAACGCCAGACACCGGCCTGTCACCGCAGGCGGCCATTATCACGCTGATCCCGGCCTTGACGGCGCTGGGGCCGGGCGGCGCACTGGCCCCCGGCTTCCGGCTGGTGACCTTGACCCACGCTCGCCTTGGGACGCCCAGCTTTGGCATCGCGCCGGGTGAGGGCGAGGTTTGGGCAACTCTGCGGAGCCTGACCGACGCTGATATGATCGACCTCAGGGCGCAGGCGCAGGACTTGGCCCAGGCGGTTGCGGGCGCGCATGGGTTGGGGCTGGATATCAGCTGGCACGATGATTTTGCGGCCTGCCACAATGAGCCTCAGGCGGTTGGCCTCATAAAGGCGGGGTTGACCGTCGCCGCCATCCCCTTTGGCCCCACCGACGGCCCGATGCGCCCATCCGAGGATTTTGGCCGCTTTGCCAGCAGCAGCACGCGGTCTGCCATGTTTTTGCTGGGCAGCGGCGAGGATTGCGCGGCGCTGCATGATCCGGCTTATGATTTCCCCGACGCGCTGATTGCGCCCGGTGTCTCTGCGTTTTTGGCGATTACCGCCCGAGTTCTCGGCTAAGCTGTGCCTTTTTGCACAAGTCCCGCGCGACCATAGGCGAAGACGAAGCGGCCCCTTTGGCCTATCTTTAGGCCAAAGGAGACCAACATGAGCTGGAACCCCATTCTTGACCCGTCCATCCCGATCGGTGACGCTGTGGACGCCATTGAGACCGTCATTGTGCCGCGCGCCCGCGATCTGGGCGGGTTTGAGGTGCGCCGCGCGCTACCATCTGCCGCGCGGCAGATGGTGGGGCCGTTCATCTTTTTCGACCAGATGGGCCCTGCCGAATTTCTGACCGGCAAAGGCATCGACGTGCGCCCGCATCCGCACATCGGCCTTGGCACCGTCACCTATCTGATGAAGGGCCGAATTCATCACCGCGACAGCCTTGGCACCGATTCATGGATCGAGCCGGGGGCAGTGAACTGGATGCTGGCAGGGCAGGGCATCACTCATTCGGAACGGCAGGATGGAGACATCCGCAACACGCCGCATGATCTGTTCGGACTGCAGACCTGGCTGGCCTTGCCGCGCGCGATGGAGGACAACCCGGCGGCCTTTGTCCACGCCACCAAGGCAGACCTGCCCGAACTGGAGGGCGAGGGTAAACAGGTGCGGCTGATTCTTGGCACCGCTTATGGCCAGACAGCACCGGTCGATGTGGGGTTTGAAGTGTTCTACGCCGACGCCCATCTTTCCCCCGGTGCTGCGATCCCGCTGCCCGATGATCACGAGGACCGCGGGGTCTATATCCTGTCGGGTGAGGTAACCGTGGGTGGTCAGACCTTTGACGCGGGCCGGATGCTGGTGTTTCGCCCCGGCGACTGCATCTCGGTCCGGGCGGGCGATTCTGGCGCGCGGGTGATGCTGCTGGGCGGCGCAACGATGGACGGGCCGCGCCATATCTGGTGGAATTTCGTGGCCTCGTCGCGTGAGCGGATCGACGCCGCGCGTGAGGCATGGCGGGCGGGCGATTGGGCGCATGGCCGCTTCCGTCTGCCGCATGATGACGCGGGCGAATTCATCCCTGCACCGGAAAGATAGGCTTGCGCGAAAAAAGCGCGGGAATGGATCAAAGCCCGCTTGACGCCCCCTGCGCATCCCCCTAAAAGCCCCCCTACGGCGCGGGTAACACCGGGTCGGACGGAATGTGCGGTTGTAGCTCAGTTGGTTAGAGTACCGGCCTGTCACGCCGGGGGTCGCGGGTTCGAGCCCCGTCAACCGCGCCATTCCTGCCCCAAAAAGCCCTCGCAAAAGCGGGGGCTTTTTGGTTTTCCGCCTCCGTCCAAGGCTTCGGGTTTAAATATTCAAATCAAATGCTTGTGCGGAATCATGCGGCGACCTTGTGGCGGTTTCAAAGGGTCACGGCAGTTTTGACTTTGCCCCACTTTCCGGCTTGACGCCCCCAGTCGGCGGCTATATCCCCGCTGCATCGCGCGGTTGTAGCTCAGTTGGTTAGAGTACCGGCCTGTCACGCCGGGGGTCGCGGGTTCGAGCCCCGTCAACCGCGCCACTTCTCCCCTATATGCAGTCTTTAGAATATGTGTTAGGCCCGAAAATGTTTCAGCCTTTGGCCAAACATCGGAGTTTGCATGCGTTTTCTGGATCAACTGCCCCTGAGCTATGCCGTCATTGCCGCGCTGACGCTGGGGCTGTCACCGTTTTTGCCTGAACCGCATCTGGTGGAAAAACTGCGGATGCTGGCGCAGGGAAATTTGATCAAACCTATCGACATCGGTGATCTGGTATTGCACGCTTTACCTTGGATGATCCTGTTGGCCAAGCTGGCGCGGATCGCTGCAAAGCGCTGAACGAAGGGGCGGGCGATGGATGGGGTTGTTCAATCACGCTTGCCCTTTGCGCCTTGGGCTGATGCGCGCACGCGGCGGTTGCCGGGGATTTTGCCGCTGGATATGGCCGATTGGCTGCGGGTGGATGATGCCTATGCCGGTCAGATGGCGCTGCGAGACCGTCTGATTGCAGAGCGCGAGGACGCGGTGGTGGGGCAGGTGAGCCTTGCCGCGCAAGCCATTGAGGAATTCTATGAATTTACGCTCGCGCGCTTGCCTGAAGGCTTTGTGTGGGCCGGGGATTCGGTGACGCGCCCGGACGGTGTGCGGCTGACCTTGGACCCCGCGCGCCCATTGCAGACGCTGGGGCGATTGGTGCAGCAAGACCTGTGTTTGATGCAAGAGCATGGCACGGGCGAGCATATGCTGTCGGCGGCGGTGTTGTGCTTTCCGGCGGGCTGGACCTTGGCCGAAAAGCTGGGGCGGCCTTTGATGCGGATGCACCGGCCCGTGGAGGACTACACGCCCGATATGGGCCGCAGAGTGCAGCGGTTGCTGGATGCGGTGCGGGTCGAGACGCCGCTTTGGCGCGCCAATGCCCACCATTCGCGTGCTCCCTTGTTCAACCCGCTGACCGAGGACGCACCCAAGGACACGGTGGCGCAGGGCGCGATGCCGTTTATCCGGTCGGAACGGCAATGCCTGATCCGGTTGCCAGTCAGCCGTGCGGTGCTGTTCTCAATCCACACCTATGTGGTGCGGCTGGAGGATCTGACGGCAGCGCAGGCGTCAGCTTTGGCCGAGTTTCCCATTCACCGCGCGCTTTAGCTTCTGGCTGTAACATCCTGACCACAAACGAAAAGGCCGCCCCAAGGGGCGGCCTTCGGTTTTGGGACTGCTGTGATCAGCAGGAGTAGTACATCGCATATTCGATCGGGTGTGGCGTATGCTCGTAGGCGTACACTTCTTCCCATTTCAGCGCCATGTAACCTTCCAACTGGTCTTTGGTGAACACGTCACCAGCGATCAGGAAGTCCATGTCTTTTTCCAGCTCTTCCAGCGCTTCGCGCAAGCTGCCGCAAACGGTTGGGATCGCGGCCAGTTCTTCGGGCGGCAGATCATACAGATCCTTGTCCGAAGGCGCGCCGGGGTCGATCTTGTTCTTGATGCCGTCTAGGCCAGCCATCAACAGACCCGCAAAGGCCAGATAGGGGTTGGCTGCCGGATCGGGGAAGCGGGCCTCAACACGCTTGGCCTTTGGCGATTCCGTCCACGGAATACGAACCGCACCCGAGCGGTTGCGGGCCGAATAGGCCAGCAGAACCGGTGCTTCGAACCCTGGGATCAGGCGCTTGTAGCTGTTGGTGGCCGGGTTGGTCAGTGCGTTCAGGGCCTTGGCATGCTTGATGATGCCGCCGATGAACCACAGCGCCTCTTGCGACAGGTCGGCATATTTGTCGCCTGCAAACAAAGGCTTGCCGTCTTTCCAGATCGACATGTTCACGTGCATCCCCGAGCCGTTGTCGCCTTTCATGGGCTTTGGCATGAAGGTTACGGTCTTGCCGTAAGCGGCCGCGACGTTGTGGATGACGTACTTGTATTTCTGGATGTTGTCGGCCTGTTCGACCAGACCGCCAAAGATCATGCCAAGTTCGTGCTGGCAGGTCGCAACTTCGTGGTGATGCTTGTCAACCTTGATGCCCATACGCTTCATGGTGGACAGCATTTCGCCGCGAATGTCTTGGGCTTCGTCAATCGGGTTGACCGGGAAGTAGCCGCCCTTGTGGGCTGCACGGTGGGCAAGGTTGCCACCTTCGATTTCCGCGTCGGTGTTCCAGGCTGCGGCTTCGGCGTCAATCTGGAACGACACCTTCTGCGGGCTGACCGAGTAGCGCACGTCGTCGAACATGAAAAATTCGGCTTCTGGCCCGCAGTAGAACGCGTCGCCAATGCCCGAGGATTTCAGGTAGGCTTCGGCTTTCAGCGCGGTACCACGCGGGTCGCGGCTATAGGATTCGCCCGTGTCGGGCTCAACCACCGTGCAATGCACGCACATGGTTTTTTCCGCGTAGAACGGGTCGATATAGACCGAGGTTGCGTCGGGGATCAGCTTCATATCGGACTGATCAATCGACTTCCAGCCGGCGATGGAGGATCCATCGAACATAAAGCCTTCTTCAAAGAAGTCTTCGTCCACGAGATCAACCACCAGCGTCACGTGCTGGAGCTTACCTTTGACGTCGGTGAAGCGGATGTCGACATACTCGACTTCTTCATCCTTCATCAGTTTCAGAGCTTTTTTAATAGCGCTCATCATGCTGCCTTTCGGTTTCTGGGTGTTACAGTGCAGGCCAAGCGGGCCTGATGTTGGGGGGTCAGACGGCGTCGTCGCCGGTCTCGCCTGTGCGGATGCGGATGGCTTGCTCGACCGAGCTTACAAAAATCTTGCCATCGCCAATTTTGTCAGTGCGGGCGGCCGAGATGATCGCGGCAACGGCCTGATCGACCATATCATCGGTAAGGATGACCTCGATCTTCACTTTGGGCAGGAAATCCACCACATATTCAGCGCCACGATACAGTTCGGTGTGACCCTTCTGGCGGCCAAAGCCTTTGACTTCGGTAACGGAAAGGCCCTGAATCCCGGCTTCTTGCAGGGCCTCCTTGACCTCATCAAGCTTGAAGGGCTTGATGATTGCCTCGATCTTCTTCATGGGCCGAACTCCCCCGCGCCTTGGTTCTTTTACTGTCTTATGCTGTCTGATCATTTCCTGTCAGCCGCGACAATTGACTAAGGTTTGTGCAATGGCAAGCGCGGTGGGATTCTCGCAGGTATGATTAAAATTTGTGCGGTAATGCTAATTTATGAGCGATTTAAAAACGGAATGGGCGGAAATATGACTGAAGTTCTGACATCTGCCCAAATGCGCGCCGTTGAGGCGGCAGCGATTGCCAGTGGCACCGTCACCGGGCTGGAGTTGATGGAGCGTGCCGGGCGTGGCGTGGTGGAAGCGGTGTTCGATGAATGGCCGGAGCTGCGCGGCGGCGCGGGCACAGATGAGTATTGGGGCCAAGATGAAAACCATGGGCCGCGCCGGGCGGTGGTGTTGTGTGGGCCGGGGAACAATGGCGGCGACGGGTTCGTGGTGGCGCGGCTGTTGCATGGTTTGGGCTGGGAGGTGGAGGTGTATCTGTATGGCGATCCGGCAAAGCTGCCGCCGGATGCGCGGGTGAATTATGTGCGGTGGTGCGGGATAGGGGAGGTGCGGGCGCTGGAACTGGATGCGGTGTCCGCAGGTCGGCCGGTTGCGCTTTGTGTCGATGCCCTGTTCGGCACAGGTTTGGCGCGCGCTGTCGCAACGTCGGTTGTCGCGGCGGTGAAAGCCTTGTTTAATGCTTTTCTGGGGGATTCAAAGGTGGTGTCTGTCGATCTTCCCTCGGGCCTTTGCGCGGACAGCGGGCGGGTGTTGGCAGGGGAAACGGCTGGGCCTGGATTAGGTGAGGTGTTGCGCCCTGACCTGACGGTCAGCTTTCATCGGGCAAAGGTCGGTCACTGTCTGAGCGAAGGGCTGCGGCAGCGGGGGCGATTGCGGGTGGTGGACATTGGCCTTGACGCTTTGCCTTCGACCACTGAGACGGCAACGGTACCGACGCCAACAAACGCGGTTGGCAAAGCCACGGATGCCCACAAATACTCTCACGGCCATGCGCTTATTCTCTCCGGCCCCGCTGGCCGAGGCGGGGCGGCGCGTTTGGCGGCGCGGGGGGCGCTGCGGATCGGGGCGGGGGTGGTGACGGTGGGCTGCGCTGCGGACGCGTTGGCGGAGCATGCTTCGCGGCTGGATGCGGTGATGCTGCGGGAGGTTGTGGATGCGCGGGCCTTGGCTGCTGTGCTGGAGGATGGGCGGATCAATGCGCTTTGTCTGGGGCCGGGGATGGGGGCGGGGGCGCGGGAGGCGGCGCTGGTGGGCGTGGCTTTGAGGGCCGGGGTGGCACGGCGGGGTGAACCCCGCCGTGCGCTGGTGCTGGATGCTGATGCGCTGACGTTGATCGCACGGGATGCCGCGCTGTTTGGGGCCTTGCATGACAGATGTGTGCTGACGCCGCATGCCGGGGAATTTGCGCGGTTGTTTCCCGACATTGCCGCGCGGTTGGCTGCGCCTGCGACCACGGGGCCTGCCTATTCCAAGGTGGATGCCACGCGCGACGCGGCGGCGCGAGCCGGGTGCACAGTGCTGTTCAAGGGGCCGGATACGGTCATTGCCGGGCCGGATGGGCGCTGTGCCGTCAATTCGGCACCGTATGACCGTACGGCGCCTTGGCTGGCGACGGCAGGCTCGGGCGATGTTTTGGCAGGGTTTATCAGTGGGCTGCTGGCACGTGGCTTTGCGCCGTTTGACGCCGCTTGCACCGGGGCCTGGCTGCATGTGGAATGCGCGCGCAGTTTCGGGCCGGGGTTGATTGCAGAGGATCTGCCCGAGGCACTACCAAAAGTGTTCCGCGCCTTGGGGGTGTGAAAAAAGCCGCCCCAAGGGCGGCTTTGCTTTCGGCAGACTATTGTCGAAATCAGCCGCGCTGTACGGCCGTTTCGCACCCCAGTTCCAGCCCGGCGGCAAAGATCACCTGCGGATCTGCGAAATGCAGGGTGACGATCCGGGCCTCGGCCACGGTTTCGCTGCGGATATAGGCGCCATCCACAAGACGGTCAGCGCGCATCACGGCCTGATCAACGCCAGTCATGGCCTTGGCGCGCCAGTCGCGGATCAACAGCGGTTGTTGCGGCGCGACGATCATGTCGGCCTCGGGGCGGTCTTTTCCCAAAACGCCTTCGGAAATGCGGATCACGCTGGCATTCTTGACAACGGCGATCTCAACCCCAGTGACCGCGCGTGCGCCGGACCGGGTGATGATCTTGTCACCGGGGGCCACAAACTCGATCGGCATGGCGCCTGCAAGGGTCAGGATAATGGTGCCTGCCGCGATCCCGCAGAGCGGCATTTTGGTGCTGGCATCAACGGTACCTGCGGTGGGTCCAACGGAAAGCTCTGCCATGATCAACTCCAGTGCCAACATTTTGTCTGCCTCATGCTTTTTTGATCCGAAATATGGCAGGAACAGGGCGGCGGCGAGGCTTTCTTGGGCGAGGGCGGGGCATTTTCGGGGCTGCGTGGCCGGAATGCCGCCAAAATCTCGACGGTAAGGCCAGCCACGGAGGATGCGTTTTTGCTCTCGCCAGTCGCGGAACGCTTTGCTAGAACACCGGGGCACGGCGGGTATGCCCCATAGCGGGTCTAGCCTTTCGTATGTTGCGGGTGTGGCGAAATTGGCAGACGCACCAGATTTAGGTTCTGGCGCCGCAAGGCGTGGGGGTTCAAGTCCCTCCACCCGCACCATCATTGCCCTGTTGCCGCTGCCCCCCCTTTGCGATGCGCGGATTTTTCCCAAAATGCTGAACATTCGGGCGGAAAATCGGCATTCGGGCTTGCAAGCCGCCCTGCGGATTAATAGGAGAGGCGGGAAAGTTTTGACTGCCGCCTGTTCTGGCGGCCCAACCGATATGGGGAAAATATGCAAGTCACCGAGACCCTGAACGAAGGGCTGAAGCGCGGCTACACCATCACTGTGACCGCTGCCGAACTGGAAGCCAAGGTTCAGGAAAAGCTGGTCGAAGCGCAGCCCGAAGTCGAGATGAAGGGCTTTCGCAAGGGCAAGGTGCCTATGGCGATCCTGCGCAAGCAGTTTGGGCCGCGCCTTTTGGGCGATGCGATGCAAGACGCGATTGACGGCGCGATGAAGGATCACTTTGACAAAACCGGCGACCGTCCGGCTTTGCAGCCTGATGTAAAGATGCAGGGCGGCGATGACTGGGCCGAGGGCCGCGACGTTGTGGTCGAGATGACCTATGACTGCCTGCCGCCGATCCCGGAACTGGATGCAAGCAAGATCACGCTGGACCGTCTGGTGGTGAAAGCCGATGACGCATCGGTTGACGAAGCGCTGAAAAACCTGGCCTCCACTGCGCAGTCCTTTGACGACCGCAAAAAGGGTGCCAAGGCCAAAGATGGCGACCAGATCACCATCGACTTCAAAGGCTCGGTTGACGGCGACTATTTTGAAGGCGGCACGGCTGAGGATTACCCGCTGGTGCTGGGGTCAAACTCGTTCATTCCGGGCTTTGAAGCGCAGCTTGTCGGCACCAAGGTTGGTGACGAGGTGAAGGTCGACGTGACCTTCCCGGAAGAATATGGCGCGGCGAATCTGGCGGGCAAAGCGGCGGTGTTTGAATGCACCATCAAGGCTCTCAAAGAGCCAAAAGCGGCCGAGCTGGATGACGAGCTGGCCAAGAAATACGGCGCCGAGGATCTGGCCGGTCTGAAGGGTCAGATCGCGGAACGTCTGGGCGTGGAATATCAGGGCGCCAGCAAAGCGATCATGAAGCGCGCTTTGCTGGATCAACTGGACGGTTTGGTCAAGTTTGACCTGCCCGCAGCTTTGGTTGAAGCAGAGGCGAACCAGATCGCGCACCAGCTGTGGCACGAAGAAAACCCTGAGGTGCAGGGCCATAACCACGACGCCATCGAGCCAACTGACGAGCATAAGTCGCTGGCCGAACGTCGTGTGCGTCTGGGCCTGTTGCTGGCTGAAATCGGTCGCAAGGCTGAAATCACCGTCACCGATGCCGAGATGACCCAAGCCGTGTTGAACGCGGCGCGTCAGTATCCTGGCCAAGAGCGTCAGTTCTTTGAATTCGTCCAGAAGAACCCGCAGATGCAACAGCAACTGCGCGCGCCTTTGTTTGAAGACAAGGTGGTTGACCACATCGTTGGTCAGGCCAAAGTAACCGAGAAAGAAGTCAACAAGGACGAACTTCAAAAGGCGATCGACGCGCTGGATGAGATCTGATTGTCTGACCAGACTGAACGGAGGGCCGCGCCGGATGGTGCGGCCCTTTTCTTTTGCCATAGGATGTGACCATGCCGAATTTCCTGCCCGATTTGCCAGAGGCGCGCATTCTGGAGGCTTTGTCCCGTGCGCCCGGCAATGAGCTGCGCTCGGGCAAGTTTGACTCTGCGGAATCGTCGGCGGCACTTGTTGCCAATGCCTTTGGCTGGTTTCTGGAGCGTCCCGGCACCCTGCCGCCGCTGCCCGGTGTGCCTGCAGGCGCGGTGGAAACAGTGGATCTGGAGGTCGAGATGCGGTTTCCGTGGTCAGGCGGGCGGCATCCCTGGCTGGATGTTGGGATCGTGACCCACACCACGCTGGTCGGCGTGGAAAGCAAGCGCTACGAGCCGTTCCGCCCTGCCAAACAGACCGGGTTTTCTGATGTGTATGACCGCCCGGTCTGGGGGACGAACATGGCGCGCTATACTTCCCTTGCACAGGCGCTGATCGCAGGCACGGCGGATTACCGGGTGCTGGATGCGGTGCAACTGGTCAAGCACGCCTATGGCATCCGGACACGGGCGCAAAAGCGGGCCTTGGGGGCAGTGTTGGTCTATCTCTATGCCGAGCCTGCGCAATGGGCCTCGGGCAAGCCTGTTGACCGGGCGCGCCAGGCGCAGCACCGGGACGAGATCGCGCGCTTTGGTGCGGCGGTGGCAGGGGATGATGTGGTGTTTGTGCCGATCTCGTGGGGTGATCTGCTGTGGCACTGGGACCGTGTGCCCGCCTTGCGCGCCCATGTGGCAGCGCTGCGGGCGCGGTTTGGAGATTTGGGCTGACCAGAGAGGTCAGCCTTGGCTGGCCGCCCTAACGGTCAGCTTTGGCTGGCATCGCCGCCGATCTTGCGGGGATAGACAAAGCCATGCAGCGGGCGGGCATTGCCGATCACGCCGGGGGTGCCTTCGACCTGCACCCGTGACCAGTCGTTGTTTTCAGACACGTCGATGACCGGCATCTTGAGCGAGATTTGGTTGCGGTGCCAGTTGGCGTGGTCGATCAGCACTTTGCGTTCGGACACCACTTCGGACACCACGGCAACGTGGCCAAGACGGCTGCTGGAATGCGGGGCGAAAACCATCACCGCGCCTTCTTCGGGGGCCGAGCCACGGAAGTAGACGCCTTTGGCTGCCTTCCACCATGTTCCAGCATTGCCCTTCAATTCGACTCCCGAAGCGGTGCGGGCAAAAGGCACACACCAGACCCGCGCGCCACGCGCCTGCTTTTCCTTGACCTCGGAAATGGCCTGAGCTTGCAGCATTGGATTGAACGACGACGGGGCTGGCGCGCTCATCGTGGATTTGGTGATGGCGTCGCCACAGGCGGTCAGCATGAGCAGGCTGGCACAAAGAAGAGTGGCGCGTGCGAAGCCGCGGGTCTGTCGTGTCAAAGTCAAATTGAACCGTCCCCAGATAGTATTTTCATGGCTTGTAACGCATGTTTCAGCGAGTGAAAGACTGCGTGACAGGGGGTGGCGGAAAGTTGCCGGTTCCGTGATCGGGGCCAGTTTTTCTAGGAACCTTTTTGCGCAAGCCGTTCTCGCCACAGCACAAACAGCCCGGCAAAAACAATGGTTGCGATGCCTGCCCATGCTACAGCATCGGGCCATTCCGCAAAAAAGGCCCAGCCCCAGAGGATGCCCCAAAGCATGGCGCTGTATTCAAAAGGCGTGACGGCATTGGCATCGGCGATGCGGTAGGCTTGGGTCAACAGCGTAAGCCCCAGCGCCGCAATCACCCCGCAGCCCGCCATAAGCGTTGCATCCAGCGGCGTGGGCCAGACCCATGCGCGCAGCAAAAACGCCAGCGACGGGTGCAGATCGGGGGCGGTGGTGCCGCCAAACCCCAAGGCCATGACGGTGGCGATCACCAAAAACACCAGATTGCCCCAGAACGCCATGGCAGCGGCACTTTCGCGCGCGCCCAACTGGCGGGCAAAGATCATCGACAGCCCATAGCACAGACCCGACAGAACCGGCAGCAGGGCCGCAATCTCGAACAACCCTGCTCCGGGGCGCAGGATCACCAGCACGCCGCCAAAGCCCACCAGCACCGCAAGCCCGCGCCGCCAGCCGACCGTTTCGCCCAGCATCGGCACGGACAGGATGGTGATAAACAGCGGCGCCGAGAAATAAAGCGCAACAGCGGTCGCCAGCGGCAAGGCGGGCAGCGCAAGGTAGTAGGCGGCATAGGCCACGAACATCACCAGACCCCGCCCGATCATTGCGTTGGTGCCGGGGGTGAAAAGCGTGCGCAAACCGCCATCACGGGCAGCAAGCAACAAGAGCAGCGGCAAAGCGGTCAGGCTGCGGAACACCATGGCCTGTGACAGCGGATAGCTGCCCGACAACAGTTTGAGGATCAGATCCTGCACGGAAAACAGCCCCAATCCCGCGCACAGGCACAAGATGCCAAGGGTGGAGTCGTGGCGCGGGGCAGGAAGGGCTGTCATCTATAGGCCTTGATCTGATTTGATTGGATCAGACCATGTGCCGGGTGGCGACGCGCCTCTGATGCCGACATGCGGGGTGTCGGCGATGGGCCAGCCTAGTCGGTGAGCGGAGGTTTGACAAAGCGCGCGCCCTTTGCTTTGCCCTTGGGCGCAAGCGTGATCAAGGGTGCCGCAGCGGGCGCAGTGGCAGCAGGGGCGTCGCCGGTGTCGGGCGCGGCGAGGGCCTGTTCCAGAAAGGCAGTCGCGGGGCCGGATTGCATCGTGGTGTCGGTTGCCATGGCGGCCAAGGCGGGCACTTTCGGATTGGCCTGCAGATAGCCAAAGGCCACCGCGACACCCAGCATCGACAGGCCACACAGAAGCAGGATCAGGCGCATGGGAAATGTCCGTCAGTTTGGAGTGACGTCTTTTGCCACGGCAATGGGGCCAAGTTTGGGCAAACCTTCGGCCAAAGCAAAAGGCCGCGCGGAGCGATCCGCGCGGCCTTTGGTCTGGCGGCAACGCCAGACTTATCTGAGAAGACCTTAGTCTTCCTGTGCTGCGCCGCCCAGATCGTCGAACAACTCGGCGATCTCGAAATCGGCTGCGGCTTCGGCTTCGGCGGCCAGATCCTGGATCGACTTGCCCGAGGCTTGCAGTTCGGCTTCTTCAGCCGAACGGGCCACGTTCAGGTTCATCCGCACGGTCACTTCCGGGTGCAGAACCACGGAAACAGAGTGGATGCCAAGATCTTTGATCGGCTTGTCGAGGACAACCTGACCACGGTTCACAGTGAACCCGCCATCGGTTGCCACTTCGGCGGCGTCACGGGTGGTGACGGAGCCGTAGAGAGCGCCCGAATCGGACGCAGAGCGGATGATGACGAAGGTCTGACCGTCCAGTTTGGCGGCCACAGCTTCGGCTTCTTTTTTGGTTTCAAGGTTCTGCGCTTCCAACTGGGCCTTTTTGGCCTCGAAGGATTTGATGTTGCCATCATTGGCGCGCAGCGCCTTGCCCTGCGGCAGCAGGAAGTTGCGGGCGTAACCGTCCTTGACGTTCACGACTTCGCCCATCTGGCCCAGCTTGGCCACGCGCTGAAGAAGGATCACTTGCATGTCTGGTGCTCCTTATTTCACGGCATAGGGCAGCAGGGCGAGGAAGCGGGCGCGCTTGATCGCACGGGCCAGCTCACGCTGCTTGATTGCGGATACGGCGGTGATACGCGACGGCACGATCTTGCCACGCTCAGAGATGTAGCGCTGCAGCAGACGTGTGTCTTTGTAGTCAATTGCCGGTGCATTGTCGCCCGAGAACGGGCAAACCTTGCGGCGGCGGAAAAATGGTTTGTTCGCCATGGTTTATGGTCCTTTCCTAAGGCTGATGATCAACGACGCGGGCCGCGGTCTGCACCGCGATCGGGGCGGTCACCGCCACCGAATGACGGACGTTCACGGCGTTCGCCGCCAAAGCCGCCACGGTCGCCATCACGGTCGCCACGTTCACGCTCGTCACGCTTTTGCATCTGCACGGATGGGCCTTCGCCATGAGCATCGACCTTGATGGTCAGGATGCGCATCACGTCATCATGCAAGCGCATTAGGCGTTCCATTTCCTGAACGGCGGCCGAAGGCGCATCCGATTTCAGAAAAGCGTAGTGGCCCTTGCGGTTTTTGTTGATCTTGTAGGCCATCGTTTTGACGCCCCAGTATTCCGACTCAACGACTTTGCCGCCGTTGTCCGAAAGCACTGCGGTGAAATGTTCGACAAGGCCTTCAGCCTGCGTGTTGGAAAGATCCTGACGCGCAATAAAGACATGCTCATACAGTGGCATGTATCGTCCTTTTCGTCTCGGGCGGCTTCAAAGACCAACGGCATTTGGCCTTTCCGCGGCCGGGTCACGAGAGGCATCGCCATTAAAAGGGATGCGGAAAGGATGGTGCGTTATACAGATCGCCCGCGCAGATGCAAGCGCGGCGCAGGCGGGTGGTTTGGTGCGCCACACGCAGGCGTTATGTTCACCAGCGCGCAGGTTTTGTTCGCTGGCCGTGAATTGTGCGGTTGCAGCATTTAGGGCAGGGTCCGCGACGTATTGTGGGCCATGGTGGCCCGCCCAGCCGGAGAGTTCTGAATGACCCGCATCGCCCCCATCGCCCTGATTGCCGCCCTTGCCGCTGCCCCCGCCTTTGCAGAAGCCGAAAAATATACGCTGGACGCCAGCCACAGCCAGATTGTGTTCAACTACAACCACCTTGGCTATTCGACCGGCTTCGGCATGTTCTCGGGCTTTGACGGCGAGATCATGTTTGATCAGGTCAACCCGGCCGCATCTTCCGTGACTGTGTCTTTCCCGGTCAAATCCATGCTGACCGGCTGGGAAGCCCGGTTCGAGCATTTCATGTCAGCTGATTTCTTTGGGGCCACCGATGAAGAGATGGTCACATTTACCTCGACCGCCATCGAAGTGACCGGCGAGAACACTGCCAAGATCACCGGCGACCTGACGCTGAACGATGTAACCAAATCGGTTGTGCTGGACGCTGTGCTCAATCAGGTCAGCGATCACCCGATGGAGAACAAGCCTTGGGCCGGTTTTGACGCCACGACCACGCTGCTGCGGTCGGATTTCAACGTCGGCGCCTTTGCGCCCTTCGTCAGCGATGAAGTGCAGGTTCAGATCTCGGTTGAAGCAATGAAGGCCGAATAAGGCGCGCATCAAAAAACGACAAAGGCCGCCGGGGCAATCCGGCGGCCTTTTTGCTGTGCAGCGCTTTGGTTGTGGGATCAGGACCGGTTGGCGGTCAGGTCCACGTCCACCACCACCCCGAACCCGACCGAAGATTCGTCGCCATAGCTGGCCCCCATGCCGAAATCGCGGCGGTCCAGGCTGGTTTGCCCGGTCATCGTGGCGGTGTCGCCGTCGATGGTCAGCGTAAAGGGCAGGGTCACTGGCACCTCGGCCCCGCGCAAGGTCAGGGTGCCTGTGGCCTCATATCTGCTGGCGGCGGGCAGGATGTTGGCGGTGAAGATCGCCTGCGGGAAGTTGGCGGTGTCAAAGAAATCGGCGGATTTGGCTTGGGTTGTCACCGAGCCAAGGGTCAGCGAGGCGGTATCAATGGTGACGGTGACGTTGCCATGGCTGCCGTTGGTGGCCACCTCGTCGAAGGTAATATCGGCGGACCATGTGGCAAAGCTGCCGCTGACGGACTGGCCCATCTGCGCCACACCAATGGACAGCGTGCCGGCAGACACCTGCCAGTTTCCGGCAGGCGCCGCGGCCACTGTGGGGGTGGTTGTGATGGGTTCGCCGCGTGGCAGAGCCGCGACACCTGCGCCAAGGCCAAACAGTGCCGCCGCAGTCAGGAGCGGCAGGGCAGTGCGCCGCGCCGGCACCGGGTTGGCGGGTGCGAGGGTGCCAAGCGTCATCCGGCGCAAGGTATCGTCACGGTCGATCACATGATGCTTCAGGGCACCAGCAATATGCAGAATGATCGAGACAATCATCAGCTTGGTAAACACCCAATGCGCAGAGCCTGCGGCCTGCGCTACCGCTTCGGATTGCGGCACAAAGGGCAAGCCTTGACCAAACGGCCACCAGATCGGCGCAAATCCGGTGACGGCGGCGTGATGCACCCAGCCGGTCAGCGGCACGGCAACAAGGCTGATATAGAGCATCCAGTGAACCAGCCGCGCGACCCACAACTCCAGCCGCCGTTCGGGGTGCAGCGGGGCGGGGTGGGCCTCAAGCAGTGCCCACAGGATGCGGCCAAGCGCCACGAAAAATACCACGACGCCAAGGGTTTTGTGCAGGGAAAACACCTGCGCTTTGAAAGCGAGCGACTGCGCCGTGTCATAGGGCAGGCGGTTGGCAATGATGCCAAGGGGGGCTGCAAGCAGGATCAGCGCGGCGGTGGTCCAGTGAAACAGGCGCGCGACCCTGCCATAAGAGCGGTGCGAATTGCGGGCGGACATGGGAAACTCCGGTCAATGATTTAGCGAGACGCTAGCGCTTTTTCTCAGCGAAGGCAGCATCCGCTGCTGCACAGCGCCTGTGCAAAGGGCGCAGTGATTGCGCTGCAGGCGGTGGCGCGCTATTTCAGGGCAGACATCAGACGGAGGGCACTATGGGCCGCGCATTCGTATTTCCGGGCCAGGGGGCCCAAACCATCGGCATGGGCCGCGCACTTGCCGAAGCCTATCCGGCAGCACAAGCAGTGTTCGACGAGGTTGACGACGCTTTGGGAGAGCAGCTTTCAACGCTGATCTGGGAGGGAGATATCGCAGAGCTGACCCTGACCCAGAACGCGCAACCAGCGCTGATGGCGACATCCATCGCCGCACTGCGGGCGATGGAGGCGGAAGGCTTTGGCATGGATCACGCCGATTTCGTGGCCGGGCATTCCTTGGGCGAATATTCGGCGCTGTGCGCGACCGGGGCGCTGACCCTGTCGGACACCGCGCGGCTGCTGCGCATCCGGGGCGCGGCCATGCAAGAGGCGGTGCCGGTGGGCATTGGTGCAATGGCGGCGATTCTGGGTCTCGATTTCGAGACGGTGGTGGCCGTCGCCGCCGAAGCGGCGGGCGATGAGGTGTGCCAGGCCGCAAATGACAATGACCCCGCACAGGTGGTGATTTCCGGCCATAAAGACGCGGTGGAACGCGCCATGGTGCTGGCCAAGGAGCGCGGCGCGAAACGTGCGTTGCTGCTGCCGGTGTCGGCCCCGTTCCATTGTGCGCTGATGGCCCCGGCGGCGCATGTGATGGCCGAAGCGTTTTCGGCGGTTGTGATTTCAAAGCCCGTCTGTCCGGTGGTGGTGAATGTGCGCGCCGAGGCAATTGAGGAGCCCGACCGGTTCCGCGATCTCTTGATCGCGCAGGTCACCGGGTCTGTGCGCTGGCGCGAGAGCATGTTGTGGATGGAGCGCGCCGGGGTGACCGAATATTGGGAGATCGGGGCCGGCAAGGCGCTGTCCGGGATGATCAAGCGGATCGTGCCGGGGGCCGAAACGCGGGCTGTGGGTGTTCCTGCGGATGTGCTGGCGCTGAAGGGCTGAGGCTTGCGCCTGGGGATGACCCCGGGGTGCTGTCTGCCCCCCGGCCCCCCCGAGAGTATTTCTACCAAGATGAAAAGGTCCGAGGAGGACAGTTGATATGTTTGATCTGACGGGAAAAACAGCGCTGGTGACGGGGGCTTCGGGCGGGATAGGTGCCGAGATTGCGCGCGTGCTGCACAGCGCCGGGGCCACGGTGGCGCTGTCGGGAACGCGGGTGGCGCCCTTGGAGGCGCTGGCGGCAGAGCTGGGAGAGCGGGCGCATGTTATTGCTTGCAACCTGTCTGACGCGGCCGAGGTTGAGGGGCTGGTCAAGCGCGCGGCTGAGGCGATGGGGTCGGTCGATGTGCTGGTCAACAATGCCGGGATCACCAAGGACGGGCTGATGATGCGGATGTCGGATGAGGATTGGCAGTCGGTGATCGACGTCAACCTGACGGCGACGTTCCGGCTGTGCCGGGCGGCGGTGCGCGGCATGATGAAGGCGCGTTGGGGTCGTATTGTGAACATCAGTTCCGTCGTTGGCACCACAGGCAATGGCGGGCAGGTGAACTATGCCGCCTCTAAGGCCGGGATGGTGGGGCTATCGAAATCGTTGGCGGCGGAAGTGGCCAGCCGCGGAATCACGGTGAACTGCGTGGCGCCGGGCTTTATTGAGACCGCGATGACGGAAAAGCTGAATGACGCGCAGCGCGGGGCGATTCTGGGGGCGGTGCCAGCGGGCCGGATGGGCACGCCGCAGGAGATTGCGGCGGCGGTGCTGTATCTGGCCTCGATTGAGGCAGGATATGTCACAGGTGCCACCTTGCATGTGAACGGCGGTATGGCCATGGTATCGTGACAACACAGGGTCCGGCCTGGCTTTGTGAAAGCGTTTGCCTAAGCGTGCGGCCCTTGCTATAGGCGCGCTGGAAATCGCCGGATCAAACCGGTGTCGTCGCCCCGTTGCGATGGAGTAGCCCCGTGAGGGGCAAGGACAAGAGACGGGAAAGCCTCCCGCTGGATAAAAGAGGAAGTGACATGAGCGACATCGCTGACCGCGTGAAGAAGATCGTCGTTGAGCATCTGGGCGTTGAAGAGGACAAGGTCACCGAGACCGCATCCTTCATCGACGATCTGGGCGCGGACTCGCTCGACACTGTCGAACTGGTCATGGCGTTCGAGGAAGAATTCGGGATCGAGATTCCCGATGACGCCGCCGAAACCATTCAGACCTTTGGCGATGCTGTGAAGTTCATCACCGAAGCGGCCTGATCTGCGGATTACGGCTTCTGGTTTACGGAACGGGCACCCCTTTGTGGGTGCCTTTTTCGTTGGTGGTGCTGTGAGGCGCTGCAGGTAGAGACGGGTGGCCGATACGGGTCGATCCGTCGTCAGGCCCTTAACGGCGGGCCGTTTTCGCGCGGGCGTCTGAGGGGGCGTCAGAAAAAGGCCCCGTGTCCTGTACGGGACCGGGGCCTGGTGATGTGTGTGCGGGCTTGGATCAGAACGGGATTTCGTCGTCGAGGTCGGAGCGGCCTGCGGGGGCCCTGTCGCCTCCACGCGCGCCACCACCAGAGCTGCCGCCCATACCACCACCGCCCGAAGGCGCGCTGCCGTAATCGTCATAGCCGCCGCGATCGTCATAGCCGCCGCCCTGCGAGCCGCCAGCACCACCGCCGCCGCCTTCGCCGCGACCGCCCAGCAGGGTCAGTTCGCCCCGGTACTGGCGCAGCACGATCTCGGTAGTGTAGCGGTCGGCGCCCGACTGGTCCTGCCATTTGCGGGTTTCCAGCTGGCCTTCGATATACACGGTCGAGCCTTTGCGCAGGTATTGTTCGGCAATCTTGGCCAGACCCTCGTTGAAGATCGCCACCGAATGCCATTCGGTGCGTTCTTTACGTTCGCCCGTTTGTTTGTCACGCCAGTTTTCGGACGTGGCGATACGCAGGTTTACCACCTTGCCGCCATTGGCAAAGCTGCGCACCTCGGGGTCGCGGCCCAGATTGCCGACGATAATGACCTTGTTGACCGAGCCTGCCATGGAATCCTCCGCTATATGTCGCCCCGGAAATATCTCCGGTCTTGGTTAAGAAACCTATACCGGGCACGCGGCGGGGCTGCAATGCGCAGAGGGGGCGGGAATGCGTCGGAAATGTTGGCAACATTCCGCCGATGGCATGTTTTGACAGCGACGCGGATGGCAGGGACTGGATCGCCCCGAAAAATTCCCTATAGTCACCGGGTCTGAGGCAATCCGGAAGTGTTACATGAAGCTGAGTGCGGCGGTCTTTTCTGTGTCCTTGGCCGTAGCCTTGTCCGGGTTGGTGCCTGCTGCGGGCTTTGCCGAAGGTCTGAACCTGTCTGGCTCTGGCAAGAACCGGGCCTCGGTGTTCAACTCACAGAAAAAACTGCTCGATGGCCGCTTGGCCAAGCAATATGAGGCGTCGGCCCGTCTGACGCCGCAGGGCAAAGCCAAAGTAATCGCGCCGACGGAAACGACGGCCCCGCGCTATTCCGGGCGCTATAAGGGCGAGTATCTGACTGTTGCGCGTGCGATGGCCAGTCGCCATGGCATCCCAGAGGATCTGTTCCTGCGGCTGGTGCAGCAGGAATCGGGTTGGAATGCGGGGGCTGTGTCGCATAAGGGCGCAACCGGGCTTGCGCAGCTGATGCCGGGAACCGCGCAGAAACTGGGGGTGGATATCAACGATCCGCACCAGAATCTTGAGGGTGGCGCGCGCTATCTGAAGATGATGTATCAAAAATTCGGCAGCTGGCGTCTGGCACTCGCGGCCTATAACGCGGGCCCGGGGGCGGTGGAAAAGCACAATGGTATTCCGCCATACCCCGAGACGGTGAATTACGTGAAGGCGATTCTGGGCTAGGCTTTGTCTGATCTGGCCTCAAGGCGGACAAAGGGGGCGGCGCAATGGATGCGCCGCCCCCTTTGCGTTACCACAGATGGGCGACGTGCGGCGCGATCAGGCGGTCGTAGACATCCCGCACCGCCCGCATCTGATCGGCACTAAGGCCGGGCAGATCGGCGGCGGCCGCGTTGGCCTGTGCCTGCGCCGGAGTTTTTGCGCCCGGAATAACCACGGTGACGGCCTGTTCCATCATGATCCAGCGCAGGGCAAAGGCGGCCATGGGGGTGCCTTGGGGGATCAGGGGGCGCAGCGCCTCGACCGCGTCCAGTGCCACGTCAAACGGCACACCGCTGAAGGTCTCGCCCTTGTCAAACGCCTCGCCGTTGCGGTTGAAGCTGCGGTGATCATCGGCGGCAAAGGTACTGTCGGTGGTCATCTTGCCGGTCAACAGGCCCGAGGCCAGTGGCACGCGGGCAACAACGGCGACGTTTTGCGCGCGGGCCTGGGCAAAGAAGGCGTCGGCGGGCTTCATGCGGAACATGTTGTAGATGATCTGCACCGACACCACGCCGGGGTTCTGGATCGCGGCCATCGCCTCTGCCACGGTTTCCACTGATACGCCGTAATTGGCGATTTTGCCCTTGGCCTTGATCGCATCAAGGGCGGCAAACATCGCTGGGTCGGAATAGACCGGGGTGGGCGGGCAATGCAGTTGCACCAGATCAAGACACTCGACCCCAAGGTTTTTCAGGCTGCGATCGATGAAGGCTTCTATCGCGGCCCCGGTATAGGCCTCGGCGGTGTGAGGGTTCAGACGGCGGCCTGCTTTGGTTGCAACAAAGGGGCGGTTGCCGCCGCGCGCGCCCAGCACCTCGGCGATGATCTGTTCGCTGCGCCCGTCGCCATAGACATCGGCGGTGTCGATGAAGGTCATTCCGGCATCAAGGGCTGCGTTCAGCGTGGCCTTTGCGTCATCCCATGTGACCTCGCCCCATGTGCCGCCGATAGCCCATGCGCCAAAGCCGATCGGGGTGGTCGTGCGGCCTGTGCGGCCAAAATTGCGAGTCTGCATGCGGATCCTCCGTGTGTTTGCGCTAGCCTAGGGGCTGGGGTCGCAGATTGCCATGGTGACGCAGGGCCTTTTCGCCACGCATGGGCTGCGCTAGGGGTAGGGCATGGAATTGGTGGTCGAAAATCTGTCCGTTGCGCGCGGCGGTCTGACGGTGCTGGAGGGCGTAAGCTTTTCGCTGGCAGCGGGGCAGGCGTTGATTTTGCGTGGGCCGAACGGGGTGGGCAAGACCACGCTGTTGCGCACGCTGGCAGGGTTGCAGCCTGCGGTGACCGGATCGGTCAGCGCACCGCCCGAAAGCCTGACCTATGCCGCCCATGCCGACGGGCTGAAGGCGGTGCTGACGGTCGAGGAAAACCTGCAATTCTGGGCGGCGATCCACGGCGTTGGCGGGGTCGCGCAGGCGATGGCACAAATGAACCTGACAGAGTTGCGCGCGCGCCGGGCCGCGAACCTGTCGGCGGGGCAAAAGCGGCGGCTGGGGCTGGCGCGGTTGCTGGTGACGGGGCGTTCGGTTTGGGTGCTGGATGAACCCACCGTCTCGCTGGATGTGGCCAGCGTGGCCTTGTTCGCGGGCGTGGTGCGGGCGCATCTGGCGGCTGGCGGCATGGCGCTGATTGCCACCCATATTGATCTGGGGTTGACTGAAGCCGGGGTGCTGGAGCTTGCGCCGTATAAGGCAAAGACACCCGTTGCGACCGGTGGATTCGACGAGGCATTCACATGATTGCGCTGTTGATCCGTGATTTGCGGCTGGCCTTTCGCGCCGGGGGCGGCTTTGGCCTGGGCCTTGCGTTTTTCCTGCTGGTGGCGGTACTGGTGCCATTGGGTGTGGGGCCAGAGGGCGCGACCTTGGCAAAAATCGCGCCCGGTATCCTGTGGGTGGGTGCGCTGCTGGCCTGTTTGTTATCACTGGACCGCATCTTTGCATTGGATTTTGAGGATGGCTCGCTGGACCTGCTGGCCACTTCGCCCATTCCGCTGGAAGGCGTGGTGGCCATCAAGGCGCTGGCGCATTGGCTGGTGACGGGCTTGCCGCTGACCCTTGCCGCCCCTGTGCTGGGGGTGCTTTTGAACCTGCCGGGGCCGGGCTATCTGTGGCTGGTTGTCAGCCTTGCTGCTGGCACGCCTGCGCTGTCGGTGATCGGGGCATTTGGGGCGGCTCTGACGGTTGGGATCAAACGCGGCGGCTTGCTGCTATCGCTGCTGGTGCTGCCCTTGTATGTGCCGACGCTGATTTTCGGGGCCGAAGTGGTGAAGCGCGGTGCCGCGGGGGCTGATGTGTCTGTGCCTTTGCTGCTGCTGGCGGGCATTACGGCGGGGGCGCTTGCGCTGTTACCTTTTGCGGCGGCGGCAGCAATCCGCGTCAACCTGCGCTGATCTGTGACCTGCCCGCGGCCGCTTTGACATGATAGTGACTTGAGACGCATACCTAGAGAGGATACGCCAGCCCGATGTCGTTATGGGAATATGCCAATCCAAAGAAGTTCATGCAGGTTTCGGCCGGGGTCTTGCCATGGGTTGTTGGCCTGACGGGCCTTTGTCTGGTGGTCGGGCTGGTCTGGGGGTTCTTTTTCACCCCCGATGATTACAAGCAGGGATCTACGGTCAAGATCCTGTTCGTGCATGTGCCAACCGCGATGATGGCGATCAACGCTTGGGTGATGATGCTGGTGGCCAGCCTGATCTGGCTGGTGCGGCGCCATCATGTGTCGGCGTTGGCGGCCAAGGCTGCTGCTCCGGTCGGGCTGACCTTTACCGCGATTGCGCTGGTGACGGGCGCGTTCTGGGGCCAGCCGATGTGGGGAACATGGTGGGCCTGGGATCCGCGCCTGACCGCGTTTTTGATTCTGGCGCTGTTCTACCTTGGGTATATGGCGCTGTGGCAGGCGGTCGAAGACCCCGACACCGCAGCCGACCTGACGGCGGTTTTGTGCATGGTGGGGTCGGTGTTTGCGGTGCTGTCGCGCTATGCGGTGAAATTCTGGAACCAAGGGCTGCATCAGGATTCGACGATCCTGAAGGTGGGTGAAAAAGACCCGTTGGATGTGGCCTATTATCTGCCGCTTCTTGTGTGCATCGCGGGGTTCGTGCTGCTGTTCGTGGCGCTGGTGTTGATACGGACCCGCACAGAGATTCGCGCGCGCCGACTGTCGGCCCTGCAGGCACGGGAGCGTATTGCATGATGCCTGATCTGGGAAAATATGCGGTTGCGGTGTTGTCCTCTTATGGCGCGTCACTGGCCTTGCTGATTGCGGTGATCGCGTTGACACTGTGGCAAGGGCGGCGGGTGAAACGGCAATTGGACGAGGTTGAGGCGCGACAGGGGAAGCAAGATGGCTAAATGGCTGATGGTGCTGCCCCCGGTGATCTTTGCCGGGCTGGCAGGGGCGTTCTACGTCAGTATGATGCAGAAGAACCCCAACGATATGCCGACCGCGTTTCAGAACCGCGCTGCCCCGGTGGTGCCTTTGACGGGGCTTGCGGGCGTTCCGCTGCTGACCGATGCTGATTTGCGCACGGGGCAGGTCACGGTGGTCAACTTCTTTGCCACATGGTGCCCGCCTTGCCGGGCCGAACATCCGGTGCTGATGCAAATGGCGGCAGATGGCGTGCGGGTGGGGGCCATCAACATCATGGATAATGATGCCAAGGCGATTGCCTATCTGGCAGAGGAGGGCAACCCGTTCATCGGCGTGGCCACCGACCCACAGGGCCGCAACCGGGTGGAATGGGGTGTGACAGCACCACCAGAGACCTTCATCATCCGCGGTGATGGTACGGTGGCGATGCGCTTTATCGGGCCGCTGATCGGGACGGATTACGAGAACCGGTTCAAACCTGCACTGGCCGAGGCATTGGCAGCGCAAGCGCCGGGCTGACCTAGGGTCAGCCCACGACAAGCAGACCCAGCAGGGCAAATACCCCAAACTCTGCCCAAGGCAGTTGAGGCAGGCCGCGCGCCTTTGCTTTTGCGGGCGGCTGCGGAACGAGTGGGGGGAAGCGAGCAGGCATGTGGCAGGCCTTTCATCATGGGGCCGCGCCAGAGTCGCACAACGAGATGAACGGGAACTTAACAAGAACAAGGCCCGGAACTTTCGTTCCGGGCCTCGGTTCAGCAAAGACGCCTGCAAGCGCCGATAAGCGACGGCTCAGGACTTTGCCAGATCGCGCAGCACATAGTGCAACACGCCGCCGTGTTCGACATATTCGATCTCGATTTCGGTATCGATACGGCACTTGATCTGGATGGTCTTTTCGGTGCCATCGGCATACTTGATCGTGCAAGGCACCAACGACAGCGGTTTCAGATCGCCGTCAAGACCGTGGATCGACACCACCTCATCCCCGGTCAGGTTCAGCGATTTGCGCGTGGCACCTTCGGTGAACTCGAACGGAATCACACCCATACCAACGAGGTTGGAGCGGTGGATACGCTCAAACGATTCCGCGATCACCGCCTTGACGCCCAGTAAAGCCGTGCCCTTGGCAGCCCAGTCGCGCGACGAGCCTGCGCCGTATTCGATGCCGCCAAAGATTACCAAAGGCGTGCCCGCCTCTTGATAGGCCATCGACGCATCATAGATGCTGGTCTGCGCGCCATCAGGGCCCTTGGTATAACCGCCCTCTACATCCGACAGCATCTCGTTCTTGATGCGGATGTTGGCAAAGGTGCCGCGCATCATCACTTCATGGTTGCCACGACGCGAGCCGTAAGAGTTGAACTCGGATGTCGGAACCTGACGGTCTGTCAGATACTTACCAGCCGGAGTGGATCCTTTGAACGAACCCGCAGGCGAGATGTGGTCAGTGGTGATCATGTCACCCAGCAGTGCCAGAACGCGCGCGCTCTCGATGTTCGAAATCACGCCCGGAGTCTTGGACATGCCTTTAAAATAGGGCGGGTTCTGGATGTAGGTGGACGAGGTTGGCCAGTCATAGGTTTCGGAATCCGTTACCTTCACGGCTTGCCATTTCTCGTCGCCCTTGAACACGTCAGCGTATTTCTTCTGGAATGCCGCCCGCGTGACGACCGCATGCACGGTGTCGGCGATTTCCTTGTTGGTGGGCCAGATGTCGCGCAGATAAACCGGATTGCCATCCTTTGACGTGCCGATCGCATCCTTGGTGATGTCGATGTTCATGTCGCCCGCAAGCGCATAAGCGACGACTAGTGGCGGTGAGGCCAGATAGTTGGCGCGCACATCCGGGCTGATCCGGCCTTCAAAGTTGCGGTTGCCCGACAGAACGGATGTCGCCACCAGATCACCGTCATTGATGGCCTTGGAAATCGCAGGATCAAGCGGGCCGGAATTGCCGATACATGTGGTGCAGCCATAGCCGACAAGGTTGAAGCCGACGGCATCCAGGTCTTCTTGCAGACCTGCGGCGTTCAGGTATTCCGACACCACCTGACTGCCCGGTGCCAGCGAGGTTTTCACCCACGGCTTGCGATTCAGGCCAAGCGCGCGGGCTTTGCGCGCCACGAGACCCGCGCCGATCATCACATAAGGGTTCGACGTGTTGGTGCATGATGTGATCGAGGCGATCACAACTGACCCGTCGCGCAGAACGTAATCCTGGCCCTCAACCGCTGCGGTGGACAGGCCGTCGTGGTTGCCGGGCAGAACCGCCGGGGCAGGGTTGCCGCCTTCGGCTACCATTTCGGCCTTTTCCAGAACCGGCACTTCGGGAGCTTTACGCATGCCGCGGATATAATCGCCAAATGCCTGTGCGGCGGTGGTCAGGGGCAGGTAATCCTGCGGACGCTTTGGCCCTGAAATCGCGGGCACGATGGTGCCCATGTCCAACTCCAGCGTGCTGGTGTAGATCGGGCTGTAATCCGCGTCGCGCCACATGCCATTGGCTTTGGCATACGCCTCGACCAGTGCAATCCGGGATTCGTCCCGACCAGTCATGTGCAGATAGCGCAGGGTTTCGGCGTCAATCGGGAAGAAGCCGCAGGTGGCGCCGTATTCTGGGGCCATGTTGGCGATGGTGGCACGGTCGGCCAGCGGCAGCCGGTCCAGCCCGTCGCCATAGAATTCAACGAACTTGCTGACAACGCCATGTTTGCGCAGCATTTGCACGACTTTCAGCACCAGATCCGTGGCCGTGGTGCCTTCCATCATCGCGCCCGTCAGCTTGAAGCCGACAACCTCGGGGATCAGCATGGATACCGGTTGGCCCAGCATCGCGGCCTCGGCCTCGATGCCGCCCACGCCCCAGCCCAGAACGGCCAGTCCGTTGACCATGGTGGTGTGGCTGTCGGTGCCGACAAGCGTGTCAGGGTAAGCGACAGGGTTGCCATCCTGATCGGTATCGGTCCAGACGGTCTGCGCCAGATATTCAAGGTTCACCTGATGGCAGATGCCGGTGCCCGGTGGCACCACGCGGAAATTGTTGAACGCGTTCTGACCCCATTTCAGGAAAACATAACGCTCCATATTCCGTTCATATTCGCGGTCAACGTTGGCCTGAAATGCGCGCGGAGTGCCGAATTCGTCGATCATGACCGAGTGGTCGATGACCAGATCGACCGGGTTCAGCGGGTTGATCTTTTGCGCATTGCCGCCAAGGCCAAGGATGCCATCGCGCATCGCGGCAAGGTCAACCACAGCGGGAACGCCAGTGAAATCCTGCATCAGCACGCGGGCCGGACGGTAAGCGATCTCGCGCGGGTTCTTGCCGCCCAGCTTGCCCCAATCGGAAAACGCCTTGATGTCGTCAACCGAGACGGTCTTACCATCCTCAAACCGCAGCATGTTTTCCAGCACCACTTTAAGCGCGGCAGGAAGGCGTGAGAATTCGCCCAAGCCCGCGGCCTCGGCTGCGGGGATCGAGTAATAGCTGACGGTCTGGCCGCCCGCTGTCAGGGATTTGCGGGTTTTCTGGCTGTCATGTCCGACGGTGACGGTCATTTTGGGCCTCTTGGCTATGGGATGGGGAATGGCTTAAGGTCGGGTTCGGCGGGTTAAGCCGGGGAATCGCTGGCTTTGTATACCATTGTATGCCAAGAATCCAGCCCTCGTTTCAGTGAACTTGTGTTGATCTTGCCATGATTTCTCAGCGTTTGTGAATTGATCAGGCACTCGCAAAACCTTGATTGGCGGCTCATCGGGCTAGTCTGTAGAACGAATGAACAAGTTTGGGGATGATATACGTGACGATGCGACATTTGGTCAGCGCGACTCTTGGGCTCTGGATCGGCGTTTCCGGGGCAGCTTTGGCGCAAACATCGCCTGTTGTCGTAGAGCTTTACACATCACAAGGCTGTTCGTCTTGCCCCCCGGCCGATGAATTCATGGAACAATTGGTCAAAAGCCCTGACGTGATCGCCCTGTCTTTGCACGTCGATTATTGGGATTATATTGGTTGGCGCGATACCTTTGGCAACCCGGCCTTTACCCAGCGCCAGAAAGCCTATGCCAAGGCGGTGGGCAGCCGGATGATCTATACGCCGCAAATGATTGTCGGCGGGCAAGACCGGGTAGAGGGCAATGACCCGGCGCAGGTGGCCGAAGCGATACGCCGTCATCAGGCGCAGGTCAGCCCGGTGCGGCTGAGTGTGACGCGCGACGGAGATCGCATTGTCATCAAGGCCGAGGCCAATCCTCCCCTGTCAAAAAACGCCCGTATTCAGGTGATCCGCTACACGCCCGAAGCCACGGTCGCGATTGGCCGGGGCGAGAATGAGGGGCGCGAGGTAACCTATACCAACATCGTGACCGACTGGCGGGCGATTGCCGACTGGCCGGGCGTGACCCCGTTTGAGATGACGGCGGAAGTTTCAGGCTCTGACCCGGTGGTGGTGATCGTGCAGACCGAAGGCCCGGCGAATGTTCTGGCGGCGGCGGTGGTGAAATAAGCCTTACGGCTTCCAGCGGCGGTGAATCCAGAACCACTGTTCGGGGTATTTGCGAATCAAACGCTCCAGATTGTCATTCAACGCTTGAGTCATTTCCTCGGGCGTCGAAGGCTGGATCGGTGGATCGACAATGATCTGGAACGACAAGCCATCCGGCTGGCGGATCGCATAGGTCGGGATCAGCATGGCATCATATTTCAGCGCCATATCTGCGGCAGACAGCGCCGTCAGCGCCTCTTGCCCGAAAAATGTCAGCTTCACACCCTTGTGCATGCGCTGATCGGGCAAAATGCCCAACATCCCACCACCGCGCAGGTGTTTCAACATCTGCCCCATGCCTGCGCGCCCGCGTTCAAAGATTGGCTGACCGATGGTGCCGATGGCCTGCACATAATGATCGTTGAACCACGGGTTCGACATCGGGCGATACAGCGCGCCAAGCGAATAGCCCCGCGCGATCAGCGCCGCGCGCACCGCATCGTAATTGCCGAAATGCCCGGTGGCGAGGATGACGGGCTGTCCGGCTTGATGCGCGGCCTCAAGGGCTGCCACACCGTCGCCCGTCAGGGGCAGTTCGGTGGTGCGGGCGATAAACTCGGCGCCGGAATAGATCTCGATCACAGTGCGTCCGATGTTTTCGGGCACGCGGGCAACCATGTGGTCGATCTGGTCAGCGGGCAGGTCGGGCAAGGTCAGTGCCAGATTGTCACGGATGCGTTTTGGCCACCCCGCCAGCGGGGCGACAATGCGCGCCATGACCCAGCCACATAGCGGCACGCGCCAGCGATAGGGCAGTGCCAGAAGCAGCCACAGCACCGTGCGGATGGCACGATCCGTCAACCACTGGCCCCAGGTGCCGTTTATATGCGCGTCTTTGTCGATCATCGGGTCCGTGTTACAGGCTTTGGGATGCGCCATGCACCCGTGTTTCGCGGTGCCAGACATAAAGTCCTGCCACCACGATCACAAGCGCGCCGATGATGGTCGCCAGATCAGGAACCTCATTGAAGAACACATAGCCCCATCCAGCGGCAAAAATCAGCCCGACATAGGCAAAGGGCGCGACACTGCCCGCTTCGGCCAGTGTGAACGCGCGGATCAGGGCCAGTTGTGCCAAAGTGCCTAAAATGCCGATCAGCGCAAACAGCGGCCAGTCGGGCATGGGCACCGGCACCCAGACAAACGGCAGGCTGACCGAGGTGACAGCCATGCCGAACAGCGCGGCAAGAATCATCGGTGTCCACGCTGTTTCAAGCGGGCCAAGGCGGCGGGTCAGCAGGGCGTTGACTGAATAGAATGCCGCCGCCGCGAGCGGCAAAAGGGCGGCAGGGGTAAACACCGACAGGCCGGGGCGGATGATGATCAGTGCGCCGATCAGCGCCGCCACCACCCCAGCAACCCGGCGCGGGCCAAGACGCTCGCCCAGAAACAGCGCAGCCCCCAGCGTGATCAGCACCGGGTTCAGGTCAGCCAAAGCGGTGGCCTCTGCCAGACCAATAAACGGCAGGGCCGAGAAAAAGCAGGCAATCGCCCCAAGCTGGCAGGCCGAGCGGATGAGGTGCAGCATCGGCCACTGTGTGCGCAACATCAGCGGCAGGCGCGGGCCCAGCAGCACCGCCACGATCAGCACCTGACCGGCAAAACGCGCCCAGATCACCTGCGGAACGGGATAGCGTGCGATTAGCCCCTTTGCGGCGGCATCCATCGCGCTAAAGCAGAAAATCGCCAGAATCATCAACAGGATGCCGCTCTTGGTGTCTTTGAGTGTGGGCAGGGTCATGGCACGTCCTTTGGGCGGACGCTATCTTGCGGCAGCGGGGTTCACAACCCCGCGCACCGGCCTGTGTTCTGGGTCAATCTTCATCCCTGTTCATAACGATTTCGCCTGCGCCCTCCAACTGGCGGATGGTGTTCACAACCGTGGTCATCGCCTCCTCGGCGTCTTTTTCCTTGACCTTTCCGCGCGCAGCCATGTCTTCGCGGATGGTCTGGGCCATCCGCTGCGACATGTTGGCCAGAAAAAACTCTACCGTAGCGGCCTGCTTCGGATGGGCCTGCGCTGCGGTAAATGCGGTGACCAGCATCGTTGCCTCTACCATGCGGACAATTTTCGGAATGTCGCGCGGCATGATCCGGGTGGGAATATGGGCAAAGGTAAAGATCGCCTTGCGCACCTGTTCAGCGAAATCTGAATCCTCTGCGTCAAGCCCGGTCAGGACATCATCACGCGTGGCGGCGGTTGAGACGTTCAGGATTGCGCCAACCCGTTCCACAGGCCCCGCGTCAAAGGCGCGGGCGGGCTGGGCGTCAAGCTGGCTGGCCAGCGATTGCCCGATACGGCGCACGGTTTCAGGGTCCACCTGACCCGTTAATGACACGGCATAGGCCACCCGGCGGGCCTTGTCGCCGGGCAGACGGCCCAGCAGTTCAGCGGCTTTGGGCACCGGCAGCTTCGACAGCATGACGGCGGCCACTTCAACACTTTCCGCCTCCAGCACCGGCAAAATACGCTCTGCCGGCAACACCATCAGCCGTTCCCACGGGTCGCCCTTGCCTGCCGCACCCGCAAGACGGCGCAGACGGCTGGCGGCATTCGGGCTGATGTGACCATCCATCATGGTCAGCGCGCCATCTATCCCGCCTGGAAAAGACAGCCCCACCTCCTCCAGCTCGGTCATGAATTCTTCAACCACCTGTGCCAGCGTGTTGCGGTCCACCAGACGCATCAGACCAATCTGTTCGGTGAGTGACGCCTGCATATGTTCGGGAAGTGATGCCACAGGAATAGACCCGCCTTCTGCAAGCATCAGACGCACAATGATGGCCGCCTTTTCGCGCGCAGTGGGCTGGCGACGTTCGCCACCGGAACCAAGTGAAATGGCGCGCTGCACCGGGGTAATGCGCGCCAAAGCCTTGCCAAAATTATCCGCCATCTTTGTCCCCATTCTGGTCAGCCTGCCGGAGCAGGTTGTCACGCCGGGGTTAAGGACGGATTACGGACGGCTCAGGTTGTCGGTGCCAGGACGCATTCGCCTTTGGCCTGATCCCAGCTTGTACCCTCTTTGCAGGACGAGGCGGTGATTTCCTTGTGGCCCGAGCAATAGGCCATCGACATCGACGGCAGCAGCATGAGTGCAATGACGGCGGTGGTGATTTTGGTTTTCATCAGTCGTCCTTCCCATGGTGTTTTCATGAACCCAAAAGGTAGCACGGTTTTTTCAACATCAATGATGGATTTTGGCGAGGCATCGAACCCCGCCAATCACGCTTTCGTTACGCGCCAAAAACCCGCGAGAAAATCGTGTCGACATGCTTAGTATGATAGCCAAGGTCGAACTTTTCTTCGATCTGTGCAGGTGTCAGTGCCGCCAGAACCTCGACGTCATTCAGCAATTCTGTCTTAAAATCAGCGCCTTGTTCCCAGACCTTCATAGCGTTTCGCTGCACCAGACGATAGCTGTCTTCGCGCGACACACCTGCCTGGGTCAGCGCCAGCAGCACACGCTGGCTCATCACCAGGCCACGGAACTTGTTCATGTTCCGCATCATGTTTTCCGGGTAAACCACCAGCTTTTCGACAACATTTGCCAGACGGTGCAGGGCGAAATCCAATGTGATGGTGGCATCAGGGCCAATCGCGCGCTCGACGCTTGAATGGCTGATATCACGCTCATGCCACAGCGCCACATTCTCCATCGCCGGCACCACGGCCATGCGGACCAGACGCGCAAGGCCGGTCAGGTTTTCGGTCAGCACCGGGTTGCGTTTGTGCGGCATGGCCGAACTGCCCTTCTGGCCGGGGCTGAAGAACTCTTCCGCCTCCAGCACTTCGGTGCGCTGCATGTGGCGGAATTCGGTGGCGATATTCTCGATGCTGCTGGCAATCACGCCAAGGGTCGCAAAGAACATTGCGTGACGGTCGCGCGGGATGACCTGGGTGGAAATCGGTTCCGGCGTCAAGCCCAGTTGCGCGCAGACATGCTCCTCAACCCGCGGATCGATATTGGCAAAGGTGCCGACCGCGCCCGAAATTGCCCCCGTCGCCACTTCGGCGCGCGCATTGATCAGGCGCGCCCGACCACGCGCCATTTCGGCGTAAAAGCGCGCAAAGGTCAGGCCCATGGTGGTGGGCTCGGCATGGATGCCGTGGCTGCGGCCGATACGGACCGTGTCTTTGTGCTCAAACGCGCGCGCCTTCAGCGCGGCCAGAACCCGGTCAACGCCCACCAACAACAGATCAGCGGCACGCACCAGTTGCACGTTCAGCGTGGTGTCCAGCACATCAGAACTGGTCATGCCCTGATGCACAAAGCGCGCATCATCGGCGCCAATATGTTCGGCCAGATGGGTCAGGAAAGCGATGACATCATGCTTGGTCACGGCCTCGATCTCGTCGATCCGCGCCACGTCAAACTCTACATCCTTCGCGCGCCAGACCGCTTCAGCATTGGCGCGCGGGATCACGCCCAGATCGGCCATGGCATCGCAGGCATGGGCCTCGATCTCATACCAGATGCGGAATTTCGTGGCGGGCGACCAGAGGGCAACCATCTCGGGGCGGGAATAACGCGGGATCATCACGAACCTATCATTGGAAAGGGGGTGCGCGGTCCCCTTAGACTGCGCAACACGGTGACGCAAGGCAAAGGGGACCGGATGCTGCGAATAGGGTTGGCCTTGATGCTTTGGCCGGGGGTGGTGTTTGCGGATGACTGGCAAACGCTGTCGGGGCCACAAATCGCTGATGCGCTGACCTCACGCGTGGTGGTGTTTCCAGAAGGCGTTGCGCAATACTTTCTCGACGATGGCCGCACCGTGCGCGCCGGGGCCTGGGGCGAATGGCGGGTGGACTTGGACCGCTATTGTGAAAGCTGGTCCGGGAAACGCCCGATCTGCGCCGAAGTCGACAGCGACGGCAGCTATCTGCGCTTTCGCGAAGACAGCGGCTTCATCCGATCCGGGCGCTACGGCGACCTATAGTGTCAGACGATATCGGATGTGGCCATCCTCGTGGCAAAAGCTGTCGTAAAGCCGGCGCGCCGCCGTGTTGTCATGGTTGGTGTGCCAGTACAGCCGGTGCCATCCTTGCTGGCGGCCAAGCGCGATCAGATCCTCGATCAGCGCCCGGCCTACCCCCTTGCCCCGTGCGGCCTGCGCCACAAACAGATCCTCCAAATACACATCCTCCCCCGCCACCCAGGTCGAGCAATGCGGGTGATGAATGGCAAAGCCCAGCAACGTGTCGCCCTCGAACGCCAGACGGCAGGTCATAAGGTGCCCCGGATCACCACAGCGCGCCCATGTCGCCGCCGTCACCTCTGGCGGCAGGGTGACGTCATAGAATGCCAGATAATCCCGCCAAAGCCCGCGCCAGGCCTGTTCGTCCGTGGCGGACGCTCTGCGAATGACAATGCTCACTCCTTTGCCCTTTCATCTTGGCAAGAATACTCCGGGGGTCGGGGGTCAGCGCCCCCGGCCTGTCCGACAGGCTTACGCCAGCCGAGCCAACACCCGTGCCCAGGACCGGATGCCCTTGTGGAACGACTCCAGATCGTATTTCTCGTTCGGGCTGTGGATCAGGTCATCATCGCGGCCAAAGCCGATCAGCATGGCGTCCATATCTAGATAGGTCTTGAAATACCCCGCAATCGGGATCGACCCACCACAGCCAACAAAGGCGGCGGGTTTGCCCCATTCGTCGGTCAGGGCTTGACGCGCGGCGTCAAAGGCCGGAGCCTCGACCGACATCACGCCTGCCGGGCTGTTGCCATGGCCATGGAAATCGACCGTGCAGTCGGGCGGCAGTTGGGCCTGCACCCATGCGCGGAAATGGTCACGCAGCGCGTCTGGGTCTTGGCCTGCCACCAGACGGAACGACACTTTGGCATGCGCCTCTGATGGCAGCACGGTCTTGAACCCTTCACCGGTGTAGCCGCCCCAGATGCCGTTGACCTCTGCCGTTGGGCGCGACCACAGCATTTCCAGCGGCGTGCGGTCCTGCTCGCCTGCCGGAACCGACAGGCCGACATCGCCAAGGAACTTTGCATGGTCAAAGGAAAGCGCCTGCCATTGGGCGCGGATGGCGTCGGGCAATTCCTGCACACCGTCATAGAAATGCGGCACTGCCACGCGGCCCTGATCATCGTGCAGGTTGCCAAGGATGCGGCTCAGTACCCGGATCGGGTTGATCGCGGCACCGCCATACATGCCTGAATGCAGGTCTTTGTCGGGGCCGCGCACCGTCAGTTCTTCGCCCAACAGCCCGCGCAGCATGGTCACGATGGCGGGGGTGGTGTCTTCGAACATGCCGGTGTCGCAGATCAGGGCGATATCGGCACGCAGCTCGGCGGCGTTCTCTTGCATGAACGGGATCAGGCTGGGCGAGCCGGACTCTTCCTCGCCCTCTAAAAAGATCGTCAGTTTGCCGGGCAGGGTGCCATACACCGCTTTCCACGCGCGACACGCCTCCAGAAACGTCATCAGCTGGCCCTTGTCATCCGCCGATCCACGCCCCCGGATCACCCGGCCCTTGGCGGTATCCTGCACCTGAGGGTCAAACGGGTCGCGGTGCCACAGTGGCAGCGGATCAACGGGCTGCACATCGTAATGGCCATAAAACAGCAGGTGCTTGTCGCCGGTGCCGCCATGTGCCACCACCATCGGATGACCGGGCGTCGGGCGGCTGGAGGCGTCAAAGCCAAGCGACTTCAGGTCATCGACCAGCCAGTCGGCGGCGCGGGCGCAATCGGCGGCATAGGCCGGGTCGGTCGATATCGAGGGGATTCGCAACAGATCCAGCAACCGGTCAACGGATTGCTCCAGATCGGTGTCGATACGGGTGAGGACTGTGTCCAGAGACATGAATTCTTTCCGCTTCTCTAGGGAATGTGAACGATTTGCCGACCGTAGCAGGAAGCAAGGCACTGTCCAGTGCCACCGCTTTGCGCTAAATCCTGTCCGGGGACGACGACTGCCGGATCGGCATTGGAGGAAGAATGAGCAGTACAACCACGATCAGGATGGGCGTTTTCGCATGCGGCCTGATGGTCGGAGTAGCCGTGATCGCACCCGCAATGGCGCAGACCGTGCCGGTCGAGGCAGGTGTGAATGGCGGCTCTGCGGTCAACCTGCATCTGCACCCGTTCCTGACCCCGGACGAGGTGACAACCCTGCGACTTGTTGCGTCAAATGATCAGGCGCTGTCACTTTTCGTGACCAGCCGCACCGGCCACGCGGCCCTTGCTGTGTCGCCGGATGAGGGGTTCATAAGGGACGGCAGCGCCGTTGCCTCGGCGGTGGCTTTGGGTGATCTGCCCGATGCGGATGCCGCCCGCACCGCTGCTCTTGCGGCTTGTGACACGGCCCGCAAGGCCAAATCGCCCTGCGTTGTCGTGTTGGAGGTTGCCCCCGCGCGTTAAGGCTACATCGCAGTGGCAAAGGCAAGGGGCGTCAAATTGCCCTGTTTCCAAACCTTTGCTTTTTGATGCAAGTCAAGGCAAGCCGCAGTTCTTTGCCCGATATCAGGGCATACCTGCATGCAAACTGCCCCTGCGCCGATCTGGCAGGGGTGCCACGGAGAAGACCCGATGCGCTATGACACCGCTCTTGATGCCGCCCTGCAACGCCTGCATGACGAAGGGCGTTACCGCACATTTATTGATATTGAGCGGCAAAAGGGCCAGTTCCCGCATGCAGTCTGGACCCGGCCCGATGGCAGCACCAAAGACATCACCGTCTGGTGTGGCAATGATTATCTGGGCATGGGCCAGCATCCAGTCGTGTTGGCCGCCATGCACGAGGCGCTGGAGGCGACGGGTGCGGGGTCTGGCGGCACGCGCAATATTTCCGGCACCACGGTCTATCACAAACGGCTGGAGGCAGAGCTGGCCGATCTGCACGGCAAAGAGGCAGCTTTGGTGTTCACCAGCGCCTACATTGCCAATGATGCCACGCTGTCGGTCCTGCGCCAGATCTTCCCCGGCCTGATCATCTATTCCGACGCGCTGAACCATGCGTCCATGATTGAAGGCGTGCGGCGCGGCGGCGGCGAAAAGCGTATTTTCCGCCACAATGATGTAGAGCATCTGCGCGCGCTGCTGGCGGCCGATGACCCGGACGCGCCCAAGCTGATTGCGTTCGAATCGATCTATTCGATGGATGGCGATTTCGGCCCGATTGCAGAGATCTGTGATCTTGCCGAAGAATTCGGCGCGCTGACCTATCTGGACGAGGTGCATGCCGTCGGAATGTATGGGCCACGCGGGGCAGGGGTCGCCGAACGCGATCAGCAGATGCACCGGGTGGATATAATCAATGCGACATTGGCCAAGGCGTATGGCGTGTTTGGTGGCTATATTGCTGCAAGTGCAAAGATGGTGGATGCGGTGCGTTCCTACGCCCCCGGGTTTATTTTCACCACGTCTTTGCCGCCAGCCGTGGCTGCAGGTGCCGCTGCAAGTGTGCGGTTTCTGAAAAACGATGAGGGGCAGAAGCTGCGCGATTTGCAGCAGTCCTATGCCCGCACGCTCAAGATGCGTCTGCGGGGGATGGGCCTGCCGATCATCGATCATGGGTCGCATATTGTGCCTGTGCATGTCGGTAACCCCATCCATTGTAAGATGCTGTCTGACATGCTGTTGGATCAGTTCGGTGTTTATGTGCAGCCGATCAACTTCCCGACTGTGCCGCGTGGCACTGAACGGCTGCGCTTTACCCCGTCACCTGTTCATGATTTCGGGCAAATTGATGCATTGGTCCGCGCGATGGATCACCTTTGGCGGCAATGTGCGCTGAATCGTGCCGAGGTATCGGCCTGAGCGCTTTCTCGCAGGTGCAAAAGCCCTTGTGCTGTGGTAACGAATCCCTAATACGAGCAAAATGAGTCGTGATCGAAACGGCTACGGGGACACAGGGTTTTCATGGGGCAGTGCGCATGATCGGGCGGAGGGCGAAACCTTCGATGCCGGAGACTGAGGGGCCAAAGGGCTTTGACGACTTCGATTTGCGGTTGGGCGACCTTATGCGGGGCGAGCGCGCCACCATGGGGAAATCCTTGCTGGATGTTCAGCGCGAGCTGAAAATCAAGGCCGCATACATCGCCGCCATAGAGAACGCCGATATTTCAGCTTTTGAGACGCAGGGCTTTGTGGCCGGATATGTGCGGTCTTATGCGCGCTATCTGGGGATGGACCCGGATATGGCATTTGCCCGGTTCTCCAAAGAAGCGAATTTCGAAGTTGCCCACGGGATGAGCGCTGCGGCCTCATCCTCGGGGATGACCGCAGCCCGCTCGCGCAGCACGCAAGTGTTCAGCGATCCGCTGGCCAATCCCAATGCAAGCTTCATCCCGCGTGGCGAAAGCCTGTTTGCACGGGTCGAACCGGGCGCTGTCGGCTCGCTTGTGGTGCTGGTCGCGCTGATTGGGGCGATTGGCTATGGCGGCTGGTCAGTGCTGCAAGAGGTGCAGCGCGTGCAGCTTTCGCCGGTGGATCAAGCCCCGAGCGTGGTGGCCGAAATTGACCCCTTGGGCAATGTCAGTGGGTCCGCGCCTTTGGTGCGGTCAGCCCCGGCGGCAGAGACCGAGATGGCAGGTGCCGATCCTGTGCAGGGTCAGGCAGACCGGCTGGACCGTCTGTATCGTCCGCAGGCGCTGGATGTGCCGGTGCTAACCTCGCGTGACGGTCCGATCGCGGCAATCAACCCGCGTCTGGCCAGTTCAGGCGCTTCTGCCGATGCTGTGAACGCAGCCCTTGCCGAAGCGCTTGGCACTGATGACCAGACTGTGCAGGTCGTCGCCCAAGCGCAGCCGGGGGTTGAACTTCTGGCCGTGCGCCCGTCATGGGTGCGGGTGTCGGCGGCAGATGGCACGGTTCTGTTTGAAAAGATCCTTGATGCGGGTGAGCGTTGGTCGGTGCCGCAACTCGAAGCGCCGCCAGTCTTGCGCGCGGGCAACTCTGGCTCGGTCTATTTTGCGGTGAACGGCCAGACCTATGGCCCGGCTGCTCCCGGTGCGCAGGTGGTGCGGAATGTCGCGCTGTCGCCAGAGGCGCTGACCGAAAAGTTCGCCGTAGCTGATCTGAGCCGAGACGCTGATCTGGCGGCGATTGTGAACGTCGCCGATGCGTCTACGATTTTGAATGCGCCGTCACAGTAGGGCTGCCACAACCGGTTCGGCGCAGTAAATCTGTCAATCGTGATTGACAAAGCCGCCCTTGGCATTGCCGGGGCGGCTTTGTCGTCTTATCAAGGGGCAAACTGTCAAAGGACCTGTGCATCGATGAGCCACAATCCCATCCGCCCTTGGCGCAACATCTATCGCCGCAAGTCGCGCCAGATCAGCGTGGGCAAGGTGCTTGTCGGGGGCGACGCGCCGATCTCGGTGCAGACGATGACCAACACGCTGACCACCGATATCGCCGCCACGATTGAACAGATCCAGCGCGCGGCAATTGCCGGGTGCGATATCGTACGGGTGTCCACCCCCGATCAGGACAGCACGCGGGCCCTGCGCGAGATTTGCGCCGAAAGTCCGGTGCCGATCGTGGCCGATATCCATTTCCACTACAAACGCGCGATTGAGGCTGCCGAGGCGGGCGCTGCCTGTCTGCGCATCAACCCCGGTAATATCGGCGACGCCAAGCGCGTGGCCGAAGTGGTGCGCGCCGCTAAAGACCACGGGTGCAGCATCCGCATCGGGGTGAATGCTGGCAGTCTGGAAAAGCACTTGCTGGACAAATACGGCGAGCCTTGCCCGGACGCGATGGTTGAATCAGGGCTGGACCATATCAAGCTGTTGCAGGACAACGATTTCCACGAATTCAAGATTTCGGTGAAAGCGTCCGATGTGTTCATGGCCGCCGCCGCCTATCAACAATTGGCCGAAGCCACCGATGCGCCGATCCACCTTGGCATCACCGAGGCAGGCGGCTTGCAATCCGGCACGGTGAAATCGGCCATCGGGCTTGGCAACCTGTTGTGGATGGGGATTGGCGACACGATCCGGGTGTCTTTGTCGGCGGACCCGGTCGAGGAGGTCAAGGTCGGGTTGGAGATCCTGAAATCCCTTGGCCTGCGACATCGCGGCGTGACGATCATTTCCTGCCCGTCCTGCGCGCGCCAAGGCTTTGACGTGATCAAGACCGTCACTGCGCTAGAGGACCGTCTGGCCCACATCACCACCAGCCTGTCACTGTCGATCATCGGCTGTGTGGTAAACGGCCCCGGCGAGGCGCTGATGACCGACATCGGCTTTACCGGCGGCGGGGCAGGGTCGGGGATGGTTTACCTGGCGGGCAAGCAAAGCCACAAGTTGGGCAATGAGGCGATGATTGACCACATTGTTGATCTGGTCGAGAAAAAGGCCGGTGAGATTGAGGCGGCGCAGGCCGAGGCTGAAGCGCAAGCCGCCGAATAGTCTCAGCGCCCGCGCCAGACCCAGCCGCCACCCAGCACGCGGCCGCCTTTGGGTGCATAAAACACACAGGCCTGCCCGGCGCTGACGCCGTCTTCGGGGTCCAGCAGTTCCACCTCTGCTTCCGTTGCTGACAGCGGACGGATTACAGCGGGGCGTGGCGGGCGGGTCGAGCGCACTTTGACATGCACCTGCCATTCGGCGGCAGAATCGAACGGCGCATCGCCAAGCCAGTTCACCTCACGCACCGGAATCGTGCGGGTCGCCAGCGATTCACGTGGGCCTACGATTACGCGCCGCGTCTCCGGGTCCAGCCGCACCACATACAGCGGATCACCCAAGCCGCCGATGCCAAGCCCCTTGCGCTGCCCGATGGTGTAATGGATCACGCCGCGATGCTGGCCCAGCACGCGGCCTTCCATATCCACAATCTCGCCGGGATCGGCAGCACCGGGGCGCAGCTTTTCGATCACCGCCGCATAATTGCCATTGGGCACAAAGCAGATATCCTGACTGTCCGGCTTGTCAGCCACCGGCAGGCCGTATTTCGCAGCCAGAGCGCGAGTGTCGGCTTTGGATTGCAGATGGCCCAAGGGAAACCGCAGGTAGGCCAGTTGCTCTGCCGTGGTCGAGAACAGGAAATAGCTTTGGTCGCGGTTGGCATCGGCGGCGGAATGCAACTCCGCCCCCGCATCGCCCATCTTGCGCTGGATGTAATGCCCGGTGGCCATGCAATCGGCGTCAAGATCTTTGGCGGTGGCTAGCAGATCCTTGAACTTCACCCGTTCATTGCAGCGAATGCAGGGCACCGGAGTCGCCCCGGCCAGATAAGCGTCGGCAAACTCCTCCATCACGGCTTCGCGGAAGGTGTTTTCATAATCCAGCACATAATGCGGAAAGCCCATGGTTTCGGCCACGCGCCGCGCGTCGTGAATGTCACGCCCCGCGCAGCAAGCGCCCTTTTTCGCCAAGGCCGCGCCATGGTCGTAAAGCTGCAAGGTCACGCCGACCACATCATAGCCTTCGTCTTTCAGCATGGCGGCTACAACCGACGAATCCACGCCGCCCGACATCGCCACTACGACACGGGTGGCGGATGGCGGCTTCGGCAGCCCCAGCGAGTTCAGCGGGTGGTCCAGCATTGTCAAACCTCTCGGGAATTGAGCGCAATATAAGAAAATGCGCGACACTCTCAACCCCTGCTGTGCCGTAACCTTCACCTTCGCTTAAGTCAGATGGGTCACGGTTGCGGCATGCCGGGTGGACCAACGGAAAGACATGGCCATGTATCTGAAACGACTGGACGGACCGCGACAGGTGACATTGCCTGATGGCAGCATTCTTACGCGGGCAGATTTGCCCAGCCCTCAAACGCGCCGCTGGGTTGCCAGCCGCAAGGCTGTGGTGGTGCGCGCGGTGGTTTACGGCTTGATTCCTGAAGCCGAGGCGCTGGAACGCTATTCCTTGTCCGAAGAAGAATTTGCCTTTTGGCGGCAAGCGGTAGAGCAGCATGGTGATGTTGCTCTGAAAGTGACCACCATTCAAAAATACAGACAACTTTAAGTTGTTTTTATTTCGCGCTCAGGCAGAGTAACCCTCAGTTAACCATTCCCCCTCAATGTCGTTAACGAACCTGGCTGTTGCGGAGTTTTTAAAGATGCGAATTCTACTTGTTGAGGACGACCCTACCACGTCACGCAGTATCGAACTGATGCTGACCCATGCAAACCTGAACGTCTATTGCACCGATTTGGGCGAAGACGGCATAGATCTGGCAAAACTCTATGATTATGATCTGATTCTTCTGGATCTGAACCTGCCTGACATGTCTGGGCATGAGGTGTTGCGCCAATTGCGGCTGGCCCGGATTGAGACGCCTATTCTGATTCTTTCAGGGTCGGATGACACCGATTCAAAGCTCAAAGGATTTGGCTTCGGTGCCGATGATTATTTGACAAAACCTTTTCATCGCGAAGAATTGGTCGCCCGTATTCACGCCATTATCCGCCGCTCCAAAGGCCACAGCCAATCGGTGATTGTCACCGGTAAGGTTAATGTCAACCTTGATGCCAAAACGGTTGAGGTGGACAGCAAGACCGTGCATCTGACCGGCAAAGAATATCAAATGCTGGAACTTTTATCCTTGCGCAAAGGCACCACGCTGACGAAAGAAATGTTTCTGAACCATCTTTACGGCGGCATGGACGAGCCGGAATTGAAGATCATCGATGTGTTCATCTGCAAACTGCGCAAAAAACTGTCCGAGGCGACGGGCGGGGAGAATTACATCGAAACCGTCTGGGGCCGGGGCTATGTTCTGCGCGATCCGGTGGGTGTACAACGCAAGATGGCCGCCAGCGCCTGAGACTTGCCCTTACCAGGTTGCCCCCCTAAACCATGGGGGCAAGCGGAGGGGACGATGACCGAGACAGCAGTGGATCAGTTGACCGAAGCACAGGCGCGCGCCGAACTGGCGCGTCTGGCTGAGGTATTGGCGGGTGCAAACCGGGCCTATCACACTCTGGACACGCCCGAGATTTCGGATGCAGAATATGATGCGCTCAAGCAGCGCAACATGGCGATCGAGGCGCGGTTTCCACAGTTGCGGCGCACCGACAGCCCCAGCGATCTGGTTGGGGCGGCGGCCTCTGATGGGTTTGGCAAGGTGGCGCATCAGGTGCGGATGCTCAGCCTTGAGAACGCCTTTGATGACACCGACGTCGCGGATTTTGAGGACCGGGTCCGCAAATATCTGAACCACAACGGAGAGTTGGCCTTTACCGCCGAGCCAAAGATCGACGGCCTGTCGCTGTCTTTGCGCTACGAATCCGGGTCGCTGGTGCAGGCGGCCACGCGCGGTGATGGCGAGGTGGGCGAGAATGTTACTGACAATGCCCGCACCATTGCTGATATTCCGCAACATCTTATCGGCGCGCCCGATGTGCTGGAAGTGCGGGGCGAGGTTTACATGAGCCATGCCGATTTTGCAGCGCTGAACGAACGGCAGGCGCTTGCCGGGGCCAAGACATTTGCAAACCCGCGTAACGCCGCCGCCGGGTCTTTGCGCCAGTTGGATGCGACAATTACCGCCGCGCGGCCGTTGCGCTTTTTTGCCTATAGCTGGGGCGCGCTGTCTGAACCGCTTGCCGCCACGCAGTTTGATGCGATTACCCGGCTGGCGGCTTTGGGGTTTCAGACCAACCCGCTCACACTCCTCTGCCATGGGCCAGACGACCTGCTAGCGCATTACCGCCAGATCGAGTCCCAGCGGGCCACGCTGGGATATGACATTGATGGTGTGGTCTACAAGGTGAACGATCTGGGATTGCAGGCACGGCTTGGCTTCCGCTCGGCCACGCCCCGTTGGGCGATTGCGCATAAATTCCCCGCCGAACTGGCCTGGACCGAGTTGCTGGGCATCGATATTCAGGTTGGCCGCACCGGGGCGCTGTCACCCGTGGCGCGGCTGAAGCCGGTGACGGTGGGGGGTGTCGTGGTCAGCAACGCCACCTTGCACAACGAGGATTACATTGTCGGGCGCGATGCCAAGGGCAATGAAATTCGCGGCGGCAAGGATTTTCGCATTGGCGACTGGGTGCAGGTTTACCGCGCCGGGGATGTGATCCCCAAGCTGGCAGATGTGGATTTGAGCCGCCGTAAAATCGACGCGCAAGCTTATGATTTTCCTCGTGAATGCCCGGAATGCGGCAGCCCGGCCTTGCGTGAGGAAGGCGACGCGGTGCGCCGCTGTTCTGGCGGGCTGATCTGCCCTGCGCAAGCGGTGGAGCGGCTTAAGCATTTTGTCAGCCGCCACGCCTTTGATATCGAAGGTTTGGGTGCGAAACAGATAGAGATGTTTTTCAAAGACGCCGATCTGCCGGTGAAAACGCCCGCCGATATCTTCACCCTTGGATCAAGAGACGCCGACAACGGTTTGAAACGGTTGAAAAATCGTGATGGTTTTGGCGAGACGTCGGCCAAGAAACTGTTCGCCGCGATTGAGGACAAGCGGCGCATTCCGCTGGACCGGCTGATCTTTGCCCTTGGCATCCGCCATGTGGGTGAGGTCGCGGCGCAGACCCTCGCACGCCATTACAGCACATGGGAGGCGTTTGAGGCAGGCGTGACCCATGCGGTGCCGGGCGCGGTCGAATGGGATGAGCTGTTGTCGATTGACGGCGTGGGCATGATCCTTGCGACCAGCCTTACGGCGGCGTTCCAGAATGATGCCGAGCGCGCGGCGATTGACGCGCTGGTGGCGCAGCTGCAGGTGCAGCCGGTGGTGTGGAAAGCCGCGAGTGACAGCCCGGTGGCGGGCAAAACCGTGGTCTTCACGGGCAGTCTTGAAAAGATGACCCGGGCCGAGGCCAAGGCGCGGGCGGAAAGTCTGGGTGCAAAGGTAGCCGGCAGTGTGAGTGCCAAGACCGATATTCTGGTGGCTGGTCCCGGCGCCGGGTCAAAGCTGAAAGAGGCTGCGAAACATGGGGTTGCCACGCTGGATGAAGACGGCTGGCTTGCCCTGATCGGCGACGCATGAGCCGGCCCGAGATTCTGTTTCCGCTGTTCGCGGATCTGGAAACGCTGGAGGGCGTGGGGCCAAAGACTGCCCGCGCGATGGAGGCTTTGGGCGTCACCCGTCCCAAAGACCTGCTGTTCCTGTTGCCGCATTCCGGGGTGGACCGGGCGCGCCGCGACTCGGTCCGCGATGTGGTGCCGCCCTGCGTTCTGACGGTAGAGGTTGAGGTTGGCGCACATTTCCCGCCGCGCACCAAGGGCAAGCCCTACCGCGTGATGGTGCGCGATGACCAACTGGAATGGGCGCTCGTGTTTTTCCATGCACGTGGCGATTACCTGCAAAAGCTGCTGCCCACCGGGCAGAGGCGCATCGTGTCAGGCCGGATTGAGCTGTTTGATGGCATCGCCCAGATGGTGCATCCCGATCACGTCTTGCGGGCCGAGGAGGCGGCAGAGCTGCCCGCCTATGAACCTGTCTATCCGCTGACCGCAGGTGTTACGCAGCGCGTGGTGGCCAAGGCCGCCGAGGCGGCAGTAGCGCGCGCGCCCGATCTGCCCGAATGGATCGACCCCAGTCTGAAGACGCGAGAAGGATGGCCGGATTGGCGTGCGGCGGTGGCCGCTGTGCATCGCCCTGACGGCGCGGTGGCGCTTGCGCCAACCGATCCGGCCCGCGCGCGGCTGGCCTATGATGAACTGTTCGCGCATCAGCTGACGCTGTCGCTGGCCCGGGCATCGTTGCGCAAATCCAAAGGCGTGGTGACACGCGGCACGGGTGCGTTGCAGGCGCAGGTGCTGGCCGGGTTGCCCTATCAGCCCACGGGCGCGCAAACCCGCGCAGTGGCCGAGATTACGGGCGATATGGCGACCCCTTTGCGGATGAACCGTTTGCTACAGGGCGATGTGGGGTCGGGCAAAACGCTTGTGGCATTCATGGCGCTGCTGGTCGCGGTTGAGGCGGGCGGGCAGGGCGTGATGATGGCGCCGACCGAAATCCTTGCGCGCCAGCATTATGAGGGGCTGGCCCCCTTGGCCGCAGCGGCTGGCGTGCGGTTGGAACTGCTCACGGGCCGCGACAAAGGTGCGGACCGTGCGGCCAAGCTACAGGCTTTGGCGACGGGGCATATCGCCATGTTGGTAGGCACCCATGCGGTGTTTCAAAAGGACGTGGAGTTTCACGATCTGCGCCTTGCGGTGGTGGACGAGCAGCACCGCTTTGGCGTGGCGCAGCGAATGGAGCTGGGGGCCAAGGGCCGGGCGGTGGATGTGCTGGTGATGACGGCAACCCCGATCCCGCGCAGCCTCGCGCTCGCCAGCTACGGCGATATGGATGTATCGGTGCTGGATGAAAAACCTGCCGGGCGCAAACCGATCAAGACCGTGATGATCGCCGCCGCCCGGATGGATGAAGTGGTGGCGCACCTGTCGCGCGCGGTGGCCGACGGGCGGCAATGCTATTGGGTCTGCCCCTTGGTCGAGGATTCCGAGGTGTTGGATTACGCGTCGGCCGAGGCGCGCTTCGCGACGTTGCGCGCGGCTTTGGGCGATGTGGTGGGGATGGTGCATGGGCAGCTGCCCCCCGCCGAAAAGGATGCCGCAATGGCGCGGTTTCAGCGCGGTGAGACTCGGGTTCTGGTGGCAACCACGGTGATCGAGGTGGGGGTGAACGTGCCCAATGCGTCAATCATGGTGATCGAGCGGGCCGAGATTTTCGGGCTGGCGCAGTTGCATCAGCTGCGGGGGCGCGTCGGGCGCGGGGCGGCAGAATCGACCTGCCTGCTGCTTTATCAGGCCCCGCTGTCCGAGGCGGGAGAGCGGCGGTTGACCACAATCCGCGACACCGAAGACGGTTTCCGCATTGCCGAGGAAGATCTGGCGATGCGCGGCGCGGGTGATCTGATCGGTACCGCGCAATCTGGCTTGCCCCGGTTTCGGGTGGCCGATCTGGAACGGCAAGCGGCGTTGATGGCGGTGGCGCAGTCGGATGCGCGCGCGCTTTTGACGATGGACCCCGGCCTGATCAGCCCGCGCGGGCAGGCGGCGCGGGTGTTGTTGTGGCTGCTGGATCAGGACCGGGCGATCCGGCTGATTTCGGTCGGTTGACCCTGTAATCCCGGTTTGTTCTTAAATGTTCTTAAAAAGTTCTTTACAGGTTAACGCTGATATGAGAACAATATAGCAACAAGCAAGCAGGAGGAAGCCATGGTCGCCCAAGTCAAAGACATCGTCACCCGGTCCCGTGCAACGTTGATTGAGGATCTTTTGGGCGTCGTTGCCCTGTTTGCCACGCTTTTTGTTTGCCTGTCCTTTACCTCGTTCTGACACTGCCTGCGGTCTGCCCGATCGCGCGCCCTGCATCTGTCCCCAAGTGATGCCCTTCGCGCGCACCAGACACGCCACTTGCCGCCGCCGTCGATCAGACGCGCGGCGGTTTTTTTATGGCTGATGGTCAGCTTTGGGGCAGGGTCTGTGTCATCGCGGCGGCTTCGGCTGCTGCCTCAATCGCCAGCAGGATAGAGGCATGGCGGTTTTTGTAGTCGCGCGCCGGGGTCAGCACCACAAACCCATCAAAGGGCGCGGGCGGAACCGGGCCCGCGTCTTTCAGCATAGCGCGCAAGGCGTCGCGGCCAAGTGCCAGTTCAGCCGCCGTGCGCCCGATCACGACATGGCCCAGCACCGCAGCAGCCGCCTGACCCAAGGCGCAGGCTTTGACATCTTGTGCAAACGCGGCCACCCGGCCAGCTTCCATCACCAGATCAACCGTCACCGTAGACCCGCACAAGGGCGAGCGTTTGCGCACCGTCGCTTGCGGTGCGGGCAGGCGGCCATGATGCGGCACATCCGCCGCAAGGGCGAGGATCTGGCCGGAATAAAGTTTGATCAGGTCGGTGTCGCTCATGTTTGTCCGGTTGCCTTCGCTCATGTTTGTCCGGTCGCCTTGGCTCATGGCGCTTTTCCTTTGGTCAATCCTTAGATAGACCGATCCCTCGCGCCCGCCAAGGAGAACCCCGATGGCATTTGACCCTGCAAGCCTAAAGTATGACGCCAATGGCCTGATCCCTTGCATCGCCCAAGACGATGTGACGGGCGATGTGCTAATGATGGCATGGATGAACGCGCAATCCGTGGCGCAGACCCTTGCCACGGGCCGCGTCACCTATTGGTCACGCTCACGCTCGGCGTTCTGGGTTAAGGGCGATACCTCGGGCCATGTGCAGCATCTGGTGGAATTGCGGGTGGACTGTGACCGCGACTGCCTGCTAGTGCGGGTGCAACAAGAGGGGCCAGCCTGTCACACAAACCGTCGCTCGTGCTTTTATACTGCGGTGCGGGATGGGAACGAGGTGGTGACGATGCAACCGATGACGGAACCAAAGGCCGGGTCCGATAGTTGATCTAAAGTATCACCTTTTGCCGCTGCTGCCCTTGACCTTCGGCGCGGAAACGCTCCTATTTGCCGCATAACACTCCAATAGTCCGCTAGAACCGACAAAGGAACACCCCATGGCTTTCACGCTTCCCGATCTGCCTTATGCCCACGATGCACTGGCCCCGTTTGGCATGTCGAAAGAGACGATGGAATATCATCACGACATTCACCACAAAGCCTATGTCGATAACGGCAACAAGTTGATTGCCGGCACCGAATGGGAAGGCAAGTCGGTGGAAGAGATCGTCGTTGGCACCTATAACAAGACCGCCGTGGCCCAAAACGGCATCTTCAACAATGCCAGCCAGCACTGGAATCATGCCCTTTTCTGGGACATCATGGGGCCGGGCGAGAAAAAGATGCCGGGTGCTTTGGAGAAGGCGCTGACTGAGTCGTTCGGTTCGGTTGACAAGTTCAAGGAAGATTTTTCCGCCGCTGGCGCGGGCCAGTTCGGATCGGGCTGGGCTTGGCTGGTGAAGGACGCGGATGGCGCGATGAAGGTCACCAAGACCGAAAACGGCGTCAACCCGCTGTGCTTTGGCCAGACCGCATTGCTGGGCTGTGATGTGTGGGAACACTCCTATTACATCGATTTCCGCAACAAGCGCCCTGCGTATCTGACCAACTTCCTTGACAAATTGGTGAACTGGGAAGCCGTCGCTGCCCGTATGTAAGGCCAAGCCTTTGTTCTGAAATGAAAACCCGCGCAATTTACTTTGTGCGGGTTTTTGCTGTGGTCAGGGTGTCACACTTCCCAAGCATGATAAAATTCCCATCTGGAGGGGACATAGAAAAAAACAACGGGAGGGTGCGATGCCAATGCGGACACGTGATTGCTGGATTGTGGTGGTGGATGGTGCCGGGGCGATGATTCTGGAAAATGCGGGCACTGTGGCTGCGCCCGATTTGCGGGTGATTGACCGGATTGAGACGCCAAGACCGGAAGGGCCGCCCGATCCTGCGCTCCGGGCGGTGCAAACCGGGCAGTCTCGGCCGGTTGAGGTCAGTGACCGCACCCGGTTGGCCGAAACTGCGATGATTGCAATGCTGATGACGCGGCTGACGTTTGCCGTGCGTCAGTCACAGATGACCCGGCTGGCCATCGCCGCCCCGCCACATCTGCTGGAAGCGATCCGCACCCGGCTGGACGATAATCTGCGCAGCAGGGTGGCGATCATGGTGCCCAAGACGCTGACGCAGCATCCGTTGGACAAGATCGTCAACTTGATGGCCGAAGCGATGCAGCGTGCAGCGTGAGCCTTGCGGGATAAATATCTGCAAACGCTCAGGAAAGATGATTTTCCAACTGGGCCAGAAGGCCCGGCACATCCGGCACTGAAATATAGCTGCTGCGCAGGGATTCCTCGGCAAATCCCTGCGCAACCACATGGTTCATAAGTTGGATCAAGGGTTGCCAGTAACCATCTGTATCCAGAAGGAAAATCGGCTTGGTGTGCAGGCCGATCTGCCGCCACGTCAGCACTTCGAAAAACTCATCCAGACTGCCTGCGCCGCCGGGCAGCACCACGATGGCATCCGAGTTCATGAACATCACCTTTTTGCGTTCGTGCATGTCTTCGGTGATGACCAACTGGCCCAGATCGCGCTTGCCCTTTTCCATGCCCATCAAATGCGTCGGGATCACGCCCATTGTGCGTGCCCCCGCAGTCAGGGCGGCGCGCGCCACTTCGCCCATCAGCCCGACATCGCCCGCGCCGTACACCAGCCGCCAGCCGTGATCTGCAATGCCCTGACCAAGACTGCGGGCCGACTGTGCGTAGGAAGGCGACAGGCCTGGGCGTGATCCGCAAAAGACACATATGGAACGAAGCGGGGTCATGGGGGCCTCATGTTGGGATTTTCGTTGCAAGCCCAGTGATATCGGGGTTCCTATGCAAAGGAAAGCAGGGGCCGGTAACAGGTCCGGCGCGCCGGATCAGGTCCGGCGGGGGAAGCGACGGGGAAATGCGATGTCGGTCTGGACAGAGATGAGCGTGGCCGTGCGTGCGGCAGGGGTTGCAGCAAGTGCGGCTGTGGTGGCGGTTGTGGTTGCGTTGATCTGGCCGGAACGCGCACCAGAGATTCCAGTCGCCCCGCACACGCCTGTGCCTGTGGCAGCTATGCCCACACCCGCGGCGACAGTGACTGCCGAGGCCGCGCCAGAACCAGAAGTAGCGGTGGCGGCTGAGGTCGCCCCAGAGCCAGAACCGACAGTGACGGCTGAGGTCGTGCCAGAGCCAGAGGGCGATGTGGCCCCTGTGGTCGAGGTCGCGCCAGACCCCGTGTTGCCCAGCTTTGACAGCTACCGGGTGGAGGCGGATGGCTCTGCCGTGGTGTCTGGCCGGGCCGAGCCATCGGCGCAGATTGCGGTTCTGGTCGATGGGGTGGTTGTGGCCGAGACACGGGCCGGAACCGATGGCGCGTTTGCCGCGCTGTTCACGCTCCCGCCAAACGCGTTGCCCAGCTTGATGACTCTGGGACAGGTTATGCCGGGGGGCAGCGCGCTTGCATCGGCTCAATCCATTGCCCTTGGGCCGATTGCGGGGCCGGTTGTTGTTGCGGCGGCACTGCCAGAGCCAGTGGTCGCGCCAGAGGGTGCAGCCGTGAGTGATGAAGTGGCTACGCTGGCCGAAGTTGCGGCCGAAGTTGCTGCCGAAGATGTAGCTCAAGATGCTGAGGTGCCAGAGACGATTGCACTGGCCGAAGTGGCCCCAGACCAAACCCCTGCGCCGCCCGTCGCCCTGCTGGTGACCGAAGATGGCGCGACGGTGGCGCAGGCCCCGGTGTCCGCAGCAATGCAGGCCCCTGCCTCGACCGGGGCGGCCGCCTCGTCTGATGACGTTGCGGCGGTGCTGCTGGATGCGATTTCCTATTCCCCGACGGGCGCGGTGCAACTGTCGGGCAAAGGGCAGGCTGGCCAGTCGGTACGGATCTATCTGGACAACGCTCCGGTGGCCGATGCGCCGGTGGCGGCAACGGGCCTGTGGCAGCTGACGCTGGGCGATACCTTGCCGGGCATCTACACCTTACGGGTGGATCAGGTGGACGACACCGGCAAAGTCTCGGCCCGCTTCGAGACGCCGTTCAAGCGCGAAACGCTTGAGGCTTTGGCGACACTGAGCCAAGCCGGGACTACGCTGGCCACACCAACAGCCACAGACACCGCACTTGCGCAGGCAGACCCGGCACCAGACTTTGCGCCTGTGACACAAGGCGATGTGCTGGCACCACCGTCTGCACCCGTCGATCCGACACCGCCCCAGACAGTCGTTGCATCCGAAGCGGCGCCTGTGGTGCCTGATCCGGGACCCGTGCCCGCGCCAGTACCAGCAGATGCCGCTGCTGCCCCGGTGGAACCGCCGCCGCCTGTCACCATCACCGTTCAGCCCGGCTTTACCCTATGGGGTATCGCGCGGGAGAATTTTGGCGATGGCGTGCTCTATGTGCAGGTTTACGAGGCCAACCGCGACAAGATCCGCAATCCGGATCTGATTTATCCGGGGCAGGTCTTTACGATTCCGGCAAAACCTTAAGCTGGCTCTGGCCATTCCGCGCCAAGCCCCCTAGATATCAGGGCCGAAAAGAGGCCCCCCATGTTTGATCCGACCCCCAAAGACGCTCCGGCCACTGGCTTTCAGACCATGGCACGCGTGATCCCTTATCTTTGGCCACCGGGTCAGAATTGGGTCAAGCGACGGGTGGTGGCATCCCTGACGCTTTTGGTGATGGCCAAGGTCGTCTCTGTCACCACGCCTGCGCTGTATAAACAGGCTGTGGATGCGCTTGCGGGCGATGCACCGGATGCGGCCACTTTGCTGGGGCTTGCGGCGGTGGGATTAACCATCGCCTACGGCATGGCGCGGCTGCTGACGGTCATGTTCAACGAGGCGCGCGATGCGGTGTTTGTGCGCGTGGGCCAGCGCGCCTTGCGCCAGCTTGCGCTGGAGACGTTCACCCATATTCACCGCCTGTCCTTGCGCTATCACATCACCCGCAAAACTGGCGGGTTAAGCCGGATCATTGAACGCGGGGTCAAGGGCGTCGATTTTCTGCTGCGCTTCATGCTTCTGTCGATCGGGCCGCTGATCCTTGAGCTGTCGATGGTCTCAATCATCTTTGCGGTGGTGTTTGGCTGGCAATATGCGGCGGTGGTGGTGGTGGTCATCGCGATCTATGTGGCCTTTACCTTCAAAGTCACCGAATGGCGCGTGGCGATCCGGCGCGAGATGAATGCGCAAGATACCGATGCCAACCAGAAGGCCATCGACAGCCTGCTGAACTTTGAGACGGTCAAGTATTTCAACGCCGAAAGCATGGAAGCGCAGCGCTATGACCATGCGATGCAGCGCTATGAGGTGGCGGCGGTCAAGACCGGGCTTTCGCTGGCATTCCTGAACCTTGGGCAGGCGTTTCTGATCACGACGGGACTGGTCATCGTGATGGTGATGGCGGCGCGCGGTGTGCAGGCGGGCCAGTTGACCGTGGGCGATTTCGTGATGGTCAACGCCTATATGATCCAGATCACCATGCCCCTGAACTTCCTTGGCACGGTTTACCGCGAAATCCGGCAGGCGCTGGTCGATATGGGCGAGATGTTCGGGCTTTTGGGCCAACCTGCCGAAGTGAAGGATAAGCCCGGTGCGCCGGATCTGTCTGTGACGCGTGGCGAGGTGGCGTTTGATGATGTGCGCTTTGATTATGATCCCACGCGTCCGATCCTGAAGGGGGTTAGCTTTACTGTCGCTCCGGGGCAGCGCGTGGCGCTGGTCGGTCCGTCAGGGTCTGGCAAATCGACCATCGGGCGGTTGTTGTTTCGGTTCTATGATGTGACCAGCGGTGCGATCCGGATTGATGGCCAGGACCTGCGCGATGTGACGCAAAGCAGTGTGCACGGCATGATCGGCGTGGTGCCGCAAGATACCGTGCTGTTCAACGACACGGTTTATTACAACATTGCCTATGGCCGTGCCGGGGCCTCACGCGATGAGGTAGAGGCGGCGGCGAAAGCGGCGCGCATCCATGATTTCATCATCTCTTTGCCCGAGGGCTATGAGACAACGGTGGGTGAGCGCGGGCTGAAGCTGTCGGGTGGCGAAAAGCAGCGGGTGGGCATTGCGCGCACGCTGCTGAAAAACCCACCGATCCTGATACTGGATGAGGCGACATCGGCACTGGACACTCAGACCGAGCGCGACATTCAGGACAGTCTGCTGGCGATGGGGCAGGGGCGCAGCGTGATCACCATTGCGCACCGTCTGTCCACTATTGCGGATGCCGATCAGATCATCGTGCTGGAAGCGGGCGAGATTGTGGAGCGCGGCACGCATGACATGCTGCTGGCCAATGGTGGGCGCTATGCGGCGATGTGGGCGCGCCAATCGTCTGAGGAAGAGGAAGCGGCGGCGTAACGCCGCGTTCTTCTCACTTGGCGGGGGCCTATTCGGCGGCGTTGCGGATGGGATAAGGCGCCTGAGGCTCGGCGCTGTCTTCCCACAAGATCAACGGGCCTTTGACCGCGCGGGCGGCTCGGGTCAGGGCCAGATCGCGCGCCTCGACCGACCCCGCACCATGTGCGAGTGCGGACAGCCGCGCCCAGCCCCGATACGCGCCCGCCCAGAACCAGACCCGCAGCGCGAGCAGTGATGGCGTCAGCACCAGCGTGAGTACGGTGGCGATGCCAAGGCCGAAGACGACCGCCGTTGCCAACTGCTTCCACCATAGCGCCGAGGGGCTGTTGAGCGTATAGCCGCCGCCCAGAAAATCGACTGACAGGCCAAACATCATGGGGGCCAAACCCGCCATGGTGGTGATCGTGGTCAGCAAAACCGGGCGCAGGCGCTGTTCGGCTGTGCGGGTGATTGCCTCCAGCTTTGGCATGTAGCGGCTGAAGTCCTGATAGGTATCGATCAGGATGATGTTGTTGTTCACCACGATGCCAGCAAGCGCGACAATCCCGGTGCCGGTCATGATGATGCTGAAGGTCTGGCCCATCACCAGCATGCCGATCAGAACCCCGGTGGTGGACAAGACCACCGCCAAGAGGACCAGCACCGCATTATAGACCGAGTTGAACTGCGCCAGCAAAATGATGAACATCAGCCCCAGCGCGCCTGCAAAAGCCTTGGCCAGAAACGCCCCGGCCTCGGCCTGATCTTCCTGATCGCCGGTCCATGCCCAGTTGACCCCTTGCGGCAGCGGATTGGTGGCAAGCCACGCATTCAGCGTGCTGATCCGCTCGGTCGCGTTGATCGGCACACCATCCGCGCGGGTCAGGCCGGGGGCCACGTCGGCTTTGACGTCATAGACGCGGGATTCGTTCACCCGGTCGATGCGGCCCAGTTTGGCCACTGGTTTGCGGCTGATGAAGTTGGACAAAGGCACCAGCCCATCGGCGGTGCGCACCTTGAGCGAATCGAGGGTGGACAGCACCCGGTCACCTTCGGGAAGGCGGACGCGAATTTCAATTTCCTCGTCCGAAGAGTCCACCCGCATCGTGTCCAGCATCACGCCGCGTGTCACCAGTTGCACCATGCCGCCCACGGTGGCGACATCCGCGCCAAAGCGGCCTGCGCGGGCGACATCGACGGTGATTTCCCAGTCGATGCCGGGCAGAGGGCGGGTGTCTTCGATGCCGATGATGCCCTCCATCGTCGCCATCTGCGCGCGGATGGTTTCCACCGCAGTGCCCAAAGCGTCGAAATCATCGCCTGACAAGCGCAGGTGCAAGGGCTTGCCGGATGCCGGGCCGGACGCCTCTGCCAGCACCTCTATCCGTATGCCGGGCAGGGCTTGCAGGCGGTCTGTCAGACCAGCGATGATGCTGTCACCGCCAAGCGCGGGATCATCCTTGCGCGCGCTCCATGGGGCCAGTTCCAGCTGGATTTGGCCCACGCTGTCCAAGGGCGATTGCGCGCCGCCGGTGTTGGAGTTCAAGCCCCCGGCGCCTGCAAAGGAAAAGGTGGATTTCACCCCCGGCGTGCCAACCACCAGCGCCTCGGCCTGTTGCAAAATCGCGTCTTTTTCGGTCAGCGACAGGTTGCCGCGCGCCTGAACATAGACGATGGCTTGTTCCGGTTCGGTGGCCACAAAGAATTCCACCCCTTTGCCGTTTTGTGCGTAGATCCCGAAGATCAGCACCACAAAGCCGACCACGGCCGCAATCGACACCAACGGCATCACCGGGTTGCCGGTCAGAAAGCGGATCACCCGACCAAAAGGGCTGCGCCGGTAGCCCGACACGACGGGCGCGCGGCGGACCGGTTTTGCGGCCTCCAGCGTGATCGAGGCTGCAAAACCGCCCAGCATCACCAGCAGCGCACCGGGCAGCAGCGACGCCACACGCGGGCTGAGCAGCAGCACCACGCCGGCAAACAAGACTGCCAGCGACAGCACGACAAGGAACAGCCGCAGCCACAAGGGGCGCGGACGCAGCATGGCGGCGATGGACTCTAACTGACGGGTGACGCGTCCAGCAACACCGCCGACCACCGGCACATAGATCAGCGCCACCAGAAGTGAGGCCGACAGCACAAAAATCAGGGTGACTGGCAGCATCCCCATGAATTCACCAGCGACACCGGGCCAGAACAGCATTGGCAAAAAGGCGCACAGCGTGGTCGCGGTAGAGCTGACGATGGGCCAGAACATGCGTTTGGCCGCTTCGGTATAGGCGGCCATCGGGCCAGAGCCTTCCTGAATTCTGGTATCGGCGTATTCGACCACCACGATGCCGCTGTCCACCAACATCCCCACGGCCAAAATCAGCCCGAACATCACGATATTCGACACCGAAATGCCCATCACCGCGAAAAAGGCGAATGTCAGCAGGAAGCTGGTCGGCACCGAAAACCCGACCAGCAGGGCTGACCGCGTGCCAAGCGTGGCCAGAACCACCACCATCACCAGCGCAATCGCGGTCAGGACCGAGCCTTCAAGCTGGCGCACCATGCCTTCGACATTGGTGGATTGATCCAGAGAAGCGGTGACAGACACCGACCGGCGCAGCGGTTCGGGCCAAGCTGCGACTTCGGCCGCCACCACGTCTTGCACAAGGCGCGAAGTGTCGATCAGGTTAAAGCCTTTGCGTTTGACCACCTGAATGGCCACGGTCGATTCGCCGTTGAAGCGGGCGGTGCCGGTCGGGTCTTTGAAGGTCAGGTTGATCTGCGCCAGATCGCCAAGCGTAATGGTGCGGTCGCCGTTGACCTTGACCGGCAGGCCGTAAACCTGCGCTGCCGAGTTGAAGCTGGAAGGTATCTTGACCGAAAACGCCCCGCTTGCGGTTTCCACCTCTCCGGCCGCGATCAACTGGTTGTTTCGGGTGACAACGGTGATCAGCTCGGCGGCGGTGATGTTATACGCCTCCAGCTTCAGGGGGTCGATCAGCACCTCCAGCATCTCATCGCGGTGGCCGGCCAGTTCGGCTTTCAGAACAGGTTCCAACGCGGCGATGCGGCTTTGCAGATCTTTGGCGGCGCGCAGCAGGGTACGTTCGGGCACATCGCCCGACAAAGCGATCACCAGAATGGGAAATTCGCTGAAATTGATCTCATTGACCGAGTATTTGTCGGCCCCTGCCGGGAATTTCGCCTCGGCGGTGTTCATGCGGTCGCGGACATCGGCGATGATCTGGGTTTTGTCCCAGCCAAATTCAAATTGCAGCGCCACGCCGCCATAGTTTTCCGCTGCCGTGCCGGAAATGGTCTTCAGCCCGTCAAGCCCTGACAGTTCCTGCTCCATCACCTTGACCAGCAAGGTTTCAGAATCGGCGGCGGAAATGCCGGGGAAGGGGACCGAGACAAACAGCGCGGGGATGTCGATATCGGGCTCGCCCTCTTTGGGCAGGCTGACATAGGCCAGCACACCTGCCGCGACGGATAGGATGATGAAGGCCACCACCATACGGGCGCGTGCAGCGGCCCAGTCGACAATGCCGGTCATGGCGCAGCCTGTTGCATGGTAACGGTTATGGCGGTGCCATCGGTCACATATTCCTGACCAAGGGTGATGACCGTGGCCTGATCGGGCAGGCCGGTCACCAGCATCCCATCCACCGTGTCGCGCAGCACGGTCACGGGAGCAAAGCTGGCGCGGTTGTCGATCGCCAGCCGCACCCCCAGCACACCCGCATTGTCCAGCGTCAGGCTGGAGGCAGGCAGCAAATGTGCCATCACCCCGTCAGCGGCCACCAGCATTTCGGCAGTTTGCCCGTCACGGATCGCAAGGTCGGTGTTGGGCACCGTCACCTCGACCCGAAAGGTGCGGGTGGCGGGATCTGCCGAGCGTGACAGGAAGGTGACCCGCCCCTGCACTTCGCGCCCCGAGATCAACCGCGCGCCCGCCATGGCCCCGACAGAGATGCGGTCCACATCGGCCTCTGGCACGAACCCCACCAGTTTGATCGGATCAAGCTGGATCACGGTGGCACAGGCCCCGCCGGGTTGCAAAAGGCTGCCCAGCTCGGCGGTGTCGGTTTCCAGCAGCCCTTCAAACGGGGCGGTGACCGTCAGGCGCGCGATGTCGATGCGGATGGCATCCAGTGCCGAGCGGGCCGACTGCACCCCGGCACGGGCCGATTCCAGCGCAGCATCCGCGCTGATACGGCGGGTTTCCGAGGCAAAGCCGCCCTCGCTCAGCCGGTTGGCGGTGTCGGCGTTCACCTCGGCCTCGCGCAGGCGGGCCTGAGCTTCGGCCACGCGGGCCTCTGCCTCGGCGGCTTGCTGGCCCCGCGTGCCGGGGTCCAGTTCGCACAGCGGCTGCCCTTGGGTGACGAACGCCCCGCGCCGCAGGGGTTCAGACCGCACCAGCCCGCCGGTTTCGGCGCGCACCTCAACCTGACGCGCGGCTTCGGTGCGGCCACGGGCTATTACGGCGTTTTGCACCATGCTGGCTTGCGACTGGGTGGCCACGACGGAAATCGTGCCATCGGCTGTGATAGTGGCTTGCGGTGCGGTTGGCGCGGCAGGTTCGGCGGTGGTTGTGGCCATCAGGCGGTCACGTTCAAACACCGCAACGTATAGCGTTGCGGCCACAGCCAGTGCGGTCAGGGGGGGAAGGATACGCATAGACACCTTTTCAAGCCGCTCTTGCACTGCTTAATCTAGGTCTTGTGCCGCGCCGCGGCAAGCCGTGTGCAGGCGCGGGGTGTGGTGCAATGCTGGCGCAGGGCTTGGCAAGCCCTTGTCCTTGCGTGTAAGACAGGGCCAAAGGGTGTGGTCTGGTCCGGTTTTGGGCCATACACCGCCCAGTCCGGTTCTGAAGCGCCTTTTGAAAGCCAAAGTGACGTGAGCAATCCCGAAAGTTTCATCCAGGAAGTCACGGAAGAAGTGCGCCGTGACAAGCTGTATTCCTACTTCCGCAAGTATGGCTGGATTCCAGCGCTTATCGTGGTGGCCGTTGTCGGCGGCACGGCCTGGACCGAATGGTCAAAGGCGCGCGATGCCGCACAGGCGCAGGCGTTTGGCGATGCCGTGCTGGATGCGTTGGATCTGGGCAGCGCGCAGGACCGGCGCGAAGCTTTGAGTGCAGCCCCCGCAGATGGCCCGCAACGAGCGGTTTTGTCACTGTTGCTGGCCTCGGACCCGACCGAGGATCGTGCAGGCAGCCTGACCGCGCTTGAGGCATTGGCAGCGGATGCGTCGCAACCGCAAAGCTACCGCGATCTGGCCGTTCTGCGCCGGGTGATCCTTGCCGGGGCCGATCTGTCGATTGCGGATCGCCGCGCGGCTCTGGACCCTGTGGCGGCCCCCGGTCGGCCCTTCCGGCCATTGGCGCTGGAGCAGTTGGCCTATCTTCTGGTGGAAGAAGGCAACACCGAAGGCGCAATCACCGCCTTGCGGGCGCTGACACAAGATCAGCAAGCCCCTGCAGGCTTGCGCGGGCGGGCGGGACAGATGATTGTGGCACTTGGAGGCGGGACCGTCTCTGCGGCGGGTGACGCAGGGTGATGACGCGTGGCTGGCAAGGGTCCGAGGGAGTGAATCAGGTGGTGAAACAGAAGCGCAACTTGGGACTGTCGGCACTTGCCGCTGTCATGCTGCTGTCTGCGTGCGAACGCGAATTGATCCTGCCGGGGGAACGCTTTCCGGTGCGCGTGGATCTTGATGCCTCTATCCCGGTCGCGGGTGAGCCTGCGCCAGTTGCCCCATCCTCACGCCCCGTCAACCAAAGCGTGCCGATTTCTTTGCCTGCTGCTGCGGCGAATGCTGATTGGACCCATCGCGGCGGATCGGCGCGTCATGCGTCTCCGCATGGGCGGCTCTCAGCGGCCCCGGCAAGGGTGTGGAGCGCGAATATCGGCACCGGTTCCAGCCGCAAGAACCGTATTTCGGCTGCGCCTGTGGTGGCTGATGGCCGTATCGTCACACTGGACAGTCGCGCGCGTGTTGTTGCTACGGGCACCAATGGCGCGACGCTATGGCAGACTGAACTGGCCGCGGACTTTGACCGGGGTGGTGAGATTTCCGGCGGTGGTGTGGCGCTTGGCGGTGGAATGGTGTTTGTGGCGACCGGCTATGGCGAGTTGATTGCCCTGCAGGCTGGCAGTGGCGCGATTGTCTGGCGGCAGCGTTTGGCCAGCCCGGTCTCTGGTGCGCCAGCCTATGATGGCGGCACGGTCTATGTGGCCACCCGTGATGGTGCGGGCTGGGCGGTGGATGCGCGCAACGGCAAGGTGCAGTGGACTGTGCCGGGCTTGCCCAACGCTTTGGCGGTCACCGGGTCTTCGGCCCCGGCCGTGACAGACCGCAACGTAGTTTTCCCTTTCCCCAGTGGCGAATTGGTGTCGGCCCTGCGCCTGAATGGCGTGCGGGTCTGGGGCGCGCCCGTCACCGGGCAGCGTCCGGGGCGTGGGTATCAGGGGCTGGTCGATGTGACTGGCGATCCGGTCATCGTGGGCAGCACGATTTACGCGGGCACTGCAGCGGGCCGGACTGCGGCGATCAACGCAGGCACGGGTGAGCGGATCTGGACAGCGGTAGAGGGCGCGATGAACCCGCCGCTTGTAGTTGGTGGATCGGTGTTCGTGGTGAATGACGAGGCCCGTCTGGTCCGTCTGGACGCCGCCACCGGTGAGGTCATCTGGATGGCCGACATGCCCTACTTTGAAAACGAGCGGCCAAGGCGCCAAAAGGCGATCACTGCGCACTATGGCCCGGTTCTGGCGGGTGGTCGTGTGGTCGTGGTGTCGGGCGATGGCGTGCTGCGGCTGTTTGATCCGACCAATGGTGCGCTTGTCGGCACCGGGCAGATTCCCGGCGGCGCGGCGGCAGCCCCGGCACTTGCGGGCGGCACGCTTTATGTCGTCAGCACCAACGGGCAACTTCACGCTTTCCGTTAAGGCCAAAGCCCTGTATGGGGAACGGCTTGAATGATACCGGATCCGTATAAGACATGAGCTTTACCCTCGCCATCGTGGGCCGCCCCAATGTGGGCAAGTCAACGCTTTTCAACCGCCTTGTCGGGCGCAAGCTGGCTTTGGTCGATGACCAGCCGGGGGTGACCCGCGATCTGCGCGAGGGTGACGCCAAGCTGTTCGACCTGCGCTTTACCGTCATTGACACCGCCGGGTTGGAGGAGGTTACCGATGACAGCCTTCAGGGCCGGATGCGGCGTCTGACCGAACGCGCTGTCGATATGGCCGACATCTGCCTGTTCCTGATTGACGGCCGTGTCGGCGTGAACCCGTCTGACGAGGTGTTTGCCGAGATCCTGCGCAAAAAGGCCGCGCGGGTGATCCTGGGTGTGAATAAAGCCGAAGGCCGCGCCGGCGAAGATGGCGCGCTTGAGGCGTGGTCGCTGGGTCTGGGCGAGCCTTTGCGCATTTCTGCCGAACATGGCGAAGGGATGGACGATTTGTATCGTCTTCTCAAGCCGTTGGAGGGTGAATTTGCCGAACGCGAGCAAGAGAATACCCCGCTGACCGATGTGGATATCTCGGAAGAAGACGCCGAGGTTGAGGCGGATGAATTTGCGCACCGGCCCACCATCAAGAAACCGCTGCAAATCGCGGTGATCGGTCGCCCGAATGCCGGGAAATCGACACTGATCAACAAGATCATCGGCGAAGATCGCCTGTTGACCGGACCAGAGGCCGGGATCACCCGCGACGCGATCTCGGTGAAATCGGATTGGCTGGGCACACCCATTCGGATTTTTGACACGGCGGGGATGCGCAAGCGCGCGAAAGTCGTTGAAAAACTTGAGAAGCTCTCGGTCGCTGACGGCTTGCGCGCGGTGCGCTTTGCCGAAGTGGTTGTTGTGCTGCTGGATGTCGATATTCCCTTTGAATCCCAAGACTTGCGGATCGCAGATTATGCAGAGTCTGAAGGTCGTGCGGTCGTGGTCGCGGTCAACAAATGGGATCTTGAGGATGAAAAGCAGGACAAGCTGGCCGAACTGAAGGAAATGTTCGACCGCCTGCTGCCGCAGCTGCGTGGCGCGCCTTTGGTTACGGTTTCGGCCAAGACAGGCCGGGGGCTTGACCGTTTGCACGACGCCATCCGCCGCGCGCATGACACGTGGAATCGTCGGATCACCACCAACCGGCTGAACACATGGCTGGGCGCGATGACAGAGGCACACCCGCCGCCAGCACCGGGCGGCCATCGGATCAAGCTGCGCTATATCACGCAGGTAAAGACGCGCCCGCCGGGGTTTGTCATCAAGTGTTCACGGCCCGAGGAATTGGCGGAAAGCTATAAACGCTATCTGGTCAATGGTTTGCGCGAACACTTTGATATGCCGGGCACTCCCATTCGGTTGTTCTTCCGCTCTCAGGCAAATGACAATCCTTTCAAGGAACGCAAATTCCATACGCCCAGCCGTCTGCGCAAGCATATGGACAAGAAATAGGCAAATCCGTCTGACCTTTGAGGTCACGGGCTTTTCATCATCTGCGCCCCATGATAGGGACGCGCCGCAAATCACGGGCGCAAGGCAGGGGCCTTGACCCAACACAGGAGACGCCGAAATGGCCATCGAACGCACGCTTTCCATCATCAAACCCGACGCCACACGCCGCAATCTGACCGGCAAGATCGTTGCCAAGTTCGAAGAGGCGGGCCTGCGCGTAGTCGCATCCAAGCGCATTCACCTGACCGCGGCACAAGCTGGCGCGTTTTATGCCGAGCATTCTGAGCGTGGCTTTTACGGCGAGCTGTGCGATTTCATGGCATCCGAGCCAGTGGTTGTGCAGGTTCTGGAAGGTGAAGGCGCAATTGCCAAGAACCGCGAAGTGATGGGTGCCACCGATCCGGCACAAGCTGCTGACGGCACCGTGCGCAAGGATTTCGCACTGTCCAAAGGCGAAAACTCGGTTCACGGGTCCGACAGCGCCGAGTCGGCTGCACGCGAAATCGCATTCTACTTCTCGGGCCTTGAACTGGTTGGCTAAGGGGCCTGGGGCGGCTCGCGCCGTTCCACCACGCCAAAAAACGACAGGGCCGCCTCCAGATCGGAGCGGCCCTTTTCCTTTGTGCCGATGATGCTGGATTTGATCGCATCAAAGCGTTTGCGCAGGGCAATTTGTTCCGCCCCCTTGCAATCGTTCCACGGACGGCCCTGCAAACCCATAACCAGCACATAATAGCCGATGAAATGCGGGGCGCTGCCCGATAGTAGCAACCGCCGATACGCATCATCTGCGCCGATTGCCCGCAATTCGGCGGCAGTGTGGATGCCTGCCTTGGCAAAGGCCAGTTCCGACGCGGGGCCAAGGTTGGGAATTGAGGAAACCGGATCAGACGACATGAGGCACCTTCAGAATCAGAACGGGGCCAGCGTTACTGCTGACCCCGTCTTATTCAAGCGTGTTCTTTGTATGTTCTTCAGATCGCCGCCCAATCCTTGAAGATGGGCGTGCCGCCCTGCTGCTGCGGTGCGGGTTTGCCGCCTTGCTGCTGCTGGCCGCCTTGTTGGGGCGTTGAATTCTGCTGGGGGGTCATTTTCTGCTCCATCTGACCGTTTTGCCTGCCGTATCTTCAGCATTGGCACGGCAAAGGGCCGCAACAAGACGAAAACATGACATTGCCGCGACGCTTTATGCTGCCTGTGGAAAAGCCGCAACAGATGATGCGATCACATTGTCGAATTGTGCGAAGCGTGGCGAAAGCGCGCCGACGCCTTGGGGGGAATGCCGTCGCCGGGCAACCGACCGCCTCAAGCGCCTTGATCGCTGGGTGTGGGCTGACCAATGCGCAGAGATTGCGCGGCTACCTAGGGGCAGGGGCATGGACATAAAAGATGTTGCCACCCGCGCGGGCCTTGGCTTTCACATTAGACGATTGCCGCATGCTTTTGGCGCTGTATGAAGATCAGGGGCGCGGATCGCGGAAAAGATCACCGCTCTGCGCGTGTCAGAGGCGATCTTGACCGGTCTGGCCAACGTCTGCATTGGCGACACGCGCCCAGATCGCCCGATCCTTGCTGACCCAAAGACCCCACCCAAAACCGCCCAAACTCTGCCAGCCCCTGAAGGACCACAGATGACCACGCCCACCCCTGTTTTTGATGGCCACAATGACCTGCTGCTTCGGCTCTACAACGCCCCCGGCAGGCGCGAACAGATCTGGCTGACGGGGGAGGGCAAAGGCCATCTTGACTTGCCGCGCATGCAAAAATCGGGTTTCGCCGGGGGTATGTTTGCCATCTATGTACCTTCAACGGGCGGGGCAAACGCGGCGGGCCTCGATGCGTCGATGGACGCGCCCCCCTATGATCTGCCCTTGCCCGCCATGGTGCCGCAAGATCAGGCGCTGCGCGTGGCCCAAGGCATGGCGCGCGATCTGGCTTGGATGGTAGACAGCAGCGGTGGCGCCTTCCGCCTGTGTGAAACGGTGCTCCAGATTGAAGCCGCGCGGGCGCAGGGCATCATTGCGGGCGTCATGCACATGGAAGGCGCCGAAGCGATTGATGCGGATTGTGCAGCGCTTCACGATTTTCACGCTCTCGGCCTGCGCTCGATCGGTCCGGTCTGGAGCAGGCCGACGATCTTTGGTCATGGCGTACCGTTTCGTTTTCCGGGCGATCCCGATACCGGACCGGGGCTGACAGACGCGGGCAAGCGGCTGGTCAAAGAATGCAACGCGCTCAAGATGCTGATCGACCTGAGCCATCTGAACGCCAAAGGCGTCGAGGACGTAGCCCGGATCTCAACCGCGCCGCTGGTGGCCACCCATTCCAACGCATGGGCCGTCACCCCCTCCACCCGCAACCTGACCGACCGCCAACTCGGTCAGATCCGCGACAGCGGCGGCTTGGTGGGGCTTAACTTTGCCACCGTCTTTCTGCGCCCCGATGGCCGCAACTCCCCCGATATGACGCTGGACCCGCTGTTGCGCCACCTTGATCACCTGATCAGCCATCTGGGTGAAGACCACGTGGGCTTTGGCTCGGATTTCGACGGGGCCACGATTCCGGCTCCCATGCGCGATGTCACCGGCCTGCCAGTATTGCTCGACGCTCTCACCGCCCATGGCATAGACGCCGCACTCCTCCAGAAGCTTGCTTGGGGCAACTGGATGGCCGTGCTGCGCCTCACCTGGGGCCATTGACCCTGCCTCTGAACATTTTCTGTTTTCAAGTATCCCGGGGGGAGGCGCGAAGCGACGGGGGGCTGGCCCCCCGTCACCATCAGCCGCTCAAAGCAGCGATTTGGCCTTGGCCACTGTCGCCTCTGCCGTGATCCCGAACTCGGCATAGAGCCGCTCTGCCGGAGCCGAGGCACCAAAGCCGTGCATCCCGATGAAGCCCGATTTTTCGCGCTTGCCGCCCTCACCGAACAGCCAGCGGTCCCAGCCAAAGCGGATGCCCGCCTCGACCGCCACACGCACAGCACCCGGTGGCAGCACTTTGCGGCGGTAAGCGTCGTCTTGCTCCTCAAACAGCTCCCAGCAGGGCATGGACACGACGCGGGTGCCGATGCCTTCGGCTTCCAGCAGATCGCGGGCTTTCAGCGCGATTTCCACTTCGGACCCGGTGGCCATCAGGATCACCTGACGCTTGCCCGTGGCATCGGCCAGAACGTAAGCGCCTTTGGCCACAAGGTTCTGGTTGGTGTGGGTTTTGCGCACTGCAGGCAGGTTTTGCCGCGACAGGGCCAGCACGGTTGGCGTGGTCTTGGTCGACAGCGCGATTTCCCACGCTTCCGCCGTTTCCACCAGATCGGCGGGGCGGATCACATAGGTGTTGGGGGTCGCGCGCGAAATCGCCAGATGTTCAACCGGCTGGTGGGTCGGGCCATCCTCGCCCAGACCGATGCTGTCATGCGTCATGACATAGACCACCGGAATCCCCATCAGGGCCGACAGGCGCATTGACGGGCGGGCATAGTCGGTAAAGCACATGAAGGTGCCGCCGTATGCCCGCACGCCGCCGTGCAGTGCCATGCCGTTCATCGCCGCAGCCATCCCGTGTTCCCGGATGCCGTAATAGACGTAGCGGCCCTTGCGGTCCTCGGGCGTGAAGGTGCCCATGTCGGGGGTCTTGGTGTTGTTTGATCCGGTCAAGTCAGCCGATCCGCCGATGGTCTCGGTCATCACTGGGTTAACGGCGGCCAGCACCTTTTCGGATGCGGCGCGGGTGGCCAGCTTTGGCAGATCTTCCACAGCCTGCTTTTTTACGGCGCGTATGGTGGCCGACAGTTTGTTCGGCGCGTCGCCTGCAAAGATGCGGGCGAACTCTGCCTGTTTACCGGGTGACAAGGTGGCTAGGCGGGCTTCCCATTCGGCGCGGGCGATTTTGCCTTTGGCACCAACGGTTTCCCACCAGGACTTGATATCAGCAGGCACCTCGAACGGGCCGCCGGGCCAGCCGTAACCGTCCTTGGCGGCTTGCAACTGGGTCTTGTCGGTCAGCGCGCCATGGCCTTTGGACGTGTCTTGCGCGGCGTGACCGATGGCGATGTGGGTCTTGCAGGCGATCATCGCAGGGCCGGACGATGCCTTGGCGGCGGTGATGGCGCGGTCGATGTCTTCGGGGTCATGCCCGTCGCAGGAAAACACATCCCAGCCAGAGGCCGCAAAGCGCGCTTTCTGGTCGGTGATATCCGAGATCGACACTTTGCCGTCGATGGTGATGCCATTGTCATCCCACAAAACGATCAGCCGTGACAGTTGGTGCTTGCCCGCAAGGCCGATGGCTTCTTGGGAAACACCTTCCATCAGGCAGCCGTCGCCGGCGATGACATAGGTATAATGATCCTGCACCTTCGCACCCCAGCGTGCGCGCAGGGATTCTTCGGCCATGGCAAAGCCGACGGCGTTTGAAATGCCCTGACCCAGCGGGCCGGTGGTGGTTTCCACACCCGTGACATGGCCATATTCCGGGTGGCCCGCGGTGATAGCGCCCCATTGGCGGAAATTCTTGACCTGATCCAGCGTCATATCGGCGTAGCCAGTAAGATACATCAGACTATAGAGCAGCATCGAGCCATGACCCGCCGACAGGATGAACCGGTCCCGGTCGGGCCAGCGTGGGGCGCTTGCGTCAAACTTCAGGTGGTTGGAGAACAGTACGGTTGCCACATCGGCCATGCCCATTGGCATGCCGGAATGGCCTGAGTTGGCGGCGGCCACGGCATCCAGCGTCAGAGCGCGGATGGCGGTGGCGCGCATCCAATGATCGGGGTGGCGGTCGCGCAGGGTCTGGATGTCCAAGGCCGGGCTCCTCATACTTGGATCGGTGCGTATTCAGGGTTCCTTACCACCCCAGACGGCAAGATCAAGCACAGCGGCCAAGGTGTTGACGATATGGGGCGTTCCTTGGGCGCGCTTTGCGCTAAGATCGGGCTTGACCTGTCCTTGCGCGATTCGCACCTATGGTCAGGACGGATGAAAAACCGGGACAGCCGGGAAAGAGGGGGCATGGATAACATTGCCGAGTTGGAGCGTCGGATCACTGCGGCGCTGATGCGGATTGGTGACGGAGTGGAAACCCTGTCAGTTTCTGGCGGTGCAGATCCGGGGGGGCCGGTGGCGACCTTGGCCGATGGCGTGGCCGAGGCCGAAATCGCCCGTCTGAATGAGGCGCTTGACGAAGAACGCATGCTGAGCGCCCAGTTGCATGAGCGGTTGCGCGCCGTTCGCGATCAGGACGCGGGCAAACGCCAGGGGCTTGAAGCCGAGGTTGAGCGGCTGACCAAGCTGCTTGATGTGCAAGGGCTTGAGCTGCATCGGCTGAAAAAGACCGTTGTAGGATTGCGCGAACAATTGCGCCTGATGACCGAGGCGCAGGCCGAGGGGCGGGTAGAGCCGCATCTGATCAACAAGGCGATGCTGACCGAGCTGGAAACGCTGCGCGCCTTGCGCGCCGCCGAAGCGGCAGAGCTGGACGAGCTGATTGCCGCCCTTGATCCGCTGGCCGGACCGAAAGAGGAGGTGTCACAGGATGCCTGATGTAACAGTCTCCATCGGCGGGCGCGATTTTCAGGTCGCCTGTCAGGTCGGCGAGGAACATTTCCTTCGCGCTGCCGCCGCCATGCTGAATGCCGAAGCGGAGCCGCTTGTGCAGCAGATGGGCCGTCTGCCCGAAGCGCGCATGCTGCTGATGTCGGGGCTGATGCTGGCCGACAAGACTGCGGCGCTGGAAGATGAAAACCGCCAGCTGAAGGAAAGACTGACCACACTCGAGGCGCGGCCTGTGCCTGCGCCTGAAAAGGTGGAAGTGCCGGTAATCCCGCCGCAAGTATTTGAAACCATGGCGGAAATTGCCGCGCGGGCCGAGGCTTTGGCAGATCGGATCGAAGAGCGGGCACAGGGATGAGGTCGCTTTTTGCTGTGGGTCTGATCGCTTTGGCAGACCAAGCCGGTGCGGCACCTTTGGACGTGCAAAACCTGCGTTTTAAGTGTGACCGCGATGTCGAGGTGCCGGTGGTCTTTGTGACCGGGCCAGAGGATGCGGTCGCTGTGGTGCAGATTGATGGCGGCCAGTTCCTGCTGTACCGCGAACCGGCCGCATCCGGGGCCAAGTATTCATGGCCATCGGACGGGGCCAGCTATGTGCTGTGGTCAAAGGGCAATGAGGCAACAATTTATTGGCGTGAAGCCGGTAAGGAAAGCCCGCTGCTGACCTGCGTTGTACAGATGCAATGAAAAAAGGCCCGCAGCTTTCTGCGGGCCTTTTCAATTTATTGCGCGGCGTTGTTAAGGTGATCCCTTAAGGGGCATTGGCTTCGCGGATTTTTTCTGCCGCAGCTTTGTCATAGGTCACGCCCTTGGCTTCAAACAGCGCGTCCAGTTCGCCGGACAGGGTCATCTCGGTCACGATATCGCAGCCGCCGACAAATTCGCCCTTCACATAAAGCTGAGGAATGGTGGGCCAGTCGGAAAAATCCTTGATGCCCTGACGCACCTCGGCATCGGCCAGCACGTTCACATCGGCAAATTCAACGCCCATGTAGTTCAGCACCCCGGCCACGCGAGACGAGAACCCGCATTGCGGCATCATCTTGGTGCCTTTCATGAACAGCACCACGTCGTTTTTCTCAACGGTATCCTTGATCTGGTCTTGTGCGCTCATCTGCGAGTTCCTTTGATTATTCTGGTGCGCGGGTGGTCAGCGCCAAAGCGTGCAATTCGCCATGCGAGCCATCCATCTTGCCCTTGAGTGCGGCATAAACTGCGCGCTGCTGCTGCACGCGGTTCATACCACGGAAGGATTCATCGACCACTTCCGCCGAAAAGTGCTGACCGTCATCGCCCTGCACCGTGATTTTGGCCTGTGGAAAGCTGGCACGGATCAGGGATTCGATATCGCGGGCGTCGATGGGCATGGTCGGCTCCTGTTTTGGTCTTACAGCCAAATCTAGGGTGCGGCGGCGTCGGCTGCAAGGTGGCTTTGGGCTGTGCGCTACAGCCCAAGTGCGGTTTCAAACGCCGATCTGTAGATCTGGCTCAGCGTGGCAAGTGGGGCGGACTGACCGCCAAAGGTGACCGCATCGCCGCCAAAGCGGCCTACGACCGTTGCGGGCACGCCAGCCGCATGCGCCGCACCCTTCAGCCCGTGCAGCACCTGCGGATCAATCGCCACAAGATAGCGCGCCTGATCTTCGCCAAATAATGCGGCGATATCACCAGTTTCCAGATCAATGCCCAGCCCGGCAGCTTCGGCCATCTCAAACGCGGCCAGCCCCAGACCGCCGTCAGACAGGTCGGTGCAGCAGCGCAGGGATTTTCCATGTGCCCGGATGAAATCGCCCGTGCGCTTTTCTGCGGCCAGATCAACATGCGGTGCGTCGCCCGCCTCGATCCCGAACGCTTCGGCCAGCAGGGCGGATTGGCCCAGATGCGTGCCGGCGCGGCCTATCAGCACCGCCAGATCGCCAGTTTGCGGCTTGCCGTGGATCAGGTGATCCAACGTCGGCAGAATGCCAACCGCGCCGATGGTGGGCGTGGGCAGGATGCCCGAGCCGTCAGTTTCGTTGTAAAGCGAGACGTTGCCCGACACGATTGGCATATCAAGCGCCGCGACCGCCGCACCGATGCCTTTGATCGCGCCGACCAGCTGACCCATGATTTCCGGCTTTTCCGGGTTGCCGAAGTTCAGGTTGTCGGTGGTGGCCAATGGGATCGCCCCCATCGCGGTCAGGTTGCGATACGCCTCGGCGACGGCTTGTTTGCCGCCCTCAAACGGGTTGGCTTTGACGTAGCGCGGGGTGACATCAGAAGTAAAGGCAAGCGCCTTGGTGGTGCCATGCACCCGCACCACGCCTGCGGGCAGGCCGGGGGTGATGAGGGTGTCAGCACCAACTTGTGAATCGTATTGCTCCCATACCCAGGATTTATGGCCATAGCTGGGGCTTGAGATCAGAGCGTGCAGAGCATCAAGCGGGGCAATCGCCGGAATGTCTCCCAGGGGGGCGGCGGTCGGGGTCTCAATCCATGGCCGGTCATATTCCGGCGCGGTCGAGGAGAGTTTTGACAGCGGCAGATCTGCTTTGACATCATTGCCATGCAGGATGAGGAAGCGGTCTTCGGGGATGGTCTCTCCAACGATGGCGAAATCGAGATCCCATTTGACGAAAATCGCGCGGGCCACGTCTTCCAGTTCCGGTTTCAGAACCATCAGCATCCGTTCCTGGGATTCCGACAGCATCATTTCATACGCGGTCATGTTGGTTTCGCGCTGCGGCACGTCGGCCAGTTGCAGCTTGATGCCAAGGCCACCCTTGTCGCCCATCTCCACGGCAGAACAGGTCAGGCCAGCCGCCCCCATATCCTGAATAGAGATCACCGCGCCCGATTGCATCAGTTCAAGACAGGCCTCCAGCAGGCGCTTTTCGGTGAAGGGGTCGCCAACCTGCACGGTGGGCCGCTTTTCCTCGATGGTGTCGTCGAATTCGGCAGATGCCATGGTGGCACCACCGACGCCATCACGCCCGGTTTTGGCGCCAAGGTAGACAACGGGCATACCGACGCCAGACGCCACCGAGTAGAAAATCTTGTCGGCATCGGCCAGACCTGCCGCAAAGGCGTTGACCAGACAGTTGCCGTTATAGGATTTGTGAAACCGCACTTCGCCGCCGACAGTCGGCACGCCAAAGGCATTGCCGTAACCGCCCACACCTTCGACCACGCCCTTGACCAGATACGCGGTTTTCGGGTGTGAGGGCAGGCCAAAGGACAGCGCGTTCATCGCGGCAATCGGCCGAGCGCCCATGGTGAATACATCGCGCAGAATGCCGCCAACGCCGGTGGCAGCGCCTTGATGCGGCTCGATATAAGAAGGGTGGTTGTGGCTTTCCATCTTGAAGATGACCGCCTGACCGTCGCCGATATCGACCACGCCCGCATTTTCACCCGGACCGCAGATCACCTGTGGGCCGGTGGTGGGCAGGGTGCGCAGCCATTTCTTGGACGATTTATAGGAACAATGCTCGTTCCACATCGCCGAGAAGATGCCAAGTTCGGTAAAGTTCGGCTCGCGCCCGATGATGTCGAGGATCCGCGCGTATTCATCGGGGTTGATCCCGTGCTTGGCGATCAACTCGGGCGTGATTGCGGGTTCGGTCATCAAAGCCTCCGAAAGGATACCGGTCTTGGGTGGGGCTTTAGGGCATGTCCCGCGAAAGGGGAAGGGCAAAGGCGGCAGTCAGGGGCGCGGCAGTGCCGGGAATCGTCTGTGGCGCGCTGGAAATTCTGCACCGCCTGTTTTGACACCTCTGCGCGCAAATGCTGCCTATAGTCCGAGCAATTTTGGGGCGAGCGTCTGAAAATAAAAAAAAGGCCGAGCAAAAGCTCGGCCCAAGTCCAACAGGGAGGTATGAAGCGAACAAGAGCAAACACTCAACCGCCCGCTTCATCACTGGACTTAGGCGTGCGCTTGATTCGGGGCAAGGCTGAACATGCTGCTAATGCAGCATGTCCGCTATGTGCTGGGTGCATAGCTTATTCGCCAGATTTGATGCTTTGATCAGTCAGGCTGTTTGCGCTTACGGTAGGCGAAGATTTCTTCTGTCACAAATTCGCGGAACGCAGCTACCCGCTTGGAGTGGCGCAGCTCTTCCGGATAGGCGAGGAAAACCGGCACTTCAGCGCTTTCGGTATCTGGCAGAACCCGCACCAGATGGGGGAAATCCTCAGTGATGTAGTCTGGCAAAACGCCGATGCCCAGATGGTTCAACACCCCTTGCAGCACGCCGAAGTAGTTGTTGACCGTCAGGGTGGAGGGGATGTCATGCGCCATCAGATCATGCACCAGTGTGGCACCTGCGGCCACCTGCGGCACCCCGGCATGCTGGGCAATCAACCGGTGCTGGTTGAAGTCATCCATCGACGCGGGCGTGCCATGTTCGGCCAGATATTCGGGGGTGGCGTAGAGCCGCATTTTGATGTTCATCAGCCGCTTGCGGATCAGATCAGCCTGTGACGGTTCTTTCATGCGGATGGCGACGTCTGCTTCGCGCATCGGCAGGTCAAGCACGCGTTCTTCTAGCATCAGATCGATCTTCAGGCTGGGGTATTTCTTGTACAGGTTGGCCAGACGCGGGGCGAGCCAGAGCGTGCCAAAACCAGTGGTGGTGGTTACGCGCAATTCGCCAAACACCTCATCCTCGGAATCGCGGATGCGGGCGGCTGTGGCTTCCAGCCGTTTGACCATCGCTTGGGTGGCATCAAACAAAAGTTCGCCCTGTTCAGTGAGGATCAGGCCGCGGGCGTGGCGGTGGAACAGGGTTACGCTAAGCGATTCTTCCAGCGCGCGGATCTGGCGGCTGACGGCAGATTGCGACAAATGCAGCACTTCGCCTGCGTGCGTCAGGCTGCCCTTGTCGGCAACCGCATGAAAAATGCGCAGTTTATCCCAATCCATCATCCAACCCTTTACCATGGCGTAAAGCTATCACGGCCTGCCTCATGAAGGGAGAATCAATCGCATGTAAATGCCTTTCAAACCGATAATGCGTCAGGGTCGTGGCCTTTTGGTCGAGATGAGCCGCGTGTCACCTGTCATCTTTATGTTACCGGGACTGGCGAAAGGATGGGGTCTGACAATGCCGGCCCAATGAGGAAAGCGGAGAGACAATGCAGCACGACGTGGCACGCGAGATTTCTTATGCGTCCTCGGCCTCCAGCAAGGCCGGGGCGACGCTTATCCGGGTGCTGGAGAATGCCACCGGGCGGCTGTCGTTGATCCGGCGCGCGGCGGGGTATGAGGATGAGATCGCGCGGGGGCGCAGCTTTTGGGATGTGGTGCCGGAACGCTATGGGCTGAGCCTTGAAGTGGTGGGCGGTGCGGTGGCCAATATTCCGGCGACGGGTCCGCTGGTGCTGCTCGCGAACCATCCTTACGGCATTCTGGACGGGTTAATGATGGGGCATCTGCTGGACCGGATTCGCGGGGATTTCCGCATCCTGGCCAACTCGGTATTCCGCCGGGCCGAAGCGCTGAACCGGGTTGTGCTGCCGATCTCTTTTGATGAGACGAAAGCGGCGGTGAAGATGAATCTGGAGACGCGGGCCGAGGCATTGCGCTATCTGGGGCAGGGTGGCGCGGTCGGAGTCTTTCCGGGCGGCACGGTGTCGACCAGTGCCAAGCCGTTCACCTCGCGCCCGATGGATCCGGGGTGGCGCAATTTCACAGCCAAGATGATTGCGAAATCGGACGCAACTGTGGTGCCGGTGTACTTTGACGGCCACAACTCACGCCTGTTCCAGATTGCCAGCCATGTGCACTATACGCTGCGGCTGGGGCTGTTGATCAAAGAGTTCCGCGCCCGGATGGACGAGCCGGTGCGCGTGGTGATCGGCAAGCCGGTTGCGGCCAGCACTCTGGCGCCACTTAAGGCCGATCCGACACGGATGATGGAATTTCTGCGACGGGCCACATACGATCTTTCACCGCATCCGTTAGGGTCGTATGATCCCGGCCACGAGTTTGAGGCGAAATACAAAATGCGCTGACAGGGCCACTGCCCGCAACAGGCGCGAAGGGTGGGGGCAGGCATGGCGGTTGGGGTTTTTGACAGCGGAATTGGCGGGCTGACGGTTCTGGACGCAGTGACAAGGCGCCTGCCGGATCTGCCGCTGGTCTATCTGGGCGACAATGCACACGCGCCGTATGGCGTTCGCACGCACGATGATATTTTCAACCTGACCTGTGCGGCGGTGGAACGGCTTTGGGCCGAGGGCTGCGATCTGGTCATCCTAGCGTGCAACACCGCATCGGCGGCAGCACTCAAGCGGATGCAGGAAACATGGGTTCCCAAAGATAAACGCGTGCTGGGCGTGTTCGTGCCGATGATCGAGGCGCTGACCGAGCGGCAATGGGGCGACAACTCGCCCCCGCGCGAAGTGGCGGTCCGGCATGTGGCGCTGTTTGCCACGCCCGCCACAGTGGCCAGCCGCGCGTTTCAGCGCGAGCTGGCGTTTCGTGCCATCGGAGTGGATGTTGAAGCGCAGCCCTGCGGCGGGGTGGTCGATGCCATCGAGCAGGGCGATGAAATTCTGGCCGAAGCTTTGGTGCGGTCCCATGTCGAGGCGCTCAAACGCCGGATGCCGCATCCACAGGCGGCGGTGCTGGGCTGCACGCATTACCCGCTGATGGAGTCGACGTTTCAGGATGCATTGGGCGATGATGTGAAGGTCTATTCCCAAGCCAATCTGGTGGCAGAGTCGCTGGCCGATTACCTGATACGGCGGCCCGAAATGCAGGGCACCGGCACGGAGTCGAAATTCCTGACCACAGGCGACCCAAAGGCGGTGTCGAACAAGGCCACACAGTTTTTGCGCCGCCGGATCACGTTCGAGGCGGCGTGACCTCGGGTTTGTTCTGGGTCAATCACTTCGCTGCGTTGCGACGTTACAACGCTCGACATTGGGTGGCATTGCCCCCACATCAGGCGTGTTAAACGGAAAGGAACGACCATGGCAGGGATGAAGGGGCTTAAAAAGCAGCGGCGGGTGCAGATTATTGTGCTGGCCTTTGTGGCTTTGGCGGCGTCCACGGGCCTGATCGGCTATGCCATGAAGGACGGGATCAACTTTTTTCGCAGCCCGACGCAGGTGGTGGAAGACCCGCCGCGCGTGGGCGAAGTGTTCCGTATTGGCGGTCTGGTTGAAGAGGGCAGCATCGTGCGCGGGCAAAGCGAGACTGTCAGCTTTCGGGTGACCGATACCAACCAGACCATTCCGGTGCGCTTTACAGGCATTCTGCCCGATCTGTTTTCCGAAGGGCAGGGCATGGTTGGCACCGGGTCGATGGAGGACGGCACCTTTGTCGCCACCGAGATTCTGGCCAAACATGACGAAACCTACATGCCAAAGGAAGTCATTGAAGCGCTGAAGGAACAGGGTGTCTATCAGGATGCGGGTTCAGACAGCTAAGCGCGCAGGCTTTTCAGCCCGTTAACCGGCACAGGTCAGTTTGCCCATGGGGGGAGTGTCAGCACTCCGGGGAATGCCCATGACAAGCGTAAGACGACTGGCCGAAGAAATTGTCGCCCGAGAGGGCGGCTATGTGAACGACCCCGACGATCCGGGCGGGGCCACCAACCATGGCGTGACCATCGGCACCCTGCGCAGGCTGGGGCTGGATGTGAACCGTGACGGGCGCATCAATGTGGCCGATGTCCGCAGCCTGACCCGCACGCAGGCGGTCGAGATCTATCTGGACCACTACTACAAGCGCCCCGGCATCGCGGCGCTGCCCGAGGCTTTGCAGGCATCGGTGTTTGATATGTATGTGAATGCAGGGTCCAATGCGGTGAAGATCCTGCAGCGGCTGATCACCGATATGGGGTTTCCCTGCACCCCTGATGGCAAGATCGGGCCGCAGACGATCCGGGCGGCGCAACTGGCCTATGAAGCGGCCCCCAACCACCTGCCCGATGCCTATGGGATTGCGCGGCGCAATTACTATTACGGGCTGGCCGATGCCCGCCCGCAAAGCCGTAAATTTGCGAAGCGGCGCGATGGCGGCAAGGGCGGCTGGATCACCCGCGCCGAGGAATTCATGGCAAAGCGCTATCACCTCACCGCAGCACAGCATAAGGAAAGGACCGCAAAATGGGGTTGATATCTGGTTTGCGGTTGGGGCGTGGCGCAATCCCGGCGTTGGGGGGTGTCAGCCGCGAGATTGCGCGCACCATTGCGCCCGACCTTGCGCGCGGTCTGGCCGAGGCGGTGAACCGGCTGCCGGTGCCGGATGCGGGCGCTTTGCCGCCTGCACGACCGGGGTCGGGCTATGACCGCTTGATTGATGCGATCAACCGGTTGCCGCGACCGCTGATGGCCTTTGGCTCTCAGGCGCTGGTCTTGTATGCGTTGGTTGATCCCTCTGGCTTTGCGGCCCGCATGGCGGGGTTGGATGCAATGCCCGAGGCGCTGTGGTGGCTGCTGGGGGCGGTGATCACCGCGTATTTCGGCGCGCGCGAGTCTCATCATCTGCGCAATCGCTCCACCCCCGCTGTGGTGCCGGTGGGGGCTCCTTTGATGCCAAATCCGTCTGATGAGCTGTCAGAAGCCGCCAATCCGGCGCTGGATGACTGGCGCGGCAACGGCTGAACTTGACCTGACTTGCGCCCTCTGGCATGGCCTTGGGCGCAAGACAGGATTTGATCAGATGAACCTCTTCGCCGAAATTCGCACCACCGTTTTGACCGCTTTGACCGAAATGCAGGCCGAGGGCATCTTGCCCGCCGGTCTTGATTTTGCGTCTGTTGCCGTGGAACCCCCGCGAGACGCGGCCCATGGGGACATGGCGACCAATGCCGCGATGGTGTTGGCCAAACCGGCGGGCAAGCAGCCGCGCGTGATTGCTGACGCTTTGGCCGCCAAGCTGATGGCCGATCCGCGCATCACGGCCGCCGATGTGGCGGGACCGGGGTTCTTGAACCTGCGCCTGGCAACGGAGATGTGGCAGAGTGTGGTCAAGGCTGCCCTGACCACTGGCACCGATTTTGGCCGGGCCGATGTGGGCAAGGGCAGATCGGTGAATGTCGAATTTGTCTCTGCCAACCCGACCGGTCCGATGCATGTGGGCCATGTGCGCGGCGCGGTGGTGGGCGACGCGCTTGCCAACCTGCTGGCCTTTGCCGGATGGACCGTCACGCGCGAATATTACATCAACGACGGTGGCGCACAGGTCGATGTGCTGGCGCGTTCCGCCTATGAGCGCTACCGCGAGGCGCATGGGCTGGAGCCGGAAATCCGCGAAGGCCTGTATCCCGGCGATTACCTGATCCCGGTGGGCGAGGCTCTGAAAGAGACATACGGCGACACGCTGCTGGATAAGCCGGAGGCTGTCTGGCTGTCGGATGTGCGCGAATTTTCCACCCAGATGATGATGCAGATGATCCGCGATGATCTGGCTGCGCTTGGCGTGCGGATGGATCTCTATTCGTCGGAAAAGGCGCTGTATGGCACCGGCAAGATTGAAGCCGCCATCAACACCTTGCGCGATATGGACCTGATCTATGAAGGCGTGCTGGAGCCTCCAAAGGGCAAAGAGCCCGAAGATTGGGAGCCGCGGGTGCAGACGCTGTTCCGCAGCACTGCGCATGGCGATGACGTGGACCGCCCGGTGCAGAAATCCGATGGGTCATGGACCTATTTCGCGCCCGATATCGCCTATCACTTCGACAAGGTGCAGCGCGGCTATGACCAGTTGATCGACATTTTCGGCGCCGACCACGGTGGCTATGTCAAGCGGATGAAGGCGGCGGTGTCGGCCTTGTCGAATGGCCGGGTGTCGCTGGACATCAAGCTGATCCAGTTGGTCAAGCTGTGGAAAAACGGCGAGCCGTTCAAGATGTCGAAACGCGCGGGCACCTTTGTAACCCTGCGCGATGTTGTGGAAATGGCGGGCGCCGATGTGACCCGGTTCATCATGCTGACCCGCAAGAACGACGTGGCGCTGGATTTCGATTTTGCGCGCGTGCTGGAGCAGTCGAAAGACAACCCGGTGTTCTATGTGCAATACGCCAATGCGCGGGTGAATTCGATCCTGCGTAAATCGCGTGAGGCAGGCGTGGATGTGTCGGACGCAACGCTTGCGGCGGCGGACCTGACCAAACTTGACCACACCGCCGAGATTGCGGTGGCCAAAAAGCTGGCCGAATGGCCGCGACTGGTGGAAATTGCCGCGCGCGGGAATGAGCCGCACCGGGTGGCGTTTTACCTGTATGAACTGGCGTCCGACCTGCATGGGTTGTGGAACCGTGGCAATGATGACGTGTCGTTGCGGTTCTTGCAGGACGATACAGCCACATCTCAGGCAAAAATCGCCCTCGTTCGGGCCGTGGGCGTTGTTATTTGCTCAGGTCTTGGTATCTTGGGTGTAACGCCGGTCGAGGAAATGCGCTGATCAACAGCGCCCCGTCGGTGATGCAGGAATAAAGGGCGGGGCAAACCCGTCTGATCGAGGCAGAGCATGGCGGATATCGACTATGATGATTACGGGGTATCTCCCCGTATCATGGCTGGACAAGCACAACGGATGGTTCATCTGGCAGGGGCGGTGTGTTCACTGGCCCTGATCGCGGGTGTAGGGATGTGGGGCTATAAGCTCGCGGTACGCGATGTGTCGGGGGTTCCGGTGATCCGTGCTGCGGAAGGGCCGATGCGGGTGGCCCCGTCCAATCCCGGTGGCAATGTAGCGGACCATCAGGGCATGGCGGTGAACGTGATTGCCGCAGCGGGTGGCGCGGCCGGTATGCCTGCGCAGGTCATGCTTGCGCCTGCGCCAATGGACCTTGCCGCCGAAGACGCGCCCGGATTGTCGTCTTTGGAGGCCGAGGCCGAATCTGCGGCACCGCCTGTGACGGTGGCTGCCGTGCCGCGCGCGGTTGATCCGCAGTCGTCTGATCTGGATGTGATGGCACTGGACGCGCCCGGGGCGTTGATCCTGCCGCCAGAACCTGTGCAAGACGCTGCCCCGATCTCGACCGAAGATGCTGTCGCCATGGCTTTGGCCGAGGCGCTTGGCGATGCGATGCCCTTGACCGCGCTGACCGCGCTGGCTGATCCAGAGCCGGAGGCGCAGACGAGCAGTGTGGCTGCGGTGCCGGGCAGTGTGCGGCCACGCACGCGGCCCCAACGCGCGCTTGATGGCGTGTCTGATGTTCAGCCGGTCAGCGCATCGGCCCCGACCGGGCCAGAGATTGACCCCGCAACGCTTGCCGTTGGCACCCGGTTGGTCCAGCTTGGCGCATTTGACAACCCTGAGATTGCCCGGTCAGAATGGGTCAAGCTGGGCGGCCGGTTTGGCGATCTGATGACCGGCAAAACGCTGGTGGTGCAGTCGGCGCAATCGGGTGGCCGTACATTCTACCGCCTGCGCGCGCATGGTTTTGGCGGTGAAGATGACGCGCGCCGGTTCTGTGCAGCGCTTTTGGCCGAGGGTGCGGCCTGTATCCCGGTTGCCCATAGATGACCGGCAGGCTTGCCGCGATTTTCGGCTGCGCGGGGCCAGAACTGACGGCGGATGAGCGTGCGTTCTTTCATGACGCAGACCCGTTCGGCTTTATCCTTTTTGGCCGCAACGTGATAGATCCGGCCCAGTTGCGCCGCCTTGCGGGCGCATTGCGCGATGCGGTCGGGCGTGACGCCCCGGTGCTGATTGACCAGGAAGGCGGGCGGGTGCAGCGGTTGCGCGCGCCCCATTGGCGCGAATGGACCCCGCCTTTGGACATGGTGGCGCAGGCGCGTGACCCGGCCCGGGCAATGTGGCTGCGTTCGCGTATCATTGCGCATGAGTTGCGTGGCGTGGGGGTAGATGCCAATTGTGCGCCCTGCGCCGATATTGCCGGGGTTGATACGCATCCATTTTTGAAAAACCGCTGCTATGGCACTGATGTGGCGTTAGTTTCCCGGATATCGGCGGCGGTGGCCAGTGGTCATCTGGCGGGCGGCGTTTTGCCAGTGATCAAGCATTTGCCCGGTCATGGCCGGGCGACGGCGGATACCCATCACGATCTGCCCACGGTCACCGCATCGCGCGAAGACCTGTCTGTGACTGATTTTGCGCCGTTCAAAGCGCTGAACCATCTGCCGATGGCGATGACCGCGCATATCATTTTTGCCGCCTATGATGACAAGCCCGCGACCCAAAGCCCCGAGATGTTACGGGTCATCCGGGACGAGATCGGGTTTCAGGGTTTGCTGATGACCGATGATCTGAACATGCAGGCCCTGCGCGGAACGCTGGCGGACCGCACGGCGGCGTCGATGGCGGCTGGCTGCGATATTGCGCTACATTGCAAGGGCGACATGGCCGAGATGCTGGCGGTGGCTGCGGCTTGCGGTGATCAGACGCCCGCGATCCGGCAACGCGCGCAAGCAGCCCTTGCACAACGTCATGCGCCCGACCCCGTTGACATCCAGGCACTTGAAGCGGAACTTCGGGGCGTGATGTCCGGGGATACGCATGTCTGACACCATTGCTGACGATTGGGGCGAAGATCGCCTTGCCCCTGCGGACCGCATGGCCGCAGAGGCGCTAATCGTTGATGTCGATGGGTTCGAGGGCCCGCTCGATCTGCTGCTGACGCTGAGCCGCACGCAAAAGGTGGATCTGCGCAAGATTTCGGTGCTGGAACTGGCCGAGCAATACCTTGGCTTTGTGCAAAAGGCGCAATCGCTGCGGATCGAACTGGCCGCCGATTATCTTGTGATGGCGGCGTGGCTGGCGTTTTTGAAATCGCGCCTGCTCTTGCCGCCCGAACCGGGCGAGGACGGGCCAAGCGCCGAAGACCTTGCCGCCCATCTTGCCTATCAGCTGGAACGCCTGCAAGCGATGCGCGAGGCGGCGGCACGTCTGATGGCGCGCGACCAGTTGGGTCGCGATTTCTTTGCGCGCGGGGTGCCGGAAACGGTTCTTCTTCACCGCGCTGTGACCTATGAGGCCACGCTTCTGGACCTGATGCGCGCCTATGCCCGGATCAGAACCAAGGACGAATTCCGTCCCTTTGTCATGGATCGTGACCAAGTGTTCACAATGGAGCAGGCGTTGGAGCGGATGCGCGGGCTGATCGGCTATGTGGGCGACTGGGCAGACCTGACCAGCTTTTTGCCCGAAGGCTGGGGGGCCACACCGATGCGTCGCCGATCCTCTACCGCCGCCCATTTCGCAGCGGTCCTTGAAATGGCCAAGCGCGGTCAGGTTGAACTGCGGCAGGGTGACATGTTTGCGCCCATCCAGATCAGGCGCGGCAAGCCATGACCGAGCCAAACATGATCGAACCGATTGAGAAAAGCCTGTTTGAAGCCCCGCCGATGGGTGAGCAGGAACGCATGGTCGAGGCGATTCTGTTTGCCAGTGCAGAGCCGGTGACGGTGTCTGAACTGTCGTCGCGCATGCCGCATGGCTGCGATCCGGCCGAGGCGCTGGCTAATCTGAGCAAACGCTATGACGGGCGCGGGGTGCATCTGGTGCGGGTGGGCGATGCTTATGCCATGCGCACGGCGTCTGATCTGGGCCATCTGATGCGCAAGGAAACGGTAGAAAACCGCAAACTGTCGCGCGCGGCAATTGAGACATTGGCCATTGTCGCCTATCATCAGCCGGTGACGCGGGCTGAGATCGAGGAAATTCGGGGCGTTGCGGTGTCGCGTGGCACCGTGGATCAGCTGATGGAACTGGACTGGATCCGGCTTGGCCGCAGACGGATGACACCGGGCCGCCCGGTGACATTTGTGGTGACAGAGCATTTCCTGGACCATTTCGGGCTGGAATCTGCCCGCGATCTGCCCGGAATAAAAGAGTTGCGCGCCGCCGGGCTTCTGGACAACCGGCCCTTGCCGGGGTCGATGTCCAAGTCTGACGATGAAGAGGATGAGGCCACAACCGGTCAGAGCGAACTGTTCGAGGATTGACATGAACGTAAATCAGATCGTGAACATGGTGATGCGCATTTTTCTGCGCAAAGGCGTGAACTGGGGCATCAACAAGGGCACGCAAATGGTGTCAAAGCGGGGCAAACCGGGGGCAGCGCCGACGCAAGCCAATAGCTCGCAGTCGCATGAGGCGCGCGAAGTCGCCAAGCGCGCGCGCAAAGCGGCGGCCATTACCCGCCGGATTGGCCGCTGACCTTCACCGGTTTGTCACTTTGTTGTGCGATCCCTGTCGGGTCGGAACGGCAGACGGGCCTACATGGGTTAGGGGGCTTGCCAGACGCGTTCCGCCAGATATAGTTCAGGTTAACGGGGCAGGGCTCCCTGCGCTGTGGCCATGATGGGCAACCGAAAAGGGTGGGGTCACTCGACGGATGGACGGCGATTTCAGAACTCAGTTTGTGCGCGACCCGGCGTCGCTGAAACATTACCCGGCGTTGGTGCTGAATGCGGATTACCGCCCGCTTAGCTATTACCCGCTAAGCCTGTGGCCATGGCAAGAAGCGATCAAGGCGGCATATCTGGACAGGGTGCAGATCGTGGCCGAATACGATCATGTCGTCCGAAGCCAAAGGGCCGAGTTTCGGATACCCTCGGTCGTGGTGCTGAAAGATTATGTTAAACCCCAAAAGCGCGTGGCATTCACGCGCTTTAATCTTTTTCTGAGGGACGAATTCTGCTGCCAGTATTGCGGGGCCAAGGGCGATCTGACTTTTGACCATGTGATCCCGCGTGCGCGCGGTGGCGTGACCAGTTGGGAAAATGTGGTGGCGGCATGCAGCCCGTGCAATCTTCGCAAAGGGTCTAAAACCCTGCGCCAGTCGGGCCTGCAACTGAACCGCACCCCGCGCGCGCCTACCGCCGCAGAAATGCAGGGTCATGGCCGCCGCTTTCCGCCCAACTATCTTCACGATAGCTGGATGGACTATCTGTATTGGGATGCAGAGCTGGATGCCTGATTTGTCATAAATCTTTTACAAATGCTTCACATTCCTTGCGGCTTTAACTAGGGTCCGCTGTCTGTCGGTCAGGAGTGTGCGATGGTTCCCCCAATTGAGATGGCTGCGCTGAACATGTTTGTGGCTCTGACCTGCGGTGCGCTGGTCGGTTCTGAACGACAGGTGCGACAGCGCATGGCCGGGTTGCGGACCAATGCGCTGGTGGCTTTGGGGGCTGCCAGTTTCGTGATCTTTTCGGCGCTGTATCCGACCGAGGTCAGCCCGACCAGGGTTGCGGCGCAGATTGTGTCTGGCATCGGGTTTCTGGGTGCGGGAATCATCTTTCGCGATGGGTTCAACATTCACGGGCTGAACACGGCGGCCACGCTGTGGTGTTCCGCAGGTGTGGGGATGATGGCGGGGGCGGGGCAATGGCCGTTTGCACTGCTGCTGACCGGAATGGTCATGTTTGTAAACCTTGGCCTGCGCCCGCTGGTCAAATGGATCAAACGGCGCACCAAGGCGGGGATTCCGTTGGGCAAAAGCTACCGTGTGCTTTTGACATGTCGCGCTGAACAGGAAGGCGAACTGCGCAGCCTGATGTTGCGCACTTTGGCGCTTGGCGGGTTGCATTTGTCTGATATCAAGGTGCAACCTGCCGAAGAGGGCGTGGGGGTTGATCTGGCTGTCACGGTCAGCGGTGAAGGATTGCCCGACAGTATTGTGGAACAAGCCGTGCATCGGCTGGCCGCCGAGCCGGGGCTGATCAGGGTTCGCTGGGAAAGCCTTGATGAGGTTTAGGCCGCCAAAGCGTTTTGATCCGGCGCAACCCAATGCTAGACTTCGCGCACGACCTTGGGTAGAAGGGCTGCGTTAGCGCTAACGGCGCCGCAGCAGCGAGGGTTTCCAGATGGTTTCGCGTGTCATTCCGGTCGATGTGTTCGATCTTGTGATTTTTGGTGGCACGGGCGACCTTGCCCGGCGCAAGATCCTTCCCGGTCTGTATCGCCGGTTTCTGGCGGGCCAGATGACTGGCGACAGCCGAATTATCGGGGCTGCGCGTGGCGAACTCAGCGATGAAGATTTCCGCAAGCTGGTCGCCGAGGCGATTGTAGAATTTGTACCCAAAGAACGCCGTGACGCGGCAATGATCGCCGAGTTTCTGTCGCGGCTGCACTATGTTGCGATTGACGCAAAAGGCGAAGGTGGCTGGGATGCGCTGAAATCTCTGATGCGCGATGGCGTTGTGCGGGCGTTTTACTTTTCGGTCGCCCCGTCCTTGTTCGGCGATATTGCGCTGCGCCTGAAAAAGCATGGCGTGGCCGATGAAGCCGCGCGGATTGTGGTTGAAAAGCCGTTTGGACGTGATCTGGAAACTGCCAAGGCCCTGAACGCCACCTTGGCTCAGCATTTTCATGAGACGCAGATCTACCGGATCGACCATTATCTTGGCAAAGAAACCGTGCAGAATCTGATGGCGGTGCGCTTTGCCAACATTCTGTTCGAGCCGCTGTGGAAGTCGGAATACGTCGATCACGTTCAGATCACGGTGGCCGAGACGGTCAGTGTCGATGGGCGCGGGGCCTATTACGACAAGTCGGGTGCGATGCGCGATATGGTGCAAAACCATATGATGCAGCTTTTGTGCCTGATCGCGATGGAGCCGCCCTATCACTTTGACCCCGATGCGGTGCGCGATGAAAAGCTGAAGGTGATCCGTGCGCTGGATGCGGTGCAGCCGCAAGATATCGTTCGCGGTCAATACCTTGCGGGGGGTGGGCAGGGCGGCTATCTGGAGCATTCCGAAAACCCGGCCAGCACAACCGAAAGCTATATCGCGCTGAAGGTGCATGTGTCGAACTGGCGATGGAAGGGCACGCCGTTTTATCTGCGCACGGGCAAACGCATGCGGGCGCGGGCGTCGGAAATCGCCATCACCTTCCGTGAGCCGCCCCATTCGATCTTTGACGATGCAAAGGGCTGGCGCGAGAATGTGCTGGTGATCCGTTTGCAACCCGATGAGGGTATGAACCTGATGGTCATGATCAAGGAGCCGGGGCCGGGCGGTATGCGCCTGATGCAGGTGCCTCTGGACATGTCTTTTGCGGGCGTCTTGGGCGAGGAGGCCGAGGATATTCCCGACGCGTATGAGCGGCTGATCATGGATGTGCTGCGCGGCAATCAGACCCTGTTCATGCGCGGGGATGAGGTCGAGGCCGCCTGGGCCTGGACCGACCCGATCATCGAGGCGTGGTCCGCACGCGGGGATCGTCCGCAAGGTTATGATGCGGGATCTTCGGGGCCGGAAGACGCGTTAATGCTGATGCACCGCGATGGGCGGCGCTGGCGGGAGATACGCTGATGGACTTTATCGAATACCCCGATGCCGAGATGATGTATCTGGCGCTGGCCAAGCAAATTGCCAGCGAACTGGGCGCGTTCCTGCGCCGCGATGGCCGGGCGTCTTTGTGCGTGCCGGGTGGCACCACGCCGGGGCCAGTGTTTGACACGCTGTCGGGTGTTGATCTGGACTGGCCCAATGTAGCGGTTTTCCTGAACGACGAACGCTGGGTGCCGGAAAGCAGCGAGCGATCCAACACCCGTTTGTTGCGTGACCGTCTGCTGCGCGGGCCAGCGGCAAAGGCCAATCTGGTGCCGCTTTACGCGCCCGCCGATCAACCCGAAGATATGCTTGACGCGCTGTCGGCTGGCCTTGCGCCGCATCTGCCGATCTCGGTTCTGTTGTTGGGCATGGGGGCGGATATGCACACTGCCAGCCTGTTCCCCGGTGCTGATCTGCTGGAACAGGCCCTTGCGTCGGATGCGCCCATTCTGATGGCGCTGCGGGCCGAAGCAGCGGGAGAGCCGCGCATCACCCTGTCTGCACCTGCGCTGAAATCGGCGTTTCACACCCATATTCTGATCAAAGGCCCCGAAAAGCGCGCCGCGCTGGAGCGGGCAAAGACCCTGCCTGTCAGCGAAGCGCCCGTGCGGGCGGTGCTGGATGTTGCAACTGTTCACTGGACCGAATGACATGAACCAAAGCTGGGACGCCCTGAAAGACCATCACGCCGCTGTCGAGGGTCGTCCGATCCTTGATCTGTTCACAGATGGCACCCGCGCGGCTGATTTCTCGGCGACAGCCGATGGCATGATCTTTGACTATGCCAAAACCAACATCGACACGCGTGGCCGGGCGCTGCTTTTGCAGCTGGCGGAACGCGCCGGGGTGGCGGACAAGCGCACTGCAATGTTCGCCGGGGCCAAGATCAACGAGACCGAGGGCAGGGCGGTTCTGCACACTGCCTTGCGTAACATGGACACTCCATTGACCGTTGACGGTCAGGATGTGACCATTGCCCTGCGCGCTACCCACGCCCGGATGCAAGCCTTTGCGGCAGATGTGCGGGCGGGGCGTTTCACCGGGCAGGGCGGGCAGATCACCGATGTAATCAATATCGGCATCGGCGGGTCTGACCTTGGCCCTGCGATGGCGGTTCTGGCGCTTGCCCCGTTTCACGACGGGCCGCGTGTCCATTTCATCTCGAACGTCGATGGCGCGCATGCCGCCGATATCTTGCGCGGTCTGAACCCGGCCACGACGCTGGTGATCGTGGCTTCCAAGACATTCACCACGATTGAGACCATGACCAATGCGGAAACCGTGCGCGTGTGGATGGCGCAAACGGTGGCCAACCCGGCGGCACAATTCGTGGCAGTCTCTACCGCTGCCGACAAAACGGCGGCGTTTGGCATTGATCCTGAACGTGTGTTCGGTTTCGAAGACTGGGTCGGCGGTCGCTATTCGATGTGGGGGCCGATTGGCCTGTCCATCATGCTGGCGGTGGGGCCGGATGGCTTTGCCGATTTCCTGCGTGGCGGCGCGGCCATGGATGCCCATTTCCGCGAGGCGCCATTCGCGCAAAACCTGCCGGTCCTTTTGGCGCTGGTGGGGCTTTGGCACAACCAGATCTGCGGCCACGCCACCCGCGCCGTTTTGCCCTATGATCAACGCCTTAGCCGCTTGCCTGCCTATTTGCAGCAGCTGGAGATGGAATCGAACGGCAAGCGGGTGTCGATGGATGGCGCCGATTTGCCCTATCACTCCGGCCCTGTGGTCTGGGGAGAGCCAGGCACCAATGGCCAGCACGCGTTCTACCAGCTGATCCATCAGGGCACCCGAGTTGTGCCGTGTGAGTTTCTGGTCGCAAAGCGCGGTCATGAACCCGACCTTGCCCATCAGCACCTGCTGCTGGTGTCAAACTGCCTTGCGCAATCCGAGGCGCTGATGAGAGGGCGCTCCTTGGCCGAGGCGACTGCGATCATGGCATCGAAGGGCCTTACCGGGGCCGAGCTGGACCGTCAGGCCCGCCACCGCGTTTTTCCCGGCAACCGCCCCAGCACCACACTGGCCTATGATCAACTGACGCCATTTGTGCTGGGCCAGATCATCGCGCTGTATGAACATAGGGTGTTTGTCGAAGGCGTTATTCTGGGCGTCAATTCTTATGACCAATGGGGTGTCGAACTGGGCAAAGAGCTTGCCTTGGCGTTGCAGCCCGTGCTGGAGGGGCGCGCGGGCACCGATGACAAGGATGGCTCCACCGCGCGGTTAGCGGCGTGGTTCCGCAGTTGACACAGGGTTCAGCAGCGGAGCAATCAGCGGGCGGATCGCACGCGCGGTGATCGTATCGGGGTCACTGTCCAGACCTTCGCGCAGGCGGTGGGACAGATCCACCGCCGTGTCAAACATGCTGCGGTCTGCGTAAACGCTGTGGACCGCATCGATCAGCGCGACGGGAGGCAGGTCGTCGTCGTCAACCACGTGTCTGACCACCCGCGCCACACCCTTCTTTTCGGCGGCGCGGGCGTGCCAAAGCTGTTCCTGATGCTGCGGCAGGCAGACTTGTGGCAAGCCTGCATACAGGCCCAGCGACAAGATGCCGTGCTGACCGGCGTTCAGGACCAGCCGCGACCGCCGCGCAATCTCGGTCACCGGCACCGGGCCGGTTTCAAGGATCATCCCCGATGCGGCCAGCTTTTCCATAACATCTGTCGGGGCCCCCGGCAGATATCCGCGCCGGGGCAGCGTCAAAGGCAAAGCCGGGGCCAAATGCGCCGGCCAATTGTCGCAAGGTCACGACATGGCCGCGACCGGCGCCGAACTCATTGGCAAGCAGAACACGTGGCCGCAGCATCGCAGGTCAGCTAGAAATAGCAGCAACTGCCACAGTCGTCACTACCACCGGGGCTGTCGTCGCCGTCATCGATATCATCTGGGGGGGAGGCGGCGATGAGACCGGGATTGCCGAAGATCCTACGTCGCTGCAATCCATATAGACCAGCCTGCCGGTGTTGCCAGTCAACTGGCGCACAAAATCAAGCGCCAGTGCCTCGTCAAACAGGATCCGCCGGGTAAGGCCAGAGGTTCCATTGGTGATGACCTGTGTCTGGCCATCAATGACAATGAAAAGGGCGGGCACAAATGTGCCATCCACATTCGCATTGCACCGTGTCACAACCGCGGCCTGGGCATGGCCTTGGGAAGTCATAAGCAAAAGGCTCAGCGCTGCCGCTGACGCCATTGGTAATCCATTCATGGCTGTTCTCCAGAAAATAACTGTCACTTGAAATCTGCGCCATTAAATCCCGCGCATGACTAAAGGTTAACACAAGTCGGTTTCTGGAGAAGTACGAGATTCATGACCCAAGAAACCGGGCTGTTCGCCCGGTTTTGGTTGCCTTCATGCTTAGCGCAGGGCGGCGGTCACGATCACTTCTACCCGGTAATCAGGGGTTGCCAGCTTTGCCTCACCCGTCGCGCGCGCCGGGGTATGGCCCTGAGGCACCCAAGTATCCCACACGCCGTTCATTTCGGCGAAATCGGCCATGTCGGCCAGCCAAATCTGGGTAGACAGGATGCGGGTTTTGTCAGTGCCTGTTGCGGCAAGAATACGGTCCACTTCGGCCAGACAGGTACGGGTCTGATCCGCGACTGACTCACCCGGATTGCCGACCTGACCCGCCACCCAGATGATGCCATTGTAGCAGACGCCTTCGCTCATCCGTGCGCCGGTGCCAATGCGTTTGATGTCGTCGTTCATTGTGAACTCCCTTTGTAAATGCCGTAGCCTTGCTATCGGGGGGCGGGCACAAAGGAAAGGGGGGCAGTACCCTGTCAGTCTTGCCGTAGGCAGGTAAAGCTGTCGCCGGACGCGGGTGAAAACCAATACAACGTGCCATCGTCATTTAGCGCAACATAGAGTTGGTAATCATCTTCAAACGACAAGACAAACCCGCTGCCATCAACAGCAATATCGGTGATCGGCATGTCGTCGGAGCCGGTGTTGTAATTGTCCGATGTGAAGGTGAAAACCGCCACCTCGCAATCCCAAACCCCTTCAAAGGCATGCGGCGGTTCAGAGCCAAGCGCCACCCCTGCCCAAAGCGACGCCGCAACAGACAGTGTCAAAATGCGCATGGGAAACCTGATATGTGAAGCGATGGAGCGGGTGAAGGGAATCGAACCCTCGTCATCAGCTTGGGAAGCTGCTTCTCTACCATTGAGATACACCCGCAGTGGCATAGCAGGTATGCCAGCCGCGCGCCGCAGTCAAGGGCCGCGCGCGGCTGGTGGGATGGATTCAGGGCAGGACCAACTCGGTGCGTTCGCCTGCGGTGACAGCAGTCGGGCTTTCTGAAACCACATCTGCGCGGTTGATCTCAACGACATAGTCCCCGGCGGCTGCGGTCAGGGACATTTCCTCGCGGTATTCGAAGTTGAGCTGTTTGCGGTTGCCGTTCAGATCCTTTTTGGCGTCATAGACCGCGATCGAATAGGCCCCCGGCGCGCTGATGAACAACACCCCCGCATTCAGGATCGCGGCCACATCCACCCGTTCGCCCATGGTGACGGAAAAGGGCACGTCAACCGATGCGCTCCCATAGGATACGCGGGTGATATAATCGCCGGGCGACAGGCTGATGATCTGGTTTTCGCCATAGCTGGTCGACAGCACCTCGCGGCTGCCATCCAGTTTCGCCTTCGCGGGCAGAATATCGACCCGATGGTTGTTGCCCTCAATCAGCATGCCCTCGACATAAAAGCCGTTGATGCCAACCACGCCCGCAGCGATCACCACATCGCGTTCTAGCGTTTCGCCAGCGGCAAGGGTCAGGGTTTCGGTCAGCTTGGCCAGCCCGAGTGTTCCGGTCAGCGTGGCCTCGCCGGCGTGCAGATAAAACTGGCTGGACCCATAGGCAGTGCTGTTCACCCCGGCGCTGTTCTTGATGTTCAGGCCGGCGCTGTTGTCCACGTCTTCCTCGGCGGCGGGTTTGGGGTGCAGGATCACACGGGCGGCGTTGAAGACCACCTCGGGCGCGGCAAGGGAAGTGTCGGTCAGGTCCAGCGGTTGGTCCACCGTCACCTCACCGATCGTTGCGCGCAATATGTAGCTGCCGGGTTCGATAAACCCCTCAAACGCATTGTATTCCGTGACAAGCTGATCGCCCGCCGTGCCATCTGCGTTGCGTATATACAGACGCCAGACGGCATCAGTCTGGTCGTCTGGCTTTGGCACACCGGGTGCAAGCCATGCAGTAGGCGCAAAATTCACCGCGACGGTTTGGGGCTGGGGCGGCGGCTCTGGCGCGGCGGCAGGGGCTGGTTCCACCACGGCGACCGTGGTTTGCAACGCCGCGACCAAGGCGCTTGCATCGCGGGCCTCGATATAGGTGCCGCCGGTGTTTTCGGCCAGACAGGCCACTTGCTTTCCCTCATCCGCCGTCAAGCCAAAGCCCACCACATGCGCGGTGAAATCCACGCCCGAGGCTTCGAGTTCGGCACCAAGCGCACAAGGGTCTGCCGCGCACGTCTCTATCCCATCGGTGATCAGGATCACGGTGGCCTTTTCCTCGGTCGAACGCAGCTCTGCCGCGGCGCGGCGCACTGCTTCGGAAAGAGGCGTTTTTCCAAGGAATGACATGGTGTTGGCCGCGTCGGTGATGCGTGCAGCAGTGCCCGGACCCGGTGGCACAATCAGTTCAATATCGTCACAAGACCCTTTTTCACGGTGGCCATACGCCATGAGCCCCAGTTCAGTCTCGGGCGGAAGACCCTCCAGCACGGTTCCCAATGCCTCGCGAGCGATTTCCAGTTTGGCGCGACCATCAATCTGGCCCCACATCGAGCCAGAGGCATCCAGCACAATGATAGACCGGCCTTCGGCCTGCACCGATGCCGCGGCCATCATCATCAACAGACCAGCGCCGGTGGCGCGCGCGCAAATTCCAAATCGCATCGTTTTCTCCAAACATCAGACTCAAATCTAAAATGAAGGCTAATGCGGGTGATGCACTTTCGGCAAGTCAGGTATTTCTGCCCCCGGCCCGGAAAAGAAGTGCGAGGCGTTTTGCCATGCATCATCGTGTTCAATCTCTCCGACCGCATCCGCAACACCGTGCAGTGCGCCGCCCCATTCCATGCCCAGCCAGTCCGACGTGCGGCGCAGGATCGTTTCGGACATGTCTGCCACAGTTGGCTCTGGGTCGGCGCGTGTGGTGATAAGCCAAAGCCGCTTGGTGCGGATCCAGAGCGGAAAGCCAAGCTCGGGCAAATCCAGAAAGCCTGACCAGTGATCAAGCAGCAATTTGGCCGGGGTGGGCAGGCTATACCAGTAAACGGGGGCCACAAAGCACAGATCGGTGGCGGCGTGCATCTTCTCCAGCACATGTGCCAGACAACCCTCGGGCTGGCTGGGCAGGGCGGGGCGGCGGTCGGTAAACGGGGGCAGCGACATCGCGGCCAGATCCAACCATGTGCAGGGGCAGGTCAGGATTTGCGCCGCTTGCCGCGCCAGTTGCTCGCTGTTCCCGCCCGAGCGGGCCGAAGACAAAAGAAACAGAAAATGGCGCGGGATGGTTGGGGTCATGGCGCGCATGATGACCATGGGGCCGTGCAAATGAAAAGAGTGACCGCACCTGAAAAACCCCGACACCACAGGTGCCGGGGGAAGGCCGCGTCTGAGACCCGCCGTTTTGGGGACAAAATTATACAACGGGCCACACACGGGCACTTTAGAATGCGGAGGAGTGACGCCCCGCACTCTTTGCGGTGTGCTGTCTTACATGGCGGGCAGAAGCACGGTGTCGATCACATGAATCACGCCATTCGACTGCTTGACATCGGCGATGGTGACGGTGGCGATATTGCCCATGCCGTCCTTGATCTTTACCGCATCACCTTCCATCATCACGGTGAAATCACAGCCGCCGACGGTGCCGACTGTGTGCATTCCGCCGCCATCAGCGATCATCTTGACGATATCGCCAGCCATCGCATTGGCCGCGACAACATGGCAGGTGAGGATCTTGGTCAGTTGATCCTTGTTTTCCGGCATCAGCAGGGTTTCAACCGTGCCAGCGGGCAGCTTGGCAAAGGCGTCATTGGTGGGGGCGAACACGGTGAACGGGCCTTCGCTCGACAAAGTTTCAACCAGACCAGCGGCCTGCACGGCAGCAACCAGCGTGGTGTGATCAGCCGAATTCACGGCGTTTTCAATGATATTCTTGTCTTCAAACATTGCGGCACCGCCGACCATCGGGTTTTCGGCAAAAGCGACAACGGTGGACAAAGCAAGAATCGACGCTGCAAGTTTCAGTTTCATAAGACATCTCCCGGTAAACAGAGGCAGGATCATCCTGCCTTCACAATGGATACGAGAGTGGCTTTGGAGGAGTTTCAGCCGGGACAAAGATTTTTTCGCGCGGCGCTGTTCTCCGGATGCAGACACCAGACCGCGCGAAAAATTGCCCTAAAGTTCAGCCGTCAGAATGACCGGTCCGGTCGGTGCGCCGGTGGGCGATCCGCCAGCCGGTTCAACCGACACTGCCAGCACCCAACCCGCTGGCGGGCGTGGATATTCCACATCCAGCGGATCAACCCCCAGCAGACCCAGAGACACCGGGGCCGCCCCCGGTGCGATCACCCAAAGCTCGTGGGTCTGGCCATCAGGGGCCGGGGTGCCTGCGACACGGGTCACCAGAAGATTGCTTCCGTCGTGGCGCGCCTCATAGATCAACGATGAGGAATCGGTGCCAAGGCTGGCGATGATCGTGCCCGGCGCTGTGGGTGGCATCAGAACCAGCGCGCCAACCACAATCGCTGCAGCGGTCACAGCCCCGGCCAGCCATGTGCGCCAGCCAAAGCGTAGCTTGGCAGTTTTTGGGAACAGCCGGGATTCGATCTTTGGCAACAGATCTGGCGGCACCGGAACCGTGGCATAGGCCTCATTCAAGGGCGCAAAATGGGCAACCCAACGCGCCACCAACAGCGCAAAATCACTGTCGGATTTCAGGCGTTGTTCAACGGCAAGCCGTTCGTCCAGAGCAAGAACGCCAAGCACATATTCTGCCGCCAAAGCGTCGTCTTCTTCCCGAGGGGTCAAGGGGGCGTCGGTCATTGGTCCAGACACTCCTTGAGTTTCAGCAGACTGCGCCGCAGCCATGTCCGCATGGTGTTCAAGGGAATATCGTGGCGCAAGGCAAGCGCATCATAGGACAACCCATCCAGATAGGCCCCGCGCACCGCATCAGCGCGCGCGGGTTCCAGAGTATCAAAGCATTCCGAGATACGCCGTGCCTCGCCCTTGGCGATCAGCTGGCTTTCGGCGCGTGGCGCGGTGTCAGGGATCAGCGCTGCGGCGTCGTCGTCATTTTGTTCAGGCTTACGGGCGCGCAAGCGGTCGATCGCATGGTTGCGCGACATGGCCACCAGCCACGTCATGCCTGCGCCACGGGTCGGATCAAACCGTCCCGCCCGCAACCATACTCTGGTAAATACCTCTTGCAACGCATCCTCCGCTTCTGACCGTGTGCCAAGGATACGCAGCAAAACGCCCATTAGTTTCGGACCGGCTTCAGTATAGAGCGACCGGAAGGCCCCACGGTCCTGAAGCGCAACACGCTCCAACAACAGGCAAACTTCGGTGCGGGTCGGTGCGGTTGCGTTCATGGCGGCAAACTTAGCACGCCACTGTTGCAATGCCAGCCCAAAAAAGGGCGATCAGCCGCGCCGCCTGCGCCCCTCACGCCCGCCGCCCGATGTGTTGAACGACACAACCGGCAGGGTCACCACCGCTGACAGCGACGGGAAGGTATCCACCGCATGTGGAATGGCGTTGGCGTTCACGAAATGCTCTTGAAACTTCGGCTCGATGGCGGTTTCCACCTTGTGGATGTTGTGAACCGTCGCCTCGATCTGGTCACGCGCGGCCACGTTGCACAGCGCAATCCGCGCGCCGGTGCCCGCCGCGTTGCCAGCGCTGGTGACCTTGTCCAACGGCGCATCAGGGATCATGCCCAGCACCATCGCGTGCTTGGGGCTGATATGCGCGCCAAACGCCCCGGCGAGGGTAACACGGTCCACATGGTCAATACCCATTTCATCCATCAATAGCCGCGCACCCGCGTAAAGCGCGGACTTCGCCAGCTGAATGGCGCGGATATCGCCTTGGGTAACCATGATGCGCGGCCCGCCTTCTGCAGAACCATCGTGCAGAACGTAGCTGTGCGTGCGGCCCTCGGGCGTGGTGCGCCATGTACCGGTTTGTTCCGGGCTGCCTATCAACCCGCCGGGGTCCACCAGACCGGCCATCCGCATCTCGGCCACCGCCTCGATGATGCCGGACCCGCAGATGCCGGTGATGCCACTGGTCGCGGTCGCTTCGGCAAAGCCCGGATCATCCGACCACAGGTCAGACCCGATAACGCGGAACCGTGGTTCCTTGGTGATAAGGTCAATCTCTACCCGTTCAATAGCACCGGGGGCTGCACGCTGGCCGGAACTGATCTGCGCACCCTCGAACGCGGGGCCGGTGGGGGAAGAGCAGGCCAGCACCCGTGTTTTATTGCCAAGCAGCAGTTCCGCATTGGTGCCGACATCCACGATCAGCACCATGTCATCCGATTTGCCCGGTTCTTCTGACAGCGCAACTGCGGCTGCATCGGCCCCCACATGCCCGGCTATGCACGGCAGCAGATAGACCCGAGCCGCGCGGTTGATTGCGTCCAGGTCCAGATCGCGCGCATCAAGCGAGAGGCTTCCGCTGGTGGCCAAAGCAAAAGGCGCTTGCCCCAGTTCCACCGGATCAATCCCCAGCAGCAGGTGGTGCATCACCGGGTTGCAGACCACGACCGCCTCGTAAATGCTGGCAGGGTCTACGCCGCCCTCTGCCGCGATGGAAACCGCCAGCCCGTTCAGCGCTTCACGCACAACGCGGGTCATTTCCACATCGCCGCCCGCGTTCATCATCACATAAGATACCCGGCTCATCAGGTCTTCGCCAAAGCGGATCTGCGGATTCATCACCCCACCAGACGCCAGAACCCGCCCGTCGCGCAGATCGCACAGATGCGCCGCGATGGTGGTGGAGCCAAGGTCAATCGCCAGCCCGTGAATGGCGCCCTCATGAAAGCCGGGCCAGATATCCATGATCCGGGGGCGTGCGTCATGATTGCCCTTGTGCAAGGCGACAGTCACCTTCCACTGGCCCTTGCGCAGCACAGGCTGCAACCGGCGCAGGATCGCCAGATCGGCCACCACATCATTCACCTGCCACTGATCGCGCAGGGCAATCGCCAGCCGTCCAAAATCGCCGGTCGGTTCGTGCATGTCGGGTTCGGCCACCTCGACGTAGAGGAGCCGCGTGGCGGGATCCATCGCGATGACCCGCTCGGTCGCTGACTTGCGGATCACCTGTTTGTGGACTTGGCTTTCGGGGGGCACGTCGATGACCACATCGCCCATCACCTGCGCCTGACAGCCCAGACGACGGCCATCCAACATGCCGCGTTTGGATTTATAGCGCTCCTCAACGGCGTTCCATTCGGTCAGCGCATCATCCTGCACGGTGACCCCGTGTTTGGAAAACTCTCCATATCCTGGACTGATCTGGCATTTTGAGCAAATGCCGCGCCCGCCACAGACGGAATCAAGATCAACCCCCAACTGCCGTGCGGCCGTCAGTACCGGCGTGCCCAGCGGGAAACGCCCCCGCTTGCCCGAGGGGGTAAAGATAACAAGAGGGTCATCCACTGCTGCGGACGACATTTGGGACAACTGCGTCGAAGACATCTGGGACGTCATAGGGGAAACTCCTGCTCGTCCGGTGGTTCTAGGCCAACCGGCGGCATCTGCAATGCGGCGACTTGTGTTGCCTTAAAGCTGTAGGCGATTTCATCGAAACTGTCGGCGGCAAAGACGTAAAACCAGCTCATTGGCTCGGTCGCCAAAATGATGCCATGCACCGCGCCGCCGGGAATGAACAGGGCCACGCCGGGCGACAAGGGGCAGGCCGTGCCATCAACCATCACAACCCCGGATCCGGACAGGCCAAAATACACTTCGGCTTGTGGGTGGCTGTGCAGGGTAAATGTGTCGCCCGCCGCCACATGTGCGACACCACAGGTAAGGCTGTCAGTAGGGGTGATCCCGGCCGAGAACAGACTTTGCCACCGCACCGAACCATGTGCAGGATCAGCCCATGTTTCCATGGGCTGATCCGAGGCGTTCAGGGCGAAACCTGTGCGCAAGATGGTTCAGGCGCGGCCGCGACGGCCGCCGCGGCGCCCGCCTGCAGCCTGAGAGGCCGCGCTGGAGGCTTCGGCAAAGCTCATCCCGCCTTCGACTGCTTCCAGCACCTTGGCAAAGCGGATCCACTCGCCGCCGTTGGAATCGTGGTTCATCAGGAAGTTGGCGGCGCGGATCGCCTCCATCTCTTGCTGGCGGACCGGGTTCATGATCGCGGATGTCATACCGGCACCGATTGCCATCGGCAGGAAAGCCGCGTTGATGCCGTGCCGATGCGGCAGGCCAAAGCTGATATTGGAGGCGCCGCAGGTCGTGTTCACACCCAGCTCATCGCGCAAACGTCGCACAAGCGTGAACACCTGCTGTCCGGCAGAGCCCATGGCACCGACCGGCATCACCAGCGGATCAACCACGATGTCATGCGCCGGAATCCCGAAATCGGCGGCGCGTTCGACGATCTTTTTGGCCACCGCAAAGCGCACGTCCGGGTCTTCGGAAATGCCGGTATCGTCGTTGGAAATTGCCACCACTGGCACGTTGTATTTCTTGACCAGCGGCAAAACCAGTTCCAGCCGGTGCTCTTCACCAGTGACCGAGTTCAGAAGCGGCCGACCTTCGCAGGCCATCAGGCCGGATTCCAACGCGCCTGGAACCGAAGAGTCGATGCACAAGGGCACGTCCACGGTTTGCTGAATAATTTCAATCAGCGCCTTCATCAGCGGCGGTTCGACAAAGTTGTTGTCGGCATAACGCGGATCGGACGCCATCTTGTTGGTAAACACAGCGCCCGAGTTCACATCAAGCACAGTTGCGCCGCAGGCCACCTGTTCCAGCGCGTCGCGGATCACGGTTTCAAAATTGCCCATCTCCAACTCGGCAGCAAGTTTCTTACGGCCTGTCGGATTGATGCGCTCTCCGATGACGCAGAACGGTTCGTCAAAGCCGATGATGACGGTTTTCGTTTTGGACTCGATGACGGTGCGGGTCATTCTTCAACCTTTTTCTTAAGCGGCTTTGGCAGGTTTGCCAGCAGCGCCGCCATGTTCTGTCACCCATTGGGCATTGGTCTTGATCCCGCCCAACGGAAAGAAATGGACCTGTTCGATCCCAAAGCTTGGGTTTGCCGCCTTGTGCGCCGCCAATGCGGTCAGCACATCTGTCGGCTCATAGGGCAAAAGCAGTTTGGTCACGTCCATGGCCCGCTTTTGCAGCACTTTCAGCGACGGGCCAACCCCGCAGGCGATGGCAAACTTGATCAGCGTTTGCAATTTCGCGGGGCCTGCCACGCCGATATGCACCGGCAGTTTCACGCCCTCAGCCGCCAGACGATCCACCCATGCGATCACCGGGGCTGCGTCAAAGCAGAACTGCGTCGCCATTGCCATCTGCGCATCTGTCCGCTCGGCAAACGCTGATTTCCAGCGCGCGGCCTCCATCACCATGCGGTCCGATCCGTCCGGGTCGATGTCCTTGTTGCCCTCGGGGTGGCCTGCCACATGCAGGCGGACAAAACCGTCAAACGCCCCTGTTTCCAGCAGCTGCATCGATGTGTGAAAATCGCCCGCAGGCTGCGCGACGCCACCGGCCAGCAACAGGCCTTGCCGAACGCCCACATCGCGGTAGCGGCTGATCCAATCAGTCAGGGTGGCGCGGTCTTTGATGATGCGGGCGGGAAAATGCGGCATCGCGGTGAAGCCATCATCGGCCAGACGCTTTGCGGTGGCCACCATTTCCTCGATCGGCGTGCCGTCGATATGGGCGATATAGACGCGGGTGCCAGTGGGCAGCAGCGCGCGGAAATCTTCGACTTTTTCGGCGGTGCGCGGCATGACCTCGATGGAATAGCCCTGCAAAAAGGCCTCCAGTTGCCCTTGCGAGGGGGTCGGGGCTTGCGCGGATTTGGCGCGGAAGTTGAACAAGGCCATAACTCTCTCCCTCAGGGTCATGCGCGGTGCCTCAGGCCTTTGCCCAGCCATCCGCCGCGATCAGTGCTTTAAGACGTTCAGTATCATACTCGGCTTCCAGGCGGGCGGCTTCGTCGCGGGCAACATCTTCTTGTTCGCCGTCAACCTCATAGGCCGGCGCCTTGTGCCATTCGGCAAGGTAGGCGTCTGCATCCTTTGCACCGATTTTCATCGCGCAGCGGTCGATCGCCTGTTCAAAGCGTTCGGTCAGTTGCACCTTGGCCCCGCGCCGACCCTTGCCCACAATCACCTGGGCCGGAATATCGCGCCAAAAGACCACTGTAACCTCTGCCATCGCCTGATTCCTCTGACCTGTGTTGACACCGTTCTAATCGTCTGCTTGCGACAAGAGGGTGCGTTTTCGACATGGTGCGTCGCATCTGCGACCCGCTACCCTGACAACGCGTAACCTAGCGCAAAGCAGCAACAGTCGCGACAGGGGCCAGACCCAAAAATTCTCATACAGATCATGCGCACAAACGATGTTCACGGGTGCCATTTTTCACCCCAGCATGAGTGCTTGCGGCAAGGGGGCATCGGCGCTAGGTTGAATGCAACCACATATGGAGGGCGACCATGACGCCCGAGCGTCCCCGAGGGGAGGACGCGTCGCAAACACCGATAGAGCCTGAAAACGGCTCTCGTGTCGTCGAATCGTCACCCCCTCAAAAGCCGGGGCAGGGCACGCTATATGCGGCGCTCGACCTTGGCACCAACAGTTGCCGTATGCTGATTGCCCAGCCTAAGGGTAGTCAATTTACGGTGGTGGACAGTTTTTCAAAGACTGTTCAGCTGGGCATCGGGCTTGAAGCCTCGGGCCGGCTTTCTCGTGCGTCCATGGGACGGACGGTGCAGGCCTTACGGATTTGCCAGAAAAAGATTGAACGGCATGGCGTCAAGCGCATGCGGCTGGTGGCGACCGAAGCCTGCCGCCGCGCCCGCAACGCGCGCGATTTCATCCGGCAGGTCAAACGCGAGGCCGGGCTGGCGCTTGAAATCATCACGCCCGAGGAGGAGGCGCGGCTGGCCGTGATCTCTTGCGCGCCTTTGGTGAATGAGCGCACCGAACAACTGCTTGTGGTCGATATCGGCGGCGGGTCTACCGAGCTTGTCTGGATTGACCTGTCAGGTGTGGTGCCCGAAAACCGGCCCCGCGCGATCATGAGCCTGCACACCGGGTTTGACGGCCAGCCAGAAGGCGGCGCGCGGGTGGTGGACTGGATTTCGGTGCCGCTGGGGGTGGCCACCCTGCGCGATCAGTTCATTGATGTGGACGACGACGCCGCCCGCTTTGCGCTGATGAGCTGGTTTTTTGAGGAACAACTGGCTAGTTTTTCGCCGTACAATGCGCAGCAAGCGCGGACAGGGTTCCAGATCATCGGCACCTCTGGCACAGTGACGACGGTGGCAGCCAGCTATCTTGGTCTGCGCCGCTATGACCGGACCAAGGTGGACGGCTTGCAGATGACCAGCGACCAGATTGATTTTGTGATCCGCGACTATCTTAGCCTTGGGCCAGAGGGGCGGCGCACCGATCCGCGGATCGGGCGGGACCGCCATGCGCTGATCATGTCCGGGGCGGCTATCCTTCAGGCGCTGATGCGGATATGGCCCACGGATCGCCTTTCCGTGGCCGACCGTGGCCTGCGCGAAGGGCTTCTTTATGCCCAGATGACCGCCGATGGCGTGTTGACCGAAGGACCATTCACATGAGTGAAAAGAACATTTCTGGCCGGGGCCAGCGAGAATTGCGGGTGCGGGTGAAAACCGCCAAGGGGCGCAAGCTGTCGTCTACGCTGTGGCTGGAACGCCAGCTGAACGATCCATACGTGATCCGCGCGCGCAAAGAAGGCTTTCGCGGGCGCGCTGCATACAAGATTTCGGAACTGGATGACAGGTACGGCTTTCTGAAGCCCGGTTCGCGGGTGGTGGACCTTGGCTGTGCGCCGGGGGGCTGGTGTCAGGTGGCGGTGGTGCGCGTCAACGCATTGGCGCAGAACCCGAAAAAGCCGGTGGGCACGGTGCTTGGCGTCGATCTGCAAGAGGTGGAGCCGATTCCCGGCGCAGAGCTGCACCAGTTGGATTTCCTGTCCGATGATGCCGATGCGCTGGTCAAGGGCTGGCTTGGCGGGCGGGCTGATGTGGTGCTGTCAGACATGGCCGCCGCTGCGTCTGGCCACAAGGCGACCGACCACTTGCGCATTGTGGCATTGATCGAGGCGGCGCTGGATTTCGCCTTTGACGTGCTGGAAGACGGCGGCACCTTTGTTGCCAAGGTTCTGGCGGGCGGGGCCGAAAACACCATGCAGGTCATGTTGAAAAAGAATTTCACCAAGGTCGCCAATGTAAAGCCAGCCGCCAGCCGGTCGGACAGCTCTGAAAAGTTTGTGGTTGCCATGGGGTATCGTGGCCGTGCGCTTGCTGCCGCCAAGCGCGATGAAGAGTCCGAAGATTGATCCCGGTCTGAAAACAATGGACCCAATGCGAAAGGCACCCCGCGGGGTGCCTTTTTCACAAAAACTCTAACGATCTCTGGCTTAGCCGCCCCAGTTACGCACCGGGCCGCAATCCATATGAACGAAGTTGGACCGCGAATATTTGCCCACCCCGCCGGATGCACAAGCCGCTGCTGCCTTGGCCATCTGTGACACCGAGCGCGACTTCAGACGCAAATCGGCTGCCTGACCCCTCAGGTGCAGCGAGTTCTTGGCAACGCCGCCCGACTGCGACCGCAGCATGGCGTTGGTGCGCGGGCTGCGATAGCCCGACAGCATCATATAGGGTTCCTTCACATCCATCAGACGATGTGAAGCTGCCATGATATCCACCGTGCGCGCGTCGATATTGGTCACGTCATTTGACCGCCAATCGCGCATGAAGTGGTTGATTTCAGTCATAACTTCGGGAATGTATTTGCCTTCGATCCAGTAGATCGTGTCAATGCTTTCCCCGGTCCGGCCTGAATACATGCGGATGCGGCGAATGTCGCCCGCACCGCGCAAAAGACCGAACGCGTTGGAGTAGGTCGGAGCCGCCACCACAAGAGAGGCTGCAAACGCGCCCAACAGGCCGCGCCGTGAAATTCCCAACGTCGATGTATCTGCCATTCTAGCGCCTGTCCCGTCGCAATTCTTGACCACCTAGACGGCGGTTCGTCTGCACTTCATCCCCAAGTGTGCGAACCTTATGCCACAGCAGGATTCGCAACCCAAGGGCAGATTCTCCGCCAGTTCCCGTTTTAGCGGTCATCGGCAAATTTTTGCTGAAAGCCGCCGAAACAATGCGCTGTATTTTTCCTACCGGACTGTTGCGGATAAGTAACGAAATCCGGTGTGAATGTGATGTTCTGGCCGGAACGTGAATGGACAGTGCCGCCAACTTCGCGGAAAGTCGCAACAATATGGTGGGTTAAGACGGAGACGACATCACGATGGCTCGATTGACTGTTTCTGCTGCTGCGCGTGGGTTGCTTCTGTCTGCGTCTTTTGTGGTCTTTGCTGGGCAGACTCTGCTGGCACAAGAGTTTCCCAGCCCGTTCATCCAGACCATCGCGATTGAAGCGGCCGAGGATGAGGCGATTGCCGCGTTCTATCGTGAAAACGGCTATCGCACCCTATGGACTGGCGCCGCCGAACAGGATTCGGCGCGACGCGCGGCGCTTTTGCAGGCCTTGTCGCGGGCAGGGGACCATGCCTTGCCAACCGCGCGCTATGATGTTGCCAAGCTGACGGCCATGCTGACGACCGCCCAGACCGAAGGCGACCGCGCTCGGGCCGAAGTCGCGCTTACGCGGGCATATCTGTCCTATGCGCGTGATGTCTCCACCGGGGCGACCAATCCGAAATCAGTGGATCCGGGCATTGTGCGTGAGATCGGGCGGCCCGACCCCACGCTGTTGCTGGCCCAGATGCAGGCACGCAACCCCGCTGAAGTTCTGCACGGTTTACTGCCAAGCTCGCCACGCTATGCGCAACTTGTGCGCGCCAAGCTGGCGCTGGAAGCCAGCATGGATCAGGGCGGCTGGGGGACGGTGGTCCGGGCAAAGTCACTTGCGCCGGGTGATACGGGTGATGCGGTGGTGGCCTTGCGCGACCGTCTGATCGCCATGGGTTATCTGTCGCGCTCGGCCACGCAAAGCTATGATGCCACTATCGAAAACGCAGTGCAGCGGTTTCAGCTCGATCATGGGCTGGTCGCGGATGGCGCCGCGGGCGAGGGCACGCTGGCAGAGCTGAACATCGGCCCTGATGCGCGGCTGAAATCGGTGATCGTGGCGATAGAGCGGGTGCGCTGGATGCACGATACCCCTTTGGGAGATCGCCACATCTGGGTGAACATTCCTGATTTCACCGCCAAGATCATTGACCAAGGCAAAGTCACCTTTGAAACCCGGTCGGTGGTTGGCAAGGATGTGACCGCACAGCACACGCCGGAATTTTCTGACATGATGGCGCATATGGTCATCAACCCAAGCTGGGGTGTGCCCCGGTCGATCATCGTGAATGAATACCTTCCGCTCTTGCAGCGCAACCCGAATGCGGTCAGCCATTTGCAGGTGATCGACAATCGCGGGCGCGTCGTGCCGCGCGGATCGGTCAACTTTGCGGGTTATTCGTCTCGGACCTTCCCCTTTGGCCTGCGCCAGCCGCCGTCAAACGGCAACGCTCTGGGCCTGGTCAAGTTCATGTTTCCCAATGTTCACAACATCTATCTGCATGATACACCGGCTAAAAATCTGTTTTCCCATGATGTGCGCGCCTATAGCCATGGCTGTATCCGTCTGGCAGACCCGTTTGATTTTGCCTATGCACTGCTGGCCTTACAATCAGACGACCCACAGGCTGAATTCGCGCGCCACCTGAAGACCGGCAATGAAACAACCGTGCGGCTGGAGCAAAAAGTTCCGGTGCATCTGGTCTATTTTACCGCCTATCCGGGGGCAAAGGGGCAGATGACCTATCGCCGCGATATCTATGGCCGCGATGCCAAACTGTTTCAGGCGCTTGAAGCCGCCGGGGTGGTCTTGCCATCGGTTCGGGGATAAAACGCCGTTGAGCCGCAAGGACGCGGTGACAGGAGTTTTGCCATGGCCCACTCGATCGCCGATATTGCCGCTGCCATCGGGGCAGAGTTTGTGGGTGATGGTGCGCTGAAAGTTGGCCGCGCGTCCGAACCTCATCAGGCCGGGCCGGATGATCTGGCGCTCGCGGTAAACCCGAAATACGCGGACGGTCTGGCGCAAGGACAGGCACGGGCGGCCATGCTGTGGCCCGGCGCGGATTGGCAGTCGTTAAAACTGAAGGCCGCTATCTTTGCCCCGCGCGGACGCTTGGCACTGGCCGGGCTGACTGCATTGCTGGACCACGGCCCGGCGATTGCCCCCGGCATCCACCCGATGAGCGTGCTAGACCCAACAGCACAGATTGGCGACGGCGTCGCCATTGGCCCCTTTGTCACCATCGGCGCGGGTGTTGTGCTTGGGCCGAATGCACGGATTGCCAGCCATGTCAGCATTGCCGAAGGTGCGCGGATCGGGGCGGATGCGCTGATCTTGCAAGGCGCAAGGATTGGGGCACGTGTAACCATTGGCGCGCGGTTTATCTGCCAGCCGGGGGCGGTGATCGGGGCGGACGGGTTTTCCTTTGTCACGCCTGAGAAATCCGGGGTTGAGGAAATCCGCGAAACTCTGGGCCAGCGGGAAGACATCCGCGCCCAAAGCTGGACACGCATTCATTCGCTGGGTGCGGTCACCATCGGCGATGATGTGGAAATCGGTGCGAATGCCTGCATTGACCGGGGCACGATCCGCGACACCAGCATCGGCAACGGCACGAAACTGGATAATCTGGTCCATATCGGGCATAATGTGCAGGTCGGCGATGATTGCCTGTTGTGTGGTCAGGTCGGCGTGGCCGGATCGGCGCGGATCGGCAACCGCGTGGTGCTGGCCGGGCAATGCGGAGTGAATGACAATATCTTTGTGGGTGATGACGTGATTTGCGGCGGCGCCACCAAAGTCTTTACCAATGCCCCCGCAGGGCGGGTTCTTCTGGGCTATCCGGCAGTGAAGCTGGAAACCCATGTCGAGATGCAAAAGGCCCTGCGCCGTTTGCCCCGTCTGGCTGCAAAAGTTGCCGGGATTGAGAAAGTCATCCAGAAGTCATGATGGCTTTCTATACATTGCGCAAACAGGAAGGAATGATCACATGACCCAGACCGCACAGACCATCATCGAGATCATTGCTGACAAGGCACTGCTGGAACTCGGTGATCTGACCACGGACACCCGGCTGGATGCGCTGGCGCTGGACAGTCTGGCGATGGTGGAACTGATCTTTGCCTTGGAAGAAACCTTCGACATTTCGGTGCCGTTCAACGCGAATGATCCGGGCAAGGATGACTTTGATTTGTCTTCCGTTGGCGCGATCGTTCAGGCGGTTGAGGGCCTTGTATCGCAAAAGGCCGCCTGATCCCATATGCACAGGGTCGTGATTACCGGCGCGGGCACCATCAACGCCTTGGGCCATGATGTGCCCGCCACCATCGCCGCATTTGCTGCGGGCACAGGTGGTATTGGCGCACTTGATATCCCTGATGTGGATCGCCTGTCGATCCGTGTCGCCGGACAGGTCCGTGACTGGACCGCATCGGAACATTTCGACCTGCGCGGGCTAAGTCTTTATGACCGGATGACCCAGTTTGCGCTGTGGTCGGCGCGGCAGGCGGTGGCGCAATCGGGGCTGGTGTTTGATGAGGCTCTTGGCCTGCAGGCGGGGGTGATCCTTGGCACGGCGGTTGGAGGGCTTGGCACCATCGACGACAGCTACCGCGCGGTTTATGCAGAGGGCAAGAACCGCGTGCATCCCCTGACCGTGCCGCGTCTGATGGCAAGTGCCGGCGTCAGCCATATCAGCATGACCTATGGCTTGCGCGGGCCAGCCTTTAGCGTGTCGACGGCCTGCGCCAGTTCCAATCATGCGATGGGGCTGGCGTTCCAGATGGTGCGCGCGGGCGCGTCCCCCGTGATGCTGACCGGCGGGGCCGAGGCGATGCTGACCTTTGGCGGGCTAAAGGCATGGGAGGGGCTGCGCGTGATGGCGGCTGACGCCTGCCGCCCGTTTTCGGCCGATCGCAGCGGCATGGTCCAGGGTGAGGGCGCTGCGGTGTTTGTGTTTGAAAACCATGATCATGCGCGCGCACGCGGAGCCGAAATTCTGGCCGAAGTCGTGGGCTTTGCCATGTGTTCAGACTCGCATGATATCGTAATGCCTTCGGTTGATGGCGCGGTGCGGGCGATGCGCGGGGCGCTTTCAGATGCGAGGCTTGATCCGGGGCAGGTGGATTATATCAACGCCCATGGCACCGGAACAAAAGCCAATGACGTGAACGAATCCACCGCGATCCGTGCGGTTTTTGGCGATGCTCCGCCTTTGGTGTCGTCAACCAAGGCAGCACATGGCCATATCATCGGGGGCACCGGCGCGGTTGAGATGCTGGCCTGCCTGATGGCGCTACGCGACGGTGTCATCGCGCCCACACTTGGCTATCGAAAGCCCGATCCGGACTGCCTGCTGGACGTGGTGCCCAACACCGCGCGCCGGGCTGATGTGACAGTGGCAATGACCAATGCCTTTGCCTTTGGCGGGTTGAATGCGGTGCTGGTGCTGCGCCGGATGTAGCCGCAATGCAAAAGGCCGCGCCCAATGGACGCGGCCCCGCAAAATCCAACGCTAAACCCTTATGGGTTGGTCGCGGACACAGCCGCATAGCCTGCGGTAAAGCCTTTCAGCGACAGCTCGACCGCCACCTTTTGATCGGGAGCGACCACAGGAACAATGGTCAGAACGGCTTTTGCACCGCGTTTGAACTGGTCAATCTCTGCCGCGGTGAAGCCGATGCGGGCAACGCAGCCCATGGTCGAGCAGAAGGTGAACGGATAGACCTTGGCGGTTGACGCATCGACGCCCATCAGCAGGTTTTCGGTCAACAACGTCTCAAGCGGAACAACGACCGTGGCGCCCGCAACTGCCTGCCCGCCTGTGGGCAGGTTGAACAAGCTGAACTCGGCCACGGCATTGCCTTCGGAATCGCGCAGCAACTGATACAGCTGGCAAGGGTTGGATCCGTCTTCGGTGCGGATGCAGCGCTGTTCCCAGGCTTCGAAATTTTTCTCCACATACGAGCTGCCGACGCCATCTGTTCCAACTTCGGTGCCCATGGACAGGCTCGGATCAGCGGCTGGGACTGCCTCTTCGCTTGAGGGTGCAGGGGCTGGCTCTGGCGTGGCATCCTGCGCCCAAAGGGCAGTGGACACAGACGACGCCAGCACAAGGGCCATGGCAAGGGATTTCGTAAGGGGAGAGATCGTTGAAAAGGTCATGTCACGTCCATCTGTCGCTATATGGTTTTCGCCGTTTGCGCCGCTCTAGCATGTTGCGGCGGGGCTGTCAGGTGCCAAAAACGTGAGCCCGTCAACCGGTCGCGCCGAGGGGCCTGCGTCTTAATGCGTTGATTTGCCCGGAACAAAAAAAGAAAAAGGGCCAGTAAGCCGGCCCTTTTCCATATTTGTTTTTGCTCCCTGTCGGACTGGCCGACTTTATGGTGGAGACGCTACGGCGGAATGTGGCAGGCGTCAATGTGAATCTGATCACAATTTCACCTGTAAAACATATGCAAAAGTCGCATCAATCGGAAGGCAAACGGGGACACGCCTGCGCAAGCCGTCCAACAGAAATTGATGGTGAGTTCTTGGGTGGCATCGGGTGGGGAACCGGGTATTGTTGGCCCGCGCGGCGCTTGATCCGCGCACATACGGGTGTGTAACAAGGAGACGGCTGGTGTCAGATGAGCCTTCAATTTTTGTCGGTGGTGGTGGTGAAGGCTATGGCGTTCCGCAGTCCCTGCTTTTGGGATACGGCAACCGTCATGGCCTGATTGCAGGGGCCACGGGCACCGGCAAGACGATCACCTTGCAGATCTTGGCCGAAGGGTTTTCTGCCGCCGGGGTTCCGGTGTTCATGTCTGATGTAAAGGGCGATCTGTCGGGCCTTGCTCTGGCAGGCAGCCCCGATGGCAAGCTGCATGCGCCGTTCATGAAGCGGTCGGCGACCATCGGGCTTGATCTGCAATATCGGGCGTTTCCGGTGACGTTCTGGGATCTGTTTGGCCAGCAAGGCCACCCGATCCGCGCCACGGTGGCCGAAATGGGGCCGCTGTTGCTGGCCCGGTTGCTGGAACTGACAGAGGCGCAGGAAGGCGTGCTGAACGTGGCCTTCCGGCTTGCGGATGAAGAAGAACTGCCACTGCTGGATCTGAAGGATCTGCAAGCGTTGCTGGTGTTCATCGGCGAAAACGCCAGTGCGATTTCTACGCGCTACGGTCTTGTGGCCGCCGCCTCGATCGGGGCAATCCAGCGCCGGTTGCTGGTGCTGGAAAATCAGGGTGGGGCGGGGTTCTTTGGCGAACCGGCGCTGGAACTGGATGATCTGATGCTGTCCGACCCGCAGGGGATGGGGCGGATCAACATTCTGGCCGCTGACAAGCTGATGCACAGCCCGCGTCTTTATGCGACCTTTCTGCTATGGCTGTTGTCCGAGTTGTTCGAGACCCTGCCCGAGGTGGGCGACCCCGAAAAGCCCAAGCTGGTGTTCTTCTTTGACGAGGCGCATCTGCTGTTTACCGACGCGCCGCGCGCCTTGGTACAAAAGGTGGAACAAGTGGCCCGCCTGATCCGATCTAAGGGGGTGGGGGTGTATTTCATCACTCAGAACCCGGCCGATGTGCCCGAAAACATCCTTGGCCAGCTAGGCAACCGGGTGCAGCACGCCCTGCGCGCCTTTACCGCCAAGGATCAGAAAGACCTGCGGATGGCTGCGCAAACCTATCGCGACAACCCTGAGTTCAAAACCGAAGACGCCATCCGCGATGTGGGCACCGGTGAGGCTGTGACCTCGTTTCTGGAGCGCAAGGGCATTCCGGGCGTTGTGCAGCGCACGCTGATCCGGCCGCCCTCCAGTCAGGTCGGGCCAATTGATCCGGGCGTTCGGGCGCAGCTTATGGTGATGTCGCCGGTGGCAGGCAAATACGACACGGTGATCGACCGCGACAGCGCCTATGAACGGCTGCGCGCGCGCGAACACAAAGCCGCAGCTGAGGCCGCGGCGGCAGAGGCAAAAGCAGCAGAGCCGCGCCAGGACGATGGCGGATTCAGCAAGGGGCGGCGCTATGATGGCGGCACCACCACGCGCGCCACCAAGCCTGCACCCAGAACCACCAGCCGCAGCAGCGATTCGGTGGGCGAGGCGTTTGCCAAAAGCTTTGCGCGCCAGTTGGGCACCCGGTCCGGGCAAGCGATTGTGCGGGGCGTTTTGGGGTCTTTGTTCAAGAAACGCTGACCTGAACCGCCGGGCAGGGGCGTCCTTGCCCGGCGCGCGGTGCTACAGAGGCCGCATCTTCAGCTTCACAATCCGGTTCTCGCGCTTTTGCACCACTTCGAACCGGAAGCCGTGAAAGCTGAAGGCCTGACCTTCATTCGGAATCATCTGTGCTTCATGGATAACCAGCCCGGCGATGGTGTTTGCCTCGTCATCTGGCAGGTTCCAGTCCATCGCGCGGTTCAGGTCGCGGATGGTCATCTGACCCTCGACCAGATAATCGCCGTTCTCGGCCCGCTTCAGCGCGGAATCCTTTTGCACCACGTCAAATTCATCAGTGATCTCGCCCACGATTTCCTCAAGGATATCTTCCAGCGTAATCAGCCCCTGCAAGCCGCCGTATTCATCCACCACCAGCGCAAAATGCGTGCGGCGTTTGAGAAACTGACGCATCTGTTCATCCAGCGCCGTGGTGTCGGGAATGAAATAGGGCTTCATCGCAACCTTGACGATATCAAGATTCTTGACCGACCCGACAGCACCGTTTTCGCTGCGCAGCAGCCGATCCACCTCGCGCAGAAGGTCTTTGGCGTGAATAACGCCCAGAATGTTCTCCTCGTCGCCGCGAAACAGAGGCAGGCGGGTGTGGGGGCTGGCCAGAACCTTGGTGATGATCTGATCGGGGGACTGGTCGGCGTCCAGCATCTCGATGTGGCGACGGTGGCGCATGATTTCATCCACCGTCCGGCTGCCAAGATCCAGCGCGCCCAGCAGGCGATCGCGGTCTTCCTTTTCCACCGCGCCCTCAGAATGGCCAAGCGCAATCGCGCCCATGATCTCTTCGCGCAGAGCAAGGAATTTGCCCTCGGGGTCGGCCTTGACGCCAAACAGGCGCAGCACGCCGCGCACCAGCACCCGCACCACTGAAACGATGGGCGAGAAGACCAGGATCAGCACCCGGATGACCGGGGCAACGCGGGTTGCAAAGGCTTCGGGAAAAGTGATGGCAAGGGTCTTTGGCAGCACCTCGCCAAAGATCAGCACCAGAATGGTCATACCGAGCGTGGCAAAGGCCACCCCGGAATCGCCCAGCATCCGGGTCAGCATGGCCGTCGCAAGCGATGCCGACAGGATATTGACCACATTGTTGCCCAACAGGATCGCGCCGATCATCCGCTCGTTGTCTTCGGTGATCTTCATGGCAGAGGCCGCCCCGAGAGAACCTTTGTCGGCGCTGGTCTTCAGCTTTGCACGCGACGCGGCTGTCAGCGCGGTTTCCGAGCCTGAAAAGAAGGCAGACAAAACCAGCAGACACAGTATCCCAGCGGCAGTCAGCCAAAAGGCGGTGTCGAGGGCAACGTTTTCCATGGTGATCTTTTCTTGTGAAAGGGTGGCAGGTTTTATGGGCTGTGGTGGATCACGCTTCAAGAACCCTTGGTGGATTTTGCCAAAGGGTGATGGTCAAGCACCAGTGATTTCAAATGATCGTCCAGCACATGGGTATAAATTTCGGTCGTGGACAGGTCGGCGTGGCCCAGCAATGTCTGGATCACCCGCAGATCGGCGCCGCCTGCCAGCAGATGCGTGGCAAAGGCATGGCGCAGGGCATGCGGCGTGACCCGCGCGGGCGATACCGCCGCCAGCACCGCGATATCTTTCAGCATCAGATGGAAATGCTGGCGCGTCAGATGGCCGTCGGCCCCCGGTCCGGGGAACAGATGCCGCGACACTGGTTTTCCCGCCAGCCGGGCCTTGTCCTCGGCCTCATCCCTGTGTGCCAGCCACGCGACCAGTGCGGCGCGGGCGGGTCCGGACAGCGGCACCATGCGTTCCTTGCCGCCCTTGCCGCGCACAAGGATCATGCGCGGATCGCCGCGCGCGGCAGATACCGGCAGACTGACCAGTTCGGTCACGCGCATGCCGGTGGCATAGACCAGTTCCAGAAGCGCCGTTGCGCGGGCGCGGTCGGGTTCGGTGCGGCCATGGGTGCGTGCGGCGTCCATCAGCCGCGACACCTCGTCCTGGCTCAGGGCATCGGGCAGGCGTTGCACCGCGCCGGGGCCTTTGATCCGTATGGCGGGATTCTCGGCGCGCCAGCCTTCGTCATGCGCAAAACGGTACATCTGCCGAACCGATGACAAGCGCCGCGCGCGGGTGGCTTTTGAAAGGCCATTGGCATCACATGACACCAAATACGCCTCTACATCGTCGCGGGTTACGGTGGCAAAATGCCCGCCCCGATGCGCGACCCATGCGGCAAAATCCTTGAGGTCGCGCCCATAGGCCAGTTGCGTGTTGCGCGCCGCGTCCAGTTCGGCGGCATGCGCCTCCAGAAACATGGAAATCCAGCCATCTGTAGTTGCGGGGCCAGCGCTCATCCTCGCCGCTCTAGCAGCATCAGTTCCAAAGCGGTGCGCCGGGCGGTGTCTTCCAGCCCGACATGGCGCAAAAAGGCCAGACCATCGGTCACACCCGACAAATCCCCCTGCACGCCGCGCCCGATTTTTTCTATCGCCAGCAAGATCGCCTCGCCCATCCGGCGCTGCTCCATCAAGGCGGCGAACTCGGGAGAGGCGCCGTCGCGCAAAAAGGCAGGGGCAATCGCGCGGCCCAGCGTATCGGGCGGAGTCGCGCCCGCAAGTGAGCCGGTGGCCAGCCCGATCATGAACGCCTCACGCGGGGACGCCGGTTTGTGGGCCTTTGCCAAAGCTTCATAATCGCTGGACAAAAGCCCCAGCTCAAACGCGATGTGCCCGGCCTGACCGGTCAGGGGCAGGCGCGACAGTTCGGTCGCAAACAACGCGGCAAAGGGCACCTCCAGTTCCGCATCCGTCATCCGTGCCCATGCGGCAGGCAGGCGTTGCGCCACAGCACCCGGATCGCCGGCCCGCAGTGCAGTCTCGAAACGCTGAAACGCCTCTACCCGATCCCAGACCCCGCCCGAGGCGGCGGGCAGACGTTCGGTGTAGAGCCCCAGCAAAACATTGGGCGCGATCACCCCGGCTCGCGCCAGCCGTTCCGCCGACTCGATCTGGCTTTTCCAGCCTGCAGTGTCGCGCAGTTCGGCATGGGCAAAGGCCAGCGGCAGCGAAGCGGTGGATTGCGGCTCGCCAATGGCCTCAAACATGCGCCACGCCAACGGAGTCATCCGGGCAGGAATCGGGGGTAGGGCATCGCCTTCATAGATATCGGGGTCAAGAAAGCGCGACAGCAGCGAATCTTCTTCCTCGGTCACATAGCCAAGCGCTTGTGCCGTGCGCAGGGTCAGTGCCGCCGCATTCCAGTCGCCTGACCGTGCCACACAAAAGATGCGAGCAGGAAAAGTCGGTGCCAGATTGGGCGTTTTGCGCATCATCTCGCAGCCACGATCCTCGTGCCCGGTCAGCAAGGCCACGTCAAACGCCCGGCGGAACAACTCCGGATCTCCGGCTGGTGCGGCCTCCAGCAAGGCTGCCGCCTGATCCAGCGCCCCCATCGCCAGCAACCGGTCAATCCGAGCCAGCAGCAAAGCCCCCTTGCCGCTGCTGTCAGCAGGCGGGGCGGCTTCGGCCAGCATCAGCGTGATGGTCAGCGTTTGCAGCGTAGGCAACAGATCGCTGCGATCCTGCGCAATCGCGCCGCGCACCTCCTCCTCCAGCCCCATGCCCCACAAATCGAGCGGCAGACCTGTCGTGGCAGGTGACAACAGGCCAATGCCATCGGGCGATTGGCCATCCAGCACCGATACCGCCACAGATTGCGGCAAAGCCCCACCGGTCACAACCGGCGCTTCTTTGGGTTTGGCGGGTGTGCCGATGGCCGAACCGGCTGGGGAGGACACCGAACTGGAAAGCCAGTCAATCGCGGACAACGGATCATCCGCCCAAACCGGCAACGCCCCCCAAGCGAGGACGCAGAAAACTGCAGGCAGGCGTGCCCTAGTCGGCATTCAGCGTCACCGGAACCGTGACTTCGGTCTGGTTGGGGGACAGGTCCGCCAGATAGGCATAACCGGTCAATGCCACGAAACCCAAGATACCCAATACAAACACCGTCTTGAGGATGCGCCCCACCATTGCCTTTTGCCCTTTCAGCCCGATCTATCTGCGTACCACGGGTTTTCCCCGTCGTCTTGCCGCAGCCGTCTTTTCAACATTCGTTCGCTTGCACCAAATCAGCGCCCTCAAGGCGCCGACCTGGCAGCTTTCCGCGCGATTATATATGGCATTCGCGGCGAGTTCACGCCATGAACAAAAAAATGCGTGTGATACGGGCGAAACGCCGCCGCAATCCGCAAAGACAGGCCAATGGGGTCAGCGAACTGAAGGAGGCAGCGTGGCACGCCTGAAAAAGACGGTCGCCATGGTTGGGATGATGGGTGCGGGCAAGACTGCTGTGGGAACGGCACTGGCGCGCGCACTGGGGGTTCCCTTTGTTGATTCGGACGAGGAAATCGTCCGCGCCGCCAATCGTTCGATTGCCGAGATTTTTGAGCGTGACGGCGAGCCGTTCTTCCGTGCCCGCGAATCCGAGGTGCTGGCCCGTTTGCTGCGCGGCCCACCATGCGTTTTGTCCACCGGGGGCGGGGCCTATCTGGCCGAATCCAACCGCCGTCTGATTTCGGAGGCCGGGGTTGCGGTCTGGCTGCGGGCCGACCTTGATCTGCTGTGGAACAGGGTGCGGCACAAGGCCACCCGGCCGCTTTTGCGCACGTCCAACCCGCGCGAGACGCTGCGCGCGCTGTATGAATCGCGCGTGCCGTTTTACAGTCAGGCCGATGTGACGGTGGATGCCAGCCCCGATCTGTCGATCGAGGGCATGGCAGAGCGCGTGCTTACGGGGCTGCGGGCGCGGCCCGATGTTCTTGAAGGAGAGTGATATGACGCTGGATGTGGTCCCGGTCGATCTGGGTGCGCGCAGCTATGAGGTGCGCATCGGCCCCGGTCTGATCGATAGCGCAGGCGCGCAGTTGTTGCCGTTTTTGCGGCGACGCAAAGTTGCGGTGGTGACCGATTCATCTGTGGCACCCTTGCATCTTGAGCGGCTTCTGGCCTCTTTCGCGGCCAAGGGGATCGAGGCCACCGCCCTTGCCCTTCCGGCAGGCGAAGCGACAAAAGGCTGGCCCGAATTTGCCCGCGCAACCGAATGGCTGCTGGAGCAGAAGATCGAGCGGCGTGATATCGTTGTGGCCTTTGGCGGCGGGGTGATCGGTGATCTGGCGGGCTTTGCGGCTGCTGTATTGCGCCGGGGTGTGCGGTTCGTGCAGATCCCGACCACGCTTTTGTCACAGGTAGACAGTTCGGTCGGCGGCAAGACCGGGATCAACACCGCGCAGGGCAAAAACCTTGTCGGCGCGTTCCACCAGCCCACCTTGGTTCTGGCCGATATCGACGTGCTGGAAACCTTGCCCGCCCGCGATTTTCTGGCTGGCTATGGCGAGGTCGTCAAATACGGTCTGTTGGGCGACGCCGCGTTTTTTGACTGGCTGGAGGTGAACGCCCCCAACATGGCCCAAGACCGCAGCCTGCGCCAATATGCCGTGCGCCGCTCGGTCGAGATGAAGGCCGGAATCGTCAGTCGCGATGAGACAGAGGAAGGCGAGCGCGCCTTGCTCAATCTGGGGCACACCTTCTGCCATGCGCTGGAAAAGGCCACCGGCTATTCAGAGCGGCTTTTGCACGGCGAAGGCGTCGCCATCGGCTGCACGCTTGCATTTGAGTTGTCGCAGCGTCTGGGCCTGTGTTCGCAAGAGGCACCAAGCCGCGTACGAGCCCATCTTCGCGCCATGGGCACCAAGGTTGATCTGAAAGACATTCCGGGCGATCTGCCGGATGCTCAGACACTTCTGGCGCTGATGGGGCAAGATAAAAAGGTGGTCGATGGCCAGCTGCGCTTTATCCTCGCGCGCGGAATCGGTGATGCCTTCGTCGCCTCGGATGTACCCGGCGACGCAGTGAAAACCCTTCTGTCCGAAGCACTTGTCGCCCGAAGCTGATCTGAAACCCGCTGCAAACAAAAGGCCCGCTTCGCAGCGGGCCTTTTCAAGTTGGTCTTCCCAAAGGAAAACTTGGCTGGGGCGCCAGGATTCGAAGCCTTGGGTAGATCTCGTACCCAAATGATGCGGGGTTTGTTGGCGGTGGGGCAACGAGTGGGGCGGTTAGGTCATTCGCAAAACAGAGGCAATCTGAGTGTTGCGTTGAAAGGGCTTTATAGCCGACCAAGGAAAGTCATGCCCCTTGCCAAATGATGGTTGATTAACATAACCGATGCTGCCAACAAGTTTGCTGACCCGGCGCTTTTCTATGAGAGAACCCAGCAAGGATGACTATAAGATGAGCACCCGGAACGTTTTTTTGAGGAAGATGGCAAAGCTATATTTGTCCGAAGTTTCAGAGGACCATGCACGTCGCTTCCCGCAACTAGCTTGTTTTGCGTTCGATACCATTTCCGTATCACTGCATATAGACGGTCAGTATGAAAGGTATGAGCTTGAGGCGCTTGAAGAATTGATCTTCCCGCGGATGGATCGCAGCGGGCAGGCAATTGACGTGGGGGCAAACATCGGAAATCATAGTCTATTTTTTGCACGACACTTTCCAAGTGTGGTGAGCCTTGAACCGCATCCCAGGACTTTCCGGCTCTTAGCTTGCAACGCAGACCTAGTGCCAAATGTGATCGCGCTTAATTTAGGTGCCTCGAGTGCGGAGACCGAGATCTCGGTTGCACAAGATCTTCTGAATCTTGGGGCTACGTCTGTTCGCCCGTCGGATCGCCCCGTCGGACTCGGAAGCAAACCCGTGACCCTAAAACTTGTTCCGATCGATATAATTCCTGAAGTGGCGGCGGCACAGCGCGTGTCCTTCATAAAGTTGGACATCGAGGGGCATGAGGAGGCTGCGCTCCGGGGCGCTGAGAAAACGCTTCGTAGACATGGGCCGATCGTTGCAATGGAGATATTGCCTGAAGACATCAATGAGGGATCGACGCCGTCAATCGAACTGCTGAGAAACCTCGGATACACGAACTTTATTGCATCGCGACCTGCCACCCGGATTGCTCGATTGCCGAACCGGACGTTCAAGCGCCTGAAGGCTTTGCTCTCGCTCATCGGCCGCGCACCAAGTGAGCGGCGCGAGTTTGTGCCGGTCGAGTTTCCGCTTCCCCCTAATGCCCGCTACAGTTTGCTCGTCTGCTCGCGAGATCCCCTCATTTGACATCAAGTAACTAAAGCTTTGGTGTCAAGTTCTGGATTTCACGAAGAATTTGGGGGTCTGGTTCACCCAGCAAACCGTCATCTACGGCTCTTAGGTATATACGTCGCATTGCAACGGACCTTGCGGTTTGCCGTTTCTTTAGAAGTGGCAGGTTAAAGACCCGCATCGAAGCCAGAGGAAACGCCTCTTGGATGCTCGCGGTTTTCGACACGTCAAGAATGTGGTCACGGATGAGGGTCTTATTTCCCCCCTCTGCGCTGTTCAGGCCGAGAAGGCTCCTTCGGCGTTGCTCATGGTGTGGTGAGTCATGCTCGGCATAATTGATGGCCTCCTCTAGAAATTTGCCTGAGGCATTCTCGATTGCGGCGGCAAACGCTTGCCTTGAGGCCAAGACCTTTGTAAGCGTTCTCTGGCTCCCACCTTCTGCCTATCCGTCTGATCTGCGATTCCGCCGGTGATGGAGATCGGGTTGGAGTTTCGCGATGGCGACTACGGTGGAGTTTCTCAGGGACTATGGGGTGGAGATACGGGCGAACGGCCAGAAGCGCTGGCCTGACGAGGTCAAGGCGCAGATTGTGGCGGAGAGCCTCAAGCCGGGCGCGACGGTGAATGCGGTTGCGGCGCGCTATGGGCTTCGGGCGAACCATTTGTCGGAATGGCGCGGGCGGGCGCGTGATGGCCGTTTGGTGCTGCCGGCGTTGGAAGATGACATGTTCGGCTTTGTGCCGGTTGTTCAGTCGGTGGGCGACCGGGTGGTCGCGGCTCCGCCAGAGGCTGGAACGCGTGATCGCGACTGGATCGAGATCGCCTTGGGTGAGATGACAATTCGATTGGACTGCGCCACGGAGGCCGAAAGAATTGCCGCGATCGTGCGGGCGCTTGGAACCCGGGCATGATGTTTCCGTCGAACCGTGTGCGGGTTCTGGTCTCGACGCAGCCCATAGATTTCCGCAAAGGGCACGACGGGTTGGCGGCGCTGGTGTCATCGGTTTTGCGCAAGGATCCGTTCACCGGCACGGTCTTTGTGTTTCGGTCGCGCCGGGCCGATCGGTTGAAGTTGCTCTACTGGGATGGCACCGGTCTGGTGATGGCCTACAAGCGACTGGAGGACGCGCGCTTTACATGGCCTGCCATCAAAGACGGGATGATGGCGCTCAACCATGCCCAGTTCGAGGCGCTGTTTGCCGGGCTGGACTGGCGTAAGGTCAAGGCGTTGGAAACCCGCCCGCCTGCTGCGGCAGAATGAATCATCTGATTGATTTTGCGTGTTTTTACGGGGGTTTTCTGATAGAAATCCCCCATGTCAAACGCCCCAGCCCTCGACCTTTCCGCCATGCCGATTGCGCAGCGCGCAGCGGTTTTGGCATTGTTGGAAGAGGTTGCGGCGCTCAAGGACATCACCAAACGCCAGGAGCATCTGATCGCCGAACTGAACCATGCGCTGCATGGCAAACGATCAGAAAAGCTGACCGAGGACGAACGGCAGCTGGCCTTCGAGGACCTGTCCATCGCGCTGGCCAAGGTCGAGGCGGAAAAAGAAAAGCGCACAGCCAGAACAACCGACGGGGCGATCAAGCCTGCCCCAAAACGCACCATCGGCAATCTGCCAGCCGATCTGCCGCGCGTCGAGGAGGTCATCGAACCTGACAGCCTGATCTGCCCTTGCGGCTGTGGAGTCATGCATAAGATCGGCGAGGATCGCACCGAACGGCTGGACATCGTGCCAGCTCAGTTGCGCGTGATCGTCACTGTGCGCCCAAAGTATGCCTGCCGGACCTGCACCGACGGGGTGACCCAAGCGCCCGCGCGCATCCATCTGATCATGGGCGGCCTACCAACCGAGGCGACCATTGCCCATGTGCTGGTCTGCAAGTATGCGGACCACCTGCCACTATATCGCCAAAGCCAGATACTCGCGCGGGCGGGTCTCGATCTGCACCGTGCGGTGCTGGCCATGTGGGTAGGCAAGGCTGCGTTCCACCTGAAGCCTGTGGTGGACCGGCTGGCCGAGCACCTGAAGCGGTCCGGTAAGTTGTTCATGGACGAAACCTCTGCCCCAGTGCTGGATCCGGGGCGCGGGACGACCAAGACCGGATATCTCTGGGCACTGGCGCGCGATGATCGGCCGTGGGGCGGCGAGGACCCCCCGGGCGTCGTCTACTTCTATGCCCCGGACCGCGCGGGGGTGAATGCCGAAACCTTCCTGACAGGCTTCAATGGCACCCTCCAGATCGACGGATACACCGGCTACAACCGGCTGACCCAACCCTCGCGCAAGGGCGGCGCGCCCATTCGGGTGGCGCATTGCTGGGCGCACGCACGACGCAAACTCAAGGAGATCTTCGATCGCGACGGATCAGAGATCGCCGCCGAAGGCCTGCGCCGGATCGCCGAATTCTATGCCATCGAGGCCGATATCCGTGGAATCTCGCCCGGCCAGCGCCTGTCCGCCCGTCAGGCCCGCACCGCGCCGCTGGTCGCAGCCTTCGGAGAATGGCTTCAGGCGCAGCGCCGCAAGATCTCCGGAAAATCCCGGCTGGGGGAAAAGCTCGCCTATATCCACAATCACTGGGACGGGTTGCAAACCTTCCTGCATGACGGCCGCGTCGAGATCGACAGCAACAGGGTCGAAAACCTGATCCGCCCCATCGCGCTCAATCGTAAGAATGCGCTCTTCGCTGGCCACGACGAAGGCGGTATTGCCTGGGGCCGCATCGCCTCGCTGATCGAAACCTGCAAGATCAACGGCGTCGAACCCTTCGCCTACCTCAAGGCCACCCTGACCGCGATTGCCAACGGCCATCCCCAAAGCCGCCTCAATGATCTCATGCCGTGGAACTTCAAGCCGTCAAGCTAGGCAAGCCGTGATGCCCCGCGAACGCTTACCAACGTGCCCGGCCCAAAGCGGACGATCAGCACAGTCGCAGCAAATCGTTGCAGGGTACTTTTGCTGCCATACACTGTGGGGAGTTTCTGCCTCCACCTTCCACAACAGGCTGTCCGCTCGGGTCGCCGATCTTGGTCTGACGCCAAAGACGTGATCAAAATCGCTTCATGACAATCCCAGAAGACGCAGCACTTCGCGCGGTGCGGGTTGCCGCCAGACGGCCTGGAAGGTCTCGACCACATTTCCGCGCGTAACCACGATGCCGGGTAAGGCGATCCAGGCTGGAACGGGGCGGCCGAGCAGGCAAAGAACGACCGTCTGGGCTGCGGCGATCCCTTGCAATAACGGCTGCTGCGCCGCGATGCAGCAGAGAGTGTCGCCCCGCGCAAGCGCAATGGCCGCCGCCTCGCCCAAATCGACAGTCGCCATTGGGAAAATTGCCTTGCGCTCCGTCAGACGTACGGCCGCCGCAAGGGCGGGCGTATCCCAAACGACAAACAGGCCGCCCAGTCCGGGATGGTCCGAGAAGAGGACATCGGCCGTGGAGGCGGCCTCCTCGATCCGCGCAAAGCGGCGGACGCGCGGTTTGATGTCGGGGCGGTTCAGCTGAAGCCACTTGGTAAAAGCGATCTCGCGTTGGTTCGTGGCAAAGAAATCTGCGCCAAAACCAAGTATGCCGACCTCGGCATCGTTCGGGATATGAGGCGAAAGGCCTTCCGCCGCGATCTTGCCCAGACCGAAATTGTCGGCTGAGACGAGGGCGATGTAATCCTTGCCCGGCAGCAGACCCGTCGGTGCATTGTCCAAGAGCACCAGCTTTATGCCCGCTTCCGATACACGCCTATGCGCTGCGGCCACCTGTTCATTGGCGACGGGAAGCGAAATGATCGCATCGGGGCGCAGGGTGACCAGACGGTCCAGTTCCGCCACCTGCAATTCTGGCGAGAAGGCGCAGTCCACTACGTCGATGACCGCTGCCCCGCAATCACCGAAAATCCCGACCATTCCGGACAGTTGCTGTCTGGCCCAATCGCTTTCCAAAGTGTGCAGGACAACGGCTATGCGCCATCCGGCGGCCTTGGCGGCGGCACGGTCATCGGGCAGAAGGGTAACGCGCTCGGGAGGGGCGGCGCGTTCGCCATGCGGTCCAAGGCCGGAGATCATCATGGCGTAAGCTCCTTTCCGGTGTGCGCCGTCATGGGCGGTGGGGGCGCGGCCTCAGCAGAAAGCCTGTCTTGCAAGCTGACGAATGCCGGATGTAACAAAGGGCTGCCCTGCATCACCCATTCCTTTAGGAAAACAGAAGCGAAAAGCGACTCCGACGCCACGCGCGCCGCGCCAACCAGACCGGCCGAACTTCCCATCTGCGATCGGATGATCCGCAGGTCACGGGTCACGAAAGGATGCGATGCGCCATAGACGGCTTCGCGCAACGCGGCGAGAAGGATGTCATTCGTCTGCACGATGGACCCAGACAGCACGATCAATTCTGGGTTCAGCGCATTTGCCAGCGTCGCCACCACCTGCCCGATCAGATGGCCCGACTCCGACAGGATCGCTGCCGAAACGGCATCGCCCATTTGGGCGGCCTGCGAGACCTCGATTGCGGTGATCTCGCCGCTTCGCCGCAGGATGTCGGCCAGCATCGGGCTGCGCCCGTCTTCTGCGGCGGATCGGCCTTTGCGCTGGATCATATCTGATCCGGCAAGCGCATCCAGCGTTCCGTCGCGCCCGCCTGAGGTGACGGGAAGCGACCCGATCAGCCCCGCCGCTCCCTGCGCGCCACGATGGAGCTGGCCGTCGCAGACGATGCCTGCCCCGATGCGGCGTCCGACCTTGATGAACAGCATATTGCGCATACCGATCCCTGCGCCGGCGTGCAACTCGCCCATGGCCATGGTTTCGACGCTTGACCGCATCCAGACCGGCACGCCAAAGTGGCGGGTCAATGTTTCGACAAGCGGAAATCCTTCCCAAGCAGGGAGGACGGGCGGGGTGGTGGTCAGGAAGTCGCCCTCGGTCGTGCCCTGCACCGCGCCGGGAACGGAAAGAGAGATGCCCCAGATGCCGCCATGCGGTGCGTGGCGGTCCATCGACCAGCGAAAAAGCGCGCTCAGACGGTCGGTCAGGTCGCCGGGCGGCGCGGTGAGGTCAGCCGCCTCGTGATGTTCGGTCAGCAGATTGCCCGACAGGTCGGCCACGCCGACGCCAATCGCCGTCTGGTCCAGCGTCGCGACGAGGATCGCCGCACGCCGGGCGGCAAACCTGACGAGCCGCGGCGCCCGTCCCCCGGTCGCGGTGCCGAGTTCGCTTTCGTCCACCAGTCCCAGATCCCCCAGCATCGTCAGGCGGTCGGCGACAACCGCGCGACCGAATTCGCTTTGGCGTTCCAGTTCCTGTCGCGTGCTTGCCGCCCCGGTGCGGACGAGGTTCAGGAGTTCGACCAACGAAGGCGCAGCGGTCTCGACCGTGCGCGGGCGTCCCTTGCCACGCGGGCGGGGCGATTCGATGAGATCGGGACCGGTCAGGGGCAAAGGTGCTTCCTTGCAGTGTTTGGACAGGGATAAAGGCACCCCTTCTGCCGTTCAAGAAAAAACTTTTGCTGTAAAAATGCAGAAGTAGCTATACATAAGTACAAATAATATTGACCGATGCGGAATCTAAGCTTAACCAAGCTCTCACGGTCATAGGAGACCGACGGAAAAGCGGGCAGAGTGGAGCGTTGCCACGAGGCCTGCCGCATGGGAGGGATGCCAATGACGGCTTGGAAACTGGCCTATCACGCCAACTGCTGGGGTGGCCTCGGGGGGGATGCTGTCGGCGTCACGTCGATCACGCAACTGGCCTATCGCACCTTTGGCGATATGGACCGCGCCTGCGCCGACATCGCCGCCGCCGGATATGCCGGTGTAGAGATGTTCGACGGCAACCTGCTGGACCGCAGCGCTGCCGGGATGCGCAAGCTGCTGGCCGACAACGGGTTGGAGCTGGTCGCCACCTATGCGGGCGGGAATTTCATCTTTGACGACATCCTGCCCGAGGAACTGGCCCGTGTGACTCGTGCCGCGGACCGTGCCGCCGAACTGGGCGCGCCGCACCTTGTGGTGGGCGGTGGCGCAAAGCGCTTTGATGGCACGCGGGAGCCGGATTATCACAAACTGGGCGCGGCGCTTGACCGTGTGAAGGCCTTGGCCGAGGCGCGCGGTCTGCGGGCGCATTACCACCCGCACCTGTCGACCATTGTCGAAGGGCCCGCCGAAGTGGCCAAGATCTTCGATCTGACGGCGATCGATTTCTGCCCCGACACGGCGCATCTGGCGGCTGCCGGCGGTGATCCGGCGCAGCTGATCCGCGACCATGCGAAGCGAATTTCCTACGTCCACCTCAAAGGGTTTCAGCGCGAACCCTTTGCCTTCACCCCGCTTGACCGCGGCGATGTGCCCACCGCCCCGATCCTTCAGGCGCTTAAGGAAACCCGTTTTGCCGGATGGGTTTGCACCGAACTCGACTCTTGGTCCGACCCCGCCGAAGGGGCTCGGCTGAGCATGGATTACCTGAAACGGGCCGTCGCGGGCTGATCCGCCTGCCCTTTACTGCGGGAACGACCCCGTAACTTCTCTGGGAGGATGAAGAAATGTTAACCAAAAGAACCTTGATGTGTTCGGCCGCTGCGTTTGCCTTTGCCTTTGGCCTTGGCGCACCGGCCTTTGCTGATCCGGATGCGGCGCTTGCCAAGTTGCAGGAAACAGTCCTTTCCAAAGGGCCAAGTGGCGAAGATCCGTCGCCCGCATCCGAAGTGGTGCTGAGCGATGCAGAGCTTGCAACGATCAAGGAGATGGGTGCCACCGCCGCCATCGTCATGCATTACGGCGGCAACGACTGGAGCCGTGCGCAGATCAACGGGCTGCAAACGCAGTTCGCCGCGATGGGCATCAAGGTGATCGCCGTGACCGATGCCGGTTTCAAACCGGAAAAGCAGGTGAGCGACCTTGAAACTATCATGGCGCAGGCGCCCGACATCATCGTGTCGATCCCGACCGATCCCACCGCCACCGCCGCTGCCTTTCGCGCAGCACAAGAGGCCGGGGCGAAGCTTGTCTTCATGGACAACGTCCCGACAGGTTTCGTCGCGGGAAAGGATTATGTATCGGTGGTTTCGGCCGACAACTATGGCAACGGCGTCGCCGCTGCGCATCTGATGGCCAAGGCCTTGGGGCCGGATGGCGGCGAGATCGGTCTGGTGTTCCATGCCGCCGATTTCTTCGTGACAAAACAGCGCTATGACGCATTCAAGGCCACTATCGCCAGCGATTACCCGAACATTCAGATCGTGACTGAGCAGGGCATCGGCGGGCCGGATTTTTCGGGCGACGCGGAAAAGGCGGCCGGTGCAATGCTGACCTCCAATCAAGGGCTGAAGGGCATCTGGGCGGTCTGGGACGTCCCCGCCGAGGGCGTGATTTCGGCAGCGCGCGCCATCGGTCGCGATGATCTGATCATCACAACCGTCGACCTTGGCGAGAACGTGGCGATCAGCATGGCGCAGGGCGGTTTCATCAAGGGGCTTGGCGCGCAACGCCCCTATGACGCTGGTGTGGTCGAAGCAAAGCTGGCGGGCTATGCCCTGCTGGACAAGGATGCGCCGGCTTTTGTCGCGTTGCCTGCGCTGCCCGTGTCCAAAGACAATCTGCTTGAGGCTTGGCAGCAGGTCTATTCGACCGAGGCGACTGAAAACGTAAAGACCTCGATGCGCTGAACCATGCCGCGCGGGGTGTCCCTATCCCCCGCGCGCAAACCGGGACTTCGGGGTGGCGATTTCACTCTGCCCGCGAAGTCCCGCCCCCATATTCGCGGAGATCGAAAATGACCAAAGTAATGAACGTCGCCATGATCGGCGGCGGGTTCATGGGCAAGGCGCATGCCATGGCCTATGCCTCGATGCCGATGTTCTTCTGGCCCGCCCCCGCTATCCCGCACCGCAAGGTTGTCGTCGACGTCACCGACGGGGCCGCCGAGGAAGCCCGCCGCCGTTTCGGGTTTGACGAGGCGTCGAGCGACTGGCGCAGCGTGGTCGCCCGGCCTGACATCGACGTGGTCGACATCTGCACCCCCAACAACGTCCACGCCGAAATCGCCATCGCGGCGGCTAAGGCGGGCAAGCACATCATCTGCGAAAAGCCTCTGGCCCGCACGGTGGAAGAGGCCCGCGCGATGACCGAGGCCGCGAAGGCCGCAGGCATCATCCACATGGTCGCGTTCAACTACCGGCGCACCCCTGCGGTTGCCTTGGCCAAGAAATACATCGACGAAGGCCGCATCGGCCGCATCCTGAACTTCCGCGGCACCTACCTTCAGGACTGGTCTGCGGACGAGAACGGCCCGCTGTCGTGGCGTTTTCAGAAAAAGATCGCCGGATCAGGGGCGGTGGGCGACATCGGAACCCATGTCGTCGATCTGGCGCATTACCTCGTCGGCCCGATTGCCGAGGTGATCGCGATGACCAAAACCTATGTCACCACGCGCCCGATCCAGCAGGGCGGGGTCGACAAGCTGGGCGCGTCGGAAAAGTCCGCCGAAGCGGAACGCGCGCCCGTCGATGTGGATGACGAGGTGGTGTCGATGCTGCGCTTCGGCAACGGAGCCATCGGCAGTCTCGAAGCCACGCGCAACGCTTGGGGCCGCAACAACTTTATCACGCTGGAAATCCATGGCACCAAAGGCTCCATCGCGTTCAATTACGAACGGCGCGACGAATTGCAGGTGATGTTCGCGGATGATCCGGCCGATGCGCGCGGATTCCGTACGGTCTACACTGGTCCCGCACATCCCTATGGCGGCGGTCTGTGGCCGATCCCGGGTTTGGGCATCGGCTATTCGGAGACAAAGATCGTGGAATGCTTTGACCTGTTCAGTGCCATCGCCAGCGGCAAGCAGCCCAGTCCGAACTTCGAGGATGGTCTGCTGACCGAACTGGTGGCCGATGCAATGCTGCGGTCGGGTGAAAGCGGCAAGTGGGAGCGGGTGGAATGACCGCGCCCGCCCCTGTTGCCGTGCGGATGACGGGGATATCCAAGTCTTTCGGCGGCATCCGTGCCTTGGATAACGTGGATTTCGAGGTTCTGGCCGGTGAGGTTCACGCCCTTCTCGGCGGCAACGGGGCGGGCAAATCCACCATCCTCAAGGTCCTCAACGGCGTGCATGTGCCGGAAGAGGGCGAGATCGTCGTGGGGGGCAACCCGCTTGCCGCCCACACGCCCGAGGCCGCACGGGCGGCGGGCATTGCGATGAACTTTCAGGAAATGTCGCTGATCCCGACACTGACCGTGGCGCAGAACATCTTTCTGACACGCGAGGCGCGGGATGCGCGCGGCATGATCGACGACGCGGATTCGGTGCGGCGGGCGCAGGCGATCTTTGACATGTTGCAAGTCGATGTCGATCCGCATGCGCTGGTCGGTGATCTGGGCGCGGGCCAGAAGCAACTGACCGAAATCGCCAAGGCGATCAGTCAGGAGGCGCGCGTGCTGATCCTTGATGAGCCGTCGACCGCGCTTTCGGTGTCGGATGTGGAGCGGTTGTTCGTCTTTTTGCGGCGCCTGAAAGAACAAGGCGTTGCAATCATCTACGTCAGTCACCGGATGGATGAAATTGCCCGCATCTCTGACCGCGCGACAATCCTGCGCAATGGCAAGCATGTGATTACGGCACCGCTGGCCGAACTGCCGATCGACGTGATGATCGAGCATATCGTCGGCAAGAAGTCCAAAGGGTTGGCCGATGTGGCGCGGGGCGATGCCACGCGCGGCGAGGTTCTGTTGGAACTGTCCGATGTGACCGGACCGCACAAGCCCGAGCAGGTCAGCTTTGCCCTGCATCGGGGCGAGGTTCTGGGGCTTGCTGGTCTGCTTGGTTCGGGACGGTCGGCCCTCGCGCGCGTGATTGCCGGGATCGAGCCTGCGATTTCCGGCGAGATTGCGATCAAGGGGCAGAAGGTGGTGGTCCGCCGCCCTGCGGATGCCATCGCCCATGGCATAGCACTTGTGCCGGAGGCACGGGCGACCCAAGGCATCATTCCGGCGCACAGTGTGGCTGACAACATGGTGATGTCGGTCATCGGGCGGATTTCGCCGTGGGGGATGGTGGACCGTCCCCGCGTGCGCGCCATCGCCGACGAGATGATCCAGCGGCTGCAGGTCAAGACGGCGAGCCGCGACCATGCGGTATCGACCCTGTCGGGGGGCAATCAGCAAAAGGTGGTGATCGGCAAATGGCTGGTAACCGCGCCAGAGATCCTGATCCTCGACGAACCCACAGCGGGGATCGACATCGGCTCCAAGGCCGAAATCATCCGCCTGGTGCGTGAACTGGCGCAGTCGGGCAAGGGCGTGATCGTCATTTCCTCGGAATTGTCGGAACTGCTGACAGCCTGTGACCGAATTCTGGTGATGGCCGATGGCCGTGCGCATCAGATGCTGGACCGCGCCGAACTGGACGATCCTGAAGAGACAGACCCCGAACACGCTTTGCAGGCGGCAGAACGCCGTCTGCAGATCGAAATACAAGAAGCCCTGAGCATCAAGGAGGCCAACCATGGCTAAGGCAGCAACCGCCCCGGCCGGGGCATTTTTCGCCAATTGGCGGCAGAACATCATCTATATCGGGTTCGTGGTGATCTTCGTGATCTTTGCGGTCACTCTGAATGACAAGGGCTTCTTGAATCCTAACAACCTGCTGAACATCGTGCGCCAGACTGCGATGATTGCGGTGATGGCGGTGGCCATGACCTTTGTGCTGTCGGCAGGCGAGATTGACCTGTCTGTCGGTGCGGTCGCGGGGCTTGCCACGGTCACAGTCGCGATGGCCATATCCGTAGCCGGTCCGCTGGGCGGGGTGTTGGCGGGGCTTGCCACCGGCTTGGCCGTTGGCATGTTTAACGGCTGGCTGACCACGAAAATCGGCATTCCGTCATTCCTGACGACGCTTGCCATGATGGGCATCGCCAAGGGTGTGGCGATGTGGATTTCCGGCACCGCGGCGGTGCCGATCCTGTCGCCCGGCTATTCATGGGTGTTCGGTGGCGGTTCGGTCGGTCCGATCCCTGTTTTGTTGTTCTGGATCGCCTTGGTCGCGGGCATTGGCCATATCGCCCTGCGCAGGTCGGGTTTCGGGCGTCGTGTTCTGGCGACGGGGGGCGGCGAAACGGCGGCACGCTATTCGGGGATCGACACCGCGTCGATCAAGTTCCGGGTGCTGGTCCTTTCCTCTTGCGCGGCCGCTCTTGCCGGGATGCTGTATGCGGGCCGACTGCAATCCGGGCGCTTTCAGCTTGGCGAAGGTGACGAGCTTTCCGTGATCGCGGCAGCCGTTCTGGGGGGAACCAGTCTGTTCGGCGGCAAGGGCACGGTCATTGGCACGATCGTCGGGGCGATGATGATCGGCCTGATCAACAACGGGCTGATCCTGATGGGGCTGGAATTCAGCCAACAACTCATCGCGCGGGGAGGGATCATCATCCTTGCCGTCGCCCTGAGCCAGAAGACGCGCTGACCATGTACACGATCATCGGAACCGTTACCGCCCACCCCGAAACGCGCGAGGAACTTGCGGCCCTGCTGCAAGCGCAGGTCGCGCCGACCCGGGCCGAGGCAGGCTGCATCAACTACGACCTTCATGTCGATGCCGCCGACCCTTGCGTCTTTGTGTTCTACGAGAACTGGACCGACCGCGCGGCACTGGACAGGCATCTGGCGGCGCCGCATCTGCAACCGCTGTTTTCGCAGCTTGACCGACTTCTGGCCCATCCGGTCGACATCAGACCCCTGACCATGTTGTCGGAATGGGGCGTGTGATGGCGGGGGCGATCAAGGGGCCGGGCATCTTTCTGGCGCAGTTCGCAAGCGATGATGCGCCATTCGACAGTTTGCCAAGCATCGCCAGATGGGCGGCGGGGCTGGGCTACAAGGCCGTGCAGATCCCAACATGGGATCGAAGGCTCTTCGATTTGGACCGCTGCGCCGAAAGCCAGACCTATGCAGACGAGGTACGGGGCATCTGTGCCGAGGCAGGTGTCGCTATTTCTGAGCTGTCGACCCATCTGCAAGGCCAGCTCGTCGCGGTGAACCCCGCCTATGACGCGGCCTTTGATTCCTTTGCGCCCAAAGCGGTGCAGGGTAATCCCGCCAAGCGGCAGGCCTGGGCGGTGGATCAGGTGACGAAGGCTGCAACGGCAGCGCAGCGTCTGGGGCTGGCAGGAACCGTCAGTTTTACTGGGTCACTGGCCTTTCCCTATCTCTACCCTTGGCCGCAGCGTCCGGAAGGTTTGGTGGAAACGACCTTTGCCGAACTTGCCCGACGTTGGTGCCCGATCCTGGACGCTTATGACGATGCGGGCGTTGATATCGGCTTCGAGTTGCACCCCGGCGAGGATGTGTTCGACGGCGCAAGCTGGGAAAGGTTCCAGTCTGCCGTCGCCGGACACCCCCGCGCCCGCATCAACTATGATCCGTCCCACTTCCTTTTGCAGGCGATGGATTATCTGGCTTTCATCGACCTCTATCACGACCGAATTTCGGCTTTCCACGTCAAGGACGCAGAGTTCCGACCCGACGGACGGCAGGGCGTCTATTCGGGCTATTCGCCTTGGGCCGAACGGGCGGGGCGGTTCCGCAGCCTTGGAGACGGTCAGGTGGATTTTTCCGCCGTTTTCACCCGCTTGACGCAGCACGGCTATCGGGGATGGGCGGTGATGGAATGGGAGTGTTTCCTGAAATCGCCCTCCCAGGGTGCGGCCGAAGGCGCGCCGTTTATTGCGCGTCACCTGATTGACGTGACGGACAAGGCTTTTGACGACTTTGCCAACGGGCAAGTCGACCAAGCGCGTATCGAGCGGATGTTGGGACTTTCGCAATGACCTTGAAACTTGGGATGGTAGGCGGTGGTCAGGGGGCCTTCATCGGCGGCGTCCACCGGACCGCGGCCCGACTCGATGGACGGTGGCAGCTGGTCGCTGGAGCATTTTCGTCAGACCCGCAACGGGCCGCCACGTCCGCTGCCGAATTTGGGATTGCGCCGGATCGGGCCTATGCCAATTTTGCCCAGATGGCCTTGGCCGAAGCTGCCCGCCCCGATCGGATCGATGCCGTTGCCATCGTGACACCGAACCATCTACACGCCGCGGTCGCGACAGCGTTTCTGCGCGCGGGTATACCGGTGATCTGCGACAAGCCCATGACCGCCACGCTGGCCGAGGCAGAGGCGCTTGCTGCTTTGGCCCGCGAGACGGCTATGACATTCGTGCTGACTCAGACCTACACCGGCTATCCCATGGTGCGGGAGGCGCGTGCCATAATCGCGCGCGGCGACATTGGCGAGGTGCGTCACGTACAGGTGGAATATCTGCAGGATTGGCTTGCAGGCCCCGTCGAACAAAGCGGGCAGAAGCAGGCGGTCTGGCGCACGGACCCGCTTCTGTCTGGCGCGGGCGGCTGCATCGCAGATATTGGCACCCATGCGGCCAATCTGGCGACCTTTGTAACGGGCTTGCCGGTGCAGTATGTTCTTGCGGACCTAACCGCCTTTGAACCAGGCCGCAGGCTGGACGACAATGCATCGGTGCTCTTGCGCTTTGCCTCGGGTGCAAAAGGGATGATCTGGGCAAGCCAGATCACGCCCGGCACCAAGAATGCCCTTGGCTTGCGTATCGCGGGGTCAAGGGGAGGTCTGGCATGGCAACAGGAAAACCCGGACCTGCTGGAGGTCACCTTGCTTGGAGAGGCAACCCGCCTGCTGCGCCGCGGTGATGGACTGACAGCAGCGGCGGCACGGATTCCAGCAGGTCATCCCGAGGGTTATCTGGAAGCCTTCGCGACCCTCTACTCGGACGCTGCCGACCTTCTGGAGCGGGGCGCGACAGGGTGTCCGGAACTAGTCGGTTGCGTCTTGGCCGATGCGCTCGACGGACTCGCCGGTATGCGGTTCATCGATGCCTGTGTGCGATCAAGCCAAGCGGGGGGAAGGTGGCTTTCTACCTGACCTGTGTGGTTCTCCGCGAACGACCGCTCCCCGCCCCATACGATTTGTGAGCGCAGAAACGGTGGTCGATGTTACATTGCCCTATCGGAAAAGCCGAGGACGTGGCGGGCATGGTGGACAGGAGAGAAGCCATGCCCATCGAAACACTTCCTGCCCTTCGCCCCGCACGCGCGCCATGGAACAAGGGCCGCATCGTTGGCCAGAAACGCCCCCTGCTGCCCAAACATGTCTGGTCCATCCGTGTCCGGCTGGAAATGGCCGACAATAAGCGCGATCTTGCGCTTTTCAACATGGCCATTGATTGCAAGCTCCGGGGTTGCGATCTGGTCTGCCTGAAGGTGAACGATGTTTACGCCGCCGACCGCGTTAAGGAACGCGCCTCCGTGATGCAAAGCAAGACAGGCAAACCTGTCCGCTTCGAGATCACCGAAACCACGCGACTGACGGTGGAGCGTTGGATCAAAGATCCAGAGATGATCGGTTGCGAATATCTTTGGCCCAGCCGTGTCCATGCCAGCCCGCACTTATCGACACGCCAGTATGCGCGGATCATGCGCGACTGGGTTCTCTCGATCGGCCTTGAACCGAGCGCCTATGGCACCCATTCGATGCGACGGACGAAGGTTGCTCAGATTTACAAGAAGACTGGTAACCTGCGCGCTGTTCAACTTTTGCTCGGGCATACCAAGATGGACAGCACTGTTCGCTATCTTGGGGTCGACCTGGACGATGCGCTGTCCTTGTCAGAAGGGATAGATCTGTAACTACTCCTGCCGATCGGCGTTTCATGCGCCGGTCGGCCCTTGGCCGACGGTCAAGGTCACACTGACGAATGACCGCTTGGTGACAGCAGTTTGCACCATTAGTAAGTGGGCTTGTGTTCCGCATTGTTAGGCTCCAGACTCATTGATGATCAAAGCCAGAAGAGGACGGTTGCGGCCATGGCGACAGCGGAGAGGAAGACCTTCGGGCATCTGTCGTAGCGCGTTGCCACTCGTCGCCAGTCCTTGAGCCTTCCGAACATGATCTC
>NZ_JAUXOV010000022.1 GCF_030684215.1 Pseudotabrizicola sp.
TCCCACCGGATGCCCAGAAGGGTCTCCGTCGCTTCGCGATGCGGGAAGCCGCCGATCTGCTTCGGATCAACCAGAACACCTTCCGCCATCATGTGTCAAATCTCGAAGGCTTTCCGGAAGGCATCCTCGAGGGTGGCAGCCGCCGCAGCTTCTCGGCCGAGGACATGGTCGAAGCCCAACGCGTCCTTCTTGAGACGGGTAGGATCAAGCCCGATGAACACCCTCACAGAAGAGCCGGCGAACCGTGTCAGGTCGTGACGATCTTCAACCTGAAGGGCGGCAGCGCAAAAACATCGACCGTTGCTCATGTTGGTCAGCTTCTGGGCCTGCGCGGCTATCGGGTCCTGCTTATTGACCTCGACAGCCAGGCAAGTCTGACAAACCTGTTCGGGGTTACCCCTGAGCTCGATCCGGACATGCCGACCTCCTACGATCTGATCCGATCCGAGGGGCCCCTGCCCGCCTCAGATATCATTCGCAAAACGAATTTCCCGACAGTGGATCTGATCCCGGCCTCCATGGACATCATGGAGTACGAGTTTGAGGTCGCTTTGAGCTTCAGACACGGTGCCACCACGTTCCACAGTCGGATCCGTGAAGCGCTTGAGCCTGTCTTGAGCCGATATGATGTGGTGATCTTCGACACGCCGCCGCAGCTGAACTTCTCGGTGATCTCCGCCCTCTTTGCTTCCACTGGGGTCCTGATCCCGCTCAACGCGTCCATGCTTGATGTCATGTCTCTGGCAAGCTTTCTAGGCATGGCGAGCAACCTGATGGGCGTCGTCGAGGCGCATGCTCCCGAGCACGGCCTGAACTTCGTGCGGGTGCTGATCACCCGCTACGAGAACACCGACGGTCCACAGGTCCAGATCTCGTCTCTGCTTCGGACGGTCCTTGGCGATGCGGTCCTCCCTGCCGAGTTCCTGAAGTCGACAGCGGTAGGTGATGCCGCAAACACCCAGCAGAGCATCTTCGAGGTCGAACCTCGCGACGTGAACCGCAGAACCTACGAGCGTGCGATCGAGTCCGTTTCGCGAGTGACCGACGAAGTCGAACGCGAAATCCTCAAGGCGTGGGGGCGTAGCCATGGCGCGTAAGGTCTTCGGGGACTCACTCAAGAACGCGATGGGCAATGCCGCAACGCCGGACGAAGGTGCGGATCTCGATCTGAAGCGCACGAGCCCGACAGTCGCTCGTGCGCAAGCATCTGTGCTCGAAGAAGACAAACACGCCACGCGCCTGATCGACCCGAGCACCGTGCGGATGTCCGCGGTCATGGACCGTATCGATCCGAGTGATGGCCTCGAGGAACTTGTCTCCTCGATCCGGGAACATGGGCAAAAGGTTCCCATTCTTATCCGCCGAACCCAGGACGGAGCACTTGAGATCGTCTATGGGCGCCGCCGTCTTCTCGCCTGTCGTGCGCTTGGTCAGAAGGTGCGCGCGACGGTCATGGAGATGACCGAAGAGGAAGCTCTGATCGCTCAAGGCGTGGAGAACAATGCCCGCCAAGACCCATCCTTTATTGAAAGGGCTCTGTTCGTCGCCGGGATCATTCGGGAACTTGGGAAAACAGACGAGACACGCAAGAACGCCCAGACGATTGCATATCGGGCACTTCAGATCGACGAGTCGCTCGTCTCGCGGATGAACCGTATCGCCACCGGCATTCCGATGGAGCTGATCCAGGCTATCGGACCTGCACACGGCGTTGGTCGGCGGATCTGGGAGAAGCTTTTCAGACTGTGCGAGAAGGACGTCGCGAGAGCCAAAGAAGTTGCCCGCGAAATCCCCCGTAACTTGCCAGGCCCAGACCGACTTGACGCAGCGGTTACGCTGTTCATGACCACCAAGGCAGCTACACCCAGGGTTGAGAAAGGTGAGCGCGTGAAGATCGGCCGCAAAGGCAACCGCATCACCATCGATGTGGACGCTGACCTTGCCCCGCGCGTCGAAGGCGCCATCCGGAAGCTGATCGGCGAGCTTCTTGACCGCGGTCAAGACGGCCCAGAGTGACGACCCCGTGTCTTGACCGCGGTCAAGACATCAAGAGCAACGAGCAGAAAACGAAAGGAGGACCGGCTAGAAAAGTAAAGACCCCCCGAAAGCGGTGCTTCCGAAGGGCCTCAATCAGTCTCGACACCTGATTGATACCCCCAAAACGAATCGAGTTCAACACCGCTCGCGGTGACCGGGGAAGCTTTTTCTTCCGAAACATCATGAGACATGTAACCCCAACACCAACCGCCATGGCGGAACCGAGAGCTATTGCCTGCCCTACTATCTACGAACTTCTGGGACCGGTACGCGCCCTCCGGAAAGAACTTGGCCTGACGAGTAACGACATCACAGTCTTGACGGCCCTGATCAGCTTTCTTCCTCGCGATCGAAACACCACCAACGGTGACACCCCACCCAAACTTACCGTTGTGTTCCCCTCCAACGCCTCCTTGTCTGAGCGCGCAAACGGCATCGATGAGAGGACCCTACGTCGCTGCCTGGGCCGTCTTGACGCTGCGGGCCTCATCGACCGGAAGAACTCGGCAAACGGCAAACGCTTCCCTCTACGGTATGGAGGCATCATCCGGGACGCGTTTGGGATCGACCTGAACCCCCTGATACAGAACCACGACGCATTGGCGGCAGAAGCGTTGAAGGTTGCAAAGGAGCGTGAACGCCTTCGCTCCCTCAGGGCAGAAGCATTGGCGCTTCGCGCATCCCTCCTTCACGACCAGCATCTCAACGAAGCGCGGTTGTCTTCACTTGGAACGATCAGAAACATCCTTCGACGAGCAACGCTCACGGCCGACGCAGTCTTGCAGATCATCGCTGGTCTCCGCGAGCTCGGGGCCGATGCCGCGCAGAGCTACGGAGAGTGCGAGAGTTCAAGCACGCGCTTAGACGAAGTCCCTGCACACGACCAAACCCTCAGCCATGATTGCACGCGCGAAATGTCCGCCAGAAGCGGACAAAATGACCGGCAGATAGAGTCCATAAAAAAAGAACTTGTTAAGAAAGACGCGCACGCAACGCAAACCAGCGCTGACCAAAAGACTGTAGGACCTTCCATGAGTCGAGACCCGGCCAGAATGGCATGGACAGACTTCTCACATGTCGCTGACTTCTTTCCAGACGCACCTCGAACAGGCGAAGCCCTGAACCGCATTCTCTTCGACATCGGTCGATTGCTTAGAATACGCCAGGAAAAGCTGATGCGTGGCCTCCAGAAAGCCGGCGCTGGACGGCTTCTAGTGATCTTAGACTACCTGTTGGGGAAGGGAGAAGCGATCAGGCAGCCCGAGGCATATTTTGAAACGATCCTGAGCGCATAGAGCATGCAGCTTCCACTTCTTGACCGCGGTCAAGACCGACGAAGAGAGGGAAAGGTTGGGGGTTTGAGGGGTGACGGGAGGTGAGATCGGGAGAGTGGCTTCCGGCGCCCGTCGTGGAGAAGATCTGATGACAAAAGTTGCCCAGAAAGTCACCCTATCCCCCTCGCGGGACATCCCCTTCGACAAGCTCGTGCTGAGCCAGTTCAACGTGCGGCGCATCAAGGCGGGCGTCTCGGTCGAAGAACTTGCCGAGGACATCGCACGTCGTGGACTTCTGCAGGGGTTGAACGTGCGGGCTGTTGTCGATGCCGATGGTGTCGAGACGGGTACGTTCGAGATCCCGGCCGGTGGCCGTCGTTTCCAGGCGCTGTCGCTGCTGGTGAAGCAGAAGCGGCTCGCGAAGACGGCACCGATCCCCTGCATCGTGCGGGATGCTGCATCGGAGATCCTGGCCGAGGACGACTCTCTGGCCGAGAACATGCAGCGCGTGGCGCTTCACCCGCTCGATCAGTTCCGCGCTTTCCAGGCCCTGCGCGAAAAGGGTCAGGGCGAAGAAGCGATCGCAGCGGCCTTTTTCGTCACCTCGCAAATTGTCAAGCAGCGCCTGAAACTCGCGTCTGTTGCCCCTGCCCTGCTCGAGGTCTATGCCGAGGATGGCATGACGTTGGAACAGCTGATGGCCTTCACGGTGAATCCCGATCATGCCCGTCAGGTGCAGGTCTGGGATGCGGTGAAGAACTCCTGGAACAAAGAGCCCTATGCCATCCGACGGATGCTGACGGAGACCTCGGTCCGGGCCTCGGATCGTCGCGCGGTTTTCGTCGGTATCGATGCCTATGAGGCGGCAGGTGGTGTCGTGCTGCGTGATCTCTTCCAGGGGGATGACGGCGGCTGGCTCGAGGTCCCTGCCCTGCTCGACCGGCTGGTCACGGAGAAGCTTCAGGCTGATGCCGAAGCTCTTGCTTCCGAAGGCTGGAAGTGGATCGAGGTGGCGACCGACCTGCCCTATGGATACAGCCACGGCCTGCGGCGTCTGGCCGGTGATCCCGCGCCGATGACCGACGAGGAAAGCGCGGCCCACGCGAAGCTCCTCGCCGAGTACCGCGCACTGGAAGTGGAATACTCCGGTCAGGACGAATACCCCGACGAGATCGATGCACGGCTTGGTGAGCTCGAGATGGCGATGGAGGCACTCGAGCAGCGGCCTCTGATCTATGACCCAGCGGAGGTCGTCCGTGCTGGTGTTTTCGTGACACTGGATCGGGATGGCAGCCTCGCGGTCTATCGCGGGTATGTCCGGCCTGAGGACGAGCCGCGCGAGGAGACCGCGGTCCAGGATGGCGAGAACGCGGATGGCAGGGTGCAGGGGATTGATGTTGGTGGTTCCGGAAGGCAGTCCTCCGAGACTTCAGTCGGGGGCACCGTCATCACCTCGGGTGGTCAGCCGATCGGCGCTGAGCCTTCCGACGAAGAAGATGATGGCGCGCTGAAGCCGCTGCCCGAACGGCTGGTCATGGAACTGACAGCCCACCGGACCTTGGCGCTGCGCGAGGCCATCGGGCGGTCGCCCGAAGTGGCGCTGACGCTCCTGCTCCTCAAGCTGGTGACGGACACCTTCCGAACCTCCTCGGCCTCGGGCAGCTGCCTCGAAGCCTCGGTACGCCATGTCTACATGTCGGCGCAGGCGCCCGATCTGAAGGACAGCGTCGTGGCGAAGCTGGTCGACGAACGTCATGCGGCCTGGGAGGCTGATCTGCCTCTTGGCGATGATGCTGCGCTCTGGGACTATCTGACCGTGCTCGACCAGGGTAGCCGTCTGGCCCTTCTGGCGCATTGCCTCAGCTTCGGGGTCAACGCGCTGCATGAGAAGGTGAACCCCTATGGGGCGGGCATCACGGCCAGCGGCCTGACCCGCCGCATGTCGCATGCCGATCTCGTGGCGCGTGCGGTCGATCTCGACATGGTCGAGGCGGGATGGGAGCCGACGGTGGATGGCTATCTTAACCGCGTGCCCAAGGCCCGAATCCTCGAGGCCGTGCGCGAGGCGAAAGGCGAGGGGACCGCACAGCTTCTCGATCATCTGAAGAAGGTTGAAATGGCGACCGAGGCCGAGCGGCTTCTCAAGGGCAGCGGCTGGTTGCCCGAGGTTCTGCGCCGCGCGGACTTGGTCGCGTTCGATGATGCGACTGCGACAGAAGGGCAAGGGGCTTCGGTCCAAGATGCCGCTGAACTGGTCGCTGAAATGCCTGACAACGGCGAAACCATCGATCTTCCAGCCTTCCTGATGGCAGATATGCCGGTCCACGGCGTACCGATGATGGCTGCAGAGTGATCTGAGCCACCGAGGGCGGGGAAACTCGCCCTCATTCATACAAAATACTGCAATATCAATATGATGGGTGCAAATCTTCGCACTCAGAATGAGGAATCATGTCCGCAAACACAATAATCGACAAAGCGCCCTTGGGCGCGCTCATTCGCTACTCTGATGGCAGTCCCAAACCGCCCGCGCGCTTCACCAAGAAGCTGGCGGCATGGGAAAGGTCCAATGGTGTTGGCCGTTTGGTGAAGAAGGAACCGCCGCGGCCTTATCCGACCTGGACGGCCCCGGCGTCCTTCACGCTGCATGAGGGGAACTTCTCCTCGGACGGCGTGATCCTCGTCACCATCATGCGCAGCCATTCGGTGGACAGCCGGTTGGTCTTTGAGGTGGCCGAGGTACCAAAGCCGGGGCAGGTGCGCGTGCTCTTGGACTTCGGTGGCAACACTGAGCTTCTGCATCTCGCGGAGTCCGTCACCGCAGCCGAGCTCTGGATCGCGCGGGAGGGATATCGCAATGCCCGTCTCGCGATCGTCGGTGAGGATATCGGCGCAGGGGCAGGGGAAGCAGACATCGCAGCTTGAGCTCCAGCAGCGATTTGGCCCGGCCATTGCAGTCCTGCAGTTTGGCCGGGCCTCTATCGACAGACAAGAGGCATTGGCATATATTGCCAATCAAACGGAGTTTTCGCATGGCTACCCGCAACGTTGTTCTGACTGAACCCCAATCGAAGCTGATCGACGATCTGGTTGCCTCGGGCCGATATCAGAACGCTTCCGAGGCGTTGCGGGCCGGTCTGCGTTTGCTGGAGCGCGAGGAGGCCGAGTTCCGTGACCTGCGCGCAAGGCTGACGCGTGGTGTACTGGAAGCTAGGGAAGGCGCGTTCGCGCGCGGACCCGGTGAAGAGGCAATCCGGCGAGTCTTTGCAACGGCGCAGAAGTCTGCGTCCTAATGGCCAAGCCATGGGTGCTGACGCGGCAGGCAGAAGCCGCGCTAAAGGATATTGCCGTCTGGACGGTCGAGACCTTCGGGCGGCGCCAGGCCGACGCCTATGCCGAAGACCTGATCGAGAAGTGCCAGGCGCTGGCCGATGGTACAGCGCCGTCCAAGGATTGCCGCCGTCTGGTTGATCCGGCCCTGCACGAGAACCTGCGCTATGCCCGGTCTGGCCAGCATTATGTGGTCTTCATTGCCGGCCCTGACAGGATGATCGTCGTCGACTTCCTGCATGTCAGAATGTACCTGACCGCTCGGCTTGCCGCCCTGGGGGAAGGCGAAATCTCCAGCTAGCCAGCCCAGAACTCCACCACACCAAGCGAAAGGGCAGGGGAGGTGCATATCGCCGCCTGAGCCTTTCCAAAACCCGAGGGGCCCGCAGCTGGCGGGTCTCTTCCCAAAACACGACCTCGTCCCGCGATGCGCGGGGGACAAGAAGCTCCATCCCCAAGGAAGATGCCCCCAACCATAAGCATGGCAAGATGGCGGGCAGGGTGAGCATCAGCGGGACAATTCGGCTCCTTAGCGTCAAAGCACCATCCCCCGCTTGCCAGTCCCTTCCTTGGCCCAAAGCCGGTCTTCGAGATCAAGCCACAAGGGCTCGGACTACGGGCAAGCCCGTGCCGCCGGCTGGATTCGGGCGAGCCGAACGCACCCGGTGATGTCAGACCGCCTTTGGGCCTGCGGGTTCCTGTCAGCGCGGGGGATGGTCCCTCGCCTCCCAGCAGGAGCCAAAACAGATGTCCCGCAAAGATGCACACGCCTTCGCCGCCTCCCTCGCCGCCACGCTCATGGTCTCGATTGTCGTCTTCCAGGCAGGGGATGGAACCTTTGGTGCGGTCCCCGCCGATGAAATCGACGGCGACGAGGTTCAGGTGGTTTCGGAATTCGACCCGTGGGCCTAAGCCCACGGTTTTGGAGAAGGCCTGGGCACGGCGCGATAGCGCCGTCCTGGGCCTTTTCGCCTGTCAGCCATTCTGGCCGCACGGCAGAACGCGCCGACGATAGTCAGCACCCCTGCATAAAAACAAAAAGGAGTTAAGGCATGTCCATGACTTGTTTCCCCTACGGCTTCCCCAAGGGCTATGCCCCCTCACCGAGGGGCAGCTCGCGGATCTGGCCGCGTTGCACCAACGCTGAGCCCGGCAGCTACGGCCAAGAATGTGGTGAACCAGCCGGCTTTATCGGCTCAAGGGCGGATGGGGGCCAGTCTTGCTTCTGTTCCGCCTGCAAGGCGCAAGGGTCTGAGGCACGGCGGTATTCCGATTGGTATGCATTGCCCGCGATAGGGCAGGTGGATAGCGCCGCCGAGGCCAATACCGCGCGCACCTTCATCGTGACTCTTCCTGGCGATGCTGGTTAAGATTGGATTGTCCGCACCTGGGCAAGCACGGCAGAACAGGCCACCCGACAGGTTTGCGAATGGCAGGGTATTCCGACGCATTTTGTACGTGCTGTCAGGCCAGACGCATGATCCGGACGTCTGCCCCTGAATCCCACGTCAGGTTCAGCTGATCGCGAGATCTTCAGGCGTTTTGCCTGCATCGAGAGCGGTTACAAACCATAGCGGTTTACGACCACGACCGGACCAGGTCAGGCTCGGGTTTTCTGGATGGCGGTACTTGGCGGTGGCGGGCGCACGGGTGGGTTTCACCTCGCTGCCGATCAAGTCGGCTAAGGAATAGCCCATCTCTTTGGCGATCGCGTCCAGCTTTGCGCGGGCTTCGGCTTTATGACGGTCCTCATAAGTGGAAATCGCCTTGGCGAGGTCCTTGTGCAATTGACGCAGTTCTTTCAGCGACAGTGCCTCGAGATTAAAATCAGCCATGCTTGCCTCGTATCCGGAATGATCCATCCCGGATAGCCGCCAAGTCATCGCATCGCAACCGCCTTCGGGCAAAGGCTGCGTGGAAGGGCAGGGGGGGTGGGTGATCTACCGCAGGGCTGCAGTGCGGTTCGAAGGCTTCAGTCCTGTTGGATTGGCAAGGAAGGTCTTCGTTCTGCAAGGGCCCCAAGTCGCTCCCATCCCCGGCGCCATCCCTTCGACTGACAATCCCCTAAGCCTGTTCGGCCTCTGGCGCGCAACCCCGCGTCAGTCCGGGCCGTGTTGGCTAGCGTTTCTTTGGAAACGCGGCACCTGCCCGCTCCACCCCGGACCTTTGGGGGTTTCCGTCTGGTCTGATGGCCCAGCCGTGCACGCCTCAGCCGACAGGCTTCTTTCGGGTCTTGTCGAAGGGACGGTCCCAGGGACAGGAAACATGAGGTACTTCAAATGCAGAACATCGTCATCCTCGCCGGCAACATCGGTCAAAAGCCTGAGGTCCGCGCCACCCAGAGCGGTACCAAGATCACCAACTTCACCCTCGCCACCTCGCGCCCCCGCCTCGCCGAAGGCCGTGTGCTGCGCGACGAGAACGGCTACCGGGTCATGGACACCGAATGGCACCGCATCACCTGCTTCAATGGTCTCGGCAAGACGGTCGCCGAGCACTGCGAAAAAGGCATGAAGGTCCTCGTCCACGGTCGCATCCACTACACCAAGTGGACCGACGCAACCGGCACCGACCGCTACGGCTGCGAGATCATCGCCGAGAAGGTCGACTTCCTCAGCCGCCCGAAGGCGACCGAGAACGAAAACCCCGAGCTGGTCGACCGCGACGATGAAATCCCGTTCTGAAAAGAACGGGGTCTCCCCAAGGCCCGGCGGGGAAATCTGCCGGGTTCGGCTTCATCACTCTCGAAGCGAACAAAGCCCAGCATTCCGATAGGCAACCACTCGGACGCAATGCAGCGAGATTCCATCGGCGCTATTATTGCTCAGCCCATGGCGGGTTACGGGTAGCCTCAAAACGACAATGTCAGCACTTACGCCAAGTATGTTGACAATGTCAGATCGCTTGTGGCACGCTTCTGACATGGAGGATGCATGAGCGACGGACCTCACAAAAGCTTGCCATTGCCACGCAGATGGCAGGACCTTGCAGAGCGCGCCGCAAACCGCGCGTTTTCGGATGCGGAAGTCTCCGAGGCCATGCTGGTGGCCATTCGCAAAGAGTTCGGCGGCTTGCCAATTGAAAAACTGCAGAACGCCATGCGGGCGGGAGACCAGCCTGGCCTGTTCAGTGATACCGTTGAAGGCGATCTTGACGCCCTGCGGATTGCCCGTCCAGGCGATGCGAGTTGGAACGCGCTGATAGATTGCTGCATCGATGAAATCCGCCGTGGAGGCAGCGGCGCAGAGTCAATGAGCGCAGCCTGTGAAGCAGCAATCGACCTCAAACTCAGGGCCGCTTCCAGACAGATCGAGGAGCACTACCTGCGCAAGCAAGGAAACCGATCGGCATTCTCGATGCGCGATCGACTCTTAGTTGCTCGCAAAGCAGTTGATGCCGCAGGCATAGCCTCTGAAATCTGCAGCACCGCAAGCCGCAGTCCGTCGAACGCCCGAATCCGCAAGCAGGATGGCATTGATGACGGAGTAGCCATGTGATGGCACAGAACCTCTCCTTCCATCGAACTTGCATCGAAGTACTCGCCCCCGGCGAAACCACTTCCATTCCAGATGCTGTCCCCTTGCGACTTGGAAAAGACCTGAAGTTTTCAATGGATGCCCTGAACTCCTATGCGGTTGCCGACTTTGATCCACTTGTGTTCGACTCCATGGTGCTGGCAGGCGGCATCGAGTTTGCGGACAGGTTCCGGAAGCGGCCATCGGAAACTTGGGGGCGCAAGCTTGTGGTTTCGATACCGGTACATGATCTTGCCCACTGGGAAAAGCCAGAGGTTCAGGTGTCGCTGGCAAGCGCACTCAATTTCCTGACTGGAGATGACTGGCAGATTTCATTTCGGCAACGCCACACCAGAGAGCCGCTGCCTCGCCAGCAACAACTTGATCTCCAGCCCGGAGTTCGGGCAACGCTAGCATATAGCGACGGTATGGATTCTCGAGCGGTCAACGGGCTTGTCAGGGCAACTTACAAAAGCGGCCTTGTGCTCGTGCGGCTGGGCTCGAAAAAGAAAGGACGTCCGCTGCGCGGACAGCCGTTCACCGCATTGCCCTACCGGTTTTCTAGGCGAATCCACAACGCCGAAACGAGCGCGCGCAACCGGGGCTTCAAATTCTCGCTGGTCAGCGGTCTCGCTGCCTACATCTGCGGCGCAAATGAATGCGTCGTTCCCGAAAGCGGACAAGGCGCTCTTGGTCCCGTGCTTGCACCGGTCGGCCAGACTTATCCGGATTATAGGAACCATCCTGCCTTCCTTGAACGCATGTCAGCCTTTCTTGAGGCCCTTCTGGGGATCAGGATCGTCTATTCATTCCCTCGCCTGTGGAACACGAAGGCTGAAACCCTCGCAAATTACATTTCTCTAGGGCCGTCGTCAGCCGACTGGCAGGGCACAACTTCGTGCTGGAAAGGCTCTCAATGGAGCTCCATTGACGGAAAGTTCCGGCAATGCGGGGCATGCGCCGCATGCTTGCTTCGGCGTATGAGCGTACACGCAGCCGGTCAGACCGAACCGCCAGACACCTACATCGCGTCTGATCTCGGCGTAGCTGAACTTGCGGATGCAGTCGATCCCCGTTTCGGCAAACTGAATAAAGCCTTCCGGGATTACCTGATCGCTGCCGTCTTGCACATGGAACACCTTGCGGAATTGGCGTTGCCGGAGAATACACCCCTCCTGCGGCGTCAGGCAGGAATCCTGTCCAGCGCGGTCGGGTTGCCGCCCAAAGAAGTAGAAGCCAAGCTTGCAAGAATGCTGGGCAAGCATGCAGACGAATGGAATTCGTATGTGGACTCGCTCGGCGACCGCTCGCTCATAAAAGAGTGGGCTAGGAGGAACGGATGAGCGAGAACAAAGAAGTACTGAGTGACCAGGAAATCGGCGAACGGCTGAGGATTGCACGCGAGGGCGCGCGGATCACGCAAGCGGCGGCTGCCGAAGCGATCGGTGCCGCCAGAACGACGGTCGTCGCCCTGGAGCAGGGGCAGCGGCGCGTCCGCACGGATGAACTTCAGAAGCTTGCTGCGCTATATGGCACGTCCGCAAACGCACTGCTCCGGCGGGAGAGCATTCACATTGACATGATACCGCGCTTTCGGAAGCTGACCATGACGGCCGACGAGGCCGCGCTCGATGCGGTCAAGCTCCTGAATGATCTCGTGCGCGCCGAAGTCGAGCTGGAGAATGCACTCGGCGTCTCGCGCTATCGAAACTACCCGCCCGAAAGACCTGTTCTGCCTGGCAATATACGCCAGCAGGCTGAGCTGGATGCACAGGAACTACGCGCTTGGCTTGGCCTTGGTTCAGGCCCGTGCCTCGACATCATTTCATTGCTTGAATTGCAGCTCGGCATCAGGGTTTTCCTTCGCCCGCTGCACGGCTCGATCTCTGGTCTTTTTGCATTCGACGAGATCTCTGGCGCGAGTATTTTGCTCAACTCCAACCACCCGCCATCACGATTGATTCAGACGGCCCTTCATGAGCTGGCGCATTTTATATCGGCACGTCATCAGCCAGACGTACTGGCGGAAGGGGATAACCGCCAATCGCGCGAGGAAATCTACGCTGACGCCTTCGCCCGATGTTTTCTCATGCCTGCAAGGCCGGTCCGGGAGAGATTTCTGGAGATTACGGCAGGACAATCCCATTTCACTCGCCGCCACATTATTCTTCTGGCCCATGCATTTGGTGTTTCACGAGAGGCGCTGACTCGTCGGCTTGAAGAGCTTGAACTTGCCAAAAAAGGAACGTGGAACTGGTTCGTCTCCAATGGTGGCATCTCCGATGATCACGCACGTGAAGTACTGGGAGACACGGCGGATCTGGCTGCGTTTCGGAACGAGGCACGGCGCACCGTCCCACTGAGGGTATCGCTTCTGGCGCGTGAGGCATGGAAGCGGGACATATACAGTGAGGGCCAGCTGGCAAGACTGCTCAGGCTGGACCGGTACGAGTTGCGTACCCTTCTTGATGGAACGGACAACGAGGAAAGAGAGGCAAATGAGCTTGTCAAGATTTCCGACTAGTCCGGCAGATGTCATTGTCGCTGATGCCAGTGTTCTGATCAACCTGAATGCAACCGGGTATTTCGAGGCCATTCTCAAGGCATCGGTCTGCACCGTTCATGTCACGCAGAATGCCTTCGATGAACTGAAAAGGGGCAGCAGAAACGGACACCGGGACTCATCCGATGTGGAAGCACTTGCGGAACGCGGTCTGATCAAGATCGTCGACTTGGCGCAAAATGCTGAGCCAGTCTACCGCGCGCTGATCGAGGGCCCTGCTTCGGAAACCCTTGATGACGGCGAGGCCGCTACAATTGCATATGCTCATGCGATCGGAGCTGTTGCACTTATTGACGAGAAGAAGGCTAGCCGCATATGCAGTGGTCGGTTCCCGGATCTGTGCGTGGCATCTACGGCCGAACTTTTGCTGGACACACGAATTTCAAGGGCACTTGGCTCGTCTCATGCCGATGCTGTTTTGCTGGCACTGACCGGGGCGCGGATGAATGTACCCCCCGAACACCTTGATGCAATCAGGCGCTTGATAGGTGAAGAAAGTGCATCCCGTTGCAGGAGCCTTCCGCAGCGCCGTGTCCGCTCTTCCTGAGCACTTGCAAAGCCAGAAAGTTGAGATGAGTTGAGGAACAGGGCAGCTTGGATTCTCGCTGAATAGAGTTGGAACGGCCTAGTTCAGCTTGAGTCACGGCCGATCAGGATTCGACGAACCAGCCTTTTGCTGTTTCGTGTGCGAAGTTCAATGGCCCCGACATAGCAAATGCAGAGCAACGCCGCCCTGTCAACGGCAGAGTAAAAGTGAGCCAAAGGGCAGCGCAAAATGTTGCCACTTTGGGGTTAGGGAGATTGTCGCGTGAGGGAGCGCGAGCATCCGGGCGACCGCGCTTGTCATTGAGCTGGCGGTTGCCCGGATGCTTTG